>NZ_JAQITD010000012.1 GCF_028618555.1 Bartonella sp. CM31XJBT | reverse complement strand
ATAGGCTTTAAATTCACCAAAATATTTCGTAATCGCTGCTGTCAACGAGGTCTTCCCATGATCAACGTGACCAATCGTACCAATATTAACATGCGGTTTTGTTCGTTCAAACTTGCTCTTCGCCATTGCTATTAATCTCTTGTTTTATTCCCTATTTTTGTTAGCACCTAGGGTCAGTCCTGCAAAAATGAGTCTGACCAGACTGTAAACAGCCCAATAACCACAACTCTTAGAGGCAAAACCCCACCCAATCTATAAATGGAATATCCTCCATCATACCTATTTGCCCAATCATCAACAACCATTTGGAGCGGGTAGCGGGAATCGAACCCGCATATTCAGCTTGGAAGGCTGCTGCTCTACCATTGAGCTATACCCGCATGACCCACGTACTAACTCTCCTTCGATGAATGGTGGAGGGGGTTGGATTCGAACCAACGTAGCATACGCAACGGATTTACAGTCCGCCCCCTTTAACCACTCGGGCACCCCTCCATTACACCGATAAAGTCACGCAATGAGACATCACGACAACCATCTTGAATACCCATTCAATTCAATCTGATTGCGAAGTGGTTATGACGATTACTATTGTATCTGTCAACAGAATAAATACAGTTCTGTACAAATTTCCTGCTCATAATTTTAAATCATAGATTTTTTTCTCTCTATTTTTCTTATTAACACGCTATAAAGAAGCTATGAAAGAAAAAACATCACAAAATTCTCATTATGCTCGTTTGCGTCGCCGATATCGCGATACAAAAGGCTCTCCTTCTCGATCTTTTACACACCCAAAGAAGAAAGCTGCTTCTTTACAGCAAGGGATCATCTATCTTTATGGTATTCATTCTGTTCAGGCTGCTTTAGAAAACCCAAAAAGAATTTTAAAATGTCTTTACGTTACACAAAATGCCTTAAAACGATTAAATATATCCGAATCAGATTATCCTTGCTCTGTTACATTATGCACCCCCAAATATCTTGATTCGCTTGTTGGAAGTGAGGCTGTTCATCAAGGTATTGTTCTGGAAACTCTCCCCCTCAAACCATGCAAACTGTCGGAACTAACCAATACTGATCTGGTCATTGTCATGGATCAAATTACCGATCCACATAATGTTGGCGCTATTATGCGCTCTGCAGTTGCATTGAAAGCTAAAGCACTTATTACAACTTGCCGTCACTCTCCCCACGAAAGCGGTGTTCTTGCGAAAGCGGCATCTGGAGCTCTGGAAATGATTCATTATATTACCGTACGAAACCTCGCTGAAGCTCTTCAAGAACTTCATCAAACAGGTTTTACAAGCTTTGGTCTCGATTCAGAAGGTGACCAACCTCTAGAAACAGCATTAACAGGGAATAAAATTGCTCTTGTTTTAGGAGCAGAAGGTAAAGGTTTACGTAAAAAAACACGCGAAACCGTTTGCGCTTTAACACGCCTTGATATGCCTGGAAATATTAAGTCATTAAATGTTTCAAATGCAGCAACAATAGCACTTTATGTGGCACATCAATATCTTAGATCCTAGTTTTTAATTTTTTGTGAAACATCAAAAAAACCAACCAACAAAAAACCCGCAAAAAAACCGCCAATATGAGCTTCCCATGCTATTGAGATGCCATTTTCTTCAAACAAAATAGAAGAAATACCTATGATAAAATCAGTCGCTAGCCATACACTCATATAAACAAGCACCCCCTTAGAACACAGAGCTTTTTTGACAGACAATAAAGGTCCCAAAAGTTTTTCGTTCTGCGCATTGACAGCTAGATTCCCACTAGGAAAACCGTAACGTGCAATAGCACCCATCATTCCAGATACGGCACCTGACGCCCCAATAAGTGATATGGTACTTTCTTGATGAAATGTAAAATAAGTCAAAACAGAAATAACTGCCGTTAACACCCAAAAAATTAAAAAACGTAAAACACCAAAATGCCTTGCTAAAGGAGAGCCAAAAACCAAAAGCCAAACCATATTAAGAGCAACATGTTTAAAACTACTATGCATAAATGAATAACTCACCATGGTATAACAAAATGCTACAGGATCCCTCTTAAACAATGCTGGTATAAATGAAAAAAACTCAAGGCTTTCAACATAAAACTGATGAGAAAAAAAATACTGAGAAATGCAATAAAGACAAAAACAAAATGCTATCAAAACAACTATAATAAATGGAACATTCAATAAGGGTTCTTTAGGTTGTTTCGGCAATCGGGAAACATCATTATGGTTGTGACTAGAAACTTTCATTGTATAAAATCTCGTATTTTTCAGAAAATGGGTTATTCTTTATACAAAATAAATATACCACTCCCAGTGATACAAAATCTTTTTAACGCCTCTTCGAGGCCCCTTTTTAAATTTTCAATAGCTCTACATGAAAACACGTGTATTTTATACAAAAGATTTTAAAAAGCACGGATACCAAGAATATGATTTACAAACTTAATGGTATCCTGCTTACTTAAATGTGAAGTTATCATGCAATATACAAGGACTTACGAATAGACAAACTCACTTATGAGTGTGGTATATAATAAAAATATATAAACATTGTTTTCTTACTAGAAATATATTGATCACTGCATTTTTTAACCAAGCTATACTTCGATTGATAAACTTTAAATAATCTTAAATCTCAATTTTTCCATTAATAGAGATTGCATTGCTTCTACTCTTTGAATAAAAAACGACATCTCTATGAGAAAAGAACTACCAACACAGGCGTTCTCTAGATATACCGATTGGTGTTTCATGATGAATTACTTACTTGATAGTCTGTTTCCCTCATAAATGCAAAAGCGTCAGTTCATCTCTTTAACAAATATAAACAAGCCTTTCATTTCAACCTTTTACAGATATAATTCAAGAACTGTCTCTTATGAAACACTGAAAAAATATGTTTATTCTAATGATGCATCTTTGAATTTAAACAGTTCATGACGGAGTTTTTTATTCCTTTCTTAGACAGTCTTATTTACACATCCGTCACTTTTAACGCGCAAGAGAATAGTTTGGATCAATTCAATATAAAAAATTTTAAATGAGGTAATCATAGGAATTTGAACCTCCTATTAAGTTGTAAAATGATAAATAACTATTATAAATCAATGTATTATAAATAGATAATACACTAATCATTGAAGAGGAAGATCTTGAGAATTCTGCTTGCAATCCTTTAACCATACATCATAAATAGGATGCTCAACAGCGTTCAAACCAGGACTATCCGCAAACATCCATCCTGTAAAAATACGCCGTATTTTTTTATCTAATGTCACTTCATTGACTTCAACAAAACCTGTTGTACGCGTGGGTTCATCTTTAGAGCTCGTATAACACGCACGTGGAGTTACCTGTAATGCACCGTACTGATAAATTTTACCAAGAGTAACTTCAAAACGTGTAGTCCGCCCCGTGATTTTGTCAAGACCCGCAAAAACAGCAATTCCATTGCTAATACGTTCAGCCCGCACTCCACTATTTAAGGATAAAAACACTAAAATTCCCATTAAAAAAATATAAAAAAAATGCCTCACCCCTAACAATAAAAAAAATCTCATCATATCAAAATCAATCGCACCTTAAAAAAATAATTCTTTTCATAACATAGAGTCAAATAAGACAAAAATACACACGCACATTAAAACATGTTATTTTTTAGGTGACCACGCATCATAATCTTCATGCACACAAGAACGCTCTCCATTGGAGGTGATAGCCCCCTTTGGTCGATAGTCCTCACTTGTTCCTGTCATATTTGCAACATGAGGCTTTTCCCATTCATAAGGATGATAATCCTCCTGTGTTGGTGGACACTCACAGCGATGATGAATCCAGCCGTGCCAACCTGGTGGAATAGTAGAGGCCTCAGAATAGTCTTTATAGATAACCCAACGGTGCGGATAACCATCCTTATGAAGTCCTCCTTCATAATATATATTTCCAAATTGATCTTCCCCTATCCGCTTACCTTTGCGCCATGTGAAAAAACGCGTACCAATGGTATTGCCATTCCACCATGTGAAGATTTGCTTAAAAAAACGAGCCATCTGCTATTCCATTCATTTAGTGCGCTCATGAAATTAATCGTTGGAATAAAATTATTAACGATTGAAATTATCGAAAAAGTTACTCGTAAATTCAACTACAATTCCAATTGATAGGTTAACGTGCTATCCTTTAATTTCAAGAAGATATCATATGTATGGCTTCTTCTCCACCCCATAAAAATTTAATCTATGCCAAGTTTCATCTTAACCAATTCATTAACAGCTTGGGGATTTGCCTTACCACCTGTTGCTTTCATTACCTGTCCAACAAACCAACCAGCTAAAGCAGGTTTGTGCTTTGCTTGCGCAACTTTATCAGAATTATTAGCAACGATCTCATCAACAGCTCTTTCAATAGCCTTTGTATCCGTTACCTGCTTCATATTTCGCTCTTCTACAATTTGGCGTGCATCACCCCCCTCATTCCAAATAATCTCAAAAAGATCTTTGGCAATTTTTCCAGAAATAACTCCTTCTTTTATGAGATCAATAATACTTCCCAATTGATTTGGCGATACTGGGGACTCTTCAATCTCACGATTATCTTTATTTAAAGCCCCTAAAAGGTCGTTAATCACCCAATTGGCAACTATTTTTCCATCACGCCCACGCGCTACCTCTTCAAAATAATCAGCAATAGCCTTTTCTGTCACAAGAATGGAAGCATCATACACTGTCAATCCCATTTCCTTAATAAAACGTGCTTTTATAGCGTCAGGCAATTCTGGTAAGTCTGCTGCCAAAGCATCCACAAATGCTTGATCAAATTCTAATGGTAAAAGATCAGGGTCAGGAAAATAACGATAGTCATGCGCTTCTTCCTTTGAGCGCATAGAACGCGTTTCACCTTTAGCGGCATCAAAAAGCCGAGTCTCTTGATCTATGACGCCTCCATCTTCTAAAATTGCGATCTGACGACGCGCTTCATACTCAATTGCTTGACCAATAAAGCGAATAGAATTAACATTTTTAATTTCACAGCGCGTTCCAAAATCTTCACCAGGACGACGAACAGATACATTGACATCTGCACGCATAGAACCTTCATCCATATTGCCATCGCAAGTGCCCAAATAACGAACAATCGTACGCAATTTTGTCATATAGGCTTTGGCTTCATCTGATGAGCGCATATCAGGTTTGGAAACAATTTCCATAAGAGCAACACCAGAACGATTAAGATCTACAAAAGACATCGTTGGATGTTGATCGTGCATCGATTTTCCAGCATCCTGTTCAAGATGCAACCTCTCAATTCCCACTTCAATATCCTCAAATTGGCCATTCGAATCTGGACCAACAGATATGATAATCTTTCCCTCTCCCACAATGGGATAGCGAAATTGAGAAATCTGATACCCCTGCGGTAAATCTGGATAAAAATAATTTTTGCGATCAAAAACAGACTTTAAATTAATATGCGCCTTTAATCCTAACCCCGTTCGAACCGCTTGACGAACACATTCTTGATTAAGAACAGGCAACATACCTGGCATGGCTGCATCAATAAGTGATACATGATTGTTCGGCTCTGCACCAAATTTTGTTGATGCTCCTGAAAAAAGTTTTGAATTTGATATGATTTGCGCATGAACTTCCATGCCAATGATGACTTCCCAATCACCTGTAACTCCAGAAATAAAACGCTTAGAATCAGGAGTACGCGTATCAATGATGCTCATTGCCAATCCACTACCAATATTTAAAATATACTCATGGCTTATCTAAAACCATTCTCTCAGTGTAACCCCAGAACATAAATCTTACAACACAAGCCCGTTTCTATCGGGCTTGTTCTGTTTGCATAAATATTAAGCTTTTTTAGGAGCCTTTTTCTTAGCTGGTTTTTTCTCTGTAGACGTTTCTTTCACTGCAGACTTTTTCTTTGCCGGCTTTTCTTCAGGAACATCTGATTCGTCATATTCTTTCATCAACTCTTCAACCGTCACTTCTTTATCTGTGACTTTTATCTGTGCTAATAAATGATCAATGACCTTTTCTTCAAAAATCGGAGCACGTAGATTTTCAACAGCTTCCGGAGTCCTACGGAAAAAATCCATAATCTCTTTCTCTTGTCCAGGATACTGGCGAACCTGATCAAAAACGGCTGCTTTTAGCTCATCCTCACTAACTTTAACACCAACCTTCATTCCAATTTCAGAAAGCACCAAACCAAGACGAACACGACGCTGCGCAAGGACACGATATTCCTCCCGTGCCTTTTCTTCTGTAATACCTTCATCTTCAAAACTGCGCCCAGCCTTTTTCAAATCATCATTAACCTGAGCCCATATATTGTTAAACTCAACTTCTAAAAGTTCTTCAGGAATCTCAAAATTATAATCAGCATCTAAAGCATCAAGAATTTGACGCTTAACTTTTTGACGTGTCACTGAACCATATTGGCTTTCAATCTGCCCACGAACGACCTCACGTAAGCGATCTAGAGACTCTAAACCAACTTTTTGCGCTGCTTCATCATCAATTTTTAATTCATCTGGTTTAAAGACAGCTTTGATAGTAATGTCAAACTCTGCTTCCCGTCCCGCCAAATGTGCCGCACTGTAATTATCTGGAAATTTAACAAAAATCGTTTTTGCATCCCCAGCTTTCACACCAACCAATTGCTCTTCAAAACCAGGAATAAATTGTTTTGACCCAAGAATCAGTTGTGCATCACTATCTGCCCCACCTTCAAATGGAACGCCTTCAAGCTTACCTTGATAATCTATGGTAATACGATCACCTTCTTCAGAATTCCCCTCTTTTAGGGAATAATTACGCGTAGAAGAAAGGACGCGTTTGACTTGATCATCAATATCCTGTTCAGGAACAGTTGCAATTTCACGGATAACCGTAATGTGTTCAAAATCTTTAATGTCAATTTTTGGTAAAACTTCATACTTTAAACTAAAAGTAAAATCAGCTTTGCCATCTAGAATTTTTTCATCTTCATCTATATCAATTTTTGGCTGCATCGCTGCACGTTCATTGCGGTCTGCTAAAATAGAACGGGGTGCATCACTGAGTATCTCATTGAGAATCTCCGCCATAAAGGATTTACCATACATTTTTCGCAAATGCCCACTAGGCACTTTACCGGGACGAAAACCATTAAGCTTGATTTTTCCCTTGGTATCATCCAATCGTTCATTCAACTTTTCTTCTAAATCTTTCGCTGGAACCACGATCTTAATTTCGCGCTTCAGTCCTTCATTAAGCGTCTCGGTAACCTGCATTAAACACCTTCATTTTTCTAAGGAGAGGGATCAACCCACTCTAATAATCATTACATTCTAACACTTCGAGTGTTACATTTACCATGAAGCGGAATTTCAGACACGTAGAAATCCGTAGCACCTAAGGGATTGCTTTGGTGCGGATGGAGGGACTCGAACCCCCACGGTCTCCCGCCAGAACCTAAATCTGGTGCGTCTACCAATTTCGCCACATCCGCTCAAACTTACAAGCTAATAACCTTATACAAGCGGCGTTTCTATACCATTAATTACAGAAAAAAAGCAAACAAATATATTAAAAAAAACAAAATCTATGCTTTTCATACATAACTGCTTACGCTAAAAGTCAATTATGTTAAAGACATTTGATATCCCAATTCATATCATCGGTGGCGGTCTTGCGGGGTGTGAAGCGAGCTGGCAAATCGCTCAATCAGGAATTCCTGTTGTTTTGCATGAAATGCGACCCGAAAAAAAATCAGATGCCCATAAAACCGATAAATTGGCAGAACTGGTTTGTTCAAATTCGTTTCGTTGCGATGATTCATTAACAAATGCCGTAGGGCTTTTACATGCTGAAATGCGATTAGCAAAATCGTTAATTATGAAAGCTGCTGATGCCAACAAAGTTCCCGCAGGGAGTGCTCTTGCTGTTGACCGTGATGGATTTTCAAAAACCGTTACGACAGCACTCGAAAACCACCCCCTTATAACAATCAAACGTGAAGAAGTTCAAGAAATTCCTAAAGCTTGGAAACATGTTGTCATTGCAACGGGCCCCCTTACATCGCCTGCACTTGCTCAAAAATTACAAGCAATAACCGGTATAAAAGCTCTTTCTTTTTTTGATGCGATTGCACCTATTATCCATACCGACAGTATTGATATCAACATTTGTTGGTATCAATCTCGCTATGATAAAATTGGTCCTGAGGGAACGGGAAAAGATTACCTTAATTGTCCCCTCAACAAAGAACAATATGAAACATTCGTTGAAGCGTTAAAAAATGCTGAAAAAACAGAGTTTCGTGACTTTGAAAAAACGCCCTATTTTGATGGATGCCTCCCCATTGAAATTATGGCTGAGCGCGGACTTGAAACGTTAAGACATGGTCCTATGAAACCTATGGGCTTAACTAATGCCCATAACCCTACAGTTAAACCCTATGCTGTCGTTCAATTACGCCAAGATAATAAACTTGGAACGCTTTATAATATGGTCGGCTTTCAAACAAAACTGAAATATGGTGAACAAATTCGTATTTTTAGAATGATTCCCGGTCTTGAAAAAGCAGAGTTTGCGCGTCTTGGTGGTCTTCACCGCAATACCTACCTCAACTCGCCAATTATTCTTGATCAAACCCTTCGTTTAAAACAAAAAAGACAACTACGCTTTGCAGGGCAAATTACCGGATGTGAAGGTTATGTAGAATCAGCGGCAATAGGGCTTCTTGCTGGACGTTTTGCTGCTGCCGAATATCATCATATTTCCCCTTGCCTCCCCCCACAAACTACAGCATTCGGAGCCCTTTTGAATCATATTACGGGGGGACACATCATAGATGAAAAAGCAGAAACACAGTCTTTTCAGCCAATGAATATCAATTTCGGACTTTTTCCCCCTATTGCTTCTATTAAACATTCAGGGAAACGCTTACCAAGTAAAGAAAAAAAATTAGTAAAAAAACAAGCCATAACAGCGAGAGCTCTCAATGATTGTACTCAGTGGTTAGCAGATAAAGAATCAAAGAGCTCCTGTTTATAAAAAACATACGATTCGCCTCTCACCTACTGAATAGATCTTTATGACTCTCGTGAAAAAATCATTCTAAAGCCTTTTAAAGACTGTCTCCTCCAATCAATAAATACTACCTACATTTCATCATTTATTCAATTATGTAGGTGCTGTGAAATAACTTTTGGCTATAAAAAACCTTTACCGCTATAAACAATTTAATATGATTTAATGACTAAAAAAAATAATCATATAAATATATTATGAATAATCAAAAAAATAGATGAAAAATACACACGTAATACTGTACTATCTTTATTAATAGTTTTTATATTACGTAATGTATATTATTTTATAAGAGTAATTTTTCTGTTTTGTAACTTCCTCCCTCAAAATTTGTGATGTTCTCTCATTTTAACTCTTGTATGATGAAGGAAAAATACTCGCTTGCATATCACAAGTGAAATAAAGATATGGAAAAAATATTTGTAGGATAGAGCTGGAGCTATCTCTCCCCTCTCAAATGCCAAGAAAAATCACAATATTGAAAACCAAATCTGAATATCAAAAGATTCTTTCATTTCAGGCTCTCTAATAAATCAATAAAATTATCCTCTTGGTGTGTCACAAGCAAGGTTGGCGTATAAGAGTAAAAGAATAAAACTATCCCTTATGCACTCGTCTCAGATATCTGGGGCTAGTCGCAACATTATAGGAACTAAGAAAATAGATAGCACGGTGGCACCAACATGCACTTTTATTAAGCGTAAATGGTGATATATAATAACTTTTATGGACTTTACAGAGTTTTCCGCCTCATATTATTTACGGATCTTGTTTTGAAATAAATACCGTAACACTTCAGCGTAATAAAAGTTAATATTACATTTTATAAGCCATACCAGTGCTCAATTAATACGGTGCAATATTTCATTGAAAATGACTAAAAACAATATATTTTAAGCTGACAGTATTTTATACAAAACTTAAAATCATTTTCAAAAATACCAGCAATACATGAAAATAAAAAGTATCGCAAAGATCTCAAAGTTTTATATGAAAAATGCGCATAACACATGTGTTAAAAAAACCCGCTTATAAATAAATCGGGTTTTTTTAATGTAGCTTAAATTATTTTTTATTAACTGCTTCTTTAAGGCTTTTTCCTGCAGAAAATTTGGGTACAGAACGTGCTGGAATATCGATTTCAGCACCAGTTGAAGGATTACGCCCCTTTGTTGCAGCACGATGAGAAACTTCAAAAGTGCCAAAACCTGGAAGACGAACATCTCCCCCTGAAGCTAAAGCTTCTGTTACAGAAGCCATAAAAGCATCAACAACAGCACCAGCTTGCGCTTTCGAAACACCTGCCTTTTCAGCAACGGAGCTAACCAATTCACTTTTATTCATAAAATATTTCCTTTCCCTATATTACCTGAACATGACTTAATCATGTTATTGGTCAGTTTATTGAAAAGTACAGCAAACAGAAGTCTTATTTTTATCCAAAACATTGTTTTTTTAGCAATAATCACAGTTATTCACGGAATTTTTCACTTTTTCCAACAAAAAACAAAATAATAACCTCAACAACGCCTTCTGCCACCTAAAAAATGCCGTTATAAATGAGATAAGTGAATCAGTGCGCAATCTGTATTCCGTCACTATCACTGCTCTCTGACCGGATTGGGACAGCCACTGTAGAGGGTTCTTTCCATTCAATAGTATCTGGAAAACGAACCAAAGCGTGTTTCAAAACTTCACTCACATGATTTACCGGAATAATTTCCATATTATTTTTGACATCATCAGGAATATCAACCAAATCTTTTGCATTTTCTTCAGGAATAAGTACTTTTTTTATCCCTCCTCGAAGAGCTGCTAAGAGTTTTTCTTTTAATCCACCAATGGGTAAAACGCGTCCACGTAAAGTAATTTCACCAGTCATTGCAATATCTTTATGCACAGCTACTCCTGTAAGGACCGACACAATTGCTGTCACCATTGCAATCCCAGCAGAGGGACCATCTTTTGGTGTCGCCCCCTCTGGAACATGAACATGGATATCGCGTTTTTCAAAAAGTGGAGGCTCAATACCAAAATCAACAGCACGAGAACGCACATAAGATGCGGCCGCTGAAATGGACTCTTTCATAATATCACGTAAATTTCCAGTTACAGTCATCTTACCTTTGCCGGGCATCATAACTCCTTCAATGGTCAATAACTCTCCACCGACTTCTGTCCACGCAAGACCTGTTACAACACCAACTTGATTTTCTCCTTCAATCTGATTGTAATGATAACGTTTAACACCCAAGAAATCATGAATATTACTTTCTGTAACTTTTACAGATTTTTGATGTGTTTTGAGAATTTTTGTAACGGATTTGCGGGAAATTTTCATGAGTTCACGTTCAAGGTTACGAACGCCTGCCTCACGTGTATAAAACTGAATAATTGACCTTAGTGCTCCATCAGAAATACTGAGTTCTTTTTTAGACAAACAGTGATCTTTTAGTGCCTTTGGTAAAAGATGCTGTTTAACAATTTCCATTTTCTCACATTCAGTATAACCAGCGATACGAATAATTTCCATACGATCCATTAACGGACCTGGAATATTAAGCGTATTGGCAGTTGTGATAAACATGACATCAGAAAGATCATATTCAACTTCCAAATAGTGATCAATGAATGTACCATTTTGTTCAGGATCAAGAACTTCTAATAAAGCGGATGAAGGATCACCACGAAAATCTTGGCCCATTTTATCAATTTCATCAAGCAAGAAAAGCGGATTAGATTTTTTTGCTTTTTTCATAGACTGGATAATTTTTCCAGGCATCGATCCAATATATGTTCGGCGATGTCCACGAATTTCTGCTTCATCTCGGACACCTCCCAATGAGATACGAACATACTCACGTCCCGTTGCCTTTGCAATAGAGCGCGCTAATGATGTTTTCCCTACACCTGGAGGACCTAACAAACAAATAATGGGACCTTTTATCTTTGACGCGCGACTTTGTACGGCCAAATATTCAATAATTCGCTCCTTAACTTTTTCAAGACCAAAATGTTCATTATTCATGACCTTTTCAGCAAAATCTAAATTGTTTTTAATCTTAGATTTTTTACCCCAAGGCATTGCTAATAACCAATCAAGATAGTTACGTACAACTGTCGCTTCTGCAGACATAGGAGACATATTCCGTAATTTTCTCAATTCTGCTCCAGCTTTTTCCTGCGCTTCCTTGGATAGTTTTGTATTCTTGATACGTTCTTCTAATTCAGAGAGTTCATCTCGGCTATCATCACCTGCTCCTAACTCTTTTTGAATAGCCTTCATCTGCTCATTGAGATAATATTCTCGTTGGTTTTTTTCCATTTGCCGTTTAACATGCGAACGAATACGTTTTTCAACCTGCAAAACAGAAATTTCTCCTTCCATGAAGGACAAAACACGTTCAAGACGGGCCCGCACAGGTAAGAGCTCTAATATTTCTTGCTTTTCTGCAAGTTTAATCATCAAATGAGAAGCAATCGTATCGGCAAGCTTAGAAGGATTATCAAGCTGGCCAATCGCATTCACAACTTCAGGAGAGATTTTTTTATTAAGCTTTACATAGTTTTCAAAATAAGCAATCACTGACCTTGAAAGAGCTTCAATCTCAACATCACTCTCTCTAGGTTCTTCTGTAACAGTTGCAAAAGCCTGATGATAACCTTCACTTAAAGCAAATTGACTAATTTTTGCACGTGCAGTTCCTTCAACCAAAACCTTTACAGTACCATCAGGAAGCTTTAAAAGTTGAAGAATATTAGCAAATGTACCAATATGATAAATATCCTCTGATTTTGGATCGTCATCAGAAGCATTTTTTTGTGTCACCAATAGTATTTGCTTATCAACCGCCATCGTTTCTTCAAGAGCACGAATTGATTTTTCGCGGCCCACAAAAAGTGGAACAATCATATGGGGGAAGACAACAATATCACGAAGAGGTAAAACAGCATAAACCCCATCTCTTACTTCATCTGTCTTTTCATCAATATATTGCATAACTCTCCTTTCTGGAGCCTATGAGCTACCTACAACAACCAGCTCACCTTTAGAAAACCTCAGCTCTTCACTGTACATGAAGTGGTAATTACTCATACATAAATCAAGCATTATAATGATATTATTAGAAACACCCATCAAATACCATTCATTACCACCTTTTATATTGTGCATCGCACAATGTCATGCTGATACATTTTCTTTATCTTCTGCACGTTCTGAGTAAATATAAAGAGGACGCGCTTTCCCATCAACGACATCACTCGAAATAACCACTTTTTGAACGCCTTCAAGAGCCGGTAGCTCAAACATCGTCTCAAGAAGGATCTTCTCCATAATTGAACGCAAACCACGAGCACCAGTTTTACGTTCAATTGCTTTCTTTGCAATAACACGTAAAGCATCTTCATGAAATGCTAACTCGACATTCTCCATTTCAAAAAGACGCTGATATTGCTTTACTAATGCATTTTTAGGTTGTGATAAAATTTGCATGAGGGCGTTAACATCTAAATCCTCTAAGGTAGCGACTATAGGAAGGCGTCCAATAAATTCTGGTATTAAACCAAATTTTATAAGATCTTCAGGCTCTAAATCACGAAAAATTTCACCGACACAACGCTCATCAGGAGCCTTAACGGTCGCAGAAAAACCAATAGAAGTTTTTTCACCACGCCCTGAAATAATCCGTTCTAAACCTGCAAAAGCTCCCCCACAAATGAATAAGATGTTTGTGGTGTCAACCTGAAGAAACTCTTGTTGCGGATGCTTACGTCCACCTTGAGGAGGAACAGAAGCAATCGTTCCTTCCATAATTTTTAATAACGCTTGCTGAACTCCTTCCCCCGAAACATCTCTTGTAATAGAAGGATTATCTGCTTTACGAGAAATCTTATCAACCTCATCGATATAAACAATACCACGCTGTGCACGTTCAACATTATAATCTGCTGCTTGAAGGAGCTTAAGAATAATATTTTCAACATCTTCCCCCACATAACCTGCTTCAGTCAAAGTGGTCGCATCCGCCATCGTAAAAGGTACATCAATAATACGTGCTAATGTTTGTGCGAGATAAGTTTTACCGCAGCCCGTTGGACCAACAAGAAGAATATTTGATTTTGCCAACTCAATATCATTGCTTTTAGACTGATGCGCCAACCGTTTATAATGATTATGCACAGCAACAGAAAGAACACGCTTCGCATGCTGCTGACCAATAACATAATCATCAAGAACTGTTATAATTTCCTGTGGCGTAGGAACACCATCACGCACCTTAACCCCAGAAGACTTATTTTCTTCCCGAATAATATCCATGCAAAGCTCTACACATTCATCACAGATAAATACAGTAGGCCCCGCAATGAGCTTACGCACCTCATGCTGACTCTTGCCGCAGAACGAGCAATAGAGAGTATTTTTTGATTCGTTCCCGCTATTGCTAATTTTGCTCATTTTTCTTTCCTTTCACCACGATATATGAATACTTTGCCTTTTCAAAGGAAGCTTTTCATCATGAAAACTAAAAGACATATAGAAAACCATGCATGTCTCAATATTTTTAGGTGTTTCTCTTATTTTGCGATATTTTTTATAAAACTCTTTGATTTAAAGTAGCTGTTTTTTCTATAAAAATTCTTAATCTTTTTCTTCTTTTTCAGTTTCTGCACGATATTGTATAACATCATCAACTAAGCCAAACGCTTTGGCTTCTTCTGCTGTCATAAAATGATCGCGATCGAGAGTTTTCTCTATAACCTCATAATCTTGCCCCGTATGTTGGACATAAATTTCATTTAAACGCCGTTTCATCTTTATAATATCTTGCGCATGTCGCTCAATATCTGAAGCTTGACCTTGAAAACCTCCAGATGGTTGATGCACCATAATGCGTGCGTTTGGCAATGTAAAACGATGACCTTTTGCTCCAGCTGTTAACAATAAAGACCCCATAGATGCCGCTTGCCCCATGCAAAGCGTAGAAACAGGAGGGCGAATAAACTGCATAGTATCATAAATAGCCATACCAGATGTTACGACACCACCTGGAGAATTAATATAAAGACTAATTTCTTTTTTAGGATTTTCCGCTTCTAAGAAAAGCAATTGTGCACAAACAAGCATTGCCATACCATCTTCAACAGGACCATTAATAAAAATAATCCGCTCCTTTAAAAGACGGGAAAAAATATCATAGGCCCGCTCACCACGATTGGTTTGTTCAATAACCATAGGAACAAGGCTTAATGCTGTTTTCATTGGATCACTCATATTTTTACTTTCCGTTCATATAACAACCGCTCTTTACACATTCAATGTTTTTATCCATATGCTAACATTACTCTCTTGTGCAAGCTACAATCAAGAGATGTATAAGATAGATTAAAATCTCAATAGTTAAAATAGCAATAATAACTCTACCTAAACAAATGATGAACATCAGGAATGCGAGATACCGCCCAATGGTAAAAACTTCCTTCCTGAGGTCTTTTCGTGGTCTTTGTCTTTCTGTGAATATGAAAGCCTATCAAGCGTGAATCTGTAAGCGGCTTTACGCCAAAAGCTGGTTCAAAAATACGTTCAGTTTTTCGCCCAGTCCAATAATAAAAAGTTTCCTTTTCCCTTGCTTCATGAAAAAAACCATATCGTTTTGCTAATCGTGAAATACCATCATTGCCAAATATTGTAACGCCAAGATTTCCCGGTAAAATCGGCATTTTTTTCCTCTTTAACCAGAACGGTCTCCAAACACGACGCTTAAACCCAAGCCAATGAGGAATAATTTCTGTGCCTGCCCAATAATCTTCAAATATTTTTATAATAGGGTTATTGGGCGGA
The DNA here is from genome assembly GCF_028618555.1 of Bartonella sp. CM31XJBT. Taxonomy (GTDB): domain Bacteria; phylum Pseudomonadota; class Alphaproteobacteria; order Rhizobiales; family Rhizobiaceae; genus Bartonella. Next base: position 48,222 of record NZ_JAQITD010000012.1, on the reverse strand, counting down.
AAATAAAGTGCAGAAACGCCTACTCTTGTATTATTTTCTCTTGCCAACCAAACCTTATCGGCATCTGGATGAAATTGTTTAACAAGGTAAACATCTGTATCTAACCAAACACCTTGTTGATATTTCATCAGCATAACACGAAAAAAATCCGAGAACTGAACAATTGTACACCCTAGTTTATCATCAGAAAAATCGGGATCAAGGCGATAAATTGCTGAGCGTGGTAAAATTGATTCGGCTTCATGCAGCTCAACACCAGCAGGGAGATTATCTATTTTTTTATCATAACTAAAAAGCTTAACGCGCTGTCCAGTTTTAACCATTGAAGACAAACAAAGCCTATCCACCAATCTTAATTGTCCACTATACCAAAAAGTACAAATATCCATAGATAATACATCAAAAATATTCTAAACTTACGCGAAAGAGTTGTTCAACATCACGAACCCTATCAGCAAGAGCAAAAATCACTATTCTATCACCAGACAAAATACGCGTATCTGCCGAAAGCTGTATTATTGTCTTATTGCGATAAATTGCACCAATTCTCAAACCATCTGATAAATTGAGCTCTGATAATGACTTACCAACTAATGAAGATGTTTGCATCACTTCAGCTTCAATAATTTCTGCTCGGCCATTAAAAACTGAATGAACAGAACGAATACGCCCACGGCGCATTTGTTGCAAAATTCTCGATATTGTAACGCTATGGGGATTAAGATATGCATCCACACCAACAGCACGACTAAATTCTTGATAGGCAACATTATTAATCAATACCATATTGGCTTTGCAGCCCAATCTTTTAGCAATAATAGCGCTTAAGAGATTAACCTGATCTTGATTGGTCAATGTAATCATTAAATCGGACTGATCAATTCCCGCATCTTGAAGAATCACTGGATCTAACACGTTACCGTATAAGACTGTCGTTTTTTCAAGCTGATCAGCAATTGTAAGAGCTCTTTCTCTATGCGATTCTATAATCTTCAATTTTAATTTATGGAAACGCTTTTCAATCGCCTGTGCAACATAAAGGCCAATGTGACCACCCCCTGCAATAATCATGCGGTGTGCATCTTGTTCTTTATGACCAAAAAGCCCAACAGCACGACGCATCTGTTCACGAGAAACAACAAGATAGGTTATATCACCAACGCGTAATTGCGTTTCTGAATGTGCAACCAATAATTCCGCGCCACGTTTAATAGCGGTAACCGTCGTATGAAGATCTGGAAAAAGCTCTGTTAATTGACGCAAAGGTGTATTAATAACTGGACAATCTTCCATACATTCCAAGGCTAGCGCAACAATATCATCATTACAAAAATAAAGAACATCTATTGCACCAGGTAAAGCAATACGGCGCAAAACCATTTCCCCAACTTCAACTTCTGGCGAAATAACCACATCAATGGGAATATTCTCTCTGGAAAAAAGCGTCTTATAACGTGGCTCTAAATAAGATTGTGAGCGAATACGAGCAATTTTTGTGGGCACATTAAATAATGAATGTGCTACTTGGCAAGCTACCATATTGACTTCATCAAACAAAGTAACAGCAATCAACATATCAGCTTTGTCTGCATCTGCTGCCAAAAGAACTTCAGGCCGTGAACCGTGACCAACAAAACCTCTCACATCCAATGTATCGCGAATCTTTTCAATTAATCTCGTTTCGATATCAATAACAGTAACATCATGATTTTCAGCAGCAAGACGCTCTGCTATCCCATAACCAACCTGTCCTGCTCCACAAATAATAACACGCATCGCTTAAGAAACTCCAAGCGCTTTAAGTTTACGGTGCAAAGCTGAACGCTCCATGCCTATAAATTCAGCAGTACGTGATATATTTCCACCCAAACGCCCAATCTGCGCCACTAAATATCTCTTTTCAAACAATTCTCGAGCTTCACGTAACGGCAAATCCATTATACTTTCATCTGAATCCATTTGAAGGCGTGGCAAAGAATCACTTACTTCACTGGGAAGAAAGTCCGCTGTTATAGGACCATCACCATCCCGCACAAGAATAAGAAGACGCTCAATATTATTACGTAATTGCCGCACATTACCCGGCCAAGCGTGCGTTTGCAAAATAGCAATCACATCATCACTGATTGCACGCGGTTTAATCCCAACCTGCTGTGATATTGTTTTTACAAAATGATGTACAAGTTCTGGAATATCTTCACGACGCGCTGAAAGGGGAGGAACAACAATAGGAACAACGGAAAGACGGTGAAAAAGATCCTCCCTAAAGCGCCCATCAGAAATGAGGTTTTCAAGATTTTGCGCTGTCGAAGAAATGATACGGACATCCACCTTAACACGTTTTGTGCCGCCAATTCTCTCAAATGTTTGCCCCGTTAAAACCCGAAGAATCTTCCCTTGAGTCTCACGCGGCATGTCAGCAATTTCATCAAGATATAAGATACCACCATGAGCTTCCTCTAAGGCACCGATTTTACGCTCTCTTCCCTCCATTTCGCTGCCAAACAGCTCTATTTCCATTCTTTCCGGAGTAATCGTTGCAGCATTTATTGTAACAAATGGCCCATTCGAACGCGTTGAAAGCGCATGAATAGTTCGTGCAACAGTCTCTTTTCCTGCCCCTGAAGGACCTGTTATCATGATGCGACTATTGGTTGGTGCTACTTTTTCTATGATTTGACGCAAATTTTTTATAACTGTCGATTTTCCGAGCAACTCTAATGTCTCGTTCGAACGCTTTCGTAATTCTAAAAGCTCACGTTTTAAATTTGAATTTTCAAGTGTTCTCTCTGCAACCAATACAAGTCTATCAGCTTTAAAAGGTTTTTCAATGAAATCATATGCCCCTCGCTTTATAGCGGAAACAGCCGTCTCAATATTACCATGACCAGAGATCATAACGACCGGAAGAGCCGGATATTGTGTTTTAATTTCATCAAGCAGTGCTAAACCATCGAGACGACTACCCTGTAGCCAAATATCCAAAAAAATGAGCTTTGGAATACGCTCACTAATTTGAGCCAATGCTTCATCAGAGTTACAAGCAACGCGCGTTTCATAACCTTCATCCTCTAAAATACCAGCAACAAGCTCACGAATATCTGCTTCATCATCAACAATCAAGATATCTGATACCATACTATTCCCCTATCTTATGATTTATGGCTTGTATAATATTACCCTGCTTACCCCCATCCGCAGGAAATATCAAACGGATCATCGCACCACGACCTTCATAAAAACTCTCCGGTGCATCATGAAGCTCCATGAAACCACCGTGATCTTCAATAACTTTGCGCACAATGGCTAACCCCAGTCCTGTTCCTTTTTCCCGCGTTGTTATATAGGGTTCTAATAACTTTTGTCTTTGCTCTTTAGGAAGTCCTTTCCCGTTATCAACAACATCCACAACCACCCATTCTTTCTGTCGATAAGAACGGACAAGAATATGACCGTGAATATTTTCCTCTCGCATAACTGAATCTATGGATTCGCTCGCGTTTTTGATAACATTGCAGAAAGCCTGTACAATGAGACGGTTATCAAATGCACCCATAAGTGGTAGAGTTCCTAAATCTTGCTCAAAATGAATATCATGTCGCGTCACCTCTATCAAGAAACATGCTTCGCGCAACAATTCTCGTATATCTAAAATATGCATTTTGGGTTTGGGCATACGTGCAAAAGAGGAAAACTCATCAACCATACGCCCAATATCTCCAACCTGCCGAATAATCGTGTCAATACACCGCTCAAAAACCTCTCTATCTTGTGTAATAGCTTTGTTATAACGTTTACGAATGCGTTCAGCGGATAACTGAATAGGTGTAAGAGGATTTTTAATTTCGTGCGCAATACGCCGCGCAATATCCGCCCACGCCGCTGTACGTTGCGCTGCAACAAGGTCAGTAATATCATCAATTGTTAGAACCCAAGATTGCCCCTGTCCATCATCCTCCTCCATCGTAACTTGAACATTACAGACACGCTCTTTTCCTGCAACGTTTAAAGTGACCTGTTCACGATGGTTTTTACGATCTAATGAACGCACAAACTGAAAAACCTGCCAAATTTCAGCGCTTAAAGATAAAAGACTTTGTCCAACAACGTGCTCAGAGCGAATATCAAACATCGCTTCAATAGACCGATTGATAATGGTGATATCACCATTATCATCTATACCTGCTACTCCCGCTGTTACACCCGATAACACAGCTTCAGAAAAACGCCGTCTTTCATCAATTTGATCACGCACTGCAATCAACTCATTACGCCGACTTTTCAATTCACTGACCATGTAATTAAAAGTTTTGGATAATTGCCCAATATCTCCATCTTTTGCTCGTACTGGCACGAAAATTTCCATATTTCCAGAAGCAACATCATCGGCAGCACTAATGAGAAGACGAATAGGACGCACTAAACGATCAGCAACAGCAATAGCAGCCCAAATAGCTGATAAGAATAAACTAAAAAAAAGACACAAATAAAGCATACCAAATGCAATCTGTGTCAGCAGGCGATTTTCATTTAAATCACGATAACGATCTGTATTAACTTCTGTCAAACGCAAAGCAGATAAAACACCTTTATCAACGTCACGCACCAAATATAAAAATGTGTTTGGAATGTTGGTAAATTTTAAAATAATACCAAAATAATCATGAACGCCTGGTTGAAAAGAAAAAGGTCTCGCACTGGTTGCACGTTCAATAAGATGAGAAGGAGGAATTGGCAGTTTATCTTCATCACCAAGAGCACTCGATACAAAAATAGCTCCGCTAGAACTTAACAAAAATGCACCACGCAAATTGCGTCCTATAGCATGACGCGTCAATTGCATCCTATATTCAGCTGGATTACGTTCTAAGAGTTTTTTGTTATCAAGTGCAAATGCCATCGCGTAGGATAAATTTTTTAAATTTTGAAGCATTTCATCTGCATAAGCATTTGCTAAATCAATAGAAGAGCCCACAATTTGCCGCGTTGTTGTATCAAACCATCGATCAAGTCCCAAATTTAGTGCTGGACCCGATACAAGAGCTACAGCAACAGCTGGCATTGTCGCAACAAGTGCAAACAATGAAATAAGACGCACATGAAGACGCGATCCTGCACGCCTTGAACGCCAAGCACGAATGATCGGAATCATCTCATAAAAAACGATGACAATAAGCCCTAAAACCCAAAAACTATTAATCCCTATAAGAATAAGGGTTACCGTTCTACTGGGAACAACAGGAGTTAATCCAATAAGAATAATAAACGAAACAGAGGCCGTAAGTAAAGCCAATACAATAATTGTAATCCCTAAAAAAATATATACCTTACTTAAACGATACAACTCATCGTTATAAGTATTTTTATCTATGTCTTGAAGATTCGTCACAGATGTTATATTCGTCATGAGCTTACATACCCTTATCCCATTATTCTCATATAACCTTTTGTAGCAAAAATTGACAATACTAATACTACATTTAAAATAGGGCAAATATAGTCAATGAGGAAAAGCTTCTATATTTTGCAAAATATCTTTAAAATAGACTGTGTTCGACGATACTTTACGAAGGAAATGAGATGCGATTAACAAAACAAACAAATTATGCTCTTCGAATGCTCATGTATTGTGCAGATAATCAGGGAACTCTCAGTCGTGTTCCAGAAATTGCTAAAGCATATGCCGTTTCAGAACTTTTTTTATTTAAAATCCTTCAGCTGCTTGTTCAAGCAGGTTTTATACAAACAGTGCGTGGACGCAATGGTGGAGTTAGATTGGCTAAACCCGCAGCAGAGATTTCAGTCGCTGATGTTGTGAAAGTAACAGAAGACAACTTTTCCCTAGCAGAATGTTTCGATACTGCAGAACCAACTTGCCCCTTGTTTGATTTTTGTGGTTTAAATACCGCACTTCAAAAAGCATTAAATGCTTTTTTTGAGGTGTTGTCCATGATATCCCTTGCTGATCTACAACAACCATCCTTTCAAAATCATTTTAAAATTAATGACAAAAAAGAAAACTAAGATTATAATACAAGGAGATTAAGTATTTCTATTGCAGCAATAATATTAGCCGCTGGACGGGGTGAAAGAGCAGGATCTCCCTATAAAATTCCAAAACAATATCGGCTTCTAGGACAAAAGCCGATTATTTATCATACCGTGCATTGTTTTTTGCAGCATCCAGCTATCACAACAATTATCCTTGTTATTCATCCAGAAGATCGTCAAATCTGTGAACAAGCTATTGGCGATTTTAAAGAGCGCCTTATTATTGTTGAAGGAGGCAATACACGTCAAATCTCTACCTTACATGGACTTCAGGCACTTAAAAAATTTTCCCCCCAATATGTGCATATTCATGATGGTGCACGCCCTTTTATTGAAAACAAGCTTTTTAATAACATTCACAACACTATCACGCCTCAAGAAGGTGTTCTTCCTGTTCTGCCCATCTCTGATACCCTTAAACGTATAAATAATCAGCATGTTTTAGAAACAATTCCCCGTACCCATCTTTATAGTGCACAAACTCCACAGTGTTTTCCCTTTGAACATATCTTAGCGGCCCATAAACAAGCAAAACAAGCTTGCAAACAAGAATTCACTGACGATTCTGCAATTGCCGAATGGTTTGGAATTCCTATGCGTACCGTTCCTGGGGATCCTAACAACATAAAAATTACATGGCATGAAGATTTTAATACTGCACATTTATATCTCCAAAAGAAAATGCAAATGTTTCCTGATATCCGTACCGGCAATGGTTATGATGTTCACTCTTTTGAAGATGGTGATTTTCTTATATTATGTGGTATAAAAATCCCTTTTCATAAAAAATTAAATGGACACTCCGATGCGGATGTTGCTCTTCATGCATTAACAGATGCCCTTCTTGCAACTCAAGGTGCTGGAGATATCGGTACACATTTTCCTCCCTCTGATCCTCAATGGAAAAATGTATCATCAGAAATTTTTCTCCGTCATGCTCTCGATATTATAAAACAAGCAGATGGTCGTATCGCCAATGTTGATATCACAATTATCGCTGAAAATCCTAAAATTGGTCCCTATCGTCATGCTATGACAGAAAATCTTATGACAATACTTGCAATGACACCTGATCGAATCTCTATCAAAGCAACAACAAATGAAAAGCTTGGATTTATTGGTCGTGGTGAGGGAATTGCTGCTCTTGCAACAGCGAGCGTTCTTTATTCAGGAGAAATTCCCCAATGACATATCTTTGTGAAAAACAAGCACATGAAGTCCTTAATACCTTTCGCCAAAAAGGTTTACTGTTAACAACTGTAGAGTCTTGTACAGGGGGACTCATTGCTGCAAGCCTCACAAATATTGCAGGATCGTCAGATGTTCTCGATTGTGGATTTGTTGTTTATTCAAATGAATCCAAAACACGCCTTGTTGGCGTTTGTGCTGAACTTATAAGAACCTATGGTGCCGTTTCAAAAGAAGTTGCTCTTGTAATGGCGGAGGGTGGATTAAAACATTCACAAGCTGACATTGCAGTTTCTGTAACAGGGATTGCTGGTCCAGGAGGTGCAAGTCTTGATAAACCTGTAGGACTTGTGCATTGCGCAATAGCTTATAAAAATCACCCCCCCCTGCACAAAGAAATGCACTTTGCTCATCTTAATCGCAATGCTATCCGCCATGCAACTGTTGAAAATGTTTTTAAAATGATTCTGGAATTACTTCACTGAATTCCCCATACTAATTTCAAAATTCTCTATTCCACATTGAGTCTATAGTCGCCCACAACTTGAAAATGAAAGACCTGAATAGCGTAAAGTTATCTCACTTCAGCCCTGTGTAGGTTGAATTAATCAAATTTATTCACTTGCACGCCACAAGAGAAAAAAACTGTAGTAAATAAAATGATTAAAGAAAGGGACACTTGTACCTCTCTCTCAAGTGCTAAGAGCTGGCGCAACATCTTGAGAGATGGCAAATAAATGGTGCAGGCTGACTTGTTCATAAACGTACAGATGTGGAGTTTATATGCTTTTACGAAGGATCTATACTATTTATTATGAGCACTATTATGAAATGGGTATGACGCAAGTATGTTCTATTTGGGCGTTCTGTTTAACGGATGTGTATCCATTAAAAAAGAGAGAAACAAAAGAGTGAAGCTGTACATCATCTTCATCATTTAAAATGATGTTCCTTCAATATGCTTTTGAAAGCTGAATTAAAAACAAATAGTAAAGATGGAAACCGGTTTTCACCTTCACGCTGTTATAAGCAATACGTATTGTTAAAAAATAACAGAATAGACTATGTTACCGTAGAGCCATAAATCTGATGCGCACGCTTCTCAAAAGCCTCGGTAAATTTACGAAACGCAATATCAAACATTGAGCCCATCACTAATCCAAGCGTTTTACTTTTAAATTCATAATCAATAAAAAACTCTACATTACATGCATTGGTATTTTCAATATCATGAAAGGCCCAACGATTTTCAAGATATTTGAATGGACCATCAATATATTTAACTTCTATAAGACTTTTTTCCGGCTGAAGAAATACTTGAGTCGTAAAAGTTTCACGAATAATCTTATAGCCAACGGTCATATCCGCAAGAAGCAATATTTTTTTTCCATATTCTTTTCGAGAACGTATTATTAAAGACTCACACATTGGTAAAAATTCAGGATAACGCTCAATATCTGAAACCAGATCAAACATTTCACTGGCACTATGGGTGATCTGCCGATGTATTGTAAAAATCGGCATAATTATCTCTGTAAGGAAAATTTTTCATCACGCGCTTTTTGCAAAATGGCAAAATCATCTCCAGCGTGATGAGATGAACGCGTCAGAGGATTGGAAGCCATATGTAAAAATCCTTTTACTTTACCAATCTTGGCAAAAGACTCAAATTCTTCAGGAGGCACAAAACGAACAACTGGATGATGTTTTCGTGTAGGCTGCAAATATTGTCCAATTGTCATAAAGTCAACATCAGCAGCGCGCAAATCATCCATCAATTGCAAAATCTCATTTCGCTCCTCCCCAAGGCCAACCATAATTCCCGATTTTGTAAAAATTGTTGGATCAAGTTCTTTAACGCGTTGTAATAAACGAATTGAATGAAAATAACGCGCCCCTGGACGGACCTTCAAATATTTAGAAGGAACTGTTTCTAAGTTATGATTAAAAACATCAGGCTTAGCAGCAACAACAACTTCTAAAGCGCCATCCTTATGACGAAAATCAGGTGTAAGAACTTCAATTGTTGTTTTAGGAGTTTTTTGACGAATCGCATAAATAACTTTTGCAAAATGCTCAGCACCACCATCAGCAAGATCATCACGATCAACAGATGTAATGACAACATGTTTTAATTCCATCCGTGCAACAGCATCGGCGACACGTTCTGGCTCATTATCATCAACGGCAAGTGGAATACCTGTTGCAACGTTACAAAAAGCACAAGCACGCGTACATATTTCACCTAAAATCATAAAGCTAGCATGCCTCTGGCTCCAACATTCGCCAATATTAGGGCAACCAGCTTCTTCGCATACAGTCACTAACTTATGCGTACGTACAATACCATGTGTTTCCTTATAAATTGGTGATGTTGGCGCTTTTACACGAATCCAATCTGGCTTTTTTTGAACGCTTGTATCAGGACGATGTGCCTTTTCAGGATGACGCAAACGTCTATTTGTAACTCTATCAACAACCGTAACCATTTAAGCCTTTGCCTTATAAATACGAAGTAACAATCAAAAATATAAAATTTTTCATACAATCCAGTCATCAAGCGTTTAAAACTTGACCATAAGCATCTAATACACTTTCTTTCATCATTTCCGATAAGGTCGGATGTGGAAAGACAGTATGCATTAATTCTTCTTCTGTTGTTTCAAGATTCATAGCAATAACAAAACCCTGTATCAATTCTGTTACCTCAGCCCCTACCATATGGGCCCCGAGAAGCTGTCCTGTTTTTTTATCAAAAATCGTTTTTACTAACCCCTGATCTTCACCCAAAGCAATCGCCTTACCATTCGCAGCAAAAGAATAACGACCAATACGTATATCATAACCTGCTTCTTTTGCAGCCGCTTCTGAAAGCCCTACAGAGGCAACCTGTGGTGTACAATATGTACACCCTGGAATTTTTCTTTTATCAAGCGGATGAGCACTCTTCAAACCTGCAAGATGCTCAATACATATCACTCCTTCTTCTTCTGCTTTATGGGCCAACATAGGAGGACCTGCTACATCACCAATAGCATAAATGCCTTCCACCCCCGTCCAACTCCATTCATCAGTTACAATGCACCCGCGATCGGTTTTTATTCCCAAAGATTCTAAACCAAGATTCTCAATATTACCTTTCACCCCTACAGCGGAAATTAACCGGTCAACAGTTATTGTCTCTATTTTACCTTGAACATCAATATGTACAGTCACAGAATCGGAAGACTTTTCAACCTTTGTTACTTTTGCTTGACGAAGAATGCGTAAACCTCTTTTCTCTAACTGTTTACGAGCAAACATTGAAATTTCAATATCTTCAGCAGGCATGATATGGGGCATCATTTCAACAACAGTTACTGTCGCCCCCATATCACGGTAAAAAGAGGCAAATTCAATGCCAATAGCCCCAGACCCTATAACCAAAAGCGATTTTGGCATTGATGACGGTATCATAGCTTCAAAATAAGTCCAAATGAGTTTTCCATCTGGCTCAATACCAGGAAGGACACGAGGACGTGCACCTGTTGCAATAATGATATGTTTTGCTTGATAAGTTCCCTCCCCTAACGTCCCTTTAGGGACTGGATTTTGCGGTTGCATAATCGGCTTGGAGGATGAAGAAACCATAATTTCCGCAGGATGGCTTCCCTTTGCTTCTTTAGTAAGCTTTGCTTCACCCCAAATAATATCAATTTTGTTTTTTTTCATTAGAAAATCAACACCAGCATTTAAACGTGCTGAAACACCGCGTGAACGTGCCACAACATCTTTGATGTTTGCCTCAATGGAACCATTAATTTTTAGTCCATAATTTTTCGCATGTTCAGCAAAATGTTTCATTTCCGCTGAACGTAGAAGGGCCTTTGTTGGAATACATCCCCAATTTAAACAGATCCCTCCCAAATGTTCACGTTCAACAATCGCAGTCTTAAAGCCACATTGTGCTGCACGAATTGCGGTTACATATCCGCCTGGACCTGATCCAATCACAATTACATCATAAAGATTTGCCACAGTAATTCCTCCATGGATATATATAAAACGGATATGCACTTTTTGAACTTAAGTCTGCAAAATAACATGACAGAATTATCTTATGTCTTTTGCTTACGTAAATGCTTTACCCAAACCAGAAATAGCAATAACATTGCTCTTCAAACTCGTTAAATTTGCTTTTATTCTCTTAATACACTCTCTCACAATTTACGTGAAGAACTGTTAAACAGTTCAAACCAACATTGCTAATGGATTTTCAATCATCTTCTTAAAAGTCCGCGCGATCTCTGCTGCTAAAGCACCATCGACAGCACGATGATCAGCAGAAATCGTAACTGACATAACTGTCGCAACGACTAATGCATCATTTTTAACAACGGCGCGCTGCTCCCCTGCTCCAATCGCAAAAATCGTCGCATGCGGTGGATTAAGAATAGCAGAAAAACTTTTTATACCATACATCCCCATATTTGATACAGCTGTTGTTCCACCCTGATATTCTTCCATTTTTAACTTGCCCTCGCGCGCACGCTTTGCAAAATCCTTCATCTCTTTGGAAATAAGTGATAACGGCTTTTCCTCTGCATGGCGAATAATCGGTGTAATTAATCCATTGGGAATGGAAACAGCAACCCCAACATCACAATGTTTATGATGAATCATCCCACCTTCAAGCCAAGAGACATTCGCATCAGGAACCGCTTTCAAAGAAAGTGCGACAGCTTTGATCACCATATCATTAACAGAAAGCTTATAAGTAGGCTGAGTTTCTTCTTGCCTTTTAACCATTGGTGCAGCAGCATTCAGTTGTGTACGCAGTGCTAATAGCGCATCAAGTTCACAATCTACCGTTACATAGAAATGTGGGACTTTCTGTTTTGATTCCACCAAACGTGTCGCGATTGTTTTACGCATATTATTATGGGGAACGAAGCTATATTCATCCTCTTTGAAGAGTTTCAATATCTGTTTGTCTGAAGCACCTGTAGCTGTTAGCTCCCCTATCTGTGATGAATAAGACACTTTAGAAATATCGCTGCTCACAGCTTTTTCCACATCGCGCTTAATAATACGCCCATGCGGACCACTTCCAGAAATAAGGGATAAATCAAGACCTGCCTGAGATGCTAATCGCCGCGCTAAGGGAGAGGCAAAAAGACGAGCTTCTTTTTTATCTTGCTGTATTAATTGCCCAGTTGATGATTCATGAGACATTTTTATTCCCTTTGAGTCCGTCTGTTTCAGAGAATCTGTCTGTTTGATGCCCTCTGATTCTTGTCTTGTAGAAGAAGAGATTTCTTCTGTAACTTTTGCAGCTTCAGCTAAATCTTCACCTTCTTCTGCTAAAACAACAATTAAAGCATTTACTTTAACGCCTTGTGTTCCAGCAGGAACAACAATTTTAGCAACCCTACCTTCATCAACGGCTTCGACTTCCATTGTCGCTTTATCCGTCTCAATTTCAGCAATAACATCACCAGAGGAAACCTTATCTCCCTCCTTAATATTCCATTTTGTTAAATTTCCCTCTTCCATCGTAGGGGAAAGCGCTGGCATTGTAATTTTAATGGGCATTATGCTTTCCTCCGTTATGTTCTGTATGTCACAGCCTGAACTGCCTCAATAATTTCAGCAGTATTAGGCAAAGCCAACTTCTCAAGATTAGCGGCATAAGGCATCGGAACATCTTTGCCAGAAATCGTAGCAATTGGCGCATCAAGATAGTCAAAAGCCTGCTGCATAACACGCGTTGCTATTTCAGTTCCCACGGATGACTGAGGAAATCCCTCTTCAATTGTTACCAAACGACCTGTTTTTTTAACTGACGAAAGAATTGTTGGAAGATCCATAGGGCGAATGGTTCGTAAATCAATCAATTCAACATCAATACCAAGTTTTTCAATTTCTGGTAACGCTTGAACAGCATAATGCATCCCAATTCCACATGCAACAATCGTCACATCTTGTCCAGACTTATGAATACGCGCCTTACCAATAGGCAAAAGAAAATCATCCAGTTGAGGAACATCAAATTGATGCCCATACAAAATCTCATTTTCAAGGAAAATAACAGGATTATCATCACGAATAGCAGCTTTCAGCAAACCTTTTGCATCTGCAGCACTATAAGGCATGACAACTTTCAGACCTGGTACATGACTATACCATGCAGCATAGCATTGAGAATGTTGAGCACCAACACGGGCAGCCGCACCATTGGGACCTCGGAAAACCATAGGAGCGGTCATTTGTCCACCAGACATATAACGTGTTTTGGCTGCTGAGTTAATAATTTGGTCCATCGCCTGCATCGCAAAATTAAAAGTCATAAACTCGACAATAGGACGTAACCCACCAAAAGCAGCCCCGACAGCCAGCCCAGCAAAGCCGTGCTCTGTAATTGGGGTATCAATAACTCGGCGTTCTCCGAATTCTTCCAACAAACCCTGACTAACCTTATAGGCACCTTGATATTGCGCGACTTCTTCCCCCATAAGAAAAACTGTTTCATCACGCCGCATTTCTTCAGCCAAAGCCTGATTAAGCGCTTCACGAACTGTCATTGTAACCATTTGTGTTCCCGCTGGAATATCAAAATTAAGAGATGTATCAAAAGTAGGAGCAGCCTGCGGAACTGACAAAGGTAGAGAAAGAGCAGATTCCTTAGGTTTTTGTGCTGTATCCGTAGGTTGCGAAATATCCTCAGCACGCTCACCTTCTTCTAACAAAATTGCAATAACAGTGTTAACCCTTACGCCTTCTGAACCTTCAGGCACAAAAATTTTACCAAGAGTACCTTCATCAACGGCCTCTACTTCCATTGTAGCCTTATCCGTTTCAATTTCAGCAATAACATCGCCAGAGCTAACCTTATCACCTTCTTTCTTGAGCCATTTAGACAGTTTACCTTCTTCCATAGTTGGTGAAAGCGCCGGCATCAAAATATCAATAGACATACTTGCTTCCCTCGCATCAAACTAAAATATCAGTATAGAGCTCAGAAGCATCTGGCTCTTGATCACTTTGTGCAAAATCTACCGCATCAGCAACAATTGCACGGACCTCTTTCTCAATAGATTTTAAATCGTCTTCGCTCGCCCAATTTTTTTTAAGAATCCGACTTTTTACTTGATCAATCGGATCGTGCTCCTCTTTTATTTTTTGGACTTCTTCCTTTGAACGATATTTTGCTGGGTCAGACATGGAATGACCACGATAGCGATAGGTCTGCATATCAAGAATGATCGGTCCTTTACCTGAGCGTGCCCAAGAAATTGCTTCATCAGCAGCTCCTTTTACTGATCGAACATCCATACCGTCAACAACAATACCTGGAATTTCAAAAGAAAGACCACGTCGGGAAAAATCAGTTTCTGCAGATGCACGTGAAACTGACGTTCCCATAGCATACTGATTGTTTTCAATAATATAAACAACGGGAAGCTTCCAAAGTGAAGCCATATTAAAACTCTCGTAAACCTGCCCCTGATTTGCAGCACCATCACCAAAATAAACCAATGTCACATTATCTTTACCAAGGTACTGATTCGAAAATGCCAAACCTGAACCAATGGGAACCTGCGCACCAACAATACCATGTCCTCCATAAAAGTTCTTTTCTTTAGAGAACATATGCATCGAGCCACCTTTCCCTTTGGAAAAGCCACCTTGGCGCCCCGTTAATTCTGCCATGACACCACGCGGACTCATCCCAACCGCTAACATATGACCATGATCACGGTAAGACGTAATAACCTGATCACCTTCTTTTGCCGCTTTCAATGTTCCTATAACAACGGCTTCCTGACCAATATAAAGGTGACAAAATCCCCCAATAAGCCCCATACCATAAAGTTGTCCTGCTTTTTCTTCAAAACGGCGAATTAAAAGCATTTCACGATAAGCATCAATTTCTTCTTCTTTTGTAAAATCTGCTATTGGTGCTTTCTTTGTGGTGCTTGATAATGCAGTGCGCGCCGCCGACGCAGAATTTTTTTTAAGTCGTTCTGCCATATTAAACTCCCTTTTATGATTATTTAGGAATAACCTTTACGAACAAAAGTTACAAGCCTTATCAATCGGCTTAAACAATATCATTGCTGATTGTTGTTTAAATTAAGCGATTTTTCATTTACCTTTAGTATCAATTTCAAGGTATTAAGATTGTCAGTTCATTTGGCTTAGAAAAGTTCAAATTCTTTCGGACATACTCATCCAACATATCTTTTTCTATATGCCCATTGCGTAAAAGAGAAATACGCTTTTCCATGAATATCCGCTCAGCTTCTATTTTATGAAGCTCCTTTTCTAATTCGCTAATATGCTGATTAACTTCACTGCGTGAATACAATCCATACTCACCATGATAAATGTGATAACTGAAATAGCTTAAGACTCCCACCGTCATAAGAGGTAGTACAAAGCGTACTTTGATTGATCGACGTTTCTGCTTTGTCCACATAAAATAGCACAGTCTTTACAGCACAAATTTTTTAATATTTTGCTCAACTATGCATGATTTTGATTAATACCTCATTACCAAATCTACACCAAAATAATTTGTTATTTCAATTTATCCCCCCTTAATACAATCAAAGTAAGCTGAATGCCCCACTTTTTGTATTACAAATATTGGATATCCCACTAACTTGTGATTTTACACCCATCTTTGTCTTTAAAATTTCCTGTTAAAATGACTATAAAATCAATCAATACCCAAGGTGTAATTATAAAAATAATCCCTATAATCCCTAACCCAAAAGTAAATGGTAGACTGATTATACTTAGTATATTTATAAGAAGCATTACAATGCCAGTTCCAACTTTACCAACAATAAAACGATGAATCCCTAGTCCACCTAGAAAAAACAAACGACCGCTAACGTCACTTTTGATTGCTGTGACTGACCTTCAGTCAAGATAGGGAAAATAGATTTAATGGTATCACCTTCACACACAAAATCAACGACGTCACCAACCTTCGGCAGCGTTTTTCCTGACCAATCCCAATTCGCAAATTGATAGCGCTTACCATCAGCCCCTGAAATGAAATAATCTCCTTGATCATGACCAATAATCTTACCTTTCATTCTTGCCCACCTATAAAGCTGCTCCTTATGTGTTATTCATAAAGAGATTAATTTCAATTCGATAATATGCGGATTAACCTCACGGTGTAAATACAATTCGTACTCACCGTGATAAACATGAAATTAAAATAGTTTTGCCCTCCAATGATCTAACGCTTTCTGCTGCTATAAGCAGCAATACAAAACAACCTTAGTTGATTTACGTCGTTGTTTTACCCACATAAAATAGCACAGTCTTTTTCAATACTTTTATTCAATTGTGCATATTTCTCTTAATATCTCACATTAAAGAAATAGAGTACAATAATCTTGCATTATGCAACTTAATATATTTATAAAAATAAAAAGCGAGCTAAATTACCTTTTTTTATTATAAGATTTTCACAAATCTGTAATCTGATTTCCATCTTTATCCGTAAATCTTCCACCAAGAATGACTATAAAATCAACAATTGCCCAAATGCCGGTAATTATCAATCCAAACAATGATAAAGATAGAACTAGCATTAAAGCACCAGTCCTAACTTTACCAACCATAAAGCGATGGACACCAAAGATACCTGCAACCCAACAAAGCAGTGCGAACATTATCTTTGTGTTCTCTGTACCTGATCTCAACAATGGAAAAACAGAACTGACACCCCCCCCTTCACAGACAAAATCAACAGCATCACCAATCCTTGGTGGATTCTTTCCCAACCAATCCCAAGTCGCAAACTGATAACGTTTACCATCATCACCAGCAACGAGATAAGTTCCTTGATCTTGACTAATAATTATACCTCTCATCTTAATCCCTATAAATTTAAACACTTAAAAATTATTGCGTATATGCCTTTGATAAGAAATCTCAATTTCATAATCTAAATGATCTTATACTTTCATATTTTGTGCTCAGAACTATACACTAAATCACCAGCATAACGCGCTTGGGCTCCTAGCATTTCTTCAATACGAATAAGTTGATTGTATTTGGCTAATCTATCCGAACGTGCAAGAGAACCTGTTTTAATTTGTCCACAATTCGTTGCAACCGCAAGATCTGCAATGAAAGAATCCTCTGTTTCGCCTGAACGATGAGATATAATAGCACGATAACCTGCTTTATGTGCTACTTCTACAGCATCAAGTGTTTCACTCAATGTACCAATTTGATTAACTTTTATGAGAATAGAATTGCCTACCCCCATTTTGATACCATCATGCAAACGTGCTGAATTCGTTACAAACAAATCATCGCCAACAAGCTGACATTTTTCTCCAATTGTGTCAGTAAGTAGCTTCCAACCTTCCCAATCATCCTCTGCCATTCCATCTTCAATTGTAATAATAGGATAATTTTTCACAAGATGTGCTAAATAATCTACCTGCTCTTGGATGTCACGGCATTTCCCCTCACCTTTATAAAAATATGAACCATTTTTATAAAATTCGGTTGAAGCACAGTCTAAACCAATGGCAATTTGTTCACCTGGTTTATAGCCACATATCATGATAGATTCCATAATAAAATCAATTGCTTGATCAGCACTTTTAAATTGAGGTGCAAAACCACCTTCATCACCAACATTGGTATTATAACCCGCATCTTTTAAACGCTTTTTCAATGCATGGAAAATCTCAGCGCCATAACGGATAGCTTCTCTTACAGTAGGAGCTCCTATAGGGATAATCATAAACTCTTGAAAATCAATCAAATTATCAGCATGAACGCCACCATTAATAATATTCATCATGGGGGTTGGAAGAATATGCGCTTGTGTACCACCAATATAACGATACAAAGGTAAATTTAATGAATCCGCAGCTGCTTTTGCAACAGCTAATGAAACACCAAGAAGTGCATTGGCACCAAGACGGGCTTTGTTTGGCGTTCCATCCAAAGCAATCATTGCTTGATCAATAGCAATTTGATTTGTTGCATCCCGCCCACCAAGTTCTTCAAGAATTTCGCCATTAACTGCAGCAACCGCTTTTTCAACACCTTTCCCTTGATAGCGCAAACCACCATCACGAAGCTCTATAGCCTCGTGTGCTCCTGTTGAAGCTCCCGAAGGAACCAGAGCGCGACCAAAAGCTCCATTCTCCAAATGAACATCAACTTCTACCGTTGGATTACCACGGCTATCAAGAACTTCACGCCCAATGATATCGACAATTATAGTCATATGTGTTTCCTTATCCAATAAAAGTCTCGATTCATTTATAATGCCCTATTAATGAAATATTTTTTCTCTTCTCAACTCAACTTTTTTGACAGATAATCAAATTCCATTAAAGTCTCAAGCAATCTTTGTAAATCATCAACTTTAACCATATTGGGTCCATCAGAAGGTGCATTATCTGGATCTTGATGTGTTTCTAAAAAAATACCAGCTACCCCAACAGAGACAGCTGCACGCGCTAAAATTTCAACAAATTGACGCTGCCCACCAGATGAAGCCCCCTGCCCTCCAGGTTCTTGAACAGAATGCGTTGCATCAAAAATAACAGGAGCACCAAATGAACGTAAAATAGGCAACGAACGCATATCAGAAATAAGTCGGTTGTAAC
Organism: Bartonella sp. CM31XJBT; assembly: GCF_028618555.1. GTDB lineage: Bacteria > Pseudomonadota > Alphaproteobacteria > Rhizobiales > Rhizobiaceae > Bartonella. The sequence continues at coordinate 29,341 of NZ_JAQITD010000012.1, read as the reverse complement.
CAAATGACGTGCCTCGCTCACAAAGCATAACATTCGGATTACCACTGTAAACAACCTTTTTTAAAACATTCTCCATGTCCCACGGCGCTAAAAACTGACCTTTTTTAATGTTAATAACACATTCTGTTTTGGCTGCTGCTACCAAAAGATCTGTTTGACGACATAAAAAAGCCGGTATTTGTAAAATATCAACTGTAGAAGAAACAATTGTACATTGCTCTTCTGTATGCACATCAGTTAATATGGGACAATTAAACTCTTTTTTTAAATCAGAAAAAATGGACATTGCTTTTTCAAGACCAATACCACGTGCCGCCCCCAAAGAGGTTCTGTTGGCTTTATCGTAACTTGATTTATAAACAAACCCGATACCAAGCTGATCGGTAATTGTTTTAATACGACCAGCCATTTCAAAAGCATGATCACGACTTTCCATCTGACACGGCCCTGCAATTAATGAAAGAGGCATTTCATTTGAAAAAATCATATTTCCAACTTTCACACGGGCATTTGGTTTAGTCATTTTATCCCTCAAGAGCAAAGTAACCCAATTTATGCATTAAACTAATCGACTTTGTTCTACAGCAGCTTCAATAAAAGAAGAAAAAAGCGGATGTGGATCAAAAGGACGGGATTTTAATTCTGGATGATATTGAACACCAATAAACCATGGATGATCTACATATTCTATCGTTTCTGGTAAAATACCATCAGGAGACATCCCAGAAAAAATCAAACCACACTGTTCTAACTTATCCTTATAATCAATATTGACCTCATAACGATGACGATGTCGCTCGACAATCTTGGTCATCCCATAAATTTGAGCAATATGACTCTCTTCTTTTAATTCAGCAGCAAAAGCACCAAGGCGCATCGAACCGCCGAGATCACCATTTCTTGTACGTTTTTCAAGGACGTCTCCTTTAAGCCATTCTGTCATTAAACCTACAATTGGATTGTCTGTTTCGCAAAACTCACTCGATGAAGCATTCTCAATCTGTGCAATATTGCGCGCAGCTTCTATACAAGCTAATTGCATCCCAAAACAAATCCCTAAAAATGGAACTTTACGCTCTCGTGCAAATTGAATTGCTCGAATCTTCCCTTCTGCCCCACGTGCCCCAAAAGCACCTGGAACCAAAATACCATGGGCTTTTTGTAAAGCTGAAACAGAATCTTCTTTTTCAAAAAGTTCCGAATCAATCCACTCAATATTAACTTTCACTCTATTCGCTAAACCACCATGCGCAATCGCTTCAATAAGAGATTTATAAGCATCCTTTAAGCCCGTATATTTCCCTACAATAGCAATCGTGACTTCTCCTTCAGGATTGTGAATACGATGCGTAATATCCTCCCAACGATCCATCTTGGGGGAAGGTGCCGAATCGATTCCAAAAGCGCAAAGAACTTCAGAGTCCAAACCTTCCTTATGGTATGCCATAGGAACATCATAAATCGTTGGCATATCTAATGCCTGAATGACTGCATTGGAGCGAACATTGCAAAAAAGTGATAATTTGCACCGTTCTGTTTCTGGAATAGATCGATCTGCACGTACAAGCAAAATATCAGGAGAAATACCAACTGCTTGCAATTCTTTGACAGAATGTTGTGTTGGTTTCGTTTTTAATTCACCTGCTGAAGGAATATAAGGCATTAATGTGAGATGGACATAAACGACATTTTGTCTCGGTAACTCATTGCGAAGCTGACGAATCGCTTCTAGAAAAGGCATTGCTTCAATATCACCAACCGTTCCACCTATCTCACATAAAACAAAATCAAATTCTTCATTTCCCATCGTAATGAATCTCTTAATTTCATCTGTAACATGAGGAATAACTTGGACTGTTGCCCCCAAATAATCACCACGCCGCTCTCGTTCAATGATATTGCGATAAATACGCCCTGTTGTAATACTATCTTGGCTATTTGCAGAACGCCCAGTAAAACGCTCATAATGACCAAGATCAAGATCCGTTTCTGCACCATCATCGGTCACAAATACTTCACCATGTTGATAAGGTGACATCGTACCTGGATCAACATTTAAATAAGGATCAAGTTTGCGAAGACGTACGCGATAACCACGAGCCTGTAATAACGCTGCTAACGCCGCCGCTGCGATGCCTTTTCCAAGGGAAGAAACCACACCACCAGTAATAAAAACATAACGTGCCATGGGCTTATGGTGATAAGCAATTTATAATGATTTTTCCAGCAAAAAATGCAAAAAGAAACAATTTTTCTTCTAAAATAAAAAAGGTGAAAAAATCACCTTTTTAAAAAGTCTATATTTTCTTAAAAAACTATTTTGTACTGTTATCCGGAACTGTGTTTTCAAGAACCTGTGGAACTGGACTTTCTGCTTCAGGATTTGTGGACTGTTTCTGTTCCTGCGGAGAATTCGAAGTGCCTCCTAGCTGTTCAAGAACAGAAGGGGAAGACTCATCATTTGATGATGGAACTGAGCCTGAGCCTTTATCGGTAGAATTCTGTTCTGAATTAACCGGTATACGCTTTAAGATATCAGAACTAGAATTTGATATATTACCCACCACGGTAAGTCCAATAGACACAACAAAAAAACAACAGGCTAAAATAGCAGTCAAACGTGTTAAAGGGTTTCGAGATCCACGAGTTTTCATCAACCCTGAGCTATTACTCACACCTAGCCCACCACCTTCTGAAGGTTGAATTAATATAACACCAACCAAAGTAATCACAATCAAAAAATGAATAACTATAAGTACTGTTTGCATAAACCCTGCTCTTCAAATAACTCTTTAATAGCTATTTACACATAAATAACGCACAATCCAAGGGGAAACTCAAATTTCTCTGCTATAGTTTACGACAAACATCGCAAATAGTTAAAAAATCAATCGCTTTTAAGCTTGCTCCACCTATCAAAGCACCATTAACATGAGCAATGCTTAAAAGCTCAAATGCATTGGATGGCTTTACGGATCCACCATAAAGCAAACGAATCTTATTGCCTTCATCACCAAAACGAGAGCGCACCTTATCACGAATGAAATGATGTACTTTTGCAATATCTTCTGGAGTCGCTGTATTGCCGGTGCCTATCGCCCAAACTGGTTCATAAGCGATAATGGTATTCTCTTCTGTTGCATCATCTGGTAAAGATTCTTCAAGCTGCTGCGTGAGAATATCCAGTACTTTATTATTCTTACGCTCCTCCAATGTTTCACCAATACACACAAGAGCCACAAGACCTGCTCGCCACGCAGCTTGTACTTTGGCACAGACAATCGCATCATTTTCTTGGTACACTGTACGACGTTCTGAATGCCCAATAATAACATGACTTGCTCCCGCTTCTTTAAGCATAAAAGCTGAAACATCTCCAGTATAAGGACCATGATCATCAAAGTGACAATTTTGTCCTCCTAAAAGGAGATTTTCACCATTCAGCGTATTAGAAGCACGCGATAAAAGCGTTGCTGGAACACAAATAAGCGCCTCAAAAAGATGACCTAGATCAGAGCTAACGCCTGTAGCAATAGCACGCAACTCTCCAAGCGATTCACTCGTTCCATTCATTTTCCAATTTCCAGCAAGAAAAGGCCGAATATTTTGAGACATATTTTCACCTCAAGAGCTCTTACAATACATTGTTTATCTGTAGTTACCAAATTATAAAATGAAAGCAAGTCTTTAAAGCTTGCATCTTTCATCTCTTTATTGCAAATTCCATTACAGCTTTGATAATAACTCACATTAAAAATGGACCTGAACAATGCTTGACATCATAAGAAATGCTACAAATTCTTGGATTTTTAGAATTTTCCTTGCTATTTTACTCTTATGCTTCATTCTTTTATGGGGGGTACCGCAGTTACACAAAAAAAGTGAAAGAGATCTTATTACATCTGGAAAGTCCACAGTAACTATCGATGATTATCGTCTTGCACTCGCCGATCAAAGCGCACGTTTAGCATATGCAGCTCATCTTGGACGAATGTTTACAGCAAATGAAATGCAGCAATACCAAATTCCTGCTTTTGTATTTAATCAATTACAACAAAATGTACTTCTTGATGAACAAGCACGTAAAATGAAAATAAGTCTTTCAAAAGATACAATAGCTCATACGATTGGTTCTGATAAGATGTTCCAGGTAAATGGCACTTTTGATAAAAACTTGTTTTATAACTATCTTCAGCATTTACGTATTAGTGAAAGTGCTTTTCTTAATTATTACACCAAACAAGAAAAGCGTAATCAGCTTATTGCTGCTTTACTTTCTGATATGAAGGCACCAAATCTCTTTTATAAAGCACTTGCTCTTTATCAAGAAGAAATGCGTATTGCTGATTATCTTGTTATTGATCTAAAAGAAAAGAAAACAATTGCTGATCCTGATTACGCAACATTACAAAAATGGTTTGAAACACATCAAAGTCAATTTCGTGCTCCAGAATACCGCACTGTCTCTTTGCTATCTATAGAACTTAATGATTTTGTAAAACCTCAAGATATCTCAACAGATGAGGCGAAAGCCTATTATACACAAAATGCTTCACGTTTTGTAACGCCTGAAAAGCGTACATTCGAAGAACTGCGATTCCCCTCACGCGAAGAAGCCGATAATGCAGCAAAAAAAATAGCTGATGGATTGAGTTTTGATGAACTGGTAAAAGCTGAAAAAAAGACTCTTAATGAAATAAAAAAAGGGCCTCTCGCAGAAAATGAACTTCCTAATCATCTGACATCTGAAATTTTTGAACTTCAACAAGGCCAAGTCAGTTCTGTGATAAATGACTTACAAGGACCTGTTATCATTCGCGTCACGCATATTGAACCCTCAAGCTCTCTTCCTTTTGAAAGTGTAGAAGAAAATATTCGCCAAACACTTGCCAAAAATCGTGCTACTGATGATATCCGTAACAATTATGCAGCCATTGAAAATGCTCGTTTTGAGGGTGCTTCTCTCAAAGAGTTAGCTGACCAATACAAGTTATCTTTGCGCACAATTACCATTGATAAAACAGGAAAAACGCTTGAAGGTGCAATACTCACGGATTTACCTCAAAAAGATATTTTACTGAATGCCATCTATCAATCAAACGAAGGAGTCGATCTTGATCCTCTCTCTTTTCAAAATGGTGGATATCTCTGGTACAAGGTCGATAAAATTATTCCTGCCCGTGATAAGACACTTGAAGAGGCTAAGCTAGATGTTCTTTCTCAATGGAAAAATGAGGAAATCCAACGTCTTCTTGATGAAAAAGCCCAAAATGCTCTCAAACAGCTCACGGAAGGAAAAAGTCTTGTTGCTCTTGCTCGTAGTCTTGGTGTTACAAAACAAACAACACCCACCCTCCGGCGTCAAGACTCATCTGAAACCCTTGGCGTTGAAGGCATTAAAGCATTATTTTCCGCTCCCAAAGGTCATTATGGCATCATAAAAGGTCCGGTTGCAACAAACCGTATCATTTATCAAATAAAGACTGTAACCATGCCTAAAGATATCACGTCTCATACTCTTTCAACTGAAGTCCGCACCAATATAGATATGATGATAAGAGAAGATCTCAAGCTAGAAATGCTACAAGTTGCCAATAAAGAACATCCTTTGGAAATTAATAGCACAAATTATAATCAGATCTTTAACGCTCTCCAATAAAAAGATTTTACATAATTTAAAGAACTTATTTGATAAAGTTTCCGTCAGCTCTTCGTCTATAGTTGAAGAGGTAAGATAGATCTCTTGTTTGCATATCTTAGGATCAAACACTTGTATAATGATTCATTCTCTCGCAAATCAGTGCATGTATGGATTTGCGAGAAAATAGTCAATGGAATGTAGAGTCGTTTTTGCAACGCATTAAAAAACATTATTCATCCAAAGGTTGTAAAGGTTGTCGCCCATTAAGCTATAAATATCATCCCTATCGTCACTCATTTATAGCTCATCATATTACTACTCTTAATATCATTCATAAGGAGCATATTGCTTCTTCCTTAAATGATTTCATTTACACACCAAACTTATAATATACAAAAAAACTATTTTTAAAATTCATTATAAAAATGGAGAAATCTTTTTCTATTCAAGACTCTCATTCAATATGAGAAAAAACGAATTATCATTATAAATCAATATATTCATAAATCATAACAGTCATCAATTATGATGTTATAATTTCTCAAAAATAAGAGTTTTTTATAGACTTATAGACTGCTAAGATAACTTCTCTCATAAAATAGAAATTTTATTTCATTTGCAAATGAGCTACAATCAATACATGCAGAGTACTTAAAAGTTCTTCATCCAACAAACCAATGTATTAAGATTTATCTCATGTTTTTCTTTATCTGCATCTCACCCATCCAATACACTGAATAAAACATATTACTGATGAAGAAATACACTGTATTTTCAAGATCATAAAATTTCTTATTCTTTTGCGTTCATAACAACCAAAACATCAACATTTTTTATAACAAAAAAATGGTTTGGAATCACAATGGCTCCTTTTATCTTCATATGAGAAAATCAGTCTCCATGTTACGCATTCCAACGTAGTAATATTCTTTTACAGTATCTTTGGAAAATTGCCGCTTATTGCTGCCCTTGTTATCAACCAATAGCGATATATCAATGGCAAAGTTGCACTCTCTTGAAAAATTGCTGCCCCCAGCTGTATAGCTTTTTGAAGAGAAGCCGGTACAATGACCAATGGAAGAAAAGCTGGCTTAAGAATTCTAGGTAAAGTACAAGAATACTCGTAAAATTGGGTATAATGATCGCGCGATAATGCTACCATAGCTTCAACAATACGACCCTTTTGTTGATCACTGAGACGATGGGATTCCAAATCTTCCCTATTCACTCCTACAGCCTTTAATATATCAGTAGGTAAATAATATTGATATCGTGATTGCATGAATGATAAAAGACGCAATACACCGCTTAACCCTTGAGAAATCCCTCCATGTTCATAGATATCTGTAAACTCTTGTGCAGTTTCAGGATCTAATATCTGACAAGAAAGCTGTAAAATTATGCCTGCTGTCTCACCACAATAATGCTCTAGATCATGAAGTGTTTCTATTGGATTGTGATAAAGATCTAAAATTTGCGCATCACAATAACGTAAAAAAGCTGTCTTAGGTAAATTAAAAAGAGTCATTGCTTTTAATAAATCATTCAAAATCGGATTGTTTCCACTCGTTTGCATTTCACCATGAGCAATAGTATCATACCACCAACGTAACCGTATTTCTCCTATGAGTGGATCATGTACACTTTCGCGAATACGAGAAATTTCAGCATTAAATACATAAAGAGCAGCCAATGCTTGGCGCTTTTTTTTAGGCGCAAATAAAACCGATATATAGCGATCACGATCTATGGTACGTAAAATATCAAGACAATAAGGAAGAGAGCCTATCATTCTATGAACCTATTAACGTCCCTTTTTTAGCAATTAAATTAATATCCTCTTTTTATTCATATTAAAAAATGAAGGATACGCAAATACAGTTCAGAAAATAAGATTTTTAAATGTGTCTCTTAACTGTATTGTGAATTAAAGTTTCTTTTCTAGTCACTTTTCGTTTTAGAAAGAAAAAAATTAAATAAATAATTTTTCTGATAAAACTTATCTTATAGGACTTCAAGTTTTCATTTGCAGTAAAAAAGCTAAAAAACAATCGTAACATGCATAGTAAAACTTGAACAACAAACAACGAAAAACACTTTTTCAGTGGATGGATGACAATGTTATTTTATAAAAAATGCACTGATCACAAAAACTTCATCAAATCATTGACCTCCTCCCCATCCTAAAAGACAAAGGTTCTTACCAACACCAATTTGTAAAAAGTCCAATTGCTCTCGGTGAGTTTCTGTTACTATCAATACATTGATTTATAATCATAATTTGTTGTTTTGTATGTTAAATTAGAATCCCAAATATCGTAGATATGCTTTCATTTCAAACCAATTCCATGTTAAATTAATAAAAACCATTCCCTTGCACGTCCCAAGCGTAACTGGCTTGTAGGTAACAACTGTATAAGAAAGAATTAAAAATGCCTCTTATGAACTGTCTCAAGTGCCAAGAGTTGATCACTCATGTGATTCATTAGGAACGACGAGCAAGCTTTGTCCTAAATACTTGCCGCTGTATTTAAAAACACTTTTGTATTTAAAAACACTTTAATATGTTAAGTTATGTATATTCTATACCCTTATATCACCGCCTTAAACGACGGTACTTTACGGCGCAGAAAAATAATCGCACAAGTCTTTCATACTAGACGAGAGCATTTGTTTTATTAAACAATACTCTATTCTACCGCAAATAATAACGCCGCAACAGCGCGATCTTCAGCCAATAAAACATTAAATGTACGCACCGCCGCTCCCGTACTCATTGTATCTGATGAAATACGTTTTTCCCCTAAAAGCACCCGTAACTCTTCAGGTAATCGTAATAATTCAATTCCAGTACCTATTAATAAAACTTCGATTTCAGAAGCTTCTTCTAAAACACGAGATATATCCCCTTGAGTGGGAATAGGCCCTGCCATGTCAATGCCATAAATACCTGATGGTACACAAATAATAGAACCTCTATGAGACATATCAGCAAAACGAAACCCACCATTTCCATAAGCATCAATAGGTGCGCGACTTGGAAAATGTGCTTCACGAATTTGAATTGCATCGAACATGAATAAGCACCTTTTATTTTTGAATAATCCAATTGTCTTTGCTACTTCTCACCATAAAAATTAAAGTAAGGCTGATATAAACATTGATATGTTAACCATAACCTAGTACTGAAGTAAAAATTTTTATATAATACCCTAATCTTCTCATACAACAAATATAGGAAAATTTGGTAATAAATCGCGATAAATTGCTATACCTGCTTCAATAAATCTATCTTTTAAAAAGTTTCCTCAGCTTATTTACTCACAAATTTCTTTTTATAAAAACAATGATCTTATTTAAAAAACAGAAAAAAATTGCGTAATATTCTATAAATAAAGCAACTATTTTAATAATCTAAAGAAAACAAAAACTCCATTTTCTGTAGCCACTATAAAAGCCCCTTTTCCAATGAAATTGTCTTGATCTTGCCAAGCTTTTTACAAAAATGCTTAAAAAATGTAATAAACTGCCATTACACCTTAAGATGCATTTTCCTTTGATATAGCTTTTTTCTCTTCAGAGATACTCATATCTTCTTTCGTTGTCGTTTTAGATTTAGACTTTTGTGGTGTTTTTGCTTTAGCATTAAGTTTTGATTTTTTTTCTGCAATCGGCTCACCTTTAACGCGCACATCAGCTAATGTTGAGCGAATAACACGAATATTTATACTCTCACCAATTTCAACCTCTAATTCACCACTCTCGTCGTGAACCTTCGTAACCTTGCCGATAATACCACCACCCGTTATAACTGTATCACCACGACGTACTGCATTAAGCATTTCTTGGCGTTTTTTCATTTGGGCACGCTGTGGACGAATGATAAAAAAATACATAATTGCAAAAATTAAAATGAATGGGACAGCGTTAGCAAATGAAATTCCACCGGAAACATCGCCTGCAACTTGAGCATAAGCGTTCGTAATAAACATTTTTATCTCCTATAGTTAAACCTCAGGTATTTCCCACTCTATTAAAATGAAATTCCGATACAGAAAAAATTCCTAAAGAATTTATCATAAAAAGCAATAACTACATAATCTAATCACAGCTTTACAAAAATACAATAAATCCTTAAGAGGCAGAATACCAAAATACAATGAGAAAAATCTTAAAAAATAGATTCACTTTCCCCTATTGTATATCCTACAATATAAATCTTTTCACTAACTCAATAAATTATACAAGATAATTTTTCTAATGAACAAACTTTAATTTATATAGATAATTTATCGTTTTTGATATCGAACGACAGATCTAAATACAATAAAACGCTCTTATTTCAAACCTTCTGAATTAATCAAAACGATTTTCTTGCACGTCACACATATGAAATGAGCCTGTAGATAAAAACTTTTTAAGAAAGGCGTGAAATATTTTTTTTCATGCTTCTCTCAAATGCAAGAGCAATTGGAACACTCAAAGCTGACAAATAGTATGATACTATTTCTTACACTTTCATAAATACAAAGATGGTAATATCTAACGCCCCCCACGAACTACTCTCCTGAAACCAATGATTTTTTGCTGCTATGTTATTGATTTAAGAAAATCAATTGTTTTTCATGAATTTTCTATAAACTGTAAGACTATTCAAATGTAAAAGTCATCAATAAATTAGTTTTCTAAATATTTAAGGGGATCAACAGGTAATGAATTCTTACGCATCTCAAAATAGACACGTGGCGTTTTAACATTTCCTGAAACACCAGATTTAGCAATCTCATCACCGCGCCTTATCCTTTGTCCTTTGTTAACAACAAGCTTACTATTACATCCATAAATAGTGATAATATCATTTTCATGTCGAATCATCACAACATTACCAAGCTCTTTTAATCCATCTCCCGCGTAAATAACCACACCATTTTCTGCCGCCTTTACCGAAGACCCTTCAGGCACTGCAATATCTATTCCTCGATTCATTACTGTTCCCTTTTTTTGACCGAACTGGCTTAATAAACGCCCTCGTACTGGCCAACGCATCTTAGAAATTCCTGTGGCTTGCGGAGTCGTCATATTATCTGTATTCGTAACAGTACTTGACAAACGAGTCTCATGTTTCAATTGCGTCATCTGTTTAGAAAAATTTTTCTCAGAACTTGATTTGTTCATCTTTGCAGAGGGTGGCGTTGTTACAGGAGCTTTATATATAGGAGAGGACTTCTTGTTTTTTATAGAGGACATCACTTGAGATTGGGATGTAGATTCTGTAGTTGACACTGCCCAATCGTTATTATTGTGTGCATTTGAAGCTGATAATGTACGCCTGCTTGGAACAACCAGTACCTGACCGATATAAATGGAATTGCTGTTTATACCGTTTGCTAATTTTAATGCCTCAACACTAACCCCTACTTGTCGTGCAATACTGAGCAGTGTATCTCCACTCTGGACAATATAAGAATTCCGCCGAAAAATAGGAGATTTATCCATTTGTGAACGAGAAAGTGTTCCAAGATTACGTGGAGGGGAGCCCATAACGCGACCATCAGAAGAAGTTATCCTATCTTGATGTGGAAAATTATAGGGAGAATTGTCATCTCCCCACGAATCATCACCTGATTCCACAGGTGGCAATTCAGTGCTTTGTATCATACCACTACCGTATGATAGCATTCGCGGGTCTGTATACATAGTGCTTGATATATTTGATTGAGATGATACCGTACGATGAGAGAACGTATTGGAAAAACGCTGTGTACCAGAACTACAACCAGCAACAATAGTTACCACCGCTAAAAAAGTTATTCTCTGAAAATTATGCTGGAAAATATTATCCAAAGCTTTTAGATACATCGTTTTGCTCACTCATCAATAATCAACTCACTCCATTAAAGCTTTTTTAAATTACCGAAGAGTTAAAATGAGATGTTTTATTCATAAATATCTTTATATAAGATCAAAATGAATTTAACGTAGACAATTTGCAGAAACTTCTTAGCTTTTAAAAATTAAAGTATCTCCGCAATGCCTTTAATAAAAGGTTGGTAACGCACTTGGAATAGTTCTAAACACTCAAATCGACTACCAATTTTTGTATAGCGCGTCACCGTTTGTACCCCTTCGTCAGGTCCTATCGCCTGAATGAGAATTCCATTTTCAGCTAAAAGTTCTAAAAATTCCTTTGGTTCATCAAAACGTGATGGCCAAATAAGAATGCGATCAAATGATCCTAAGCCTGTCACACTATGACTTCCATCAATCTGCCTTATAACAATATTTTCAATTCCTAAAGTTTGAAATTTTTGGCGTGCTAAATCAACAAGCGTTTTATAACGATCAATCGTTGTCACGCGGTCACTCAGACATGCCATAAGAGCAGTACAAAAACCAGATCCTGTACCAATTTCTAAGACACGATGCCTTTTTTTCAACGATAATGCCGAAAGAATTAAGAGTTGTTCTTCCAAACGTTCCATATATTCACCACACTCAAGGGGAATAACTTTATTATCATAAGCACTATTGAACCAAGGAGCAGCAACAAACTGTTGACGCGGAATTTTCTCTAATGCCGAAAAAAATCGCACGTCATCAATGCCTTTGCTACGCATTTTCAGTACAAGAGCGGCTAACTCCTCACGAAATTGTAAAATACCCTTTTGCCCCATAGTATCATTCAATCTCCAATGGAGGTACACTTTTATCATACTGACAAACTGCTTCTTTTAAAATGGCAAAAACTTGCGTCTGTGTATCATCACCTCTTGGCAATAAACGCATATTGTCTCTCCTTTCGTAAAATTAAGCAGTAATACAGCGCATGCCTCCCATATAAGGTTGTAAAACATCTGGAATAATAATTGATCCATCAGCCTGTTGATAATTTTCAAGTACGGCAATAAGACAACGTCCAACAGCCGTACCAGAACCATTAAGGCTATGAACAAAATGCAATTTTTTATCGCCTTCTTTACGATAGCGCGCATTCATACGACGACCTTGAAAATCTCCACAAACTGAACAGCTAGAAATTTCACGATAACATTCTTGACCAGGAAGCCAAACCTCGATGTCATAGGTTTTACGCGCTGCAAACCCCATATCACCAGTAGAAAGAACCACTGTGCGAAAAGGCAAACCAAGCCGCTTTAATATATCTTCTGCACATTCCGTCATACGTTCTAATTCAATTAAAGACTGCTCTTCACTGGTAATCGAGACCATTTCAACTTTCCAAAATTGATGCTGACGCAACATACCGCGCGTATCACGACCGGCTGCTCCCGCCTCTGAACGAAAACAAGGAGATAAAGAAGAAAATCGCAGTGGTAAATCTGATATTTCAAGAATTTCATCGTTGACCAAATTGGTTAATGGCACTTCTGCTGTGGAAATAAGCCATCGACCATCTGTTGTACGAAAAAGGTCTTCAGCAAATTTCGGTAATTGTGCTGCTCCGTAAACAATTTCATCACGAACAAGAAGAGGTATTGAGACTTCTGTGTAACCATTCTCATTGACATGCACATCAAGCATAAACTGGCCTAATGCTCGTTCTAGCCGTGCTAATGCCCCTGAAAGTACTGTAAAACGTGTTCCAGACAAACGACTAGCTCGTTCAAAATTCATCTGCTTGAGATCTTGACCAAGATCAAAATGTTCCTTTGGTGTAAAATTAAATGTTGGAGGTGTACCAAAATGTCGAATGACGACATTATCACTTTCATCTTTACCTTCTGGAACATCATCTAATGGAATATTTGGAAGTGCTGAAAGAATTTTCTCAAGACTCTCCGTCAGCTGTTTTTCTTCCACTGTTGCAGAGGAAAGAAAAGCTTTAATCTCTTCAACTTCAGCTCTAAGACGTTCAGCCATTTGCTGATCCGATACCGCTAAAGCCTGTCCTATTTCCTTTGAAACAGCATTGCGACGTTTCTGCGCCAATTGCACCTTAGCAATATGCGACCGACGTGCAAGATCAAGTTGTATTAACCTTTCAGCTTGTGGCTCAAGACCTCTACTTACGAGTGCTTTATCTAATTTCTCAGGATTGTCACGAATCCACTTAATATCAAGCATAAAAATTCCTCATTTATATTGTTTTTATTCATTCCTTATCGCATAAGATTATACACTTTTCTTAAGCGGATTTTCTTCTCTTTTCTATACTGTAAGCAATTAAAATTGAAATCTCGTAAAGTGCTATCGTTGGTAAAGCCACTGCAAACATCGTAAAAAAATCCGACGGCGTTATGATTGCCGCAATAATAAAAGAGAGCAAAATAGCCCATTTTCGTTTAGACGCCAAATCATAAGACGTTAAAAATCCAATTTTTGTTAAAAGACTGATGACAAGAGGTAATTGAAAAATCAAACCAAAAATTAGGATAAACGATGTCATAAAGCCCAAATAATCAGAAATACGCACTATAAACTCTATTTTTAAATGAACATCTGGAAGAAATTGTTGAGAAAGGCTAAACCATAGTATTATTGGCGCTAATAGACCATAAACAAACGCTCCCCCAATACAAAATAAAATAGGCCCCCCAATGAGAAATGGTAAAAAAGCCATCCGCTCATTTTTATAAAGCCCTGGTGCAATAAAACTATAAAACTGAAAAGCCGTATAGGGAAAAGATAAAATAATTCCCCCAAAAGCAGAAAGCTTCATCTTCGTTAAAAAAGTTTCCCATACTTGCGTTGATTGCAAACGAATACCCTCAGGATTACCCCCTGCTATTTTCATTGCCCACTGATATGGCCATAGTAAAAAATTTAAGATATAATCTTTAACAAGAAAACACATCATAAAAGCGATCATAAATGCAACCAAGGCAGCAATAATTCGCTGACGAAGTTCAATTAAATGTTCTAAAAGTGGTGCCATATGGGCATCAACTTCATCTTTCTTAACATTCATGACATATCTTCTTTATCTTTAGAAGCAATAGATACTGTCGTATCTTTATTGGTTACGTTTTGATCGCATTCCAAAATTTCTTTATCTTTTTTTGATTTATGGTGTGTTGCCTTAACATCCAAATTATCGTGGATATCTTCTAATGTATTTTGAATGGGATCAAAAGTTTCTGCCAACTTCTTGCTTGAATCGCTAATATCCGAACATACTTTTTGCAAATCATCGCGCTCGATTTGTTTTATTACATCATCAAACTGATGACGAAGTTCATTTGCTGTTGAATACACATACGCTCTTATCTTTGCTACTGTCTTTAATATTTTAGGTAAATCTTTCGGTCCAACGACAATGATGAGAACAAGTAAGATTACGATAAACTCTGGTCCGTCAATCCCAAACATCTCTTAATTCGACTTTCTCATCAAAAAATAATGCACAATGATGATTGCGTTTTTGTTACTGTTTTTTAGCAACAGATGTTTTGCTTTTTTTAGAAGCAGAAGAAACCTTTCTGCGCGCTGTTGCATGTTTTACCGATAACGGCTGAGATTGTTGAGATTCTACATCAATTATTTGGGAAGTAGGAGCCATTTCAACTTTATCCTCAATGCTGTCATCTTCTTCCTTCATATTTTTTTTGAAGGCTTTAATTCCCTTAGCAACATCGCCCATTAATTCAGAAATTTTACCGCGACCGAAAAGCACAAAGATAATCAATAAAATTATAATTAAATGCGTTGGTGAAAAAATATTACCCATTACTCTCTCTAACTTATGCTTTTAAATTTGATTTCATTTATTCATGCTTCCTCTGAAGAATGTATCAAAATAATATCTTACTTGTATATTTTCTTCTTAACTTAAAAACAATTACACGCTTTTATTGCAAAAGAACTTTTTATCCTCTCATCCCTTTTTAGCGTACTATAACACAAACTATTCAACAATGATAAACCGCCTCATACAAAATTCAAAACACTTAAAAACTTTTCTAAAATAACTTCATCTGATCTCCTAGGTTACTCATCTTCCTGTAAATACTATAACTAATGTCTCTCCTTTTACACAATGTTTTACGTATCATTACAAACATTTCCGTCAAATTATCCTTTACTGATAAAGATCATAACATGTTGTAAAATACTTTACGTATTCAATTAAAAAATTCAGAAAGAAAAATCTCTAAAAAACTTTCTTAACACATCATCAGTCTCTTCAAAAACTATCATCTTACGCACAACATTTATTCTTTGCGTTGGGGTAGGAATTTTATCATTCATTATTCTATGTACAATACGAAATATGAGCCATCATCGCGTTCAGTTAAATATCTGGCGTATAAATAAAAACTATTAGCGGAAAGAGTAAAAATGCACTTTATGAACTAACTCAAGTGCCAAGAGGTATGGCAATACTGCTAAAAAATAAAAAAGGTACCAGCTTGCGCCTTTATTCAGAAAATACCTCCATATAACCAGCTCTCTAAGCCACTGTATGCTCTAACTATTACACGTCTCCGGATTCTGGGCATGCGTTCTCATAATATCATGTGTTTAACCTATCTCAGTATTGAAAACAGAATGGGCAGGAATAGAAAATTACATTCAATCAAAGGCATGGTATCGAAGCATAATCCATATAAAAAGAATTTCTTATCCTAGCCTTTTTTATAAGATTACCTCATAAAGCCGCTCGATAATACAGTGTTAGAGATAGATAAACCTATTTACTTTAGTTTAAAATTCCTCATTTTGATTGAGATAGCTTGCAGAGCACATATCAATTTTTAAAAGTTTTATTTTAGCATCATACACAATAACCTAGCTATTTAGCGTGTATAATGTAAAGCTTTGGCTCCGCTTAAAGCAATGAGATTCATTCACACTTTTACAAAAATCTATCACTATAACACCAGCACTTTATTGCTCTATCCATAATTTTACGCTCGCTAAAAAAACTTATAAATGTAACAATGTTTTTATCAAGCATTTGAAATTCTTTAATCTTTAAACAAGAAAATTTATGAATGAATTTGAAAGATACCCTTCAATTTTTCAACAAACTTCACTAATATTCTCGTTAATTGAGTGTTTTTTATAGTCTTCCTGGAAGAGTCCGCGATCATAAAGAAAAATCTCTTACAACATAAATATCTCTATTGAAATGTTTGATCTCTTCTTGTCTATCTTTCATATAAAAAATTTAAAATTTTAACGATTAATCTCATAATATAAAAATAGCCTTGTGAATAAATGCTCCGATGACATTAATATTTTTTCTGTAGTGTATAATGTGGGAGTGAGGGTATTGTTTGATTTCTATAAGAATATTTTTATGGATATCAATTCTATTATTCTATGCTAATAATCCGGTACAGTTATACATATGATAGAGTTTACTCCATGAATTATCGGCATATTTATCATGCTGGCAATTTTGCTGATGTTTTTAAACACATTATTGTCACTCGCATTGTAGAATATCTCAAACGCAAAGAAAAAGCTTTTCGCGTTATAGATACGCATGCTGGAATCGGTATTTATGACCTTTCTTCTTTAGAAGCATATAAAACAGGAGAGTGGCGCGAAGGTGTCCAACGACTTTTTTCAACTCCTATCCCAGAAGATTTAAGAACACTCCTTTGTCCATGGTGTGATATCATTGATGCCCTCAATAAAGGGGAAAAAGAAATTGTATTTTATCCTGGATCTCCTGTTCTTATTCGTCAATTATTACGGAAACAAGATCGCCTCACCGCAATAGAATTGCACAATGAAGATTATCATATTTTAGCAAAAAACTTTGCAGGAGATTATCAGACAAAAGTTCTGCATTTAGATGGTTGGCTTTCCTTAAATGCTCATGTACCACCAAAAGAAAAACGTGGGTTTATCCTTGTTGACCCTCCCTTTGAAAAAACTGGAGAGTTTTCCCGCCTTATTGATGGATTAACGAAAGCCTATCGTCGCTTTTCTGGAGGAATCTACGCTTTATGGTATCCTGTTAAATATGACAAAGAAATTGAAAGTTTTCTTCACGCGCTTTATCAAACCGGAATTCCTAAGATTCTACAGCTTGAAATGCGTATCCGAAAAAGTTCAAGTCCACCGACAATGAATGGAAGTGGTATGATTATTATTAACCCTCCCTACCTTTTGGAAGAAGAAATGAAAAAACTCAGCCCCTTTCTTATCAACCGTCTGGGACAAGATGAAAATGCCCAAATAACGCATAAGTGGCTTCAAAAAGAACATCTATTATGTTAGACTTTTCTCTATATTTTTTCTAAATCAAATATCATGTTGTAAAATACAAAGGCATTAAATGATAAAGTTCTTTGATTCTTTGGATAATACCAACATATTATAATGGTAAGCTAATAACGATCAGCGTGAATTAATTTTTTTCCTTTTAGAAAGTCTATCCTCTTAATCATCATGAATTTCCTATTCAATCATTTTAATGGATAAATTAGGCAAATTCATAAAGCTGTCTTAGAATAACAACTCTCATGTTTTTTATGAAAGATCGGCTCTCTAAAATCATACTCTTATGCTATAAGATATTATTTATAGAAAAAAATTATAAAGACATAAATAATCATTATTTAATAAAAAAGAATATTTCATACATTAAACGAACAACATATTTGTAATAAACGGAATGGTCCTGAAAAGTAATACAAATTGTCCGCAAAATGAACGGGAAAAACTTTCTTTTCTCTCTAATATTACATGGCATAATGCTAATCAAAGCAATGAGAAAAATCAATTCCAAGGTATCAAGTTCATACAAGAGTTTGTTAGACACCTTCCGCATAAGCCAGGGGTTTACCGGATGATTGGTGAAAATGGTGATATTCTCTATGTTGGCAAAGCCCGTAATCTCAAAAAACGTGTTTCAAACTATACACGTGAACAAGGACACAATAATCGTATTACCCGCATGATTCGTGCAACATATCATATGGAATTTATCGTCACCCATACAGAAACAGAAGCACTCCTTTTAGAAGCCAATCTCATCAAAAGATTGCATCCACATTTTAATGTACTCCTACGTGATGATAAAAGTTTTCCTTATATTATGATTACAGATGATCATCGAGTGCCTGCACTTTACAAACATCGTGGTGCTCGAATACGAAAAGCTCACTATTTTGGTCCTTTTGCTTCTGCTGGTGCAGTGACACAAACAGTTCATGTTTTACAACGCGTCTTTTTATTACGAACCTGTACTGATTCAGTTTTTGAAAACCGTACACGCCCCTGCTTGCTTTATCAAATTAAGCGATGTTCTGCACCTTGTACTCATGAAATTAGTGACAGTGATTATAAAGAACTGGTGAAAGGAGCAAAAGCGTTCCTTTCGGGAAAAGATCAATCTATTAAAAGCGATATGGTTCAAGCTATGCATAAAGCCGCAGAAAATCTTGATTTTGAACAAGCAGCTTCCTATCGTGACCGCTTATCAGCCCTTTCTCACATACAAAGCCATCAAGGTATTAATCCTCAAACGATAAAAGAAGCGGATGTATTTGCAATTGCGCAAAAAGAAGGAATGACCTGTATTCAAGTGTTCTTTTTTCGCATGGGGCAAAATTGGGGAAACCGTGCCTATTTTCCTAAAGCAGATCCCTCTTTTTCCCGCACTGAAATTTTAGCGAGTTTTCTTGCCCAATTTTACGATGATAAACCACTTCCTAAAAGCATCCTTTTATCTGAAGAAATTGAAGAAAAGACACTTCTTACAGAGGCATTTAGTCTCAAAGCAAATCACAAAGTGTCCCTCTCTTTACCTAAACAAGGTGAACGAAAAACTCTTGTTAATCGTGCCTATCTCAATGCTCATGAAGCACTTGAACATAAGCTTTCTGAAACAGCCACCCATACAAAATTGCTTCAAGGTCTTGCTAAAACATTCCAACTACCTGTTCCTCCACGCCGGATAGAAGTCTATGACAATTCTCATATCATGGGAACAAATGCTGTAGGGGCTATGATTGTTGCTGGTCAAATGGGATTTATTAAAAATCAATATCGAAAATTCAACATTCGCTCAACAGATATCACGCCTGGCGATGATTTTGGCATGATGAAAGAAGTGATTAAACGAAGATTTTCACGCCTTATCAAAGAGTATGATCTGCCAAATAGAAGTCATGACATAAAAGATGATGATCTTTTTCCCATTTGGCCTGACCTTATCTTAATCGATGGTGGTGAAGGACAAATCAACAGCGTACATGCAATACTTGCTGAATTACAATTAAATGATCTCTTCACAGTTGTTGGAATCGCCAAAGGTGTTGACCGTCATGCGGGACGTGAACGATTTTTTATAAAAGGTATCCCCCCCTTTACACTTCCTCCACGTGATCCTATCCTCTATTTTTTGCAACGTCTGCGTGATGAAGCACACCGTTTTGCGATTGGAACTCATAGGATAAAACGAAAAAAAGCAACATTCAAAAACCCACTTGATGAAATCGAAAATATTGGTCCGACAAGAAAGCGTGCATTGCTTCATCATTTTGGAAGTGCCAAAGCTGTTGCTAGTGCCTCATTTGAAGATTTAAAAAAAGTTACGGGAATTTCTATGACAATTGCACAAAAAATTCATAACCATTTTCATGAAAAATAGGCTTGTTTCATAACCTTCGACTTGTTACGTTAAGGAAATATATTCTCTTTCACAAGAATTAAAAATGGCTCCATGAAAAATCATACTTTTTCTTTTCCAAATATTTTAACTTATGCACGAATTGTTGCAGTCCCAATGGTTGTTGCATGCTTTTTTTTAGAAGGGCGACTACAATCAAGTGATATCACTCGCTGGATTGCTGTTTCCATTTTTATCGTTGCATCCATTACTGACTTTCTTGACGGTTACCTTGCTCGTATTTGGGAACAAACATCCAATATTGGTCGCATGTTAGATCCAATTGCCGATAAACTTCTCGTCTCTGCTTGTTTGCTCTTGCTTGCCGCAGACAGTACCATCGCTGGGTGGACACTATGGGCAGCTATTATCATTCTTTGCAGAGAAATTCTTGTATCAGGATTACGTGAATATTTGGCTGAGTTAAAAGTTAGTGTTCCTGTCTCTCGTCTTGCAAAATGGAAAACTTTTGTACAAATGATCGCTATTGTATTTCTTTTAGCTGGACCAGCCGGTAATAAAATTTTCCCTTACACAGTAGAGTTTGGCATTACTATGCTGTGGATTTCTGCCCTCCTTACATTGTGGACAGGGTGGGATTATTTTCGTGCAGGTTTAAAACACGTTATCCTATGAAGAGTATGGAGATTTATAATGATAATTTATCTTTTTGTACTTAAATAAGAGATAAGAATAGCATAAGATTGATTTATTTTTATTAATGATAAATCAATCAAGCACTTTTTTGCACATTACAAGTAAGGGTGGTATATAGATAAAAGCTCTTCAAAAAAGAGTAAATAGGCTTTATATTTTCGTAAAAGCAGCTGTAATATTAAAAGCTAAAAAACAATTAATGCTCCATATGCTTTCAAAAAAGTCTATAATCTTATAAGCAAAAAACCGAAATATAGTGTTTCGGATTTTTGCTTCTTATATACGCTTTATTATTATAAACGCTTTATTAACCAACAATTTCTATCTCAGAAAACCAAAAGGCGATTTCTGTTTTTGCCGTTTCAGCACTATCGGATCCATGGACAGAATTTTCGCCAATCGATAAAGCATGAACCTTACGAATTGTCCCTTCTTCTGCATCACTAGGATTCGTAGCCCCCATTACTTCACGGTTTTTAGCTATTGCATTTTTGCCTTCCAAAACTTGTACAACGGTTGGACCAGAAGACATGAATTCAACCAATTCACTAAAAAAAGGGCGTTCTTTATGAATAGCATAAAATTTTTCAGCCTCACGTTTGCTCATCCAAACACGTTTAGACGCAATAACACGTAGCTCCGCATCCTCAAGCATTTTAGTAATTGCGCCAGTCAAATTACGACGGGTTGCATCTGGTTTAATCATCGAAAAAGTACGCTCTAAAGCCATTTACTCACCTTTATTTCATTTATAACATTCTCTGACTGTTTCTATAGCGAGCAAGGAGCCCTTTGCCAAGTGACTCTGCAAAAATCTACACAAATTCTCAAAATATAGAATGAATTATAAAGAAAACTTTAATAAAAATACCTGCAATCGCTCATCCCATCATAAAGATGCGCTACCGACTCTCAATAAATATTGAACCTTCTTTCATAATCTTAAATGCTTCCCATCAAAATTATCATTTAAGCAATAAAAAGTCATAAGAAAAAACTCACATGCAAAAAATATATCTTTTTGAAAGCCTTCTTCTTTAAAGAGGACGAACCTAGACACTTGGTTTGAAAATCCTTCTACACACATTGAGATCAATTAAAAAATAACCATATACTTAGAAACTATAGCGTACACCTATAATTCCCTGAAGGGACTGTTTTGTTTTACGCCCTTTAATATAATGGGCCTCACCATATAACTTTAACTTCTCACTCACTAAACTGCTTAAACCTATTCCTAATTTACCTGCATTCCCTGATAAGTCCGTGGTAAAGGAATGCCGTTGATTAATTAACGTTTGATTGTCATCTTTATTCTCACGCAACCATGCTGCTGTAATATACGCAAGCGATGAGGAATCCATGTGAGAACCAAATTCATATCCTAAAGATAAACCAACCTCACTGCGTAATGAAGTGAATGGACGCATGTCACCTGTCATGTCATTCGATAACTTGATTTCTTTACCCTCAACTTGCAACCATGTAAATTGTCCATAAGGCTGCAACCAACTGTTCTTTGACGTCTGAAGTCGATAACCTGCTTCAAAGGAGGCGCCCACCGCCCATTGCCTATAACTTCCTTCAATCCCTAAACCATTCGTTGAAACTGCCTTTAGAGTATTTTGATAATGATTGTATTTTAAAATACCATCGAGATACCATCCACTATGATCCAAATAAGTGACATAAGCGCCAATACCATAAGTATTGATACCACTGATACCCCCCCGTGCATGCGCAACACGGACACGATCATAACTGCCAAAACCACCTATATAAAATTCTCCATTTTCCCACTCGCTTAAACCATTGATCCCTAAAACAATACCTGTCTGATCTAACTTAAAATCTATATGCTCTGTCGCAATACTCTCTTTAGATTTAATCGCATAGGTCCATAAAGCTGCATTCTTTTTACTTTTATTTAGAATCCCTCTTCCCGCACGCACTGTTTGCATTTCGTTGTGAAACACCATCGCTGGAGCTACAGACATAGACAATACCGCATCTGTAGAGGGCGTGGTCAAAAAGTGAGAAACTGAAAGCGTCTCACTCAATTGTGGAGAAGGCTGTTCTTTATGAACTGGACGCACAATCATCTGATCGGCTAAAGAGTGAGAAGATTCTGAAACAGCAGTTTGTTGCTCTTCAGCAGAAAGAGGATGAGAACTGGCTAGAGGAAACACCAGACGATTCTGATTTTCTTGAGAGGAAGATACAGAAACACTAGAGACATTCTGCGCTTCTCTTAAATGACGTGGAGGCCGTAGTTTAGCTGGTTGTTTTGTAGTAGGTTTACGAGAACCGGTATTTTTTCCTCTAGAAGAAGCACCTTGCTCAGACAATGCAAGAGGAATCTTCGTTTTCTTGTTTACACACTGTGTTTCAGTATTCGAACGTGTCGTACCTTCAGAGGCAGAACTTAAATACCAAATTGTAGAATAACCACTAGAATCAGCACATCTTTCTCTCTTTCGTAAAACATACTGATAAGCTCCACCATCAACAGCTGTAATGTCCTTACCCGAAAGATCTTCCAGAATAAAATTAGCGCCTCCAAATTTATTAGTAACTAAATTAATCTCTGTGGTCCAACCATTTTTCTGAGAGATAGGACCTGTAATTTCACGACCAGAATCTGCAACGCTTATTTTGTGATTACCTGAACCTTCATCAATCGACAAGTAATCACTTGCATCCCCCGTAGCACTAATATTGAATCGAAAATGCAAACTTCCTGAAAGTTTCTCAACATGAAGTGAAATATGTCGTGGATCATACGGGATAGAAGTAAAAATAACAGTCCCATTCTTCCCCCCTAAATCTTCAATTTCAATCTGAGGTTTTTCTCCCATATTCCGTTCACCAACCTCAAATATTGTTTCTTCAACTCTGTCCTTTATAGGAATTTTTTTCTTAGTCGTATGATTTGTCCTATCACCAGCGAATAAATAAAGTTCTCCGTGATCATTGATCCTTACTTCTCCAACGACATCTTTTATACCAACATGGAACCACGACTTAGCAAAGCTGTTAACAGTCAGACCATCCACAAACCCTTCAGGATATACAACTTGAATAGCATGATCTTTCAAATTAGTAGCAAAAGATTCTCCTAACGCTAAAACGTGCTGCCTCCCATTTCCAGAGACCTCAGCATACATTGATTTTCCCCCCTCTTTTCTTTCTCCTGCATAAAGATTTTGTTCTCCGTTATTTTCCACTTTCGTATACCACACCCACGCTCCATCATACACATTCTGCTGTCCCACTGCTCCACTATCCCCCGAAACTGTGGATTTATATGCACTACTTTTTCTCTCCACGCTTGTAAGATCAATATTTTTCTCTTCATGAACAAACTGCTGACCTCCAAGGATTTTAGCATCTATTGCATTTCCTCCACGCGTAACTATTTGCATCCCTCCTTTTTCAATAGTGGCACCTACAGAAGTTGCTCCATTTTCAACAATTTCAACACCACCACCTTCGATCTTAACATTATTGTTGAAAAGGGTTGTAATCAGTGCTGAACCTTTTGGTACCTTCCCTCCACTTCCCACATTTTCTAATCTTTTTAACTCTTCATTCCTGTTTTCAACTGCACTTGCAACTTGTACAAGACAACTACTGATCATCAATACTGAAAAACTCAACTTATGTTTATACTGCATTATCGACACTCCACTCTCAATTATTTAGAAAAATATCCCACGGCTACGTAGGTAACTCGTCTTAGATTGTATCGTAATGTGTTTTATTTATGTTTAGAAACACTTTTTAAGTGTATTTTTTAATATAAACAACTTTAAGTTGTGTTTCTATAAAAGCCACTAGAAAGTTCTAACTTACGGCTGAAAATCTTAATAAAATTCAAATTGTTTACTTGAGTTCAAGGAACAATTTTCAATATTTGAAGTTAGATGAACAAAATGCTCGTGCCTAACGAGGTCACGTCCTTCACGGAACACAAAACGCCTTTGAATTGTACATTCACGCGCTTGTTTTAAAGAGACATCTCTCAACGCACCCGAACCCATTTCGCGACGTCATCCCATGAATGGTATACCGGTAAAGCCATTGCGTCCCCAATCTTTACGCTTATGAAGAAGCGAGCCGATATCATCATACACTTTGCCATCCTAATGTTATGATAGCCCTTGACACTAGAGAAGATTCATAAGAGACATTTTTACTCTTTTCTTATATAGTTTTTATACACATGTTCATCCCGCTTGTGATGTGCTAGGCGAATAATTTTGATTGATTCAACATAAACAGATTTGAAATGAGAGAATCCTATGATACTCGGGACTCTCATTCAACATGCATAGAAATGAATTATTATTATAAATTCAGTATGTTGCCTTTAAAAGAGAGAGTATAAAGACATTCCTACTATTTGAGAAAGTCCCTATACTCTCGAAAAGACATAGCCGGGCGTTATCTGTTTAAGCTTGCAAAACAATTACATTTGTAAAATTAATCAGCCGTGTACACACATATTTAGAAACTATAGCGTAATCCTAAAATACCTTGAAGAGCATTCTTAATCTTATGTCCTTTTAGATAATGTGCTTCCGCATAAAGTGTTAGTTTATCATTGACCGTACCGTTTAAACCAATTCCCAATTTACCCGCACTGCCTGATAAATCTGTAATAAATTTATACTGCTTATTAATTGTCGTATAATTATTATTTATATTCTCACGCAACCAAGCTGCCATAATGTAAGCTGTTAATGAAGTTTCTGAATTCACAAAAAATTCATGTCCTGCAGTCAATCCAACTTCACTGCGGAATGAATTTAATGGGCTTAGATCACCTATCATTTCATTGGAAAGTTTTATTCTTTTACCTTCAACCTGCAAACCTGTTAGCTTGATATAAGGCTGCATCCAAGTATTCTGTGCCGGTTCAAAATAACAGCCAATCTCAAATGATCCACCTATCGCCCACTGATTGTAATGACTTTGAATAGCTAAACCATTCGTTGAGATGGCTTTTAAATTATCTCGGTAATAATTATATTTCAAAACACCATCCATATACCATCCACGATGATCAAAATAAGTTGCGTAAGTTCCAATGCTATAAGAGCTCAAATCACTATCACCACCTCGTGCATGAGAAACACGTGCTTGATCATAACTCCCAAAACCACCAACATACAACTCTCCATGCCTTAATTCACTCAACTGATCAGCACCAAAGACTAAACCTGTCTGCCCAAGCTTAAAGTGTGTATGGCCTGTCGCAACACGTTCTCTGCTCTTAATCCCATAAGTCCATAGTTCGATATCTTTCTTATTTCTGTCCCAAATTTTTCTACCATTCCGTACAACTTGCAACTCATTATTAAAAATAAGTCCAGGGACTACGGACAACGTTAACACTGCATCTGTAGAGGGGGTTGTTGATGTTTCACCAGGAAAAAAAGGATCTGTCGGATCTGGCATAGAAGGCTCTGGTCCACTGAGGCGGTCTGCCGATAAAAACCAAACTTTCCCATTTTCATCCTTTCTTTCTTTCAAATCATACATATAAGTTCCACCATCAATGGCGTTAATTTTTTCACCCTTAAGATCTGTCAGCGTAAAATGCGCACCACCACTTTGATCCGTAATTAAATCACGCTTATTTGAAAAAGGATCCGTGATTTCAACTCCAGAATCAGCAACACTTATTGTATGTTTCCCAGCGCCTTTCTCAACCAAGAGATAATCACCACGGTTATGGGCAATCGTAGTATTGAACGCGAAATGTAAATTTCCTGAAAGATTATTCACATGAAGCTGAGAATAATATGGATCAGAACCTGTAAACGAAAAAATAACACTCCCTTCACCACTTAATTTTTGTATCAAAGAACTTTTTCCATCAAACTCATCAGTAACAGAGTACAGTTTTGTATCTTTTCCATTTAAAATAATATCTTCTACTGTGGTGCGTTGTTGATCATTCCCAGCATAAAGATGGATCTGCCCAGAATGGTTTACCTGTGTCTTGCCTTCTAATGTTGCTCCAGCATGCACCCATGATTTTGTTTGATCATTCATTGTTAGATTCTTTACAGATCCATCAGTATATATTTCCTGAATAGCACTCTCATTTAAAGTGACTCCAATAGCCTGACCGCCTTTTAAGATACGTTGTTTACCACCACCAAAAACTTCTGTGTCAAATGCAAAACCACCATTTTTTGCACTCTGAGACTTTTTTCCAACCTCTTGGACACCCCCTCGCATAACTTTCGTATTCCAAACTTTTCCGCCATCATATACTTTTTGTTGGCCTAGTGTTTCATCTTGACCATAAATGACAGTATGAGAAGCACTACTCCCTTTAATCTCTCCTCCAATATCCCCCTCGCCGAAAACAAGCTGCTCACCACCATAAATTTTAGTCCCTTCTACTTTTCCTCCATTTCCAACACTTTGGTGTCCGCCTTCTTCAACAACAGCATTTTTCGAAAAACCTTGTTTTCCCTTCAAAGCCTGAACATTTTCAATTCCACCATGTTCAATTTTACTATTCTCACTGAGTCCTCCTGCATACACATAAAGCTCTGCACCATTCCTTACAGTGTTATTAATGGATCGCCCTGGACTATCAATCTCACCATCATTTGAAATGTATGCTTTACCTTCATTATCAAGGATATAATTTTCTAAAATTGCCCCATCTTTAATGGAGATAAGTTCAGGCTTTTTAAGAAACGCAGTATTTTGTTCTTGTGCATTATATCCAGCATTGTCACGATGACTACTGTCAAGTTCCTGTTGACTCGCAAACACTCTAGCACCCTTATCCATGATAAAATCGCTAGGCTTTTTCAAAAAGTCTAATTCATTGCGCGTTCTTACCATGGCATCATTAGAGGCTCCAAGTATGCATCTGCCTGTTTTCATATCCTCATTGTATTGATCTTGAAATACTTTATCATTTTCATAACTTGAAGATTGACAAAAAAGTGCTGTTCCCCCCTCATTTGCAGCAGCAGCTTGCACAAAACAGCTGCTCAACATGAGTATCCAACAATGTCGTTTCCATTTATATTGTAGAGCCATATCCTCCCCCTTCACGCCTGCATAGACACTAAACGTAATTAGCTCTACAAAATATATTTTCAACCTTAGATTGCAACAATCCTTCTTAAAAATCCTCCTTATCTCATAAAAAACCGTTCTTTATAGTTTTTAAATACTTTTTTGATCAAGAATATAAGAGCGCTCTTATAGTGCTTCTTTAGCATTTTCTCGGAGTTTTCTTATCAAAGATAAAAAGTAATGCATAATCAAGTATATAAGGGTATACAGTTTATCATGAACAACGAAGCTGCATGCTCTGAAAAATTGTTCTCTGAACCTTTAATTAAAGACCTTTAAAACAATCATATATTTAAAGATAACTAAAAAATAACCATATATTTAGAAACTATAGCGTACACCTATAATTCCCTGAAGGGACTGTTTTGTTTTACGCCCTTTAATATAATGGGCCTCACCATATAACTTTAACTTCTCACTCACTAAACTGCTTAAACCTATTCCTAATTTACCTGCATTCCCTGATAAGTCCGTGGTAAAGGAATGCCGTTGATTAATTAACGTTTGATTGTCATCTTTATTCTCACGCAACCATGCTGCTGTAATATACGCAAGCGATGAGGAATCCATGTGAGAACCAAATTCATATCCTAAAGATAAACCAACCTCACTGCGTAATGAAGTGAATGGACGCATGTCACCTGTCATGTCATTCGATAACTTGATTTCTTTACCCTCAACTTGCAACCATGTAAATTGTCCATAAGGCTGCAACCAACTGTTCTTTGACGTCTGAAGTCGATAACCTGCTTCAAAGGAGGCGCCCACCGCCCATTGCCTATAACTTCCTTCAATCCCTAAACCATTCGTTGAAACTGCCTTTAGAGTATTTTGATAATGATTGTATTTTAAAATACCATCGAGATACCATCCACTATGATCCAAATAAGTGACATAAGCGCCAATACCATAAGTATTGATACCACTGATACCCCCCCGTGCATGCGCAACACGGACACGATCATAACTGCCAAAACCACCTATATAAAATTCTCCATTTTCCCACTCGCTTAAACCATTGATCCCTAAAACAATACCTGTCTGATCTAACTTAAAATCTATATGCTCTGTCGCAATACTCTCTTTAGATTTAATCGCATAGGTCCATAAAGCTGCATTCTTTTTACTTTTATTTAGAATCCCTCTTCCCGCACGCACTGTTTGCATTTCGTTGTGAAACACCATCGCTGGAGCTACAGACATAGACAATACCGCATCTGTAGAGGGCGTGGTCAAAAAGTGAGAAACTGAAAGCGTCTCACTCAATTGTGGAGAAGGCTGTTCTTTATGAACTGGACGCACAATCATCTGATCGGCTAAAGAGTGAGAAGATTCTGAAA
>NZ_JAQITD010000011.1 GCF_028618555.1 Bartonella sp. CM31XJBT | reverse complement strand
ATAAATTTTTTTATTATTATATTTTTTAAATAATTTTTATTAAAAAATAAATATATTAATGAATATATAAATATTAATTTTATATGAGAAAAATACTAAGACGTTATAAACTATTTTTACAATGGGTTAAAAGCAATGTGTGGATATATTCTTTTGCTTTTTTTACCGCTGAAATGAGAGGTTCATTTAATGCTAAATGCGCTGCAATAGCGCTTGAGAGAATGCAACCTGTTCCTCGCATTGTTCCTTTTAAACGTGGAGTAGAGATATTTATGACTTCAGTTTTGTCAATGAAGCTATCAATTGCAAGAGGCCCCTCCGCATGTCCCCCTTTTACTAAAATAGAGCGAGCTCCCAATGACAAAAGTTTTTTTGCTTGTTGTATTGCTTGCTTATCATGAGATGCCAATGGACTTTGGCTAAGAAGAGCGAGTTCTTCTCTATTCGGTGTTAAAAGATCAACATGAGGAAGCAGTTTATCGATCATAGTGTCGATGATTGTTTCCGTTATTAGTTTTCCTCCTGATGAAGCGACAAGTACAGGGTCCAAAATAACTGGAACATGGGGATAGTCTTTGAGTACGTTACAGATTGCTGCTATAATTGCTTTTGTCCCCGTCATACCGATTTTTATTGCGCTTATTGGATTTGCTTCTAGGGCAGCACGCATTTGCGCAGCGACGAGGTCTCCACGCATTGGAATGATTTCGACAACGCGATTATCATCTTGTACGTTAACACAAGTAATTGCTAAATTTGCTTTTATTTGAAAATGCGCAGAGGTTTCTATATCACGAACAATACCAGCACCTCCTGTTGGATCAGTGCCCGCAACAATAAGAATGGAAGGTATCAACGCCATGTTTGTGTCACTTTTATCCACTGCTGTACACGCTCTTCAGGTTTTTTATGGAGGATAATATCAGTCACAACAGCAGCACTATTTGCTCCTGCTTTTAAAACACCAACTGCGCGTTCTGGTGTTAAACCACCAATACCCACCAAAGGTAAAGCACCAATCCGCTTTCTCCATTGTTTGATTTTCTCTAATCCTTGCGGCATCCATTTCATTTTTTTTAAGATTGTCGGATAAATAGGACCAAGTGCAATATACTCAGGATTAGCAGAGAGTGCGGTATCCAATTCATGTTCATCATGTGTACTAAGACCAACTTTTATATCACTTTTACGAATTGCGTGAAGATCAGCATTGCTCAGGTCTTCTTGTCCCAGATGAATAAAATTGCACTTTTCATCAATTGCTATTTCCCAATGATCATTAATAATTAATTGTGCTCCCAATTTATTGCATATGTTTTTTGCACGCTTGATATGTTGACGGATTATTTGTTGATTTTCATGTTTCATACGCAATTGTACGAGCTTGATACCAAGAGGAAGCAAACGTTCAATCCAATCAGCGTTATCAACGATGAGGTAAAATGGATCCAGTTTCATGAAAATACTGCTTTTCCAATGATTGGCGTTGAAGGGACTGCTACACTGCGTGCTTCGATCATGCCAGCTTTATATCCCATACGTCCTGCTTGAACAGCTTTAGAAAATGCTTCAGCCATTAAGACAGGATCACCTGCTTTAGCAACTGCGGTATTAAGCAGTACTGCATCATAACCGAGTTCCATCGCAATGGCGGCATGTGATGGGCGTCCAATGCCGGCATCAATAACAAGAGTAGCATCAGGAAGGTAAGCACGGATAGAACGCAATCCATCAGTATTATGAGGTCCTTTGGCAGAACCAATAGGAGCACACCAAGGCATAATAACACGGCAACCAATGTCAAAAAGTTTTTCAGCAACAATGAGATCATCCGTTGTATAGGCAAAAATTTTGAAACCTTCATTGTTTAAAATTTGAGCAGCTTCGATTAAGGAAAAAATATTTGGCTGTAAGGTATCTGAATTACCGATAATTTCGAGTTTAATCCAAGCCGTTTTAAAAAGATCTCTTGCTAATTGGGCTGTGGTTACGGCCTCTTTAACAGTATAACAACCAGCAGTATTAGGAAGCACTGTTACCCCAAGTTCTTGAAGAAATTTCCAAAATTGTCCACCTTGTTTTCCACCTGCAGTTTCACGGCGCAAGGAAACAGTTACAATTTCCGTATTCGATTTATGAATAGCATCACGAAGGATTGCTGGTGAAGGATATTGCGCTGTACCTAATAGAAGACGGGAAGAGAATTGTCGTCCATAAAGATTCAGCATAATTTTAGCCTCCTTGCATTGGGCTTAAAATTTCAATTTTATCTCCTTCATGCAAGACAAATTGGCTTCGTGCATCTATGGGAACAACTTCAGCGTTAACAGCAGTTGCAAGCCAATTTCCTTCATACCCCAATTCTTCAAGCAAGAGACCGAGAGTCATAACTTCTGTTTGGACTGTTTCACCATTAACAAATATTTGCATGTTTTATTCCAATGCCAATTCCATTGCTCGTTTTGCCATTTCTGGAGACAACAGAAAACCATGTCTATAAAATCCATTAATAGAAATAAAGTTACCATCTTTATGCACAGAAGGGAAGTTATTAGGATAACATGGACGAACACCAACGCCAGATTCAATAATTTCTGCTTCAGCAAAAGCAGGATGTAAAGTATAAGCCGCGTTGAGCAGTTCCATCATTGATCTTACAGAGATTGCACCATCAAAGTCACTTTCAATCATCGTTGCACCAATCATAAAAATATTATCTTGTCGAGGTACAATGTAGAGAGGAAACCGTGGATGAAGAAGACGAATTGGACGCGAAATTTTAATATCGGTGCAGCGCACGAGAAGCATTTCACCACGTACGCCCCGTATATTTTTATCTTTTCCTAAACGTGCTATTCCTGTCGCATCAATAACAATATCAAATTTTTTTTCAGCTATTTCTACATCAACAAAACAGGCTCCATTGTTGAGAAGCTTTTCTTTTAAAGCCATAAGTGCTTTGCGAGGATCAATATGGGCTTCATTTTCATAAAAGAGTGCACAGTTAAAACGTTCCGCAAGATCTGGTTCAAGATGAGCTATTTCTGTATTATCTACGGTTTTGTGATTATGCGTACGCACAGAAAATCGTTCAAGCTCTCCTCTATCTCGTGTAGGTGCAACCACTAAAGTGCCTTTTTGTATGACAAGGTTGGGGAGCGTTTTACGCCACCATTGTATAGCTTGTACACCAAGATCTTCAACAATTTGTTCTGCACTTTCCCTTTCACAGTAAGGTGCAAGCATTCCTCCTGCATACCAACTAGCACTTCCTATAGGTGAATGAGGGGGGGCCGATACAGTAACAGAAGCACCTTTTTGCTGTAACATAAAGGCAACTGTTAAGCCGCCTACACCTGCACCTTTGATAAGAATGTTCTTCAACTGTTTACTTTCTTTTTTTGAGGAGGAACAGTTTCCATATAAAGGTCACCATTTTTCTGATATTTTTCGGCCATGGCGATCATACCTTCCCCTTTTGTTTTTCTTATTGCAGCTGCCTCACGAATATCATGGGAAATACGCATAGAACAGAATTTTGGTCCACACATGGAACAAAAATGCACTAATTTATGGGCTTCTTTAGGCATTGTCTCATCATGAAAGGCACAGGCTGTTTCTGGATCAAGAGAAAGGTTAAATTGATCGTGCCATCTAAAATCAAATCGTGCACGCGAAAGAGCATTGTCGCGCAATTGTGCTCTAGGCAAACCTTTAGCAAGGTCAGCGGCATGAGCAGCAATTTTATAAGTGATCACACCAGTTTTTACATCATTCCTATCGGGGAGTCCTAGGTGTTCTTTAGGTGTTACATAACACAACATAGCAGTTCCAAACCATCCAATCATAGCGGCACCAATTGCTGATGTAATATGGTCATAACCAGGAGCAATGTCCGTTGTAAGAGGTCCCAAAGTATAAAAAGGCGCCTCATGACAAAGATCTAATTGTTGCTCCATATTTTCTTTAATTTTGTGCATTGGGACATGCCCAGGACCTTCAATCATAACCTGTACATCTTTTTTCCAAGCAATTTTTGTCAATTCTCCCAAAGTTTTAAGCTCTGCAAATTGGGCTTCATCATTGGCATCGGCAATAGAGCCAGGGCGCAATCCATCCCCCAATGAAAGAGAGATATCATATGTTTTTGCAACATCACAAATTTCATCAAAATGTTCATAGAGAAAGCTTTCTTTGTGATGATGGAGACACCATTTTGCCATAATAGAACCGCCTCGTGAAACAATACCTGTTACACGATCAATGGTCATAGGAATAAATGGTAATCTTAATCCTGCATGAATGGTAAAATAATCAACACCTTGCTCTGCTTGCTCAATAAGGGTATCACGGAAAATATCCCATGTTAAGTTTTCGGCAATACCCTGTACTTTTTCGAGTGCTTGATAAAGAGGGACTGTTCCGATGGGCACAGGAGAATTTCGGATAATCCATTCACGAATATTGTGAATATTTCGTCCTGTAGAGAGATCCATAACTGTATCTGCTCCCCAGCGAATGGCCCAAACCATTTTATCAACTTCTTCTTCCATAGATGACGTTACTGCTGAATTACCAATATTGGCATTAATTTTAACACGGAAATTACGCCCAATAATCATGGGTTCGCACTCTGGATGATTAATGTTTTGTGGAATAATGGCGCGTCCACAAGCAATTTCATTGCGAACAAATTCGGCAGTATAAATTTCTGGTATTGATCCAGAAAATGTTTCATTTGATGGTACATTCTGCCGTTCTTTTACTGCTAATCCTTCATTTTCTCGTATAGCCACATATTCCATTTCTTCGGTAATAATGCCTGCGCGTGCGTAAGCCATTTGTGTAATTGCTTTGCCATTTTTTGCTCGTAAAATAGGACGTTTTTGTTTAAAGGCTGGTGTAAGATTTTTATCAGAAGTCAATCCATTATCTTCAGGTTTAACTAATCGTGCAGGATAAGTTTCAGTATCATCCCGCTTAGAGAGCCAAGGTAAGCTAATTGCTGGCAAGCCTTTTGTAATATCAATGATCATATCTTTATCTGTATAGGGGCCAGAAGTATCGTAGACGTTTAAAGGTTTTTCACCACTGCCATCAGTCAGTGAAATTTCACGCAATGGTACGCGCACATCAGAAAAGAGAAGGCTCTGTTGATAAATTTTGCGTGAAGCGGGAAAGGGGCTACAACTGATTGATGGAGTATTTTTCTGCACAAACTTTTTCCTTATAGACACAGAGTTCAAAAATAGGTTGCGATGTTAATGGAGATGTATTCAAATTATCAATCACGAGCATTCGGGTGAATAGGAATAATATTGCTTTGTAGCAAAGAAAATCCAATACAGCTCAAGAAAAGTTATTTTGAAAATTGATACAATATCTATTCTAATATTTGCATTCCTCCTCCCACTTGAAGTATTTTTGTTAATACGAATATGGTTGGCTTAAATATCTATATTGTCAATCATAAAAATATATTTTAAACGATTTTGGTGTGTTTTTAAGAGTGAAAATAGATATTATGAAGTGATAAACTATGATATTGAAGCTTTTATAAACCAGAATAAAGTTAAAAACGGATTATCAGGGAAAAATTAGATAGTTTATGGCTCTGATTGAGATTTTTTTCATATTAAAATAATAACTCAGAATACCATAAAATTCTCTCATCATACATCTTTTCATATAAAATTACTTCCTTGCACGTCATAAGTGGGGGCGTATGGGGCAAAATACTTGAAGAAAGGAAGCCAAATGTCATTTAATGAACATTCTAAGATGTGAGGCTGTCAAAACGTAGGGCCAACAAAATGTATAATGGGTTCCAGCTTGTATCTTCAAAAGCTTAACGCTGGTGATCTATAATGGCTTACTATTTTATTATTGACGTGCGCTGTCGTAAAATAAAAGGAGTATATTTTGAGCAATATTTCTTTAAAAAGTGCGTAATATGCAATATCATTATATTTTGTTTGGAGCATTCTATTCTTCATGAGGGGGATGTTCCCATTAAGAATGCGATAAACAAAAGCGTGAAACAATACCTAATCTTTATTATTAAAAATAATATTGTTTTGAATGTTTTGAAAATCGTAAGCTGAATTAAAAAATGATGATGAAAATGCACAAAGGCTTTTTATCTTGAAATTTCATCAACAATTTTAAATAGTTGGAAGAGAGAGGAAAGCAAAAGGATGTATCTCAGCACAAAAGTATACGTAAATTCATTTAAGAGCCATATGATATCGTGCAACAATATTTACATATAAAAACATATAAAAAATAACTAATTATGTTTTATATGCAATAAAAAATACTACTTATAATGTAATTCTATTATAATTATTATAATGAAACAAGATAAAAATTGAATAAATTTACGGAAAAACAATTTTTAAACAATAAAAGAGGAAATAAACAAAATAGAATATTTTTATAGACAATAAATTCCATATGAAACGCTACAGTATTTTTTTATAAATGGTTATTAATAATTAAAATAAACACAAACAAAGAATTATTATTATGATGATTAATAAAGCCGAAAACCAATTTTTGAATAAGTAGGGAATTATGAGGAAGAGTAACCAAATTCCCACCAATATTACTATTATTAACAGTATTATAAATGGTAGCCATATAAAAGCTGCAGCTATACAGCCAGTGATGATTGGTGCACCCCAAAGATAGACAAATGTGTTGACAAGAGATTCATAAATAAATTCGTTAGTGAATTCTTTATCTGCAGTATCATAGCATTCTATAATCGCTTTGCATTACCCTACTCACATCATAAAACTCGTTATGCACCTTATGAATGATATAAAAACAGCTTATCTTTTAAATCTTGTTAAAAAGATCATATTTAAGTAGTACAATTATACTAAATAATGAGGTAAATGCTGGAAGGAATAGAAAAGGACACCTAAACTATTCTTTTTTCAATTCTACTGTAACGATTTTAAGCATCCCCCCAATGAAAAGATTGTAAACAAAAATCCTAATATACTGCATACGATAAGATCTCCAAAACTCATATTTCCATCTTTCTTTTTGAGTGTTGGTTTTGTTGATTCATCAATACGTATTATATTTTGTAGAATAGATCACATTTTATTCATGTATTGTAAGGTTATATATTAGCGTTATGTATGTAAAAAGTCTAGAATTTCTGAGTTTTTTATTACCTAAAGAAAATGTTTCTGACATTAGAAAATATAGCAATAACTTCAAAAACAGTAAAAATAACCCCATCGAGAGCTGGTAAAGGGTGTAGCTAATAAATGATGTATATTTTAAAGGGAAGATAGAAGTTCAAGGTGCAGAGAACACTGAAAATAAAGTCGGTAATGAGTGGAGGGGATATTTTATTTGGAAAAAACAAGCCATGGATAGTCCAATTGTCTGGCTACTTATGCAAGATTTTGTAAGGTGTTTTCTTTGATAGTTAAGGGTATAGCAAGTGTTAAATCGATGGAGCGTATTTTTTGTTTGGATTGATGAAGCAGATGAATTAGCAAAACAGTTTAGAGAATGCTTTTTGATATTGTCATGGATTAAGAAGAACACCAATAATTGCAAGATGTTGTTTAGAATGATTTATTGTTCTTGCAAAAAAGATATACATATAATAGTATATATAGAGGGAGATATGCTAAGTGTGGGAGGGGAGAAGTTGATTACGGGGCGTTTAAAAAACAAGGATATTGTTCATAAAAATTGGGGGAGGGCGCTGGTTTGTGCTTTTTAATGTTTTTCGGATTGTATGCAACTTTCAAATTTGGTGAAGGTGTGTGATATTTCTCTAGTATTTCAAAGTATTTCATTTCCAGTTCAATGAAAGTGTGAAGAAATGGCCATATTGAATATATTCTCTATGGTGCATTTGGATTGAACGAAAGTTTGTTCAAAAAAACATTGGGGCTAATCTTGTAACACAATTTCAGAAATAAATTGAATAAAATAGAACAAAGCATCTGCATGTGAGTAAAAACATAATGAAGCATGCAAAGAATTCGAAGATAAATTTTAATACAAATGATAGCCAAAAGATAGAGTTTTTTTGTTTAAAATGCATGGTATAAAATATCGACGAAATAGATTTAAACTATTGAAAAAATAAAAAAAGATAATGTTTAAGTTAGAAACTTTCTATGTGGATGATAAGTTATTACATTCAATAATGGTTATATGAAATCCATAATAAGGAAAATTCTGAACAGTATTTATAAATTTTGCAATAAGAAGCAAGCTTTGAAAAATAAGTATATAACAACAGCAAAGCAACAAAAAAGATATTAAGTAACATCAGATGAGGTGATTACATTACACATTAGAAGAGAAAGCATTAATACTAATGTTATGTAAAGCATCTGGTGAATTTAGGTTATTAAATTACAAGTTATTAAATTACAAGGAGTGAAGAGAGGTAAAATGCGTAAATACAAATGGTGCAGTGGTTATGATATACCAATCAACAGCGGCGGCACATTTTAGTGCACAGAACGAGTTAGTGCACAGAACGAGAAGTTGTTAGAAAAACTATGAAAATAAAGGGGGATTTATAATGTCTAATATTTACGATTGGTCTCTAAAGGCTGATGAAAATGCTTATTCAGATAGTATCATTAATTGGGCAGAAGGTCAGCCGCCTAGTTCTGTTAA
Organism: Bartonella sp. CM31XJBT; assembly: GCF_028618555.1. Classification (GTDB taxonomy): domain Bacteria; phylum Pseudomonadota; class Alphaproteobacteria; order Rhizobiales; family Rhizobiaceae; genus Bartonella. The sequence continues at coordinate 62,506 of NZ_JAQITD010000011.1, read as the reverse complement.
TGATAGTGCACGGGCGATGATGCAGCGCGTGCGTGAATATCTTGCAGATAATGGTGGTTCTATTAATTCAAGCTTTACAGTAAATGTGGAAGATAAAACAACATTAATTACCTTAAAGACAGTTTCACCTATAAAGAAATACAACGATGATATCGTCATACGTTTTAAAGCTTGTGGTGTAAATATTGGCGCGACAACAATAACTGTTAATAATATAGGAGAAAAGCGTATCTATAAAGCCACTGATGCGGGGGTTATGCCATTAGAAGGTGGAGAATTTCAAACAGATGGCATTTATGAAATGATATACAATAATGGTGTTTTAATTAAAGAGCATGAGGGTTGGTATTTATTAAATCCTACACCACCAAAGATAGAAAGTTTTCCTGCTGGATTCATTGCAACATTTGCTATGCAAAATGTGCCAAATGGTTGGCTTTTATGTGATGGTAAGGCCTATAAGCGTGAAGATTATCCGCAGTTATTCAAGGCAATAGGTGATAAATGGGGTAAAGACAGCTATAAAACGTTTAAAGTTCCTGATTTTAGAGGCATGTTTTTACGCGGCTTTGATAATGGTCGGGGATTAGATGGTGGTAGAAAATTTGCAGATGAACAACAAGATAGCGTAAAATCGCATACGCATATTGGAAGCATTGAAAATGCAGGCGAGCATGCGCATAGTTTTGAGTATAAAGGAGTTGGATGGCCAACTGGTGATATTGGGAGACTACCGAATCATTATACCTATGATGCGACCCTGAAAGGGAAAACAGGTTCTGCTGGCGCACATACACACAAGATAACTCTTTCCCATACGGGTGAGGCAGAAACGCGTCCTGTTAATACAACCGTTGTCTATGCGATAAAATCATGAGTATGTTTGAGTAATAATAATCTATACACCCTGATAATTTTGTTAGCGCGGAGCAATTCCGCGTTATTTTCTTCGTCTATGAAGAGGAAATCTATATTGTTAATACGATACTTGAGGGAGTCAAAAAAACAATTTTAAAATGATTGAAAGAAAGAGTTAAGGATATAACTTATTATAAGAAAAAGAAAATCATGATTTTTTTATAATTGTATGATAACATAGAGAAAATGTGTAAAACTTATTTAAATTGTGCCGTGAAGTGATCTGGGATGTATTTTTTCATAAGGTGTTTTGATAGGGGGTAAGGTGATAAAATTATTCAACCTGAGGCATAAAAAAGTACAATATTTTTAGCATTTTTTTGTGCAAAAATAGCATACCCCTGTATGAGTTAATTCGTCTCATAAAGATATCTCTTATCTTGTTGTCGATTTCATTTCTTTGCATTGCCATGGTGTAGGCTTTATCTGTAAATGATAGTACTCCCTTGAGTGGAATCGTCGTTATGCTTGTGAAGCAGCAGACAAACACTTTTTCTATACTTTCTCCCTATCTCTATATTCCGCATTTTTTTTGCATTAAGGGGCTTACAAGAAGCGTTATTGAGTTTATTTTAAAGTTTTTATTCAATAGGTTAACTTTTTGTGATATGCCAACAAACAATTTTTTATATATATAGAGAGAGAGGAAAATAAAAAATATCATTATAAATCAATATTTATTTATACAGAAAGCTAAAGTATTATATATATATATATATATCTTTTAAAGAAAATGTTACTATTAAAGCTACAGATAAATCTTTTATGGATGGGAGAAAGGTACTTGATTTCTATATGGTCCTTAGAAGATATAAATAATACACCCCATTATTATAACAAAGGCATTTGTACACATTTCTTGAATCATTTTTATAAAGATAAAAGTGATAGAAAGAGTGGGAAATGCATATGTATGTTGTATAAATTCTACTATCTAACAGTGTGATAGCAAAATAAAATTTCACATGTTTTTAGTTACGTAAAATCTTGAAGATTTTAAACGAGTATTTTTTTCTAAAAATATCTTTAGGGTGCTTAGTCTTCTTGTTTAAAATGACAGATGACAAAAAGGAGTTCATATAAAAATAAAAAAGATTCTTAAATATTTTCGTGTTTTATTTTGCTATGGACTTTAGTTTTTAGATTGAAGCCGATAGCTTAGAGGTCTAATTTCGTAGGAGGATGCCGTTTGAGGGAGTACAAAAGGGATATCTTCTTTAGGTAATTCAGAAACGTTTAAAGAACAATGATAAACATCGCGGAGATTTTGTGTTGTCAAAACGTTCGTTGCATTTCCTTCGCAATAAATTTCTCCGTCCTTGAGCAAGATCATGTTATCTGCATAATGTGCCGCGAGATTGAGGTCATGAAGAACAGCAAGAACGCCGCCACCAGAATGGGCGAATTGTTTAGCAATATCCATAACGATGATTTGATGTTGAATATCGAGGCTAGCAATAGGCTCATCTAATATCATCCAGCGAGGAATCCCATTATGAACAGGTTTCCAGATTTGGCAAAGTACACGGGCAAGTTGTACTCTAGCTTGTTCTCCACCTGATAATTGGTGATAATACAGGTTGCCATAATCAGAAAGGTCAACGCACTCTAAAGCTTTCTGGATAAGATTTTGCAATTCTGCTTTGGCAATGGTAAATTGGTTTACAGAAAGGCCAAGTCCTACAACTTCATGAACTAAAAATGGAAATACGAGCGTTGTTGATTGTGGTAGCACAGCACGCATTTTTGCCATTTCATGAGTTTTTGTTTGGCATACATCACAACCATTTAAGGTTATTTTTCCACTGTAAGGAATTTCACCACTCAGAGCTTTGATAAAAGTACTTTTTCCTGATCCATTAGGACCAATAATAATGGTAAAAGCACCACTTTTAGCTTGAAGATTAATGTGTTTAAGAATCTGCTTCTTTCTGCGCTGAACACAAATATTTGTCGCTTCAATCATGAAAAGTCTGTTCCTCGTTTGCATATAAGGATCCATAGAAAGAAAGGTGCACCAAAAAGTGCTGTTACAATTCCAATCGGCAATTCTGCGGGGGCAACAATTAAGCGTGCAAACGTATCAGCAAAAATAAGTAATGCTGCTCCCAAGAGAGCAGAGCAGGGAATAAGATAGCGATGATCAGGACCAATGAGCTGACGTAAAATATGAGGAACAATAATACCAATAAAACCAATACCACCACTGACAGCAACAGCACTACCACACATAAGAGCAACAAGGGGAATAGCAATATTTTTAACGCGTTGAATATGGAAACCAATATGGCCAGCAACAGCTTCTCCAAGAGCAAGGGCATTAAGTGCTCGTGATAAAAAGGGAGAGAAAAGAAGACCAATAACGATGAAAGGGAAAACGAGCCATACTTTCAACCATGTAGCGCCCGCAAGAGAGCCAAGACTCCAAAAAGTGATATCACGGAGTTGTTGGTCATTTGCGATAAAAATCAATGTTCCAACAACTGCACTGCTTAATGCACCAAGAGCAATACCAGCAAGCAGCATGGTTGCAATAGAGGTAAAGCTATTATGCGTTGCTATTATGTAGAGAATAATCGTTGATAAAAGTCCACCAAAAAAAGCACCTATGATAACTTTATAAGGCTCTAGAAAAGGTGCAAATGAAACAGGAAAAGCAATGCCGACAACAATTGCTAAGACTGCTCCAAGTCCAGCACCTGCTGATACACCTACAATTCCGGGATCTGCAAGAGGATTACGAAAAAGCCCTTGCATAAGAACACCGGAGACAGCTAAAGCTGCTCCAATCAATAATCCCAAGATAACACGGGGAAGCCTTATGTCTATGAGCACGAGGTAATCACGCGTTTTACTACTTACCGAAAAATCTTGTGTAAGCATCACATGGAGGAGATCAACGAAAGAAACTTTTGCAGCACCATTCAAGAGCCCACCAAAAATACTGAAGATAAGGAAGATTATTAAGCTTAATAATAAAATCTTCCCCTGCTTTGAACGGCTTATTTTTTTACCTTCTTTTGCTTCAGGTAAATGCATCATGGATGTACCGTCTACCATTTTTATCAACTCTTACCGTTTTGATTTGCACCATAAAGTATCTCAATAAGCTCTCTTGATGCGTCTGCAGTGCGTGGACCAAATCCCAAAAAATACATGGCATCCATCTGTTTTATGGCATGATTTTTTGCTGCAGTTGTTGCTTGAACTGCCGGTATGGCTAAAATCTTATCAATGCTGGTTGATCTTGCACCATGTTTTACAAGTAAGATAACATCGGGATCTGATTTCAATAACGCTTCGCCGTTGAGAAGTTTATATCCTTTATAATCGGTGATAGCATTGATAGCGCCTGAAAGTTTTATCATACTATCAGCTGCAGTACCTGTTCCAGATGCCATGACGCGTCCATTTTGCACAGAGAAAACAAAAAGAACACGCTTTGGTCTTGTTACTTTCGCCAAAAGCGCATCGTTGTCTAAAAAATTACGCTTCAATTTCTCAATTAACGCCGCGGCTTGCACTTCCCGATGAATGGCTTGACCAACGAGGCGAATCTTTTCTATCACATTTTCACGGGAGTAGTCTTCTGGTATGATCACCAGAGGTATCGATGTTTTTTTGAGAATATCAATTGTTGAAGCGGGACCGCTTCCTTCAACAAGCAATATACCCTCTGGAGCAAGTGATAAAACACCCTCAGGTGAAAGAGCACGCATATATCCAAGCACAGGAAGCTTGAGCGCTTCTTGTGGGTAGACACTTGTACTATCACGGGCGACAAGTTGATCTTGGGCTCCTAATGCATAGACAATTTCTGTAAGTGCTCCGCCGATAGAAACAATTCGAGCATTTTCAGGAAAACGCGTTGCAGGTTCAGCAATTACTTGTTTAGAAAAACAAGTAAGAGAGAGCAGTAAACACATAAGAAAAAGGTTTGATAACCTATGTAAAAGAGATATGAACATGTCCAACCTTACCTTATCTTAGTTACTGCTGTTTTCTTGGCATGATGGCAAACTATTCAATAAAGAGCGCCAATCGTCACGTTCTTTTTGTCCCTCCTTGCGTACGCCAAAGAATTGAATAACCATCTCATCAGCTTTATCGAAAACTTCAAGTGAGCTGACATACCCATCAATCGTAGGCTTGCGAACACGCCATACCTTATAAAATCCAGAAACGAGTAAATGGAGGTGAAATTTCTGATCGAGAACATTAAGCCAAGGTCCCATTTGCTTAATGTTCTTTACTTGCCCAGTGAAAATTTGAATACATCCTTTATTACCAACAAAACACATAATTGGTAACTCTTGTTGTGCAACTTGTCTGAGCATCATTTCAACAGCTTCTATTTTTAACTCATCGGCAAACTCATTTCCGACATGTTTTACAGCATCATGTCGATTAATTTTCAGTTCAGAAATAATCTCATGAAGTTGATGCACATCAGTCATCTGGCGCCAACGATCTCGGAACTTTTCAACATCCAGCTTTGTCGTATCACATTGTACTGGAGTAAGAACGGGAGAAATATCAAGTACAGGTGATTGATCGTCATGAAGCAACTTTTCAACAAGTGCAGCCCATTCTTCCATATTTGTTGCGTCTTTAGAATAGAGTTTGAAAATGGCAATGCCATATTGATCAAAGAATTGCAAACTTTTCATAGGTGTTCCGAGAATAATCACATCATGCTCGAAACCAAACTTCCATTTTTTTGAAAAAACACGCAAGTCAATTTCACCGAGTGTTATCGGGATATGCTGGCTTTGAACAATTTTCTCAAAACATCCTGTTATTTCATGGACAGCATTATCATTCCGTGTCAATGCCATAACTGTGCCAAGTTTAGGAGCATTTTCCAAGAGAGTAGCGACATCAGCGCGTAGTTTTTTTGCTTTTCCAATTGTACAATAAGCCGCAATGAGTTCTGCTTCGGATATACCAATAGAGTCCGCGAAATCGCGGTTACGCATCTCTTTTTTTTCTTCACGCAAGCGAATAATCATTTCGGCTGTGTATGACATGGGCTTATCCTTATGTTACCTGTTTGAGGGTTAATTATTTAATTTTACAACTAGAAAGACAGTAAGTCGAACCACTATCAACTAATGGTTCAACCTACTACCAAATAAGCCCTTTTTTTATTAACAGTAGAACAATAAAAACCGATAAATTACAAAAAGCTAAAGCTTAAACCTCAAAATCTGTTGTTTAGAGAACAAGAAGAACAGAAACACAATAACTTATTCTTTATCGATCTAACCTTTTTAATTGATCTAATGGTTAACAAAAGTAACTAAAATTTTTGCACGAACGAAACTTTAAAGTTGCGACCAGGCTGAGTATAATAATCCTTCGGCGTTGAGCTTTCACCGGAAGGAAGATCTGATACATTCCAATATTTTTGATTGAACAGATTATAAACACCAGCCCTTATAACAGGACCCTTTTCACCAAATGGCTTCAACCAACCTGACACATCAATAATATTATAACCTGGAATTTTTTGATAGTCCGATTCCTTAGCAACTTTATCGCGTTTGGCAGATGAGGTAAGAACAACGTCTGCTCCCCAGATTTCTTTTGCATATCCGATCCCAACAATCGCTTTTAAAGCTGGAATTGAGTTAAGATATTCATCTTTATCAAGATCTTTTCCTTGCGAATAGGCAAGAGCAAAATTACTATGGAATCCACCATTAAGAGCCAAATGTATTTTTGCTTCAGCACCATAAATACGCACATTTGCACGATTTATATAATGGCTACGTGCTAATGGGAATGCCTCTGATGGACCTTTATCTATAGTGTCTATGAAGTCCTTGTATTGATTGAAAAAGGCAGTGACTGAACCACCAAAATTTCTATCTCCATACCTTATGCCAACATCATACCCATTGCTCGTTTCTGCTTTAAGATCAGGATTGCCCTTCGAGTAATAAGCAGAGGGTTTTATATAAGAGACGTAAAGTTCTGCAACACGTGGTGCGCGAAAAGCTTGTGCCCATTGAGCATAAAGTGTTACTTGATCATAAACATCCCACTCCACACGTAATTTGGGAGAAAAACGTGAACCATTTCTTTCTGGAGGAAATTTATCAGAAATCAGAGCTTTCTCATAAGAGGACGTTTTTTGAGGGACATACTTATACCAATCATAACGAACTCCAGGTGTTACACGGAAATGGTTATCAGCAAAGCCAATTTCATCTTCGAAAACAAAACCCAAATTATAGCCATTTGTATCTGGTGAATCTGACCGATTAGCGGGTACAAAGAGACATCCCCGTGCATTTTCCGCCAAGTGACAATTATCTTTCCCTAACAAATAATGATGGAACTTAGATGACAAGACATTAGCGGCAATCTTTAACGTATGATCTACAGTGCCAATATGAACCTTCTTGAGAGCGTTAGCATTGACACCATAATTAGTATTACGCAAAAAATTATCTCTCAAAAAATCCCCTTTGGGGGCCCTAACACGAAATGCAGTCATAATATCATGACTTGACTGTCTTTGCCAATAAATCTGCCCACGAAATGCATCAAAAAGTGCATCTTCATTGCCATTATAGTCATAAGAAAGAGAAAGGCGTTCACGGAGTTTGTCGTCCTTATCATAAACAGAACTAGGGGCATAATATCTCTCAGAAGCATTCAATGAATGTGTATCAACATTGTGACCAAAACGCTCGGCGGTAAAACCAAGTCGGTGATTATCATCAAGGTATTGGTGAATTTTAAAGAGCAAATTATTTTGATCAAAATGAGCAGGGTTTTTACGTGTGCGCTCTCCATAGCCCTCTAAGGTTCCCATATTTTTGCGCTCATGACCTTCCGCATAAGAACCTTGGAAAAGCAAAAACGTTTGTTGAGCACGCATTGCAACAGCTTGATCTACGTGCCAACTATTATCAACAGAATGATAACTACCCCTTATAAGGCCACCCCAATTTTTTCCTTCTGTGATAAGATCTTCAGGATCAAGGGTACGCAACGCAACTACTCCCCCTAGTGCACCAGATCCATAAAGACTAGAATCCGATCCCTGAATAATATCAAGTGTGGAAAGCGCACTAAAGTCAAACATTGTGTTACCACTGTTTTCACGCAATATATCATTGAACCATGGAAGAATAATACCATCCATCGTTGTGAGAACACGGTTTGCTTCTAAACCACGAATGACAAAACTGTTATTTCCTGGGCTATAGGACACGCTTGGATAAAGACGACTAATATCATAGGCATCAGTTATTTGTTTCTCACGAATATCCTTCGCGGTTTTCCGATCTGTCAGGATAGTGACCGAATCCAAGGCCGTCCCTATTTTTTTCTCTTCAATAACAATTGGTTTGAGTTCAGTGACAGAAGCTCCATCATTACTTCGTGCGAAAACAAATGAAGGTATACAGACCGATAATGCACTTAAAATCACACAGCTTTTATAGATATTTTTTCGTCTTATTTGCATAACACATCACAACCCTTTTAAACGTCCCCTCTCTGTTTTGAAATTTTATTTACATACAAAAAGGCTGGACCCGCTGATTAAAACTTGCCAGCCAAGTAGAAATGATTTTGAAAACAACACAAAATCACTGGAAAACCATATTAAACATGACAAAATCAGTCAAGAAAAAAGTTGCAATTTCAAAATAGCCTGTTTTAATGAGATTGAACACCAATATTAAGCTTAAAATAGTGGCAGAAAAAACGATGAATTTTGCAAATACGAAGCAATTATTAACTCTTTGGATTGGTGCATTTGTTGGAGCTTTCTTTTTGCATGTATTATTGGGAGCGCAGTTTTATTTTCAAAGTATTGGTGTAAGTAATGGCTTGCTCTCGTCGGAGATTATGCTGACTTTTGCGCAAGAAACTGTATATCCGGATGTTGATACAGACTTGCCAGATATTCATACAGAGTCGGATATTAATACAGAGCCAGAAGTATTACAGTCTGATCTCCTAGAGCAGGAGTTAGAAGGATTGCAATCCGTGGATGAAGTTCAATCGCAAGAACCTCAGCATATAGTAAAACAGGATGACTTAAAGTCTTTAGAAGACCCCCTTCCTCAAAAAGTGGAGCATAAAGCGTTTATCAAAAAAACAATACCGATGCCAAAGGCTGTAGTAAAGCGCTCCAATACAAAGGCGGTACGTTCTTCTTCCACCAATAAGGGCGGTGGTACAGCAGGGACTGAAGATATGTTGTTAATGGAGTGGTTAGCAAAGGTACAGTCACAATTAGAAAGGCAAAAAAATTATATTGTGGGACAGCGTACCAGTCATACAAAAGGAACGGTGAAGTTAGAATTTATGGTACATGAGCAGGGGAGTATTTTTTCTAGTCGTGTAGCAGTCTCTGCTGGTGATCCGGAACTTGATCGATTAGCGATGGCGGCACTTCAACGCATTGGTTCTTTTCCACCACCACCACCATCAAAAGTGAATAAAACAATCAGAGTATCCCTAATATTTAGCTGATTTCTTATGCGGGGCGCTTTTCTTATAATATATTGATTTATAATGATTGTTTATAATTTTAATGAAAGTTAAAATATAGTTTGTTCTAATTTTTTTGACGTTGAATTAATCAAAACCATTCGCTTACTTATGATATAAGTTGAGGGGGGAGCATGAATAAAAACTTCTAAAAAGCAGCGAATATACTTCTTATGAATGCTCTAAATGAAAGGGTTGTTGCAACATTGGGAGTTATGGGATGATAGAGCTATAGCTTTTATTAAGTAATTAAGTAAAGGTTAATCGTGTCTAATCGATTTTTATACCGTTCGTGAGAGGATTTTCGTAAGTACTTTCCAGATACACCGTTGTGAAATAGACTTAGAAACATTAAAATAAAACAAGAATATCAATAAGAAAAACATACTATTTTGGGATGCTCTGTTTTTGTGTGAAGGATGTGAACTTATATGTAAAAATGAGAAAAACAAAAAGCAAAGCTTCATCTTCATCATTAAAAGATATTGACATATTTAAAAGTCGTAAAACCGAATGAAAGGGAAGGGGCAGAAGAAAATTGTTTGTCTTTAAGGCTTTCTAACTCAATGAGTCTGTCTTTCTGTTATCAGAGATAATCCAAACGATATATATAACAACCTACTCTCTATTTGGTATAGAAATGTTATAAGCAGAAAAAAATAGTTTTAAAATATGCTGTTTCACAAGATTTGAATATTGACTAATAAGCAACAGTAAAAGGATGAGCTATTTGTTTCACTCTTCTCTTATATTTGTAATCTCTATGATATTGTCGTTTATGTTGAGAAGAAATGAACTATTTGTACGACATGTTGATTTATAATGATAAGTCATCATTTTGTATTTAGAATAAAAGACCCGAATAGCGCAGGGTTTTCTTATTTTGAATTTATTGATACTGAATCAATTAAAATTACTTGCTTATACATCATAAGAAAGTTGGTATGTGGGTACTATTTAAAAAGGAATAAAAACACTTCTTATGAATGCTTTGAAATGCTATTTGGGAAGTTAAGGCATATTATTTCCGTCGACCAGAAAGCAGGTCGGTTTTTATATCTATTTTCCCAGTGAGTCTTGCTTTGTAGACACCATAATTTTCCATGACACGCATCACGTAATTACGTGTTTCTGTATAAGGAATACGTTCAATCCAATCAATGACGTTATCGAGAGATTGTCCTCGAGGATCGCCATAACGTTTTATCCATTCATTGACTCGACGGGGACCCGCATTATAGCCAATAAGAGTTAGTATATAGGATCCATTAAAACGTTCTAATTGTTCATTGAGAAAATGGGCACCTAATGTTGCATTATAATGAGCATCACTGCTAAATTTTTTAGGAGACCATGCGATTGAGTATTTTTTTGCCAGTGCTTTTGCTGTTGTAGGAAGCAATTGGAGTATACCTTGTGCACCTGCTTTTGATATGGCTGTTGGATTAAATTCGCTTTCTTGGCGTGCAATGGCATAGATAAGCGATTTTTCTTCTACAGAAATATTAGCAGAAGCTGGTATAGCTCCCAGAGGATGAGAGAGTGCACCAACATTTTTTCCCTGAAAAGCAGCCATTTTTCCAATTTTGAGGCTGGTATAATAGTCTCCATTTTTTTCTGCCATAACAGCCAGAAGAGCTAATTCACCGGGGCTTTCTATTCTTTTTCCGAGCTCTCTATAAAAAATTTTAGCAAAATCAGCATAGCCGGCTGCTTCAAGACGTTGAATTGCTTTGATCGCTTTTCGTGCACTAAAATGTTGTCGCTCAGCGGTTGTTGGTTTGGGAAAGAAAACTTTAAGCTTTTGTTGGTTGAGTCGTGCAGCGGCTAATTGACCATAGTAAGTTGCACCAAAATGAGCTGCACGATGAAAGTATTGCTGGGCATTTTGATGTTCTTTTAGCGTTTCTGCTGTTCGTCCCATCCAGTAATATCCACGTGATGCATAAAAAGGTAAAGAAGAGAGTTGAGGAATACGTGAAAAATGCTGCATTGCTAATTTAGGGTTATGAAGAAACCGTAGTGCATACCATCCTGCATGAAACTCAGCATCGACGGCTAATGCAGATGTTATACCAGTGTGCATTGCAACGAGTTGATAAGCAATTTTTGGTTTGTTTAAATCGAGCATTTCACGAGAAAGGGCGCGTTGTTCTTTCCACAATGAATGAGGGTTCATAAGGCGAAATGCATCGTTTGATGTTTTCATCATGAGTGCTGCGGCTGCATCATATTGCTCTGTTCGTCGAAGATGGCGTATTCGAGCAAACTGAAAAAGAGGATCTTTTTGCCATGATCTCTCTACAGCTTTTAATTTTTGTGTAGCTCTAGGATCATTTTTTTCAACGGCCACAAAAGCATTAAAAAGAGATTGAGCATGGGCTAATTTTGCAACGCGTGCTGCTGAATCAAAACGATGTGCATACAGCATAAACTGCATGCGTTTCAAATGATCAATAGGTTTTAATGCAGCGCTTGTATTTTTAAGAACAAATACTTCTTCTTTTGCACTGAGTTGTGTTTTATGCCACCATGGTGCAATAATGTGTTGAGCACGAGTGGTTTGTCTGGTTTCGATAAGTGCTTTAGCGAAGAGAGCCATCCCTTGTGCTGTTTGGGGCGGGTGATGAGAAAATTTTTGGATGATTGCGCGTGTAACGTTGGTTTCGTTAAGAAAAGCACGTTCAGCATTGCGTTGCATCGTTTCTATACCTGGCCATCCTTTTAGCATGTTGATTGCATTAAATATTTCAGAACTTGGTATATTCGCTTGGTTTGATACCCCCAGCGCCCATGTCAAAATATGACGATCAAGGCTATGTTTTTCCATTGAATTACGAAGATTTATTGTTTTTGCAATATTGTTGTTTGCTAGTGCATCTAGCCCAGCTTTCAGTTGCTGAAGTGTAGCAGTATTGTGTGATGTCGTGTGTATCTGTTGAAGAGAGTCTTGAGCTTCTTTTGTGGTAAAGGGAGTAGGGCGAACCAAAGGGATTGGCGCTTTCCCTTGCAAAAGGGGTGTTTGCGCGTATGCACTTGAAAATAAAATTCTTATTGCCAGTATAAGTGCAGTAAAGGTTGATACGAAAAGAGAGGTGGAGAATACACGCATAGAGAAAAGACCTTGAGACCTTGCTTTTTGTAAAAACTTAAGGATTTATAGAACACAAGCGTGAAAAACGCGTTAATATAGACGGCTTATTTTAAAGAACTGTTCAACATTTAAGGAGGGGCATTTTCATCTTATGAGGGCTTTTTTTGAAATTCATCTTGCTTCAATGATAGAGCAAGATTATGCTCTATTTAAAATTTATAAAAGGCGATTATAAAAAAATAAAAGCAAACATTATAGGGAGTTTATCATGCTCAAGGGAGCTATAACTGCGCTTATCACACCGTTTGATAACAAGGGCGCAATTGATGAGAAGGCGTTTTGTGATTTTGTTGAATGGCAGATCACACAAGGGATTAACGGTGTAAGCCCTGTTGGGACAACAGGTGAATCAGCAACGTTAAGTCATGAAGAACATAAGCGGATTATAGAATTGTGTGTTGAGCAGGTTGCAAAGCGTGTTCCTGTTGTTGCTGGAGCGGGATCAAATAGCACAAGCGAGGCTGTAGAGCTTGCACAATACGCGCAAAAAGCTGGTGCAGATGCAGTTTTGGTTGTCACTCCCTATTATAATAAACCAAATCAATCTGGTTTATACAAGCATTTTTCTTCCATTGCCAAAGCTGTTTCTATTCCGATTATAATTTATAATATTCCTGGTCGTTCTATTATCGATATGGCTGTAGAAACGATGAAAGACCTTTATCAAGATTTTAACAATATCATTGGTGTTAAGGATGCAACGAGCAGAATTGAGCGCGTTAGTGAACAAAGTGAAAAGTGTGGAAAAGATTTTGTGCAGCTTTCCGGTGATGATTGTACGGCGTTAGGTTTTAATGCACATGGAGGTATGGGGTGTATTTCAGTTTCCTCCAATGTTGCTCCGAAGCTTTGTGCAGAACTTCAAGCAGCTTGTTTTCGTGGTGATTATAAAACAGCACGAGAATTAAATGATCGCTTGATGCCTCTTAATCGTGCTGTGTTTATTGAACCTAGTCCAGCAGGTATTAAATATGCTGCTGCAAAATTAGGATTTTGTGGTGATACTGTGCGTTCTCCTATTGTTCCATTAACAGAAAGAACAAAGAAGATTATTGATGCAGCCCTCAGTCATGCTGGTCTTTTAAAAGCATAAAATGATATTGACAAAGCCATGAATAAAAAAAAGAACGCGCCCGTACGGAAAATAATTGCTGACAATCGTAAAGCACGTTTTAATTTTGAAATCCTTAATAATCTCGAGGCTGGTCTTGTCCTTCAGGGAGCGGAAGTGAAGTCCTTACGTTCTAATCATGCCAATATTGCTGAAAGCTATGCGAGTTTTGAGAATGGGGAATTATGGTTAGTAAACAGCTATATTCCTGAATATACGCAGGCTAATCGTTTTAATCATGAACCACGACGTTTGCGCAAATTATTACTTTCAAAACGTGAGATGGCACGTTTTTTTAATGCAACGTCTCGTGAAGGAATGACGCTTGTTCCTCTCAAACTTTATTTTAATGAACGAGGGCGCGTTAAGTTGGAGATCGCTCTAGCGCGGGGGAAAAAGCTTCATGATAAGCGCGAAACGGAAAAAAAACGTGATTGGGGACGTGAAAAAGCAAGACTTTTAAAAAGATATGGATGATGGATGCAATTTCGATATTCTTTATTTATAGCACTTTTTAAAACAGTTTTAGCATTGATCTAAGTATGTTTTTGCTGCTTGAAAGATTTGGTGAAACATGGCGTCTGTCAAGCGCCCAGTATTTGTATTATAACGAGAACAGTGATAGCTCGAAAAGATGCGTAATCTGCCGATGTTATTGATTTCACCGTGTCCAAAAGGGTGAGATAAAACTTTTGCATTAAGGGCACGTATCGTTGAATGGTGCGCAATGGTGCCTAAGGTAATAACGGCTTTAAGTTTGGGAAGATTTGTTAAAAGAGGTGAGAAGAAATAGCGGCACGTGTTAATTTCTGCACCGGTGGGTTTATTTTCTGGTGGAACGCAACGAACAGAGTTAACGATTGCTGCATCAATAAGTTCAAGAGTATCGTCTGCTCTTTCTTCAAAGGTTCCTTGGGCAAAACCAAACTTTTTTAAAGTTGAATACAGTAAGTGCCCAGCATAATCACCAGTAAATGGACGTCCAGTTCGATTTGCTCCGCGCAATCCAGGAGCAAGCCCAACAATAAGAAGGCGTGTTGTGTCGGGCCCTTTATGAGGAAAGAATGGGCGCACCGGTGCGTTATACCAACTTGGTTCTTTTACACGCCAGCCAGCGATAAATTGATGAAGCCTAGGACATAAATTGCAATTTTGGGGTGGTTCTGGGCAAAGTGATGTTAATTGGCTATTCATGGTGTTAGGCATTAATCGTTTTTCTATTTTTTTGAGTCTTTTATAGCGTATATGACGGGTTATGTTTTGATAAACAATCTATAATGAATATAAATAAACTTTTTTAGAAGAAAGTTTAATATAAACTTATTGCTAACTATTGTGTAAGAGGTCATCTTTCAGTAATTTATTCGATGAATAAGAGTGCAATACACATGATGTTCAAAGAAAAAAGTTTTCTCTTTAGATAAAGATATTATCATAAAAAGTATGCGTAAGGCTGCCGTTATTGCAAAGGATTTTAAATAGCTGGTATTCCTTTTAAAAGGATGAATACTCCAGACAAATATTTTGTCAAGAAAGACCGTCCTTTGTTTGAAGTCAATCTATTGGAATGCTTTTACGAGAAACTTTGATAACGAGCATGAATAGGTTATACATTTTTATAAATTTTCCAAGAATTTTCTTAAATAAGTTCTTTAATCAAAAAATATAAAAGTTTGTGTTGTTTTTCTTGTGTTTTATTTTGATTATTGTATATACTCCTTTATCCGCTATTAAATTTTTTTATTTGAGAAAGAGGCATAAATGGCCCGCGTAACGGTAGAAGATTGTATTGATAAAGTTGACAACCGCTTTGAGTTGGTACTTTTAGCAGGTCATCGGGCGCGTCAGATTTCACAAGGAGCGCAGATTACGGTTGATCGCGATAATGATAAAAATCCAGTTGTTGCTTTGCGTGAAATAGCAGAAGAAACATTGTCGCCTGCTGATTTAAAGGAAGACCTTATTCATTCGCTGCAAAAGCACGTGGAAGTAGATGAGCCAGAAATGGCAAGTGAATTTATTACCCATTCAGGTGAAGCTGAAAGTGTTTTTAATACGTCATCGCAAGAAGAAGGTACTTCATTTGATCATATGTCAGAAGAAGAGCTTTTAGCGGGTATTGAAGGTTTGGTTGTTCCAGAAAAAAGTGACGATTATTAATTGCAGCAATTTATGTTACAGGAGTAAAGATACTTTGTCATGTGAGGAGCAATTATTTTTCGTGTCTTTTATTAATAGGACGTGTTCAATAAAGATTAGGGGTGTGAAAAGATAAAGGATATGCTCGTATGATGCGTCAGTGTGAGCTTGTTGGACGTGTTCAACGTTACAAGTCTGACGTAGATGAGGCTCTTTTAAACAGGGCCTATGATTATGCAATGAAAAAGCATGCGCATCAAAAGCGTGCGTCAGGTGATCTTTATTTTTCTCATCCTTTAGAAGTTGCTGCTATTTTGACAGATATGCGGTTGGACGAGGCAACGATTGCTGTTGCTCTTTTGCATGATACAATTGAAGATACAAGCGCTACACGAGCAGAAATTGATCAGCTTTTTGGTTCTGAAATTGGGAAGTTGGTTGAAGGGCTTACAAAGCTTAATAAGCTTGATCTTGTATCAAAGAAAGCCGTACAGGCAGAAAATCTTCGTAAACTTCTTATTGCTATTTCTGATGATGTTCGTGTTCTTTTAGTCAAACTTGCTGACCGTCTTCATAATATGCGTACCCTTGGTGTTATGCGTGATGATAAACGTCGGCGAATTGCTGAAGAGACGATGGATATCTATGCGCCACTTGCAGGCCGTATGGGTATGCAGGATATGCGTGAGGAATTAGAGGATCTCTCTTTCTTTTATTTAAATCCAGAAGGTTATCGTACGATTACCAATCGACTTTCTGAATTATTGAAACACAACCGTGATTTGCTTTCCACAATTGAAAATGAATTGACAAAACTTTTTTTGGAGCATGGCATTAAAGCAGATGTTAAAAGCCGTCAGAAAAAATCTTATTCAGTCTTTCGCAAAATGGAAAGTAAAGCATTATCTTTTGAACAATTATCGGATATTTTTGGATTTCGTGTGATTGTTGAGTCCGTGAATGATTGTTATCGTGCTCTTGGTGTCATTCATACGACATGGCCAATGGTTCCTGGTCGTTTCAAAGATTATATCTCTATACCAAAGCAAAATGATTATCGTTCTATTCATACAACAATTGTTGGCCCTTCAAGACAACGTGTTGAGTTGCAAATTAGAACGGCTGCTATGGATGAAGTTGCTGAATATGGGGTTGCTGCTCATTCCATATATAAAGAGCGCGGTTCCAATTATTCGACTGTGAAGTTATCAAGTGAAACGAATGCCTATGCATGGTTGCGTCAAACGATACAATCTTTGTCTGATGGAGATAATCCAGAAGAGTTTTTAGAACATACAAAACTTGAGCTTTTTCAAGACCAAGTTTTTTGTTTTACGCCGAAAGGTCGATTAATTGCTTTTCCTAAAGGAGCTACGCCTATTGATTTTGCTTATGCCGTCCATACAGACATCGGTGATTCTTGTGTGGGTGTAAAAATCAATGGTCGTATTATGCCTTTAATGACCAAATTAAAAAATGGTGATGAGGTTGATATTATTCGCTCACACGCTCAAATTCCGCCAGCAGCATGGGAATTTCTTGTTGTCACAGGTAAAGCACGTTCAGCTATTCGACGAGCAAGTCGTGCAGCGGTACGTAAACAATATTCGGGTTTAGGATATCGTATTCTCGAGCGTTCATTTGAATATATGGGAAAGCAATTTTCAAAAGACCTTTTGAAGAAAGTTTTGCCACGTTTAGCACGTAAAGATGTAGAGGATGTATTGGCTGCTGTTGGGCGTGGAGAGCTGTTTTCCGCTGATGTGATTAAAGCGGTTTATCCTGATTATCAAGATCACCGTGTGGTACAAAAGTCATCTTTTAGGCCTGGGGAAGAAGGTTGGTTTAATATTGAAAATGCTCAAGGTATGATTTTTAAAGTTCCAGAAAATGAAAAGAATGCAAAGGTCGAGAATCATCAATCTAAAGCATTGCCTATTAGAGGAACCCATGGAGATATACCCGTACGTTTTTCACCGGAAGGAGCAGTACCTGGAGATCGGATTGTTGGTATTATGCAGCCAGGAGCTGGGATCGTTATTTATCCAATACAGTCTTCAGCTTTGATGGCGTATGATGATCAGCCAGAACGATGGATTGATGTTCGCTGGGATATTGATGCCCAAATGAATGAACGTTTTCCTGCACGGATGAATATTTTGGTTGTAAATAGTCCTGGTTCTTTAGCTGAAATTACACAAATAATTTCTGCTAACGATGCCAATATCCAAAATTTATCTTTTATCCGTACAGCACCAGATTTTACAGAAATTATGATTGATTTGGAAGTGTGGGATTTAAAACATTTGAATCGTATTTTTTCTCAATTAAAAAAGGCAGGTTCAGTAAGTACAGTACGGCGGGTTCATGGATAAAAAGAAAGATTTAGCAATGAATACACAAGATGTCATTGATATTTTTAAACAAGCAGATGCTATTCTAGAAGGGCATTTTATTTTAACATCGGGGCGCCATAGTGCGACTTATATGCAAAAAGCGAAAGTATTCATGCATGCTGACTTGACAGAAAAGTTATGTCGTGGATTGGCTGAAAAAATTAAAAAATCTATCGAGGAAAAAATTGATTATGTTGTTGGGCCCGCAATTGGCGGTCTTATTCCTTCCTATGAAACTTCACGTCACCTTGGTGTTCCTTCTCTTTGGGTAGAGCGTGTAAATGGCATCTTTGAATTGCGTCGTTTTGAAATCAAGAAGGGTGCACGGGTTGTTATTGTTGAAGATATTGTGACAACGGGTCTTTCCATTCGTGAGACTGTTGAAGCGCTTGTTGCAGCAGGAGCAGAGGTATTGGCCAGTGCATGTATTCTTGATCGTTCTGGTGGTAAGGTCAATGTTGGAGTTCCATTGATTGCGCTTGCTGAATACGAGATAACCTCTTATGCTAGTGATGCTCTTCCTGCAGAGCTTTCTGTTCTTCCAGCGATTAAACCAGGCAGTCGAAATATTTAATTGTCTTTCTATTTTTTTTTTGTGCAAAAGCTTAAAAAGATTAATTTGGATGATATAGGTTATTTCATTATCAAAAGATGTATATTGAGAGTCATATGCTTTTTCGTCGTCGAGAACCAATAGATTTTGTAACGCGTATTCGACTTTGGTTATGGCCACGTCGTTCATTTTCTCGCTCATTTTGCTACATATATAAACGTATTTTGCGTATATCAGCAACACCGCATGAAGTAGCATTAGGGGTTGCTGTTGGCATTTTTTTAGCTTGTTCCCCTTTCTTTGGGCTGCATATTATTTTGGCAATATTTTTTTCTTGGCTTTTGCGTGCAAACTTTGCTGCCGCAATCATTGGGACGATTTTTTCTAATCCACTCACATTTTTATTGATTATCATGGCTGATTATAAAGTAGGGTACTTTTGTTTATCACTTTTTAGCGATGTCAAAGAGATTTCTCTTTCGCAAATTCGTGCTCTATTTAATGGTTTGACATTGTCAAATCTCTCTCTCCTCTTTAAAGGCGCATGGGACACAATTATGAGTCCTATGATTTTAGGTGGAACTCTTTTAGGTATTGTTTTTGGTGGTTTATCTTATATAGGTGTTTACAGAGCAACGGTTCGTTTTAAACAAAGGCGATATCAAAAGATTATAAAAAAAAGGCGTTTAAAGAAGCGTTCATCGCCTGTATTAAAACAGAAATAAATTTGAGAAAGATCGGGTTAATATCTTATGATTATTGGTCTTGGAAATGATCTGGTTGATATACGACGTATTGAGAAAATGTTGGTTCGTTATGGTGAGCGTTTTATCCAACGTATTTTTACGGATATTGAAAAAAATAGATCTGAAAATCTCAAAAAAAGCTCCTCTTCCTATGCAAAAAGATTTGCTGCTAAAGAAGCATGTGCTAAAGCCTTAGGAACGGGAATCGCTTGTGGTATCAATTGGAAAGACATGGGGGTAGTTAATTTGCCATCTGGTAAACCAATAATGCAATTAACAAATCGTGCGCAAATGCAACTTCAAAAGTTATTACCTCCTCATCATGATGCAGTTATTCATCTTAGCATAACAGATGATTTTCCTTGGGCACAGGCATTTATTATTATCGAAGCACTTCCACGTGGATAGATGGCGTGAGAGATTGTGCTTTTGTTATTTGAATATTATGATGAAAAAAAATTATATCTGTGATGAGAAGGCAGTTGGTGATGATCCAAAAAGATAAAGTGCATAAAAAAGAAAAAAAAGGTGGGATTCGTGAATTTATTTCTGTTTTAGTACAGGCTCTGCTTTTAGCAGCGTTTATTCGGACACTTTTTTTCCAGCCGTTTAGTATTCCTTCCGGTTCAATGCGTCCTACTTTGTTGGTGGGAGATT
This sequence comes from Bartonella sp. CM31XJBT, assembly GCF_028618555.1. Lineage (GTDB taxonomy): Bacteria > Pseudomonadota > Alphaproteobacteria > Rhizobiales > Rhizobiaceae > Bartonella. Next base: position 42,315 of record NZ_JAQITD010000011.1, on the reverse strand, counting down.
ATCTGTTTGTTTCTAAGTATGCATATGGGTATTCTCATTTTTCCATCCCCTTTTCTCCCCCTCTTTTTTCTGGACGGATTTGGGCATCTCAACCTCAACGTGGAGATGTGGTCGTTTTTCGCTTACCAAGTAATCCGAAGATTGATTATATAAAACGCGTTGTTGGGCTACCAGGTGATCGTATACAAGTCCGTCAAAGTGTTCTTTATATTAATGATGAGGCTGTTTCACGTCACTTTATGGGGGAGATTAATAATTCTGATATAACAGAGGTTAACTATCCTGTTGAGGTTTATCGCGAGACAATGCCTAACGGTGTCAGTTATGATACACTTGATTTAGCTTTCATCCCGAAAGTTGATGATACAAAAGTTTTTGAAGTTCCTCAAGGACATTACTTTATGATGGGAGATAACCGCGACAATTCAGATGATAGTCGTTTAGATGTAGGCTATGTTCCAGAAGAAAATCTTATTGGTCGCGCGAGCGTGATTTTCTTTTCTATCAGTAACGGTTCAAGTGCTTGGCAGATTTGGCGCTGGCCATTTGATGTGCGTTGGAAACGTTTGTTTTCTTTCATAAATACGGTTCATGATTTGCCGCTTATCAAGCAAGGAAACAACGATGAAACGTCTCATGATTGATCAGCTTTTCAAGCTGACGGGGCATCGTTTTAAAGATGAAGAGAGGTTAACGAAGGCATTAACACATTCGAGTGTACAAGATTCGGAACAGGGAAATTATGAACGACTAGAGTTTTTAGGGGATCGGGTTTTAGGGCTTTTGATTGCGGAAATGCTGTATCAACTTTTTCCTCAGGCAAGTGAAGGTGAATTATCAGTCCGTTTGAATCATCTTGTTAATGCGCAGACATGTGCTGATATTGCGCGTGAAATGAGGCTTCCTGATATGATTCGTGTTGGTTTTGAGATGAAAAATTTCGAGGGGCGTCGACTTATCAATATGCATGCAGATGTCGTGGAAGCTTTGATTGCCGTGATATATCTCGATGGAGGATTGGAAAGCGTTCGCCCTTTTATTCAAAAATATTGGCAAAGTCGGGCAAAGAAAATGGATGCTGGTCGACGTGATGCCAAGACAGAATTACAAGAATGGGCGCATATCCAAGGCAATGCACAACCACATTATCAGGTTATCAAACGTTCAGGTCCCGATCACGATCCTGTTTTTATGGTAGAGGTCAGTATTTCTGGGTTTGCTTCAGAGATTGGGCAGGGAAGCTCCAAAAGATATGCCGAAAGAATGGCAGCTGAAAAAATTTTGCGACGAGAGGGTGTATGGAAAACAGTGGGAAAAAATGATCATGAGTGACGTTATGAAAACGCGTTCTGGATTTGTTGTGCTTATTGGGATGCCTAATGCCGGTAAATCGACACTGGTTAATCAATTGGTTGGAACAAAGGTTTCAATTGTAACGCATAAGGTACAAACAACACGAACTTTAATCCGCGGTATTGTCATTCATGATGATGTGCAAATTGTGTTGGTCGATACACCGGGTGTTTTTCGTCCCCATAAGCGCTTAGAACGAGCCATGGTCTCTGCTGCTTGGGGAGGGGCTAAGAGCGCTGATGTTCTACTCGTTTTAATCGACGCTCAAAATGGTCTTTCGGATGAAGTTGATATGATGTTAGATATTGTAAACAATCTGAAACAAGAAAAAGTTCTTGTTCTTAATAAGGTTGATACAGTTGTTAAATCATCTCTTCTAGCGTTAACCACTAAAATAAATGAACGTGTAAAGTTTGCGCAAACATTTATGATTTCTGCTCTAAACGGTTCTGGTTGCAAGGATTTACTGCATGCGTTGAGTAATATGATGCAGGAGGGGCCATGGTATTATCCGGAAGATCAAATTTCTGATATGCCCATGCGTCATCTTGCTGCTGAAATTACGCGTGAAAAACTTTTTCTTCGTCTTCATGATGAACTTCCTTATTCCTCAACGGTTGAAACAGAAAGCTGGGAAGAACGTTCAGATGGTTCCGTTAAAATTAATCAAGTTATTTATGTCGAGCGTGAGAGTCAGAAAAAAATTGTCTTAGGAGCAAAAGGCGATACAATTAAAGCGATTGGACAAGCAGCACGTAAAGAACTCATGGAAATTATGGATCAAAAGGTTCATCTTTTTCTCTTTGTGAAAGTGCGCGATAATTGGGATACCGATCCAGAACGTTATCGCGAAATGGGATTGGATTTTTTAAAATAAGATTTTAAAAAAATAATTAAAGTAAAATGAAGTGGAAAGAACAAGCTGTTATTCTTGGTACACGCCAATATGGTGAAACAAGTGTTATTCTTGAGATTATGACACGTGAACATGGTCGTTATATGGGGGTGGTAAAAGGGGGGCGGTCGCGTCGTATGGCAGCTCTTCTTCAACCTGGAAATTTTGTGGAGGCTGAATGGTGGGCTCGTTTAGACGAACATTTGGGACTTTTTCGGCTTGAAGCTCTTGATTTACATGCGGCACGATTAATCTGTCTACCAGAAGCACTTTATGCTTTGCAATTGATAGCTTTTCATTTGCGGCTTCTTCCCGAACGTGATCCGCACCCCATTTTATATGATATTTTACACCTTTTTATGCAGAATTTTGATGAACCATTTGTAAATGCAGAATTGCTTGTACGTTTTGAAATGCGGCTTCTTGAAGAACTTGGTTTTGGTCTTGATTTATCTTGTTGTGCTGCAACAGGTCGTCAGGAAAGGCTTCATTACGTATCACCAAAATCTGGACGGGCTGTCTGTGAAGAAGCAGGGGAACCTTGGAAAAAAAAGCTTCTCATTCTACCACAGTTTCTTGTACAAAGAACGACTCGTCCTGCTGATTTTAGTGACATAATAAATGGTTTTATACTGACGGGTTTTTTTCTTATGCGTCATGTCTGGGAGCCACGAGATATAAAGCAGCCGTCAGTGCGCATGAATATGATACAATTGTTTGAGCGCCAATTTGGTGTGCAGGCATTAATTGGTTGATCTGATGATAATTGAATGGGAAAATGAGAATTTTAAAGACAATTGCTGAAGTCCGCCAATATACTTCAGAGGAACGACGTTTAGGTTTTTCGATTGGTTTTGTTCCAACAATGGGGGCATTGCATGATGGACATCTTGCATTAGTACAGTATGCAAGAGCAATGTGTGATCGCGTAGTGGTTTCTATTTTTGTCAATCCAAAGCAATTTGGACCTCAAGAAGATTTTTCTCAATATCCAAGAGATTTGAAGGGCGATTGTGCTTTGTTAAAAGAAGCAGGTGTTGAATGTGTTTTTGCTCCTTCTGTAGATGAAATGTGGCCACTGGGGAATGATACAATTGTACAAGTGAAAAAATTATCACGTATTTTGATGGGAAAATTACGTCCGGGGCATTTTTGTGGTGTAACAAGCGTTGTTGCTAAACTTTTTAACATTGTCCAACCAGATAAGGCTTTTTTTGGGGAAAAGGATTTTCAACAAATTTTAATTATTCGGCGTATGGTTGAAGATTTGGCTTTTCCTATTGAAATCGTTGGAGTTCCTATTCTACGGGAGTCAGATGGTGTAGCTTGTTCTTCACGCAATCAGCTTTTAACATTAGAAGATCGTAAAGCTGCCAAAATTATTCCTGAAAGTGGAAAAGCTGCTGAAAAGCTTTATCATGAAGGTGAACGGTCGGTTGATAAATTATGCAAAACTGTTCGTGATATTTTACAACAAGAAACGCGTGCAATCATTGAAGCGATAGATTTACGGGATATGGAAACTTTATGCGTGGTTAAAGGAACATTGAATAAACCGGCGGTTTTACTCCTTACTGTCCGCTTTGGTGAGGTAAGGCTGATTGATCAATATATATTACAAGAGAAGAGTGGAAAATGAGTGTACATAAAACCGTAAAGCGTATAACATCTTCCGAAATACGTGCAAGAAAGGGACAACAGCCAATTGTTTCTTTAACAGCTTATCAAGCTTATACTGCGCGGATTGCTGATCCATATTGCGATATCCTTTTGGTTGGTGATAGCGTTGGGATGGTTGTGTATGGGTTTGAGACAACGCTTCCTGTTAATTTAGATATGATGATTTCACACGGGAAAGCCGTGGTGCGTGGATCTCAAAAAGCTCTTGTTGTTATTGATATGCCTTTTGGTTCTTATGAGGAAAGTCCAGAGCAAGCTTTTTTAAATGCATCGCGCATTCTTGCACAAACGGGGTGTGGTGCAGTTAAGCTTGAAGGGGGCGTTTATATAGCCGAAACAATAGATTTTTTGTGTAAACGTGGCATTCCAGTGATGGGGCATATCGGTCTTACACCCCAAGCAATGAATCGTTTTGGTGGTTTTAAAACACAAGGACGCAAGGAGAATGATTGGCAAAGAATTGAAGCAGATGGAGCAGCGATTGAAGAGGCAGGTGCTTTTGCTGTTGTTTTAGAAGCAATGGTCGAACCTTTAGCGGTGAAACTGACAGATAAGCTTTCTATCCCTACGATCGGTATAGGGGCGTCCAATCAATGTGATGGGCAAGTATTGGTTATGGAAGATATGTTGGGCTATGGTTCTCATGTGCCAAAATTTGTACGCCGTTATGGAGACCTTGAACAAGCCATGGAAACTGCAATAAAGAATTATGCAGAGGATGTCACATCTCGTTCTTTCCCAGCGGATAATGAAGTTTATAAACTAAAATAAACTTCAGTTTAAGATGAAAGGTTTGACAAGAGAACATTTGTTATTTTGATAATGAATGTGCATTTTTAATATATTTTGTATGCAATTTGAACTGTGATTTTTTCCATTTCTTTAATGAAGTCACGCCTCTCATGCAAAACAGAACGCCATTGGGTCGCTAATTCACGTGCTTTTTTAAAGAAAGCTTTCTTAAGGTACCCAATCCTATTTCGCGACGGCGTTCGTGAATAGTATAGTGGTAAGTCCCTTATGAAGTGTATAAAATTTATAGAGCACTCCCGTCTTTACGCTTCATAAGAGAGCAAGCCGGCATCATCACGCACTTTGCCAATTTTCAATGTTGCGACAGCGCTTAGCACTTGAGATGGTTCATAAGAAGCATTTTAATTCTTTCTTTAAAAAGTTTTATCTACACGCCAGCCCCACTTGTGGTGTGCAAGAGAATGATTTTGATTGATTCAATATAAACAGATTTGAAATGAGTGAAGCTTACGATATTAGGAGCTCTCATTCAAAATGAAAAAACAATGAATTATTATTATAAGTCAGTGTGATGATTCTGTAATGACAAGGAATCAACAATGCGAAGAGTCTATAATCTTTGGGCATCCAAGTCATTAAAGCGCGTTAAAAATGCGTTTTCAATGTGTTGTGTAGAATAGGGGGATAAATTAAGATCATCGGGTAGAATATTATTGGGAGAGCCAAAATAGCGAAGGGCTTCTTCTGTATTAAATCCAGCAAGCGTAATCGCTTCATAATAGGCAGCAATACGGTCGGCTTGTTTAATTTTTTTTAAAAGTTTTTGAGAAAGAGCAACGGGAAGAGAAAAGCGCATGTGGATAGCATCTTGGATGCGTTTTTCAACGCGTTCATATTGTTTTCCTATGACAGCTTTAAAAGGGGAAATCATATCGCCGATGACATATTCTGGAGCATCATGAAGAAGGGCATAAAGACATTCGTTGCTTCCCGATTGTGGAAAAAGTTTTTGAAATATTTGTTCAACCAAAAGTGAATGTTGTGCAACAGAATAGGCATGCTCTCCTCGTGTTTGACCGTTCCAACGTGCCACGCGAGAAAGTCCATGGGCAATATCTTCAATTTCAACATCAAAAGGAGAAGGGTTGAGAAGATCAAGTCGCCTTCCAGAGAGCATTCTTTGCCAAGCGCGGGCTTCTCCATTTTTTAATAATTCAGCTTTAGCCATGAGTGTTTTCTATAGTATTTTCAGGAAAGGTAAAATTCATATTTTCAGCAATGCTTATAGTGACAGGAATGTTTTTTACAGTAAAGGGGATGTTATGATCCATAGCATCTTTGACGTGGTCAATACGCATTAAAGCAAGAGCCTCATTTTCTACACATGTTCCCAAGTAGCCAATTACTTTTGTTTCTGCTTCAATGCTAGATTGAGGGGTTAATTCACACTGGCCTTTTACAATAAAAATACGGCGACGTGCTGCACGGCGGTGGTGCATTCGTGAAACAATTTCTTGTCCAATATAACATCCTTTATTGAATGCAAGTCCATTGATTTGATCGTAATTAATATCATGAGGAAAGACTTTGCCAACTTCATAGTCTTGACCACTTTCCGCAATTGCATAACGGATACGCAATCGATTCCATGTGTCATGATATTCTGAAGTTAAAAAAGGTTTTTTGCTATAGATTCGTATTATTTTTTCTTGTTGTGGGAAGCGTTTATCAACAAAACTTGAATCAAAATTTAAAGCATCTGATTCATTATTCAAAGAAACTGTAACAAGCTCTTGGGATGGTTGTGTAATTTCTACTTTTTTGCGCAGCTTATAGAGCAACAGACGCTTATGGAGCGTATCAGCTAAAGGCATCCTGATATCAATCAGGTAACCATCTTCTTTTTTTCCGATAAGAAAATCAGCAAGAACCTTTCCTTGTGGGGATAAAAGGGCTCCAGGGAAAAGTTCCTGTGGACTGATTTTTTTTACATCTGTCGTGATCAGGGATTGTAGAAAATCTGTTGCTTCTTCGCCTGTAATTTGAATAAGCCCGCGGTTTTTTAAGCAAATGGCATTTTGTTTTTTAATCATGGTTCTTGCCTTTCTGCTCAAAGTTACATAATCGATAAGTGAGCAATATGTAAGGAGCGTGGTTATGTTTAAAACATTTGATACAATTTTTAAAGGTGCAACACTTGTGAATCATGATGGAAGAAGCAAGCGTGATATTGGTATTACAAATGGTCGTATTGCTGAAATAGGCGATCTTACATGTGCATCGGCTAGTGAGGTCATTGATTGTACGGGGCTTCATATTTTACCAGGAATTATTGATAGCCAAGTGCATTTTCGTGAACCAGGAAATGAATATAAGGAGGATTTGGAAAGTGGCTCGTATTCTGCTGTGTTAGGGGGGGTTACGGCAGTTTTTGAAATGCCTAATACCAGTCCATTGACAACATCAGAAGAAACATTAAGCGATAAGGTTCAACGCGCATTTCATCGAATGCATTGTGATTTTGCATTTTGGGTTGGAGGAACGCGTGAAAATGCTCATGAATTGTCTGAATTAGAAAGACTTCCTGGTGCGGCTGGAATTAAAGTCTTTATGGGGTCCTCTACCGGTAATCTTTTGGTTGATGATGATGAAAGTGTACGCCTTGTTTTGAAGAATACACGCCGTCGTGCGGCTTTTCATTCTGAAGATGAGGCGAGGCTCAAAGAGCGTAAAATATTGCGTATTGAAGGTGATGCATCGTCACATCCGATTTGGCGTGATGAAGTTGCGGCATTAAAATGTACGCAGCGTTTGGTAAAAATTGCTCATGAGACGAAGGCTCGCATTCATGTGTTACATCTTTCGACAGAAGAAGAAATTGATTTTCTAAAAAAACATAAGGATGTTGCAACAATTGAAGTGACACAACATCATTTGACACTCACGGCTGATGATTATAAGAAGTTTGGTACATTAATTCAGATGAATCCGCCTATTCGTGAATTGCGCCACCGTGAAGCTCTTTGGTACGGTGTTCAACAAGGAATAATTGATGTCTTAGGCTCAGATCATGCGCCTCATACTCTTGAAGAAAAACTTCAACCTTATCCCTCTTCACCTTCAGGTATGACAGGCGTGCAAACAACAGCAGCAATTATGTTGACACATGTGAATGCAGGAAAAATATCTCTTGAACGTTTTGTTGATCTCACTTCACATGGCCCTAGTCGTATTTTTGGTATAAGCTGTAAAGGGCGCATTGCTGTTGGGTTTGATGCTGATTTAACCATTGTTGATCTTAAGAGAGAAGAAATTATTACGAATAGCTTAATTGGTTCTCGCGCCGGTTGGACACCTTATGATGGTCAAAAAGTTAAAGGTTGGCCTGTTGGGACTATTATCCGTGGTATGCGGGTTATGTGGGAAGGTGAAATTGTCACACCTTCACAAGGAGAGCCTGTTAAATTTATGGAAACTTTGGTGTAAACAGATTAAAAATTATAAGCATGCCGTAAAATACCCTCTTTTAGAGTGGTGATATAGGGTATGTCAGCCTCTTTGATACATAAGTGTTTTTTAATGCGTGGTGAATATTCTTAGGCTTGTTTGTAGAAACTATGCAGCAAATTACATGCGTTAGAAGCCAAGAGGAACCTTGTTCAACAAGAACCTAGATTATTTACAGAGCAAATTTAGTTAAAAATCTTCGTCCTTTGAGGTGTGGGGAGGAAGCCAAAGAGCGATTTTGTATGGGGAAAAAGGCGCTCATACGAATAAAAGCGTATCGAGACATTATTCTTTAAACGTCTCTCTATTTTCAGAGCTGGTTTATTGCTCCCCGCATTTGTGAAAGGAGTATCATTGATACCACTAAAATTGAGAGAGATACTTTTTGTATAGATTAATTATTTATAATACATGAGGAGGTTTTCAGATAAAATTCTTCCTTCCTCAATGTATCTTTGATTGGCTTCAATGGCTTCTTGTGTACAATGATGATAATTTTCTGAGAAAGCACGATACGCTTCATTAAACGCTTCATAAAAATAAGCACGTCTTTGTGGAATGGGGTGTTCTGCTTCAATCAGTGCATTCATATAGTCATACCATTGGTTTGTTGGAGGCTCGCAAAGATTTTGGAGAGAATGCAATGATCCCAAAATTTCTGCTAGTCGGAGTAATTTTTTTTCATAAGGTGGAGATTGTTGTGCAAAGGTTGGCATTGAAATGACAAGAAATATTAAAATAATGATGTTCATCAATCTATTACGCATTATTTTTATTGCTTTCTTTGAATAAAACTCTGTAAAGATAAAATAATTTTGTCATGAGAACGGTGTAAAAAATAGAGTTAATTTGCTACATTATTCTCAATTATTGATTATAAAATATAGGGCGTAAGAGGCAGTAAGGAACCCATTGTGGAATATTGAAAATACTGATGAAGCTTTGTGTAGTTTAAAATTTAAGATTTTCTTTCTGCAAACTATCTATTTTTCACATAGATTTATATTGTATTACCTATAGAATTTTTTCTAAGCTCGTTTTCTTTAAGGAGGGAAAGCATTTCTAATGATAGAACGCTTTTGTCCAATCAAATAAAATAGATTATTTTTATGATAAATGATGGATACAGCCGTGAATACAATGGGAAAATGGTAAGAAGAATTTACTATAAGATAAAAGTTTTTAGCCTAAACAGCGTAATACAATAATTTGAGATAAGATACATCTAAAAGGATCGGTGCATAATATCGTCCATGGAGTCAATAAATGAAAGAGTTGCGATTTTATAATACGCTGACACGTAAAAAAGAAAATTTTACACCAATAGATGCGACAAGAGTACGTCTTTATGTTTGTGGTCCGACAGTTTATGATTATGCGCATATAGGAAATGCACGCCCTGTCATTGTTTTTGATATTTTATTTCGTTTATTGCGTCATGTTTATGGTAATGAGCGTGTTCTATATGCACGTAATATTACAGATGTTGATGATAAAATTAATGCACGAGCAGCTTGCGAATATCCAAACTTGTCATTGAATGATGCTATTCGTCAATTAACAGAACGTACATATTCTCAGTTTCAGCAAGATACAATAGCACTTGGTTGTCTTTTGCCAACCAGCCAGCCGCGCGCAACCGAGCATTTAGAGGAAATGCGCTCTTTAATTGAAAGATTGCTTGAAAAGGGGCACGCTTATAAAGCGGAAAATCATATATTGTTTTCTGTAAGTAGCATAAAAAATCCTCCCTATTATGGGGCATTTGCAAATCGTTCTTTAGATGAAATGAGGGCGGGGGCGCGTATCGATGTTGCTGCTTATAAAAGGGAAGAGATGGATTTTGTTTTATGGAAGCCTTCTGTGGAAGGAGAACCAGGTTGGGAATCACCGGGCGGAATTCCTGTTTTAGGTCGTCCAGGTTGGCATATTGAATGTTCTGCAATGTCAATGGCAAAGTTATTAGCGCCCTATGGCGGTGGTTTAACCTGTGATGATCCGACCGCCAATGTTTTTGATATCCATGGTGGTGGAATTGATTTAATTTTTCCTCATCATGAAAATGAGATTGCACAAAGTTGTTCAGCTTTTGGGACGGAGCGAATGGCTAATTTTTGGATGCATAATGGTTTTTTACAAGTTGAAGGCAAAAAGATGTCGAAAAGCTTTGGCAATTTCATAACTATTCGTTCTGTTTTAGAGAATAATTTTTTGGAGCTTAATGGTATTTTGACCGATGAAATGAAGCAAAATTGGGCTGGTTTGTCTGCGCGTTTTTCGATGTTGCAAACGCATTATCGTGAACCATTAAATTGGACTGCACAGCGTTTAATACAATCGAGCAGCGAACTGTATCGTTGGTATAAATGGCTTCGCAGCAAAAAGAGTGAGATGAAAAACAATGAAGCAATTGATGATACTTTGATAGATGCACTTAGTGATGATCTTAATACTCCAAAAGCACTGACTCTTTTGCGAAAATTTTATAAAGAAGGAAATGCTTTGGCTCTTGTAAATGGGATGAATTTATTAGGACTGTTAAGACAAGAATGGATTAAAGGAATAGACTGCCCATTATTTATGAGAAAAACTTTCCTTGATACAAAATTTATTGATCAGCGCATTGCCGAAAGACTAAGACTTATCCATAATAAAGAGTGGGAAGCTGCGGATACAATTCGTGATGAGCTTGCAGCCGAGGGGGTTCTTTTAAAAGACAGTAAGGATCCGCAGAGTGGTGAGCGCATAACTGTGTGGGAAATAAAGCGACACTAATGTCTCTATTCCAGCAGCTCCATAAAAAAGGAGAATATGATGGAATTTTTATATCATTATGGATATATCGCGCTTAAGCTGGCTGTAGGTCTTGTTGCCTTCTTATTTATTTTAAGAACGACGGGGCGGGGGAGTCTTAGTCAAATGACACCAGTTGATTTGGTCAGTAATTTTGTCATGGGAGGTATTATTGGAGGCGTTATTTATAATCAGAGTATTAGTAGCATTCAATTATTGCTTGTTTTACTCATCTGGCAAACCCTGATTACATCTTTTAATTTTATTGCACGTTATTCAGTTTTTTTTCGTCGTCTTATTGCAGGGCGGAATGTCACATTAGTTTTAGATGGAGTTTTCCAAATGGATAAGATTAAGAACTTGGGGATCAATATTAATGATCTCATTACGATGTTACGTCTTAAAGGGTGTCACTTACATGAAGCTGCTTTTGTTCGTTTGGAAACCAATGGTGATTGCACTGTCATTAAAAAGGAAGAGGGAAAGAAATCGACGATTTTAATAGAAAATGGTGAAGTTATTGATGATGGACTTAAAGAGATTGGTAAAACAAAAAAGTGGCTTCAGGCAGAATTGAAAAAAAAACATGTAAAAGTTGAAAGTTTATTCGCAGCAGAGTGGTATGAAAATACAGATCAAAATAATAAATTGTATAGTGGATTATTTCTTGTTCCTTTTTCAAAAACAGTCTAACTTCAAAAAACGGGTAGGTATAGCTTATTGGAAGTATAATAAAGAGATAAATCTATAAATAACCACAGAGGGTATTTTGCCTGTTTGTGCGGATGATAGAGAAGTAAGGACTTTATGAAACGCAATGAAATGACAAAAACTGTATCATCAGATACAGGGAAGACTCTGCACACACTTTACAATTTATGGCCCTATATGTGGCCGGTAGGTCGGCGTGATCTAAAAATGCGTGTGCTATGGGCAATATTTTATCTTGTTTTGGCTAAGCTCGTTCTCATATCTGTACCGTATTTATTTAAATATTCTACGAATGTGCTTGATTCAAGCTTTCAGCTACCTGAATGGTTCCCATCCAGTTGGATTATTCCCATCATGCTCGTTTTGGCATACAATGTCGCGCGTATTATGCAGGCTGGATTAAATCAATTACGCGATTCCCTGTTTGCCACTGTTGGTCAATACGCTGTTCGTCAATTAGCTTATAAAACCTTTGTACATATGCATGAGTTATCCTTGCGATTTCATTTGGAACGCCGAACAGGTGGGCTTTCTCGTGTGATTGAGCGTGGAACAAAAGGAATTGAAGCGATTGTAAGATTTTCAATTCTTAGTACAGTACCGACAGTTTTAGAATTTATATTAACGGCACTGGTATTTTACATAAGTTATGGGTGGCATTATCTTCTCATCGTTGTTGCAACGGTTGGATTATATATCTTATTTACCATTAAGGCGAGTGATTGGCGTATTCGCATTCGACAAAAAATGAATACAGCGGATACTGAGGCGAATACTCGCGCTGTTGATTCTCTTTTGAATTTTGAAACGGTCAAATATTTTGGTAATGAAACTCTAGAAGCCGATCGATTTGATGCTTCTATGGTAGGTTATGAAAAAGCCGCAACGAAGATTTGGACATCGTTAAGCTGGCTTAATTTTGGTCAGACTCTTATCTTTGGTATTGGAATGACGATCATGATGCTGATGTCAGCTTATGAAGTTTTTTATAAGACACAAACTTTAGGAGATTTTGTTTTTATTAATGCGCTTTTAATGCAACTTTCTATTCCACTAAATTTTATTGGGTCAATGTATCGTGATATTCGACAAGGTTTAACGGATATTGAAGCAATGTTTGATCTTTTAGATGTTCAGAAGGAGATCGTTGATAAATCGGATGCTAAACCGTTAGAGATAAGCGATGGGACCATTTGTTTTCATCAGGTAAAGTTTTCCTACGATTCGAGACGTCAGATTCTCAGAGATATTGATTTTAAAGTTCCGGGAGGAAAAACAGTCGCCATTGTTGGTCCATCTGGTGCCGGTAAATCCACTATTTCTCGGTTGCTTTTTCGGTTTTATGATGTTGATGCGGGCTCTATCACAATTGACGGGCAGGATATTCGTGACGTAACACAAAAGAGTTTGCGTGAAGCGATTGGCATGGTCCCACAAGATACGGTGTTATTTAATGATACAATTGCCTATAATATTTGCTATGGGCGTCCAAGTGCTACAGATGAAGAGATGCGCAAAGCTGCTGAAATGGCACAAATATCAAAATTTATTGAAATTTTACCGGAAGGTTTTCAGTCTATGGTAGGAGAGCGAGGTCTCAAATTATCAGGTGGTGAAAAACAACGCGTGGCTATTGCCCGGACACTTTTAAAAGCTCCCCCACTTCTTATTCTAGATGAAGCAACGGCGGCTCTTGATACGGCGACGGAACAGGAAATTCAACAAGCATTAGATATTGTAAGCCGTGGACGTACAACATTGATTATTGCTCACCGTCTTTCTACTGTTATCAATGCTGATGAAATTTTAGTTCTTAAAAGTGGTCGTATTATTGAAAATGGGACGCATACAGAGCTTTTACGCAAGAAAGGTCTCTATGCTTCAATGTGGAATAAGCAGCTTGAAGCAACGAAAGCTGAAGAAAAGTTACGTAAAATGCGTGAAGAAGATGAGATGAGTGTTGTTAATCGTAAAAAATAAATAGAGCAAAATGTAATCTATATCTTTATATGGAGTGATTGATTAAATACATAAAAAGACACAAGAGGAACAAAAAGATTTGTTGCTTGTTTAAGTTTACGATGAATAGGAAATTATATGAGTATTCTGCAATCTTTCCATAATAGCTTTGTATCGGTTCATAAAGAAGGCTATCCTTTTATTGTAGCGTTTTTTGTTATTTCGCTCATTCTTGGTTGGATATGGAGTCCGTTGTTTTGGTTTGGTCTCATTCTCACGGTGTGGTGTGTATACTTTTTCCGTGATCCAGATCGTGTGATCCCTTTGAATTCAAATTGGGTTATGTCGCCTGCAGATGGGCGTATTTCATTTGTGGAATCATGTGTTCCACCTGAAGAATTAGGATTAGGGAAAGATGAAATGATCCGTATTTCCATTTTTATGGATGTTTTTTCATGCCATATTAATCGTATTCCTATCAGTGGTACAGTAGAGTCTATCGTTTATCAGCCAGGTCGATTTACTAATGCTGACTTTGATAAAGCTAGTCAGTTTAATGAGCGTAATGGGATGGTAATTGATAGCAAACATGGTAAAATCGGTATCGTACAAATAGCGGGAATGGTTGCACGCCGGATTGTTTGCTGGTCAAAAGAAAATGATGCCGTTATGACTGGTGAGCGATTTGGATTGATTCGTTTTGGTTCTCGCCTTGATATTTATATACCAACTGAAATGAAAGTGCGTGTTGCAGTTGGACAGACAGCAATTGCTGGAGAAACAGTTTTGGGTTCTTTTGATGATAAGAGTGCCACAACGGATTTCAGATACGATTAGGACTCACAATGAAAAATTTTTCGCCATTTTCTTCATTCAATCCTGAGGGGCAGCATGATGAAGGTGCAAATCGGCGGCGTTCACCTACATCGATGCGGTATGTCATTCCCAATATCATTACTATTTTAGCAATTTGTGCAGGGATGAGCAGTATTCGTTTGGCTTTTGAACATCGCTATGAAGCTGCTATTTTAATGGTGCTTTTGGCCGCAGTTTTAGATGGTGCTGATGGTCGCATTGCCCGTTTAATAGATGGTAGTTCATCTTTTGGGGCACAGATGGATTCTCTTGCTGATGTTATAAATTTTGGTGTTACCCCTGCACTCATTGTTTATTCTTTTATCTTGAATCAAGCAAATCACATTGGTTGGGTTGCTGCTCTTGTTTATTGTGTTGCTTGTTGTTTGCGATTAGCACGTTTTAATGTGATGTTAGATAACCCCAATATACCTAAGTGGCAGAAAAGTTATTTTGTTGGTGTTCCAGCACCAGCAGGAGCATTACTCCTTTTATTGCCTACCTATTTAGGCACTCTTGGTTTGGTTCCCAATTGGGGGTGGGCATTATTTTTTAGTCTTTATACTGTAATTATTGCTTTTCTTTTGATTAGTCGTTTACCGGTATGGAATGCAAAAACAATTGATCAAAATTTAAGGCGCGATATCGTTATACCGTGCATGTTGGTCATTGTTATTTATGTCGGTTTTCTTGCGACTTACACATGGGAAACTTTATTGATTACAGCTGTTAGCTATATGATTTTTCTCCCCTGTAGTTTTATCGCTTATAATAAACGTGCTACTTTAGAAGAGAAAAAGGCTGATGCTAAAGCTATCCAAGAATCATAAAGTGCTTCATGCTTCTGTCGAAGAGCACAGAAAAAAGAGAGAGTCAAACGATTTACTTCTCATATGATGATCAATCAGGTATGTGATAATTTACAAACCGATTTTTATGGACATTAAAGAGTTTTCCAGTTTCCTTTAAATCAGGTGATAACAAATGTACGATCTTTTTTGCGACCTCTTGTGGTGAAGGCAGAGTTTGTGGATCTTCACCGGGCATAGCTTCAGCGCGCATGGCAGTGCGTGTGGCACCAGGGTTGACACAATTAATCTTAATAGGGGTTTGTTTGAGTTCTTCTGCCCAACAGCGGGCAATCACCTCTAAAGCCGCTTTAGAGGCTGCATAAGCTCCCCAGAAAGGGCGCGCAGCATGCGCAACGCTTGAGGATAACAGGATGGCTCGTCCAGCATCAGATTCACGTAATAAAGGCTCAACGGCTTTCATTAAGCGCCATTGGCTGAAAAGATTTATTTGAAAAACATCTTCAAATACCGTGTTTTCTATATGCGCTATTGGTGAGAGTGTTCCAAGAATTCCTGCGTTTGCAACGATAATATCAAGTTTTTTCCAGCGTTTGGCAATTGAGATAGCAAGAGTATCGATGTTTTCCATATGATGCAAGTCAAGGGGAACAAGGGTTGCATGAGCTCCTTTTTCTCGGATTTGGTTATCTAATTCAGTAAGTCCACTGACTGTTCGTGCAAGAGCAATAATATGAGCCCCGCGTGCAGCAAGCTCGAGTGCCAAATAATAGCCAATCCCTCTTGATGCGCCAGTAACAAGTGCCACACGCCCATGGAGACTAAAATCACATTTTGCCATCATTAATCTCTTGTTTTAAGAACAGATGATTGATGAATTTTGGAGAGATTTTCTTGATCAACCAGATGCGTAGGATAATATCCAGTAAAATAATGGTCAGTAAATTGTGGATCGGCGTTATTCCGTTTTTCCCCTGCTACAGCAAGATATAATCCATCCGTTGAAAGAAATTCTAATGAATCCGCTCCAATAAAATCACACATAGATTTTAAATCTGGATATTGATTTGCTAAAAGATTTTCAGCTTTAGGTGTATCAATACCATAAAAGTCAGGATAAAAAATCATAGGGCTAGAAATGCGCATATGAACTTCTTTTGCTCCTGCATCGCGAAGCATTCGTACAATTTTAAGGGATGTTGTTCCACGTACAATAGAGTCATCAACCAGAATAACACGTTTTCCTTCAATCACAGGACGGTTTGCCGAATGTTTTAACTTGACGCCAAAAGCACGAATTTGTTGTGTTGGTTCGATAAAAGTGCGGCCAACATAGTGATTACGAATAATACCAAGCTCGAAGGGAATTCCAATTTCTTGTGCATAGCCAATTGCGGCAGGCG
Source organism: Bartonella sp. CM31XJBT (assembly GCF_028618555.1). Taxonomy (GTDB): domain Bacteria; phylum Pseudomonadota; class Alphaproteobacteria; order Rhizobiales; family Rhizobiaceae; genus Bartonella. Next base: position 25,597 of record NZ_JAQITD010000011.1, on the reverse strand, counting down.
TTCCTCCATCAGGAACAGGAACCACAACATCACCCTCACAAGGGGCTTCCTGTGCTAAATGGATTCCCATATTTTTGCGTGTTGTATAAACACTACGTCCTCCAACGATTGAGTCTGGGCGGGCAAAATAAACATATTCAAACAAGCAAAGTTTTTCTGGTTTTGTATTTTCTGGTTTTATAATTTTTTTCGTAATTTCCCCATTTTTTTGTATTTCACATATGATGATTTCTCCATTTTTAACATCACGGACATATTTTGCTCCAATAATATCAAGAGCACAAGTTTCAGAACAAAAGATAGGCTTACCATCAAGTTCCCCCATCACGAGAGGTCTAATTCCTGTTGGATCGCGTGCCGCAATAAGCTTTGTACGTGTGAGCGCTAACATAGCATACCCACCTTCTACTTGCCGAATCGCATCAACAAAACGATCAGAGGACGATTCATAACGTGAGCGGGCAATAAGATGGAGAAAAACTTCTGAATCTGACGTTGATTGACAGATAGCACCAGAAGCGATGAGTTCACGGCGTAATGTGAGACCATTGGTAAGATTACCATTATGTGCAATAGCAATACCTCCAACTTTCAATTCAGCAAAAAGGGGTTGAACATTGCGTAATGCCACTTCTCCAGTTGTTGAATAACGGGTATGTCCAATAGCACGATTTCCTGGTAAGCGCGCAAGTGTTGCAGGGTTTGTATAGTGATCACCAACAAGACCTAAATGCTTTTCTTGATGAAATATTTTATTATGGTAAGAAACAATCCCAGCTGCTTCTTGCCCACGATGCTGAAGTGCGTGGAGTCCAAGAGCTGTTAATGTTGCGGCATCTTCATGCCCAAGAATACCAAAAACTCCACATTCTTCATGAAGGGTATCATCATCTAATGAAAATTCTTGACAGAAAACATCGCTTTTTATCATCATATTCTTTCAGTTGTGATATGGAGGAATCATTAATATCACATTTTACATCATTTAGTTCTCTTTCCTCATGAAAAACTATTCTCTATTTTTTAAAATTATCTTTTCATGAGAGTGTTGCTCATACGTATGTTTATTGCTGTCTTTAAACAAATTTTCAGCCTTTTCGAGAACAGATCCAATATCTTTTGGGAGTATTTCCCAAACTTTTTGTCCCAATGAATCTAAAATGGGTCTTGTTTTTGCATTTTTTAACCAATTCGCTTGAAGCTCGGGTTTAATCAGTGCATTAATCAGCAACATACCGATGACCATGATAAGTAAACCACGAAGTGCTCCAAAAATAAAACCAATAGCACGGTCAAGGATACCAATTCGACTATCAATAATAAAATCAGAGATCTTCATTGTAATAATTGAAGTAATAATGAGAACAATAATAAAAATTGTGACCAATGTTGTGATCAATGCAATCATTTTATTAGAGAGATATTGTTCAAAGAAAGGTAAGACAGGTTTGAATAAAAACAGTGTCGTAACAGCTGCAACTGCCCAAGAAATCAACGATAACACTTCACGTGAAAATCCTCGAAGCATAGCAAGAAAAGCGGACAACAGGATGATTACTACGACAATTCCATCAAGGATTGTTATGATCATTTGTTTGTTCCTTATACATAAAGTTGCGTTCTTTTAAGTCTGTGTGCAAATATATTTTTTGTTATGCCATTTTTTGTTCTTATAGCAAGGATCTTTTGTATGTTATAGAGTTTTTTCTATATTATCATATCTGTGGTGCAGATCATTTTTTACTTACGGTAAGAGTAGCAACGAGTTCGGGAAGGTCGGAGAAAGTTTTTTGTTTAAAGTTGAGCGACTTCATCATTTCGGTTGTTGTTGTGGGATGAAAGGCTCCTTGAAAGCCGAGTTTTTTGGCTTCATTTATGCGCTGTGCTGAATGTGCAACAGCGCGGGTAGCTCCTGAAAGACTGACTTCACCAAAATAGACATAATCCGTTGGCAATGCGATATTGGCAAGAGAAGATACCAAAGCAGCGGCTACAGCTAAATCAGCAGCGGGTTCTGATATGCGATAGCCACCTGCCACGTTCAGATAGACATCATGCTGTCCAAAACGAATGCCACAATGGGCTTCTAAAACGGCAAGAATCATAGAAAGACGATTTCCATCCCATCCGACAACCGCACGTCTTGGTGTCCCAAGGGAAGAAGGAGCAACAAGCGCTTGAATTTCTACGAGTATCGGGCGTGTTCCTTCCATACCGGCGAAAACAGCAGCGCCTGGGGCTTTTTCATTACGTTCTCCTAAAAACAATTCGGATGGATTTATCACTTCGCGTAATCCTTTATCAGACATTTCAAAGACACCAATTTCATCTGTTGGTCCGAAGCGATTTTTTACAGTTCTAAGAATGCGATAATGATGTCCTCCTTCACCCTCAAAATAGAGAACGCCATCAACCATATGTTCAACGACCCGAGGACCAGCAATTTGTCCATCTTTTGTAACATGCCCAACAAGAACAACGGCGGCTCCTGTTTTCTTGGCAAAGCGGATCATTGCCTGAGCACCGATACGTACTTGTGTGACAGTGCCAGGTGCTGAATCTGCTGTATCTGACCATAGGGTTTGAATCGAATCGATAATCACCATATCAAGGTTTTTATGTTCGCTTAAGGTTGCCAGAATATCTTCAACATTGGTTTCAGCAGCAATTTTCACCTCTGTATTGTTAGCTTCAAGCCTTTGTGCGCGCAGACAAATTTGCGCAATAGCCTCTTCACCTGAAACATAGATGACATTATATCCTTTACGTGATAAAGCAGCAGCTGTTTGTGTCAGCAATGTTGATTTACCAATACCCGGATCACCTCCAACAAGGAGTGCCGATCCACGGACAAAGCCCCCACCGGTAACACGATCAAGTTCCGCAATACCAGAATAAATACGTGGAGCATCTTGGATATCTCCAGAAAGAGATGTAAGGGCAACGATGCGTCCTTTACGCGTATTCTGCTTAGGACCACTTCCTATGCCGCCATTTATATTTTCTTCGATAAGGGAATTCCATTCTCCACAAGCACTACATTTTCCTGCCCAACGAGAATGAACAGTGCCACAATTTTGACAGATAAATTGAATACGATTACGTACCATGTTGATTTAACCAATTTGCTCTGGAAGATAATTGCTATCGGCAAGATCACTGAATCGTGTGAAATCAGATTGAAAGGCAAGGGGCACGATTCCTGTCGGCCCATGGCGCTGTTTTGCAATAATAACATCAGCTTTTCCAAAAGCTTTGTCCATTATTTCTTGCCATTTTGTATGTTCCAAGCTACCTAACTTTGGTTCTTCATTTTTGAGATAATATTCTTCGCGATAGACAAAAAGAACGATGTCTGCATCTTGCTCAATTGAACCAGATTCACGTAAATCTGAGAGCTGTGGACGTTTATCTGTTCTATTTTCTACTTGACGTGAAAGTTGAGAGAGAGCGATAATAGGAATATTCAATTCTTTCGCTAATGCTTTTAATCCTGTGGTAATTTCTGTGATCTCTTGGACACGATTTTCTGATGAGCGCTTTGAACTGCTTGTCATGAGTTGGATATAGTCAATAAACAAGATATCTAAACCATGTTGCCGCTTGAGACGCCGCGCACGAGCAGCTAATTGCGTAATTGATATTCCCCCAGTTTGATCAATATAAAGTGGTGCCTTTTGTAGTTGGTTCACCGCACGAATAATTTTTGAAAATTGTTCATCTGAAATATTACCACGCCGAATATCAGAAGAAGAGACTTCTGTTTGTTCAGAAATAATACGGGTTGCAAGCTGTTCGGATGACATCTCAAGTGAGAAGAATCCCACAATGCCGCCTTCATTTTCTTGGATATTGGCATTACGATTATAAGCATTAGCAATATTAAAGGCAATATTGGTAGCCAGTGAGGTTTTACCCATACCAGGGCGCCCCGCAAGGATAATTAAGTCAGATGCTTGTAATCCTCCCATTTTTTCATCAAGTGTTTTAATATGGGTGGCTATCCCTGATAATTGTGAAGAGCGCTTTTTCGCAGCACTTGCCATATCGATAGCTTTTTTAATAGCCTCATTAAAATTTTCAAATCCACCTCCATATTTCCCTTTTTCTGCTAGCTCAAATAACTGATTTTCAACAGTTTCAATTTGTTGGGTAGGCGTGAGTTCTACAGGAGCATCAAAGGCTGTATTGACAACTTGAGTTCCAAGGTTAATCAAAGACCGTCGGATAAAAAGATCGTAAATGACGCGTCCATAATCTTCAGCGTTAATAATAGTGACTGCCTCTGTGGCTAAGCGAACAACATATTGGTATACAGTAATATCTCCAATTTTTTCTTCCATTTGGATATAGGGCTTGATTGTAACTGGATCTACACGTTTTCCTGTTTTAATAAGGTGAGATAAAACATGATAAATTTTTTGATGCAATGGTTCAAAAAAATGTTCTGGTTTTAGAAAATCTGAAACGCGGTCAAGAGAATCATTGTTGATAAAGATGGCACCAAGCAATGCCTGTTCAGCTTCAATATTATGCGGAAGTTGCCGAAAAGAAGGAGAATCCTCTTTCTTTGAAGAGCTGACATTAACAACGTTAGTTTCTTCCATAATATTTTTCCACTAAAATTCTAAGTCTAGCTACTTTAGGCGATAAATTGAAAATCGTATAATTAAAAGAATAGAGCGACAAATCTTCATTTTAAGTTAAAATTATATAATTTTTTAAAACTCTCTTTTCGTTTCTCATTTATCATTTGTGTATTATTTATATAACGTCTATCTATTTTATTTTATAATATGTGATTTTAAAGTGGAAGTTTTGCTACTCTAAATTTAAGTATTTTTAAGTTACTTAACCTTAAAATTCCAATATCTGTGTAAGTAGAATTATTTTTTTATAACTGAAATTATTTCAGATCATGTGAGGATATAATCAACTTAACGCTCATACAAACTTTAGCCTTAAGGGTAGGACTTTAAATTATTTTTGCTTTATATGCTGGAAAACAAAAGACATTTCCTCTTAGTGATATTATCATTCTCGGCATATAATGCCTTTAAATAATATATTTCTAATTCTTTCATAAAAATTAGATTATTTATGTACGATAGCCATAAAATACTCACTTTTAAAGTGTGAGTATTTTATGAACAATATTTAAAATGGAATAAAAAATATAAAACACAAAGAAAAAATAGCAATTAAGCTTCTTGATGAGAACTGTTTATATCGTTGTCATTAATTTCTTCTGCCAATAATTCTTCCTGACTTTCTTCTAATAATTCTTCTTGAATATTATATATTTCTTTAGCCGAAGTGAGAGTTTCACCTTCTGCTTGGCGTTGTGCTTCACTGGTAGAACGCGCAACGTTAATAATCACAGAAATTTGAACCTCTGGATGTAAGCTAAGAGTGATAGTGTGAAGACCGATCATTTTTATTGGATGATTAAGTTCGATTTGATTTCTTCCAATAGAAAAGCCTTCATCTGTTATGATTTCAGCAATATCACGTGTTGACACAGAACCATAAAGTTGTCCCGTTTCACCAGCAGAACGAACAACAATGAATGATTGTCCATCAAGTTTTTCAGCAATTTTTTGCGCTTCGCTTTTGCGTTCAAGATTACGTGCTTCAAGTTGTGCACGTTGTACCTCAAAATGTTTTTTATTAGCTTCATTTGCGCGTAAAGCTTTACCTTGAGGTAAGAGAAAATTACGCGCATAACCATCTTTAACTGAGACAATATCACCCATCTGACCAAGACGAGGAATGCGCTCAAGTAAAATAATATCCATAGTTTTTCCTTTCGAACAAATAAATTTAGTGGAGTTTTTTGCGTGATTGAAAATTGTATTGAATAGCAGCCCAAATTCCCATCAAAAGCATCATGAAAACAATAGGTGGAGTAAAAACGATTGTAAAAATAGCAATATAAACAAGAGAAAGTATAATAATTCGACCGTTTACCCCTTTTGTAATATTGTGAAGATATGCTAGACCGCTAATTAATATGATGACAATGTATGCAGTGCTAAAGATACGGGTACTCAAGTTAAGAGAAGCGCTCAGCTCAATCATCGATGCTATGCAAACAATAATGAAAATAATAATTCCAGAAATGGGAAGGCGGAGAGTTTGGCTCCAATCATCACGGGGTCTTTTCAGCCATTTCATATGTTGTGCTGCTATCATGGAAAAGTAAAGGTTACCAATGAGAAAAACCAAACTATAAACAGTCAAAGAAAAAGCAGTAAAAGTTGCTGTATGCGTCATTAAAAGCTCACTAAAAGCGCGTATATCGGCTTCTTTTATTGACTGTGATTGTTGCAGAGTTTGTGCTATGTTTTCGGTGATTTTTTTTGCAATGACGGGTGTGGATGGACGGGTTTGAACATAGAGCCCAATGAAAGTTGCTATAAGAGCGATAAAATTAGTTAAATGAAAAATAACCGATGATAATGGATACCATATCAGTTCGTTTTCTTTTTGCGCTGGTCGTGCAAGCCCAAGAAGCCAAGAAGCATAGACAGCAGGAAGGAAAAATAAGAACATAGAGCCAAGAGCAATATAGGTATTAGTGGTTATGATAAGAACAACAGTGGCACTTATGAGGGCGATGAGACTGGCTAATGTTCCTTGACCGAACGCAACAATAAAAATTGGCAATGAAAGAAAGCATCCAAGAAGAAGAGAAAAAAAGGGCGCGATATTTGCAACACTGATGATTGCCATTCCTATCACAACAGCAAATAATCCTGCCAAAATACCGGTTAATATCTCATAAGTACGATTTTTTTTCATTTATTGCTGTCCTGCTTTCTGCAGTTAGAGGCGTGTCAATACCCCAACTTTGACATTTAATAGCTTAACATAGGATACAACAAGCTATTTTTAACCATATAAGAAAAGCAACTGGAGAAACTCTCCAGTTGCATAACATATTGATCGCTTACTTTATAACGTACGGAAGTAAACCTAAAAAGCGAGCACGTTTGATAGCATTAGCTAATTCACGCTGTTTTTTCTGACTAACAGCAGTAATCCGTGAAGGAACAATTTTCCCACGTTCGGAAATATAACGTTGTAACAACTTGATGTCTTTATAATCAATTTTGGGAGCATTGGTCCCTGAAAAAGGACATGTTTTACGACGACGATGAAAGGGGCGACGTGCAGAGTTTTGATTAGTATCAGTCATCATTCTACCTCTTCTATAGCATTTTCACGTTGACGACGTGGAAAACGAGGACGCTCTTCATCGTGTCCAATGTGACTATTGCGATCAAGGTGTGAGAGCATAGCAGATTTTTCTTTTTCGTGTTTTTCTACGCGAATGGTCATATAACGCAAAATATCCTCATTGATGCGCATCTGACGCTCCACTTCAGCAATTGCTGAAGCTGGTGCATCAATATTGACCAAGACATAATAAGCTTTACGGTTTTTACGAATACGGTAAGCAAGAGGACGAAGTCCCCAATTTTCTATACGCCCAACTTTTCCACCATGCGCTTCAATGACACCTTTGTAGAGACTCAAAAGTTCATCAACTTGCTGCGGTGCGATGTCTTGTCGGGCAAGGAACATATGTTCATAAAGAGCCATTGTTTTGCCTTTCTTCAATTAAATTTCACCGGCTTTAGCGCAAAGCCTCTGCGACTTGTCTTTTTTGGAATCCAAAGAAGAAAGGACGCGTTTACAATTCGAGACATCTCAGAGCGGAGACACGGGAGGCCGGAAACATTGTATTTCCTACTGATATTTTACAGCCCTCCGTTCAACCTCCAGCTAAAGTGCCGGCAACGAACATTTCACATTTACAGGTTATCTTTTAAAATAGCAAGTTTATGCACATAAAAAAATTGATTTGTTAAATCTTGATATATTTCCTTCTTCTACAAAAAGATAATACTGTAATATAAAGGTAAAGGAGGGAAAAATGGACTTTTTAAACCAGATTGATGTTACACTCTTTGAAATGTTTGTCGGCAATCATCACGCTTGGTCGATTGTAGTTTTGTTTAGTATTTTTTGTGCAAAGTTTTTAATTTATATTATTCCTCTCCATCTCTGTGCGTTGTGGTTTTGTGGTGGGGAGAGGGAACGATGTGTCGTGCTAAGCATTTGCATGAGTATTTGTGCGGCTCTTTTCATAGGTTATCTCATTTCTCTTTTTTATTTTCATCCTCGCCCATTCGTGGTAGGGCTGACGACACCGCTTATTCAACATCGTGCGACAGCTTCTTTTCCTAGTAATCATGCCTTGACCATTGCATCTTATGCAGCTAACTTTTATTTTTACCGATACAAAGTTGCTTTTAAATTTGCTTCGGTATTTTTGTGTTTGATCTGTTGGGCGCGCATCTTTGTGGGTGTACATTATCCCTTTGATATTTTAGCAGGTGCAATTTTAGGAAGTCTCATAAGTTTGGGTGTTATTCAGTTTATAGCACCCTATTTCCCTAAGTTTTTATATCAAATTCCGCCCTTAAAATATAATTTTAAGTGTGGTATTCGTTTTAAATAAAGGGCTTTATCTTGATTTGTGCGGATGAATAAGGTCAAAAGAAAATAATTTAATTGTACAGTTTTAGGAGTTGATAAATGGGTGCAGCTTTTATTTTTCCAGGGCAGGGGAGTCAACTTGTTGGTATGGGGAAGGCGCTTACAGAGCAATTTATTGCCGCACGGATGGTTTTCGAGGAAGTTGATGATGCTTTGGGCGAGAAATTATCAAAGATCATTTTTGAAGGACCAGCAGATGTTTTAACGTTAACAGCAAATGCACAACCGGCATTAATGGCTGTATCTATGGCTGTCATTCGTGTGATGAAACAATTAGGGCTTCGTATAGAAGAAAAGGTAAGATTTGTTGCTGGTCATTCTTTAGGCGAATACTCGGCTCTTTGTGCTGCTGGTACATTTACTCTCACAGATACGGCAAGACTTTTGCGTATTCGTGGCAATGCTATGCAGGCTGCTGTCGCGGTTGGTGAAGGTTCTATGGCAGCATTAATTGGTTTAGAAGAGCACATTGTGGAAGAAATTTGCGAAACTGTTTCTGGAGAAGGATTATGTCAGATTGCTAATGATAATGGTGGTGGGCAAATTGTTATTTCCGGTAAAGCAAAAGCAGTTGAGGCAGCGGTAGAGATTGCATCAACAAAAGGTGCAAAACGTGCACTTCTTCTTCCTGTTTCTGCACCTTTTCATTCATCTTTAATGCAACCTGCTGCTGATGCCATGAAGAAAGCACTTTTGACTGTTAACAAAATGTCCCCTATTGTTCCTTTGATTGCCAATGTTTCTGTTGCACCTGAGAGCAATCCAGAGCGTATTACTACTCTTCTTGTCCAACAAGTGACTGGGAGGGTGCGATGGCGTGAAACAATAGAATGGATCGCTGCTAATGGAGTTGATACGCTTTTTGAAGTTGGTTCTGGAAAAGTATTAACAGGTTTAACGCGTCGTATTAACAAAGATATAAAGGGGGTAACCATTGGAACAGTTGATGAAATAGAATCAGCGCTAGGTATGCTCGGCGTTTAATCTATAAGGAGTTAAAAGATGTTTAGATTAACAGGACGTAAAGCTCTTGTAACGGGGGCTTCGGGAGGAATTGGTGAGGCAATTGCACGCTGCTTTCATGCACAAGGAGCCATTGTTGGACTTCATGGAACACGCGAAGAAAAGCTTAGAGAAGTGGCGGCAGAATTAGGGCAGAATGTTTTTGTATTTCCCGCTAATCTTTCTGAACGCCAATCGATTAAACAATTGGCTGAAGTTGCAGAAAGAGAAATGGATGGCGTCGATATTTTGGTTAACAATGCGGGAATCACTAGGGATGGTCTTTTTGTGCGTATGCAAGATAAAGACTGGGATGATGTTTTAGAAGTTAACCTAACAGCTGCTTCTCTTTTGACGCGTGAATTAATACATTCTATGATGCGCCGCCGTTATGGAAGGATTATTAACATTACATCTGTTGTTGGTGTTGTGGGAAACCCTGGACAAACGAATTATTGTGCTGCAAAAGCAGGCTTGATAGGTTTTTCTAAAGCATTGGCACAAGAAATTGCTTCGCGAAACATCACTGTCAATTGTATTGCTCCAGGATTTATTAAATCCGCAATGACAGACAAGCTTAATGAAAAGCAAAAAGAAGCCATTATGGCTGCGATTCCGATGAAGCGTATGGGAAGTGGGCAAGAAATAGCCGCTGCTGCTGTTTATTTAGCAAGCGATGAAGCAGCCTATACGACAGGTCAAACACTCCATATCAATGGTGGAATGGCAATGATTTGAGTATTTATTTTATTCCACATTGATTTATGAGTTGTATTATTTTAGATAGTAACGATTGAAATGGATAGATGCATCTATTTCTTTAATATGGTCGTTGATCAATTGATGTCGGAATGTCAGATTGGTTCATTTTGTAGGGGATATCCACAGGATGTTTTAAATCATTACTAAAATCTTTTAAAGTAATGCATCTATTGCTTGATTAGATGAACCGATATAGTTAACCAAATTATAGGAAAATATAAATTCGAGGATTTCAACATGAGTGATACAGTAGAGCGCGTTAAGAAAATTATCGTGGAACATCTTGGGGTTAATGCTGATAAAGTTGTAGAAAATGCAAGCTTTATCGATGATCTAGGGGCTGATAGCCTTGATACGGTTGAACTCGTTATGGCTTTTGAAGAAGAGTTTGGGGTAGAAATTCCAGATGAAGCTGCTGAAACGATTTTCACAGTTGGCGATGCAGTCAAGTTCATTGATAAAGCTTCTGCGTGATTACTAAAGGGCAAAGGCATGAATTGCTTTTGCCTATATTCTTCGGAGCTCTTTTGAAAAGAGAGCTTTGAGAGGTGAAGTTTAGTTCAAGGTTAGAAGTTATGAGACGTGTTGTTGTTACTGGTTTAGGGTTGGTATCTCCATTAGCTGGTAATACTGAATATAGTTGGAAACGACTTCTTGAAGGAAGAAGTGGTGTCCGACGTATCACAGAGTTTGATGTGTCAGATTTGCCATGCCAGATTGCTGCGCGTATCCCCTTAGGGGATGGAGCAGAGGGGACTTATAATGCTGATTTGTATATGGAACCTAAAGAGCAACGTAAAGTTGATGCATTTATTGTTTATGCAATGGCTGCTGCTAACCAAGCGCTTGCAGATGCCGAATGGTTTCCTAAGAGTGATGAAGATCAGATTTGTACAGGTGTGTTAATTGGTTCGGGAATTGGGGGAGTTGAGGGTATTGTTGAAGCTGGTTATACGCTTCGTGATAAGGGCCCACGTCGTGTTTCTCCTTTTTTTATTCCAGGTCGTTTGATTAATCTTGCTTCTGGTTATGTGTCTATTCAATATGGTTTACGGGGGCCTAATCATTCTGTTGTAACGGCTTGTTCAACAGGGGCGCATGCGATTGGTGATGCGGCACGTTTGATTATGTTTGGTGATGCAGATGTCATGGTGGCAGGGGGGGCTGAATCTCCGATAAATCGGATATCTCTTGCAGGTTTTGCAGCTTGTAGAGCTCTTTCCACTTGTCGCAATGATGATCCTGAACGGGCGTCACGTCCTTATGATACTGATCGTGATGGTTTTGTGATGGGGGAAGGAGCAGCAGTTGTTGTTTTAGAAGAGCTGGAACATGCCAAAAAACGAGGAGCGCGTATTTATGCTGAGGTTATTGGTTATGGTTTATCTGGTGACGCTTACCACATTACAGCGCCTTCAGAAAGTGGTGAAGGGGCTCAGCGTAGTATGATAGCTGCTCTTAAGCGTGCACAAGTGAATGTGAGTGAACTTGATTATATTAATGCTCATGGTACATCTACGATGGCTGATTCCATAGAGCTAGCGGCTGTTGAGCGTGTTTTAGGGAGTTATGCACCACAAGTTTCTATGTCATCAACGAAATCATCTATCGGGCATTTACTTGGTGCAGCCGGTGCTGCTGAGGCTATTTTTTCTATTTTAGCTATACGGGATAATATAGCCCCAGCGACACTTAATCTTGACAATCCATCGATTGAAACGAAAATCGATCTTGTACCACACAAACCGCGTGAACGAAAGATTGATACGATTCTTTCTAATTCTTTTGGATTTGGTGGGACAAATGCATCGTTGGTGATGCGACGTTTTAGGGGATAATAAGTATTTTTATTTAATTTTTGCTTTTGAGTTTTCTATTTTATTATAAGGTGAATGAGAAATTATAATATTATCCTTAATCGCTATTGAGGGGTTATGTCCGATGTGAAAAATGGAAATCATTAAAGGGCGTAAGTGATTCCTCTTCGAATCATTTAGCAGATAGTTATGACATGTTAATACATAAAAAACGAAAGAAATCATCTATCGTCCGTAATCCGTTGGTCATTCTCGGTCATTTTTTTCTTATGCTGATTGTGATTATTCTTTTTGCCATAAGTATTCCTCTTTATATTGGAAAAAGTATTTTTGAAGAAAAGGGAAAAATTGAGGAAGAACAAATTGTTCTTATCCATCCTGGTACCGGAATTCGTGAAATTGCTTCATTGCTAGAAAAACGTGGTTTCATTCGATCATCAGATATTTTTGTTTATGGGGTTGGTTATCACCAAAAAACAACGCATCTGAAGGCTGGTGAATATTTAATTCCAGCTCATGCTTCGATGCAGGATATTATGGATATTCTTGTGAAAGGAAAATCTATAGAGTATACATTTACAGTACCTGAAGGTTTAACGGTTCAGCAAGTTTTCGATCGATTAGCTGCGAATGAAATTTTGATTGGAGACCTTCCAAAAATTTTGCCTCCAGAAGGTTATTTAATGACGGATACTGTTCGTTTTATTCGGGGAACAACGCGTAAAGAGATTGTAAACAGGTTGCGTGAAGGACAGACAAAATTAATTCATGCTATATGGGCTACGCGTTCACCTGATTTACCCATTAAATCAATTGATGAGTTTGTTATATTAGCCTCAATTGTTGAGAAAGAAACGGGAATTGCAGCAGAAAGACCAATGGTTGCTGCGGTATTTTATAACCGCCTTACAAAGCATATGCGTCTTCAATCAGATCCAACAGTAATTTATGGTCTCTTCGGAGGAAAAGGAAAACCATCCGGTCGTGCAATTTATCGTTCAGATCTTGAGAAGGAAACACCATATAATACTTATAAAATTAATGGTTTGCCCCCAACGGCTATTGCAAATCCAGGTCGAGATTCTTTAAAAGCGGTGGCACATCCACCAAGCAGTGATGCACTTTATTTTGTTGCTGATGGTTCAGGAGGGCATGTTTTTTCTCGAACTTTAGAGGAACATAATATGAATGTTCGCAAGTGGCGAGAATTAAAGGCAAAACATTGAATTTATAGTGATAACACATCTTTTTGCATCGTAAATGAGAATCCCAAATATAGTAAAATTTTTCTATTTAAACTTTTTATGAGAATGATAAAAAATCATTTTCTTGTCTGTCACAAGTGGGATTGGCGTATGGATAAAAATATTTAAGAAAGAAGTGAATATACTGCTAATACCTTATCTCAAAAAAGAGCAAAATAACATTGAGAATTGCTAAGAAAACACATTGATTAGGGGAGAGGTTGAGATAATGTATAATTCAAATTTTGGAGAAACATTTATGAACAAAGTAGAGTGATGTAATGACAGTCTTTGAAAGTAAATTGAGTGCTATAAAAATAAATCAACGCCGCGGTTTTTTATTTATTCTCTCTTCACCTTCAGGTGCTGGTAAATCAACAATTTCTCGATTACTTCTAAAAGATGGACAATTAGAGCTTTCCGTAAGTATGACCACAAGGAAAAGGCGTCCTAGTGAAGTAGATGGGCTACATTATCACTTTATTTCAAAGGAAGAGTTTGAATATAAGCGTGATAGAGATGAATTTATTGAATGGGCAGAAGTTCACGGAAATTATTATGGCACTTTGCGTGAAACTGTTGAAAACGCATTGAATGCTGGCCATGATATGTTATTTGATATTGATTATCAAGGTACCGAGCAGCTGCAAAAAAAGATGCTAGGAGACACTGTATCTGTTTTTATCCTTCCACCATCAATGAAAGAGCTTGTTTCGCGTTTACATCGTCGAGCAGAAGATAGTCAAGATATCATCAATTTGCGATTGGAAAATGCACGAACGGAGTTAAAGCATTGGCGTTCTTATGATTATGTTGTGATTAACGAAGATTTAGATCAGTCTTTATCTTTTATTAAATCAATTTATTTAGCTGAAACCGTAAAACGTGAGCGTTGTTCTTATCTTGGCTCTTTTGTTGATGGGCTTATTGCTGAAAAAATCGATAAATGTTGTGATTAAAAAAGGTTTCATAACACAAAGTGTATTTTTTAGAGCACTAGATGCGCTAGAGTTACAAATTCAGAAACCGAGAGCGTTTCAGCACGGCGCATTCCATCAATTCCAGCTTTTTCTAATAGCACTTCACCTCCAAGTATTTTGAGATTTTGACGAAGCATTTTTCGTCTTTGCCCAAAGGCGGTTTTTGTGACGAGGCTTAGTTTTTGTGCAGAGCAGGCAAGAGGTTGTGTTCGTGGAATAATATGAACAACGGAAGACGTTACTTTAGGTATTGGTATGAAGGCTTGAGGGGGTACATCGAAAGCAATTTTAGCAGTAGTACGCCAGCCAGTTAAGACACTAAGACGTCCATAATGAGTAGATTGAGGTTTAGCTGTAATCCGTTTGGCAACTTCACGTTGAAACATCAATGTCATTGATTCATAAAAAGGAGGCCATGGTTCAGTCAAAAGCCAATTTAATAAGAGTTTTGTCCCAATATTATAGGGAAGATTTGCAATAATACGAGGTTTTTCTGGGCTTGTTTCAAAGAGTTTTGAGAAGTCTTGCTTTAGTGCATCATTACAAATAACTTTTAATTTTTTAGGATAGTGTTTTTCTATTTCTAAGAGAGCCGGTATGCAGCGCTCATCGCGTTCTATTGCTGTTACAATGGCACCCTTTGCTAGCAAGGCACGTGTGAGACCTCCAGGACCAGGACCAATTTCAAGAACAGGTTTTCCTTCTATATTGCCTGCTTGATGAGCAATTTTAGATGTTAAATTAAGATCAAAAAGAAAATTCTGCCCCAAAGATTTATGCGCTTGTAATCCATATATATCAATGACCTCACGCAGAGGAGGGAGATTATCTATTGGCATGGTATTAAACTATTTTTTGCAAGTTGATTTGCAAGTTTAAGAGCAGCAATAAAGCTTTCGGGAGAGGCTATCCCTTTATCAGCAATGTCAAAAGCAGTTCCGTGATCTGGAGACGTGCGAATAAAAGGTAGACCTAACGTGACATTAACAGTGCTGTCAAAGTCTAATGTCTTAACAGGGATAAGGGCTTGATCATGATACATACAAATGGCAACGTCATATGCCTTTCTTGCACATTCATGGAACATTGTGTCGGCAGGTAGCGGGCCTGCAATATTGAGTCCTTTCTTTTTAAGATATTCAATAGCAGGAGTGATAACTTCAATATCTTCTTTGCCCATTGCACCTCCTTCTCCAGCATGAGGATTAAGACCAGCAACAGCTAGTCGGGGTGACGTTATTTTAAACCGTGTTTTTAAGTCACATTCAGTAATAAGTACCGTTTGAATAATTAAATCACGGGTAAGCTGTGAAGGAACATTTTTAAATGGAATATGAACAGTTATTGGTACTGTTTTTAATCGAGGTCCTGCTAACATCATAACTGGATGATAGTATTTATGAAAAGCTTTATGGGCTAAATCAGCTAAAAATTCTGTATGACCTGGAAATTGAAAACCGGCATCATAAAGATTCTTTTTTGCAATAGGACAAGTGATAAGTGCACATGCATGGCCATTTTGAATCAATTGAACACAGCGTTTAATTGCTTCAATAATTCCAGCGGCATTATTCGATGAAGGTATACCTAATTGATCACTTTGTTTGTTTTTTAACGGTATGATAGGAAGAGCGTTTTGAAAATTTTTTGCAGGATTATTGCTTAAAACAGATTGCACCTCAACATCAATCTGTAAAAAACGAGCGCGCGAACGAATAACATCTGGATCAGCAAGAAGTACAAAAGGTGGAATTTGGCGCGTAACACGCAAATTCCACGCTTTTAATACTATTTCAGGACCAATACCGGCAGGATCACCACCACTAACAATAAGAGCAGCCATTATGAATTTTGAATGCGTGCCACTCGCCGCAGTTCTCCTAAATATTTGTCGCTTAATTCTTCAAGTTTTTGCGGGCTTCTTTTTTTACTATCTTGAAGAGAAAATATCAGTCGAGCGACATAATCATCAGAAACTCTTTTTATTTTGCAGACAGCAATTGCTTCAATTCCATCAGATGTTTCTTGTAATTTTGTCATTTTTCCAGCAGGCGTTTCAAGAATAGCTTGTTCCCATGCATTAGGAAGTTGTGGCTCCAGAAACTTTCCTAAGTGGCGGATAGTAACGTCTAAAATACCTCTTGCTTGATTGTGAGCATTGGCACATCCACGGAAATGTGCGCGAAAATTACTTGCTTCTCTTTGACGTCTTTCAAAGATCTCTGAACGACGATGTGCAGGAATGACAAAAACAATTCGCTGTAATGTATATTCGTTGGTTGAAGGTTTTACACCACCATTTTTTAATATTCTGCGTACAGCTTCTTGTTCGCTAATCATACCTGTTTCAGCTTGATAGCGTGCGCTAACAAGACGCCCCCATCCTATTTGTCCACGGATGTAATCTTTAAAGTGTTGCACTGTGATCTCAGTTTGGATCAGAATCTGGTTGAGCTGATCAATCGTCATATTATTTTGTGTCGCAAAATTCTCAAAAGCTCTATCAACTTCATCATTGCTTACTTCAATGTTAAGACGTTTTATTTCAATATTTTTTAGCTTTTCGTCAATAAGCTCTTTTTTAGCCTGTGCCACCAAATTGCCTTGCTTTTGTTGTAATCTGAGAAAAGCAAGGCGTCTTTGTATATCATAATTTGTGATGGGGTTGCCATTAACTGTAACAACAATAGAAGTCTGCGCAAAGACTGTCGGACTCAAAAATCCATTTATTAACAGGCTACTTACGCTCAAAGACGCAATATAAAATAAAGCAAGAAAACGCTTTTTCAATTTATTCATGTAAATAGGCTTTCGCATTGTTTATTAATTCTCATCAACAACTTAAAATACACGCTTTCTTTCATAAAAACAATGATAAGTTAAATGACTGATACATTCCCTTTATAAATTAATCTATCTTTTTTCCGATATCTGCAATCGTACGCAATGAAAGAGAGAAATTAAAGTTTTGCAAGGGTGCTTTCCTGCCTGGATTCGTTACCTGTTGATAACCGAATGTTAACCCGAAACATTCATCCATATAACTCAAGCTAATTCCTCGCTTTATAAATGTACCAGATACTAAATCATAACCGGCGTTGCTATTAATGGACCAATAATCTGCCAATTTAAGTCCTGTTTGGAAAGAAATTTCTTGGCGCTCTTGAGAATATTCATAATCTGGTTGCTTTGCGATATAGGCATATTGTAGAGCTGCCCAAAAATTTTGCCATTTTTGTGATGCTTCGATTTCACTACGGCGGATTTTTCCTGTTTTTTTGTCAAAGCGTCCACGCGTTTCTAAGGAAAAACCACTTTTATGGTTTGTACCAAACATTGCAACATAGTCTGAACGTTTTGCCTCTAAGCTAGAATGAGTACCGACATTGATAAAGTCCTTTTCTGCAAAAGAATTCTTTCCTGCTAGATGAAAGGATTGTCCAATGAGACCATAAAGAGACCAATTATCATTAAGGCTTCCAGAATATCTTATACCTATATTGGCTCTTGTACCACCTTCTACACGATCATAACCAGAAAATTTGTCTCGTTGAAAGAGAGTGGTTGCATCAAAGACAAAGCTTTGAGCATCTTCATTAGGAATTTGTCCAATATATTGTTCATTATTGCGTATAAAAATTTGTGCAGTTGGTTCTATAATATGTGTAGAATGATCAGCTGTAATGAGGAAGGGATAGCGTAGTTCCAACCCTGCTGTTGCCATGCCACGAATTGCTGAACTATGAATTGCGGATAAGGCATTGTTTTCTATAGAATCTGTGTGATTTTCTCTTGCATTGGTTGTAATGATATCAGCTCGTAGAGAGAGAAGAGGGGTTAAGATGAGTCCGTTGTGCGTGTTGAAGCGCTTTTTCCACTGAAGCTCGTTTGTTAAACGCAAACTATTTCCAGCCATACCAGAAAGTTTTACTGTGTTGAGAGGGTTTCCGTTCTGGTCGGGTGAACTGAAGTCAGCATGGCGACGATAAACTGATTGCATATTACTATGGAAGGTAAGCTCTCCATTATAAATGGGTTCATCTGGTGTGAAAAAATAATCGATGTGTGGTAAGACCCACGCTTGCCGAGAGTGACGTTCATAATGAGGATCATTCAATATTGAATCTTGAACTTTAAAATGATAAAAACGCATATCAAAATAATTTTTTCCTGCAAGACCATTCAGATAGATCTGAGAAAGTTGTGTAGGATTGTTATAGTTTTCAAGTTTATAGGCACGACTAAAATGCCGATCTGATTGTGCAAGAATATCCCATCCATAAGTCCAGTGTGAATTAATACGAAAATCCCCCTTTGTCGCCAGCATATAACGGTTTTTATGTTGGGCATCAATCGTATCATTATCAAATCTATGCGGTTTCATTTGATATATATGAGCAAAGCGAATGTTATAACGTCCCGTTTTTAAACGCTGACGCCATTCCCCTTCGGTTAAAAGCCCTTGTTGGGTATAAACCGTAGAAGAAAGGGTAAAATCATAATGGGGGGCGAGATTCCAGAAATAAGAATTCTTTATCCCCATACCGAGATAATCAGTATAAAAAAAATGAGGAGTAAGCAGACCGCTAGCACGCCTAACAGTTGGATCATAGATCTCAAAATTTGGAAATTTTATAATCGGTACACCAAAAACTTCAAAACTGCTATTTTCAAACCGAATTTTTTTGATGCTATTATTCCATATGATCTTTCTTGCTTTAATTTTCCATAGGACGTCTCGATCTGGTTTATAAGAGCAAGGTTCACAGGCTGTATAGGTTGCATTTTCAAAGACTGTTATGTGGTTGTGTTTGCGTGTAGCATTTTGGGCTGAAAAGTGAACATTGTTGGCTGTATCAATACGTAAGGCGTTTACAAAACCCTCGCCAAGATCTTTGGTCATATCAATTTGGTTGGAATAAATTTTATTACCATCCTTTTGAGTAATTTCAACGTTCCCTTGTGCTATAAGCCGTCCTGTTTTTTGATTGTAAATAATTTTTTGAGCGACAACTTTATTGCCATCATATTCGATTTGAACATTACCGTGTGCAGAAACAGTGTTTTCATCACGATTGTAGATGAGTTCATCCGCAGAGAGCAAAAGAGGAGGTTCCGGATTTTGAATGCGACTTTGAGAAGGAGATAGAAGGCTTTGAGCGTGCGCACAATAAGACAAAGCACTTCCTAAAATAACCCCTATAACACTTTTAAAAGCGAGAGCACTTAATTTTGTTAAAATAGTTTTTTTAAGTGTTAATGCTTTCACTTAGCCATCCTCTTTATGAAGTAAAAAAGAGATTCCTAAGAATAACGCAATAACAACGGGTGTCCAAGATGCAATAATTGGTGGAATATATCCAGCATTACCAAAAGCTTGAACAAGTACGGAAATAACATAAAGCATAAACCCAGCTATTACGCCACCAAGAATCAACATTCTAGATTGCCCAAAACGTGTAAAATTTAAAGATACAGTTGCTGCAATGAGGGTCATTGCCACAAGCAATGCCGGTAATGCAATCAAAGATTGAAAATACATATCAAAATTATTAGCAGAATAGCCAAATGAACGTGCAATCATAATTTTTTTTGGCAATTGGTAAAATGGAATAGTTGCGGGATTCACTAAACGTTCCGTTAAAAATTCAGGTTTTAGATTGGTTTTTATTTGCAACACGGTAAATTTTTCAGGAGGATGCCCTATTTTATAGATTGTTCCATTTGTTAATAGCCAAAATCCATTAGTCAAGGTTGCTTTTGGGGCGTTAATCCAATTTTTGACGGTTGCGTTGTCATTGTATTGTACAAAGGTTGCATCGAGAAGAGAAAGTCCTTGATCGGTGATAGATTTGGCACCAATGGTTGTTCTGCCTAAATTTGTACGTTGTGTTAACCAGTGGATACTTGTATTGTGAAGAGGTGTTAGTACATTGTGATTGCGCCATTCAGTCATCTTTTTTTCTGCTTGAGAAAATCCCCATGCAGCAAGTGGATTAATGAGAAGAATTGAAAATAATCCCAAAAGAAAAGCTCCAAAACAAGCTGGCATAAGAAATTGCCATGCAGAAACACCGATTGAACGAGTCACTACAAGTTCAAGTTTTTTGTTGAGCGAGATAAGCGTTGCCATTGCAGAAAAGAGTGCAATGAAAGGGATAAGTTGTTGCATGATAAAAGGGATGCGTAAAGCAGAGAGGAAAAATGCATCTTTTGCTGTATAATGCGGAAGGGAAGATAGCCTACCGGAATTCTCTGTGAAATCGATTAAAAGAGCAAGAACAAAAATGCTTCCCCAGAAATAACAAGTTATTTTAAGATACCGTATAAAAAAATATCGTCCAAGTGTCCACCCAATCATGATATTTTATCCGAGGAATCTTGAGATTTTCGCTGTTCAAATTTGTTCATTATTTTTTGAAAAGCGATTTGAAGTATCTCATTAACTTTTGTGGGAAGCCCAATTTTATGATTCGTTAAAAGCATAAAAAAGACAAATGCACTTGTTCCTATGGGTATAATATAAAGGAGAGGAACGTATGCAAGATCGCTTTTTGATTTTTCTGCGAAAAAATATCCTATCCAATACACCAGAAAAGAAAGGGCAATTGCCGAGAGATTTGCGGAATGACGAGCTTGTCGATGGGAGCGTACATCCCCTGCCGCTGCTAATGCAATAAGTGAAAAAACAATAGGGTAGAGCCATTGTGTTAATCTACGGTGAAATTCAGCTTTATATTGGAGTGGTTTTCGTTGATAGTAGGGATCTTTTGGGTCAGGGTTTTGTAAATAAGAAAGAGACCGATCTTTTGGATAAAGAGTAGGTGTTTTATCACTGGGGATAAACTCTCCTAGGCTAAAAGTATATGAGCTAAATTGCACGATTGAAACACTGTTATTTTGATGATTGACTCTTTCTATTTCACCGTTATTGAGAACCAGAAAACTGCCGTTTTTATTGCTCACAATGGATGCGTCTGTTGCATAATAAAAAAGATCAGTCTTAGGATCACGCTGGTCGGCAATGAAAAGGCGTTCAAGTGTTCCGTTTGGATTTCGTTCGCCAATTTCTATGTAAAGGTTATTGGCGAGTTTTTGAAAGCTCCCTTCACTAATGAATAGATTAATAAGATCAAAATGAGCGCTTGCTAGCATTTGTCGCATATGAAGACGCGCTTGAGGAACAACAAAATTAGCTATAGAAAAGGAGATACAGGATGCAACAATAGCAAGAAGAAGGATAGGTTTCCAAACAGTACTTTTAGGAAAACCAGAGGCATTGATGACAGCAAATTCTGAGTCTTGATGCATTGCTGAGAGGATGGTTGTAACTGCGATCACTAATGCAAATGGAATGACAAGAAAAATAACAGAAGGAACCAATGAAAGTGAAAATTGTAAGACTGTGAGGAGTGTTTGTTTACTTGTTGTGAGAAAGTTTATCCGTGCAAGAATTTGTATAGTCCAACTAACGCCCACTGCTGCAATCATGACAGAACTAAACAAAACAAGGACACGTTTCAGGATGTAGAACTCAATAATACGCATAAATTGGGGAAAATCCTCAGTCTTTAATTCGATAGCAAATATTTTTACTGCTTTCGGTTAAAATGTAATAAAGTTTGAAAAAATATCCTTTCATGAATTGGATATTTTTACCAAATAAATAATATCAAATTGCCTATGAGGTCCTCTTTAAATTTTCCGTACATTATATTTTATTTTCAACTATAGTCTACAAAGAATCTAGAAAATAACTTAAAAAACTTTTTTATTAACGTTGAAAATAAAAATTATTGTCTTTTAAAGACACGTGCAAAAAGATGATGCATCTCCATCAAAAAAGAGGGTTTATATCTTGAACCGTTTCCTTTGTATTAGAGATATAGAAGTTTTTTTAAAAAGATGTTAGCTTTTTTATAAAGAATGATGAAGGCTTAAGAGATTGGATATTTTATTCTATCATTTGACGCAGTCAACGCTGAAGGATATTTTGCCGACGCTTGTGGAGCGTGCATTGGCTCGTTTTGGTAAAGTAACAATACAATGTGTGAGTAAAGAACAACGCGATTCTATAGATATACATTTATGGGTTTATGCTGATGAATCATTTATTGGACATGGAACGGAGTGTGATCAATATTCAAACTTTCAGCCTGTATTTCTGACGACAGGACAAGAAAATCCGAATGATTCAAAGGTTCGTTTTCTCATAGAGGGAGCTGTTTGTTCGGATATTGATGCTTATCAACGGCTTGTCGTGATATTTGATGGTAGAAGTGAAGAGCAGTTGAATCTCGTTCGTGCACAGTGGAAAAAATATAAAATGGAAAATCATAATTTAACGTATTGGCAACAGACTGAAGATCGTCGCTGGGAAAAACAGGTTTAATGCGTCTCGTATCTATTGCTCTGATTTTTATAGGATTGCTGGGAATAGTAAATCCAGCATTTTTTATTACGGAAGGTTCAGGGGGAGGGCGTTGGGTTTTTATTGTGATTTTTCTTTTAGGCATGCTAAAGATATGGCCTATAATTAAAAAAACGAAACGCCATGATGATGATTATTGATCGAATTTTGCTTATTTTATGGGCTGTGATGTTGTCCTTCTTTTGCGTGTCGTGGTTGGGGACAACGCATATCTTATCAAAAATGTTTGCTGTTGCTTATATGAGTAATATTGCAGATTTTTTATTTTTCTTTTTGAGTGCATTGTTTGCGGGAATATTGTGGTGGAAAATACCTCAACCCCTGTCTTTAAAAACAAAACTGGCAGCATTTTTGCCGCCAGTCCTTATTTTATTCTTCGTTATTATATTTTAGTTGGATATTTCATCATCTGTAAATCCTACGAAGCAAATCAGTGAAATAAAAGAAGCAAGAAGCAAATAATAACCGATATAAGATGTATCGAAATGTTGCACCAGATATTCTGCAATATAAGGCGCGAGAGAAGCTCCTATGATAGCAGATAAATTGAAAGTGATAGAAGAACCGGTATATCGGATTGCTGTTGGGTATGGTGAAGCCAAAACAGCACCAAGAGGACTGTATATCATTCCCATGAGAGACAAACCAATAACAGACATTGCAAGGACTCCTATAACTCCAGAATTTAAGAAATAAGGAATTGCGAAAGAATAAATACCGGTGATGATTGTAATCCAAATCATCAAAGTTCTACGTCTAATACGGTCAGCGAGTTTTCCAGTGATGACAGTAAAAATCCCACAAAAAATAGCACCGACAATTTCGATTTGAAGAGCTTGATGAAATGGCAATTGCAGATGGTTTGTTGAATAGCTTAACAAATATGTAGTAACCAAGTAAAACAAAACAAAAGTTGCCATACCAGAAAATACTCCAAGAAATAGGATTCGTGGACATTTTAAAAAGACATCTATGATAGGAACTTTGACATGTTCTTTACTTTCAAGAGTTTTTTTGAATTGAACAGTTTCATTAATTGAAAGACGGACCCATAATCCTATAATCATAAAAACAACTGAAGCAATAAAAGGAATACGCCATCCCCAAGCTAAAAGTTCCGCACGATCAAGGAAATGCAACAGAGCTAAATAAACAGCAATAGATAAAAACAAACCTATTGAAACGCCTAATTGGGGGAACATCGCATACCAGCCGCGCTTTTCTGGAGGGGCATTTTCTGTTGCGAGTAAAACAGCGCCTCCCCATTCTCCTCCTAATCCCATTCCCTGTCCAATACGGCACAAGGTTAAGAGGAAAGGGGCAAACCACCCTGCTATTTCATAAGTAGGAAGAAAACCAATAATGACTGTTGAAAGACCCATTGTGAGAAGAGAAGCAATAAGTGTTGCTTTTCTTCCAATTTTATCCCCAAAATGTCCAAAAACAACTGATCCAAAAGGGCGGGCAAAAAAGGCTGCTCCAAATATTAGGAAAGATTGTAAAATGGCAGTCTGATCATTTTGTGTTGGAAAAAACACATGAGGAAATATAAGAGCTGCGGCAGTGCCAAAGACATAGAAATCGAAGAATTCAATTGTCGGTCCAATAAGGCTAGCAAATAAAATTCGACGAGGGGAGTTTCTGTTGCTTGTAGCTTTCATTTCTGAGTTTATAGACATGAATAGAATGTCCCTTTCAGTATATGACAAATCAAATAACGAGTTAACTAATTATAACTATAGAAATTTCAAATCAGTGTCGAGTCAATATTATGACACTTCGTTATATATTAGAACAATGATTATGGACTGATGAGTATGAATAAGTGTTCTATATATTATCCAAAATGAATAAAATAAAGACGCTGCTTTAAATGCTGTAGAAGATGGCAATAGGTGGCTATAAACGCAGCTCTCATTCACATTGCTGTTTCCTTTAAAGTTTAATGCCATTTTTATCTATTAAGGGATCAATCTTATTCGTAGATCAGTGTTTAGTGTTTCAAAATATTAAAAATATTTTTCATGCATGTAATTGCAACACTTTTAAAGTGTATCTGAAGCAAATTAAATCTTTTAGTTGTGCATACATTTTAAAACACAAGGTGTATATTTCGTCTATCAGGGCTTAATCCATCGAATGATTTGCTATCTTAAAAGACATGAGGTTGAGCAATTATGTTGTGTTGTTTTTGTCTATGCACTTTTTTCTAAATGGGAGAATTTAAATTTGAAATTATGGAGTGTAAAGAATGCAACGCAAATTGAAATTAAGTTTTTATGCACTAATGACCAGTGGTTTTTTTGTCAAGATTGCGAGTGCAGATGGAGTAGCTACACCAAGAGAAAAGTTATTAACACCAGTAAGTATCAGTGAACATCTAGAAGAGACAAGAAAGTTGTTATCGGTCATATGAGATATAATACTAAAAAACACAATAAAGTCAATAGGTTGAGTGTAGTTATCTTATATGAATCCACTCAAGAATCCACACTTTTATACGTGATTCATTTGACCATTTTTTATAAACAATTGCCATGTATGAATAGACCCAAAAAAGCTAATCATAAAGAAGTTTAAGAAGAAAAAACAACTTCAAAATGTCCTTCAAGCGTTTTAACTTCTTTCGGATTAACAATAATCTTTATATCGTTTCCCAATTTTGTCAAACACTCAAGCATTTTCATTTCACTAATTCCTCGAAATTCTCCACTTAAGAGTTTAGACAGTTTTGGTTGAGTCATTTTCAAAAGTTGACTAGCCTGTTTTTGTGTTAAGTTCTTTTCTTTCAGA
>NZ_JAQITD010000010.1 GCF_028618555.1 Bartonella sp. CM31XJBT | reverse complement strand
TCCCCAACACCAGAAATTATCCGATCAGCACCGCTTTCATTTGCAATATTGATTTCTGCGCCACCTACTTTTGCACCAATAGTGAGACGATGCGTTGTTTTGTCTTGCTGAACAAAGCTCTCACTTTCTACTTTGGTAATCACATTATTAACCTGTTCAGTCAATTTATTCTGAACATTCGTGATAGAACTTCCAACACCTGCAAGTGCATCCGCTACATTCGTATAGTTCTTGTCAAAAGAAGTACCATCCTCACCAAACTGCTTGATCTTGAAATCCGGTGCTTTCCATTTGCCCTCTTCATCATAACCAGCACCACCACCAAAATAGGATGCAAGCGTGTTACCCATTGTATAGAGCTGACCACCATTTACTGCATCTGTTGAGTTTTGGGTAATCTCACCACTTTCTAGAAACGTAATTCTACTGTTTTCTTGTGTTCTTACAGCTCTGCCTTTTTCTTCTTTTCTCTTTTCATGACGCGCTACAAAGGCATTGGCTTCATCATTCCATAACAAAGAATCCTGTGCTACTCCTTCAGAAACTTCTTTAATCCGTGCATTCACATTCTTGATATTTGTATCAAGACCAGTAAATGCACTCCCAACATCTTTAAAAGAGCCCTCTGTTATATTACCCTTTGTATCAATCTTGGATAAGTCATAAGTTGGTCCCGTCATGTCAGAACCAGCAACTCCTGCACCTCCACCAAAATATTTTGATGTATTCGCCATAGCCGTTTCCAGATTTTTCGCTGTGGACGAAAGACCCTCATTGGTTTTGCTTAACTGTGAAAAATTAACTGCATCGTTCGCTCCAGTGCCATCCGACACTCCTGTAATCTTTTTACCCCCAGCATCTATACCTCCGGTGGTTATTTTCGGACCATCAGTAATTACTAAGCCCGTAGCATCGAAGGTATTTTTACCTGCCTTTACGCTCTCCAGTGCAATGTCTTGAGCCAGATCAAACTTTACTTTATTGTCCTCTTTGCCCTTTGTAATATTTAGGTTGCTACTTCCAGCGGAAAAATCTACCGCGCTATCCATAAGAACAGTTGTAGCATTTTTATCTCCAACAGAGAATTTCCAACCGTTTTGTCTTACAACTTGTTCTAAGTCCTGCAACTGTTTAAGGTTCACTGCATCGGTAATATTAGAACCAGCAGCTACGCCTGTAATTTGTCTGGTTATACCCTTACTATAATCACCAACACTAACTGAGCCCCGCGTACTTTTCCATTGCGCCTCAACGTTTGTTGCAGGCCCCTGCAACAAAGAAGTGTAGCCAAGCTCACCAGCAGCCCTATCGGATATAGAATCGCTTCCTAGAGCAACACCTGCCGCAACCGTCACATTAGAGCTAGCGCCTATAGCAATTCCCTGCAGCGCCTGCTCCTGTGCATATGCATTGTACCCCATAGCAATCGCTTCATTTGCATAACTATGTGCTTTACTACCGAAGGCTATTGAAAAATCACCTAATGAAACTGTTCTCTCTTTTTCATCATAACTATCGGTTAGAGAAGAACCGATTGCAATGCTATTTTTAGTATCTCTACTCCTACCGGCTAAAGCAGTTAAGCCGATTGCAATCCCTTGGTCAGCCTTCGTCTGCGCTACCTGCCCGTAAACAATAGCATCATGAGCTTCTCCCTGAGCTCGTTCACCATGGACAAGAGGATTACCCAAATTCCCAGCCCTAGTCATTTGACCGCCCGTTACAACTCTTGGAGTTAAAGCTGCTCTTGTTATTTTTTTACTTCCAGCATTCATATCAATTGAACGTATTGAATCGCTGGCTTCTGCCAAAACATTCACTATAGGACTATAATCGCTCACACCAGTAAGAGTTTTGGTTAAAAAATTTGCATAGTCATCAGCAGCACTTACCTTGGATGTCAAAGAAACATTCAGCGCTGTTAAATAATTTTCCTGTGATGCACTAGAAGAATCCAAATCACTGTTATAGCTATCATAAACAGAGACAATACTTTGTGGATATATCTCAGCAGTGTTCCTTATGTTTGCAGAAATCTCTTCTCCTGAATCAAGATCATTCGAAAAAACAGGGGAAATACTGGCTAAAAGTGCAGCTATTGAAGTCAAGGATAAGACTTTAATAAAAGGAAAACGGGAAAATTTTAAATTGCTCCCTGTTAATTTTGTATATAATTTTTTCATAATGAACTCCCCAATGAAAGAAATAACTATAAACACAAAAAAGACACATTTAAACGCTATAAAGTTTCCTAAATTTGGTTTTTCTAAACGTATTCAAAAATTTAGTACCGGGCTGCAAAGATAGAGAAGTTGTGTTTTTAGCTTTTATGGTTAATGTGTTTTGCTCTTTTACATTTCCTAAGAAAGTAAATTTCTTTGTGGTGATTAGTTTTTTTAACTTTTAAACTTATTGTTTGTTTTTTGCAAGGGGTAGAGTTGATTTAGTGGATTGTTTTATAACTTCTTCCAGTAAAGTTGAAATACATTTGAATGTGTACTTTTATCTTAGTAGAAAACTTTTTAATAGATTTGTAGTAGAGCGAAAGTTTTTTTCTATCTGTAAAGCGCTACAGATTTTTTAGATTTAAAAATTAAAGAAAAAATAATGAACTTATAATTTATGGAAAAACTTATTATCTTATTTTGAAATAAGAAGTTCATTTTGTTGAAAGTGTATAGGTTTTTTCTGTTTTTTAAACCTGTATTTGTCGTTATAGCGCTTATCAATTTATATATATATGATTTTTACATACGTAACAACAATTCACCCCTGCCTCATGAGACAGGGGTGAAAAGGAATTTTCGTGTATTTTGTTTATTATCAGTTCAATGTCATATTGAATCCCGCACCTACACCCCAGTGACCTCCAGAAGTTGTTGCGGATATGTTAGAGCGGTATTTTCCATTTTCTGAGGTGTAACCTGCACCAAAGGCAAATGCAGATTGACTACGCCATAAACCAGTACCAAATCCAACGCTTAATTTTCCAGGTGTATCATTGTAGCGTAAGTTAGACACCGCAAGACCAATAGCCGCTGCTTGTCTTGCCTCTTTTTTCACACTCTCAATACTGTAGTTTAAAACGTTAAACTTCATATCTGTATATTGTTTAGACTGATCAACAGCATCATCAATCGCATCAATCACAATATTATTAACCCGTTGATCTGTGTAGTGCTTGGATTCATCAAGAATAATCTTCATCTGTTCTTTAGTATAGTCATGGAGTTGACCACCATTTACAGCTTCTTTTGATCCCTTCTCAATTTTACCATCAGCTACATTATCAATCAAAACAGGTTCACTGGCATCACCACCCGCTAATGTGATTTTATTGGTTTTTTTGCCGTTTTCATCTCTGTCATAACGAACAGCGTCCTCAGCAATATCGTTAACTTTGTTTTCAATATTGAAAACCGTTTCACCAATATCCGTAACCGTAGTGGAAATATTGTCGACTCTGTTGGTAAGATGCTTAACATCTTTTTCAACACCCGTGACACGTTCATTGGTTTCCCAAAGTTGTCCACCATTAACCGCATCTTTCGAACCTTCTACAATTTTACCATCAGCTACATTGATAATTTTACTCGGCTTGCCATCACGATTAGCATCATAGGCTTTTTCTTTATCGTTCCACTTTAAAGCATCTGTATCGACCTTGTTGATGACATCATCAATACGGTTGTTAATATTTGACATCCCATTATTAATATCACCAAAAGCATCAGCGACATTATGGTGCTCTTTCTCAACAGTCGTACCATCAGCATTGACTTGAACAATCTTAAAAGTAGGATTTGTCCATTTGCCATTCTCATATTTAGCACCGCCACCGAAATAATTAGCAAGCTGGTTATTCATGGAATAAAGTTGGTTGCCCGTAATGGCATCTGTTGAACCTTGAGCAATCTCACCATCCAAAAGATACTTCAATTTGCTCTTTGTTTTCTGCCCAGCTTTTTCATGACGTGCCACAAATGCTTCTTCATCATCATCCCACAGTAAAGCATCTTTAGAGAAATCTTCAATTTTCTGATTAAACTCATTGGATACATTCGTTAAACGTTGATTCACATCTTGAACATTTTTATCAAGACCTGTTAAAGCTGAACCAACGTCATAAAAGTTAGCCTTCCCTACCTCACCACCTACAATAGCCGATAAAGTATATTTCAGCCCTTCAAAAGCACCGTTAATGAACTTTGCACCACCGCCAAAAAACTTTGCAATATCTGCTGATATTTTATTAATCTGACTACCATTGATTGCATCGTTGGAATTTTCAGAAATGCTACCATCTTTTACGTTATGAAGAGCAACTGGCCCATTACTCTTATTGCCGCCTAAAGTCACACTACCATAATTAACATTACCATCTTCATCTTTATCATAGAGAACCGCAGCAGCACTTGCAAAATCAATATCTTTAGAAATTTTCTCTATGCTTTTATCAAGTTGGTCTTTATTAACAGCTTCATCGCCCTTCACTGCTGCTTTAACACCAGAAATAGAACGTGCTACACCAGCA
Organism: Bartonella sp. CM31XJBT; assembly: GCF_028618555.1. Lineage (GTDB taxonomy): Bacteria > Pseudomonadota > Alphaproteobacteria > Rhizobiales > Rhizobiaceae > Bartonella. The sequence continues at coordinate 69,287 of NZ_JAQITD010000010.1, read as the reverse complement.
TATCCTGCAATATTGACTTCAGTACCCGCTGTATCCTTACCAATAGTAATAACACCTGATGCACCTCCATCTTGCTTAACAAGACTATTTTTTACCACATCGGAAATCTTATTATCAATATTTGTAATAGAAGTATTTACACCAGTAAATGCATCCGTAACATTATGATGTGTCTGCCCCTGAATAAGGAAAGCTGGTTCTATACCTGCAAGTACATCTGTACTGCCACCAAAATATTTCGATGTATTTTCAGCAACCTTTTTCAGATCACCTGTTACAGCGTTAACATTCTGATTAGTAGTAAAGAGCTGTGAACCATTTACTGCTTCCGTCGATATTATAGAGAGTGTCGCCTTTTTCACACCCGAAAGTGTCCGCTCTTTATCGTCCTTATTTGCAATGCTGATTTTAGTACCACCTGTTTTAGCACCAACGGTAATAAAACCATTCTCTCCCTCTTGCTGAACCAAACTATTTTCTGTGATATTAGAAATTTGATTGTGAATTGCGCTAAAAGTATTGTTCACACCTTCAAAAGCATCAGCAACATTCGAATAAGGCTGCTTAGAGGAAGTGCCATTATCGTTGATATGATAAACTTGGAAAGTAGGAGCATGCCATTCTCCATTTTCATCATATCCAGCGCCACCACCAAAATATTTAGCAACATCATTTATTGCATAGAGCAAATGCTGATTAACATGCCTGATGTTCATATTAAGCCCTGACAAAGCTGATCCAACATCATTATGTTCCGTCTGTTTTTCCTGACCATTTTCATCAATAGTAGTTAAATTATATCTCGGTCCTCTAAAGACTCCATTCTCGAATGAAGTACCACCACCAAAAAATTGTGCAACATCTCCAGATATCTTGTTAATCTGACTACCATTAATCGCATCATGCGATTGATCGGAAATCTCTCCATCTTTGACGTTATGAAGAGCAACTTGCCCGTTAACCTTATTACCTCCTAAAGTTACACTCTCATAATTGACAGTGTTATTATCATTTTTATCGTAAAGAACCGCAGAGGCACTTATATTCTCAATATTGTTGTTAATCTTTCCTATGCTTTCATCGAGTTGTTTTTTATTAACAGCTTCATTGTCTTCTACCGCTGCTTTTACACCAGAAATTGTACGAGCCTCCCCTGATTTATTTGCAACATTAATTACAGCACCACCTGTTGCCTTACCAATGGTGATAGGAGAATTCTCTCCTCCATCTTGCTTGACAAGGATATCGCTTGTCACATTTTTAATCTGATTATAAATATCCGTGATAGAATCATCGACTCCATCAAAAGCATCAGCAACATTATTGTATTTATTCGCAACAATAGTACCATTCGCGTTACGCTGAGAAACCTTGAAGGTAGGAGCTTGCCACTCTCCATTCTCATAGCTAGCATCACCGCCAAAATAATTCGCAATCTTATCACCCATCTTATAAAGTTGAGAACCATTTATTGCATCTGTTGAATCTCCTGAAATATCGCCATCCGCAAGGAATTTAATCTTACTATCTGTCTCCACACCATCTTTTTCATGAAGTGCAACAAATGCTCCTTCTCCATTATCCCACAATAAAGCATCTTCAGAGAGCCCCTGAAATTCCTCAACAAAATTATTGACTACATGTGTTAAACGACTATTCACATTTCTGACATTCGCATCAAGCCCTGTCAAAGCATCACCAACATTTTCAAAGGTTTTCTGTTCTACGTTACCATCTTCAGACACTTTAGATAGATTATATCTAGGGCCTACAAAAGCACCATTCTGAAATGCTGCACCCCCACCAAAGAATTTTGCAACATCTCCAGATATCTTATTGACCTGACTACCATTTATCGCTTCTGTTGAATCAGAAGAAATTTTACCACCTTTAACATTAAGGAGAGCAACTGGCCCCTTGCCCTTATCACCACCCAAAGTCACACTGTTATAATTGACAGAATTATCCCCATTCTTATCGTAGAGAACCGCGAAATCACTCACATTCTTAATATTGTTATTAATGTTTACTATAGTATCATCAAGTTGCTTTTTATTAACAGCTTCATTATCCTTTTCTGCCGCTTTCACGCCTGCGATAGTCCGATCTCCATCACTGCCTGCAATATCAATTTTCGTGCCACCTTTTTCCTTACCAACAGTGATCAGCTTTTGGCTTTCGTCCCATTTAACAAGGGCACCGCCTGCTACTTGATCTTTTATTTCTTGCAACTGCTTATAATTTACAGCATCCTCAGCATCAGTTCCCGCTAGCACTCCCGTAATCTTTTTATTACCAGCATCAATACCCCCAGTAGTCATATTAGGACCACCAGTAATCACGAAGCCATCATCGCTTACATTCGCCTTACCTGCTATTACACGTTTAACTCTGACAATATCATTCAAATCAAACTTTACAGTATTGTCACCGTTTTTGGTAATTTTGATATTCTTACTTTCTTCATTACCATCCTCTGCATTAACACCTACAAACTTTACTGTACTCTCTGCCTCAACATCTGTAGCCTCTTCATCTTCAACAGCAAGTTTCCAACCCGTTTTAATTCTCGCTGTAAAATCTTGCAACTGTTGATAATTTACTGCATCCTCAGCATCAGTTCCCGCTAGCACTCCCGTAATCTTTTTATTACCAGCATAAATACCTCCAGTAGCCATATGAGGACCACCAGTAATCATGAAACCATCATTATTCATAAAGCTGTTACCGGCAGCAACACTTGTCACTGTAATATCATCAGCTAAATCAAATGTAACATTACGGCTACCATCTCCTACAATCTTGATATTCCCGCCCCCTTCCTTACCAACAGATGCAAAATTTACCGTATTGTTCTGTCCAATAGACATAGGATTTTCACCGTTAACAGTAAGTTGCCAGTGCGTTTTGGCTGCTTCTTTTACTTCCTTCAGCTGTTTATAATTCACTGCATGATCATCTTCAGTCCCGTCTTTTACTCCTGTAATCTGTTGATTGCCAGCATCAATACCGTCTATAGTTATTTTTGCCCCATTAGTGATCATAAAACCATCGTCACTCATAGAACTTTGTCCTGTAGTGACACTCGTCAACTTAAGAGTATCACTCAAAGCAAATTTGACTTTATGCTTATTATTTGCACTGTCTTTTTCAATCTTTAAGTTGTCTTTTCCTACTCCGCCGTTACTTCTCACTGAAAAATCTACAATATCGCTTGGATTAACATCTGTAGAACCTTCGTCATTAACAGAAATTTTCCAGCCGCCTCCTGCTCCAGCCATAACATCTCTCATAGCTTTTAACTGTGCAACATTGACGGCATCAGTGTCTTTACTCCCCGCTGCAACATTTGTAATCTGTCGCGTTAAATTCTGATTAGTATTACCAACACTAAAATCACCCGCAGTACTTTTCCATGCAAGATCACTCTTTGTTGTTACAGTATTTGTTACAGGATCATAACCCAAAGCATGCTTATCAATACGAGAGACAGCCCCTCCACCCACGGCAACACCATCTATAACAAGTACCTGTGCATTTATACCAATTGCAACTGAATGCGCCGTCTCAGCAAAAGTATGAGAACCTATGGCAATCGAATTTTTGCCTTTTGCTATTACTTTTCTTTCTTCCCCGTTGTCTGCAGGTTCTCCACCACCTATTGCAATAGAACCAAGAGCTTGAGCCTCAGCCTTTGAGCCTATAGCAACCGTGTAGTCGTTACTTGCCTTGGTCTTTAACCCTAATGCAAAACTATTGTAACCTGATGCAGATGCGAACTTACCAATAGCAACACTATTTATACCGTTCCCTTCTGCATTTGAACCAACCGCGATCGCATCGTCCTGCGTAGCTTGAGAACTCTCACCTATAGAAATGCTATTTTTACCAGAAGCAGTTGCAAGCCCACCAATAGCAACCGTAGATTCCCCCGACGCTTCTGATCCCACACCCATAGCAACACTTGCTTTTCCAGCCGCAAGCGCGGAAACACCAAAAGCTTGCGCTCCACCAGCTTTTGCTGTTGCACCTGCACCAAAAACGGTTGAATAATTACCCGTTGCAGCAGATCCACAACCGGTTGCAAAAGAATAAACACCATAAGCCTCAGGCAGAGCATTTATAGAACCACCGTACAGCGCTCCCATATAGCCACTCACCTGCTGACCACGACCGTTAATCGTCACACCATCACTAACCCAAGTAACCTGTTCAGTCGTCGTACCATAGGGATGACGGCCAGAAAAATCCTGATCATTAATAAATCTATTATATTGTTCTTTTGCAGTTATTCGTTGAGTAACTGACGCTTGTTGTTTGCCGCCACGACCAATAACGTTGTCTACACCACAGAAATCATCATCACCAGATAGAACAACACTGCCATGACTACCATGTGGATAAGGAACATTACCAAGATTCGAACTCTGAACAGTTGCTCCTCTTATGGAAAGACCGGCAGCAAAAACAGGAGAAACACTCGATAAGAGTGTCGCCATTACCGTACTAAGAGAGACAACTTTAATTAAATTTGGTGTGGAATATTTTTTTTTCATAAGAACCTCCTCCAACAGAGTTCAACATCATTACAACGTGCGAAAACACACACGGCAAAACCCTTGTTTGCGCACTTCAAAAACCAATAAATCAAGACAAAACTCTCCCCCTACGATACCGCCATCTTTACGGCATCGCCCTAAATCTCTGCAACAACATCAAATCTAGAAAAGTCCCCAACCCTTTTAGCTAGAGGGATTCAAGCTAAAAAATCAATAAAAACACAAGACTTTGAAAATATACCGTAATCTCCATTTAAAAATACTGCGATTTATCTCTTAACAAAATAGTTTCACTAAAGAGCAATTCTACTTTTCAAATAAAGCGCATCAGCAAAATGGCAAGAGTGTAAAAAATAATTTTTTATAAATTTGTAAAAATACTTCTCAATAAAATAGCTGTTCTTATAAACACAAATTTATGATTTTTTTAACTTATAGCACAATGTAATAGATAACGATTATCATGATAATCTCACTCTTTGTTGCGAGATAATCTGTTTCAATATATAATGCATATCTTTGAAAGAAATCTTTCTTAATATAATGATGCACGCTCTGTAAAAAGTTCCAACGTGCTCATCTTGTCCTCTTCATAAAAAGACAAAAGTGCTATAAATGATCTTTCGTTCTTCTCGCGTATATGTCTGTTACCCTTCTATAGGAACAAAACATCGTCATTGTATTTTCACTGTTGTCAGTATCTTTTCCCTCAACCAACAAATATTTCAGGAATGACACTATATTAGCTTCTTTTTGAATCAATTTGTTTGTATTGCTACCCGTCGTTCTTTTTATGAACTGCTTTATTTTTAATCAGAACAATATATTGATTTATAATGATAGTTTCTCGTTTTTCAGGTTGAATAAAAGACTCGAAGATCGTGAGATTTTCACATTCCAAACTTGGTTATACAGCAGAAAATCAAAAAAGTTTTATTTTTTAAAAAGGCTGTTCATTCGTATCTTATGAAATTTCTAGATATGCTTTTCAGTTTCGATTTTACGCTTTAAATGTAATTTTAAAAGTGGCAAAGTGGCTTCGACTTCTTCCATATCATTGAGGTTTTGAATAAGCTCTTGTAATCTTCCATAAAGCTCTGCTGCTAATTCCGCAACATCTTCAGGAGAAAGATCTATTTTTGCATCATGATAGGTCGTATAAACTAAATGTCCCAGCTTTTTCATCAGCCCAGCAGGTATCGCTTGCGGTTTAAAACCAGCTGCTTTTGCCTTTGCCATATCTGAAAACATCTCGCCATTGCCCGTCACAAGCCAATCTAAGGAAATACCACAAATTTCTTGATATTTGGAGAGCGCAGAGGCTGTAGGCTCACTTATACCAGTTTCATAAGTTCCTACAGAGCCAGCAGTGATACCAAGATGTGCAGCAAACTGCTTACGCTCTGTAAAACCAAGAGCGTGACGCACTTCACGAAAACGTTTTGCCAACTCAGTTTTAGGTTTTGCTTCCGGACGAGCCAAAAAACACTCCAAAATCAATATAATTGTTGACTAAATAATTATATTGATTTATATCTATTATTACTGCTCCTTAAAAAGAGCAGTTATCACATACATAACCCCACAAAAACAGATGTTGCAGCATCCGTTTAAGCAGGAGCGAAAATTATGACAATTACACAAAAAATGCAATCGCCGTGGTATTTTACTGAACTGCGCCCCTGTAATATAACCTTGGAAAAACTCAAGCCTATCAGAGGCTATTTTCCAGAGTCAAAAACATTTGGACACAGCCCAATGAAAAAGCTAAATGCGCCACTGCCAACTCTATCAGTTTGCATGCCAAGCCAATTCTTGCCAACTGCTTTCTCACAAGTCGCAGTCATATTCTTCCAAAAGCAAAAAGCCTAATACGATTCTCTTCATTCCATGCTGTGCAATATACCACTGAAATCTTATTACAAAAATATGCAAATTCATTTCCCATAGGTTTTTATAAGGTAAAAAGTTTATCAATGTCTAAAAATCAATATAAAACAGGCAAAATAATTGGTATTCTACAAAAAATGAGATTATCACTCGTTATTAAAAAGTTAGACGTTTACAAACCCTGTTTGCTTATTTTATATATTAATGACACTGAGTTAGCTGTAATTGGCAATAGAGATTTCAGGGTGTTTGGTTTATCGTCAGAATACTCTTCCTCTACGCACATTAAAAGCCTTTTGGCAGTGTATTTTAAATGCTATAAGTTCTATAGTAAACACATTGCCATCCATATTTACAATTGGGCGCTTCAAAAACTTGGAGTAATAAAATCTTTAATAGGCATTGATTTAAAAGCGCGTATTTTGCAGAAAATTGACAAAACCATGAGGTTCGTATACATGGCAATTTTAAGTGATGATAGTGGAGTGATACTTAAAAAAGCTGCATGGAAACCCGCAACGTTGAGGAATTAAGCATGACCTCTTTATGCGATAAAGAATTATCTGATACACTGGTTGGTCTTTATGACGACTATCAACGCGGTTTCGACATTGGAGAAGAGCTTAAATTGTGCGTGGATTTGGCGTTATCTCTTGAATTGGAACTCAGTATTCATCGTTTAAGTGAAACAGATGCTGTTTTAAAAAAAGAGATTGTGCAAACCTTGCATCGTCGTAGAAATACCCATTCCAATGAAGATGAAATTGATACAATTTTTCATATGGATTTTGAAAAACAAAAATAATACAATACTCTCCCATATGATACGATATTACCTCATTGCTTTACTTTCTACTACGCTTAAACAAAAAACTTTCAAGAAGATTTAAAGTGTTACGTTTTCGTCTTCTTAACAACAGTGAGATGAATTAAAGAAACGCATCAATTCTTTTAGATCATTATCAAAAAATAGAGAGTATTCTCTAGTATACATCAATTTATGCTTTGTTCATTAAGCACCAACTTTTACATTTTCTCAACTCTCCTTTAAAAGCAAAATATGAAATGTGCTGCAGCGTAAATGTTTATAAAATAGCGTATATTGACCACTCTTAAACGTAATTTATTGTTTTTCATGTCTATAAAACAGCACTATGAGTATTCCAACAAACGCAACAATGCTTTGAAAAAAATATATCGATTGAGGTGATATGCTACTGTTATCGCTTGCCATAATGAGGTAGACTCCGAGGATCAAGCATCCAGAGATACCATTAAAACTTGCCTGCAATCTTCCTTGGTATTCAGGATCACAAGAGAGTTGTGATAAAGAAATCGAAAGAGCCCAACTCGAAAGTCCAAATCCAATCATAAAGTAAACAGGAAAAACAACAAAATTGTGTGTATTAACAGATAGAATAGCGAGGCCAATAGCCATAAAAGCTAATAAAATGGCTAATGTTTTCCTGATAGATAAAACTTTACAAAGAAGTGGTGAAAAAAACGCACCTGTCAATACGCCCATAGAATAAAGCACCTCAAATATTGCAAAGATACTGCTATCTGCATGTAAAACCTCTTGTATATAAGGAACGAGAATAACAGGAATGGTCATCAAAAGAGTCATAATAATCATCTGGCTTATATAAGGTACAAAAAGAGCCGGATTCTGTTTAAAATAATGAAGGGATGCTGTATAATTTTCCCACCAATTTTGCTGGTTTTGATTTTTAGATCTTCGGTTTTTAGGTACCTTCATTGCAAAATTAAATAAACCAGCAATGATAAAGAATATACCACCTATTAGAAGAGTTCCTTTTGTTCCTGCATAGGACAGTATAAATCCACTTAAGCCCATACCTACGATAGTGCCAAGTTCATAAACCATATCGATGGTCGCATTTGCATTGATGAGCTGTTCCTTCAGCACAATACTTTGAATTAAAGAAATAGCTGATGGCATATAAAAAGGGATAAAAATACCCAAAAGAGCAGATAAGACCATCAATTCAATTTCTATACCAAAATGCCAAAGCATTACCCAGCTTACAATTACCAAACCTCTCACAAGATTTGAAATAATAATCTGCGTTTTACGATTATATTTATCTGCCAATATGCCAAAAATAGGCGCAAAAATAATGCCAGGCGTCCAAAGAAAAAGCATCATCAACGCTACACCACGGATTGAGCCCGTCTGATTGTAAGCGAGCCATGACAATGTAATATAATTTAGTCCACTTCCAAATGTAGCAAATAAGCCGCTCAAAGTAAAATAGAGAAAAGTTCTATTTTCAAATAAAGCAATGCGTTCCTTCAAATTTGAAGTGAACATAAATTATCCTCTAAAATGAATACCAGTCGATATGCATGATACATCCTGTTTAAAAACAGGCATTCTTACAATTTTTATTTTAGATCATTAAATTTAAGAAAGCAAAATTTCTTTTTTGAGGCTTTTACAATCTTTGTGCTGTTTTATGATTAATTCTTCTATGAAAACGGAACATTTATGGACAAAAACAAAATTAATATTTTATGTGCGTTTTATTCAGAAGCTACACCTTTATACATATGTGAAACAATTTTACGGTATGGAAGCTTCACTCACATTATTGTCCTTATTATTCCGTGCACTAAAATATGCTCGAGTATATTCCTCCATGTCGTTCTTCTATCACCACACTTCGTCTCTAAAAGAATAAACATACTATTATCCTCACAATAAATATTGCTAACTTTTCTACTCCCCTTCTCTAAATCTTTTAAAACAAGCTCATTACAGTTAGTTTTCTAATTAAAATATATAACGTGATATTTTTCCTGAGCAGTTAAATTATTACAATCATATCTCTAAAGTTTCAGATTTAGAGTACGAATACATAAAGGAGGATCTATCGTGGATAAATTGATTAATAAATGATTTTATTCATAATCAAAAACAAACTTCATCTATATGATGTCGTATTTGATGATGAATTAAAGAAACAGAAGCAGTTCCATCAATTGTTATAAACCGCTCATCTATTTCTGATAAAACTTTGTATACTTTGTAAACTTTTTCAATAAAAGAGAGTTTTTCTTCGTATTTTAAGTTTAAACCATCCCTTTTCTGCAACCGCTCTAGTATAGTAGTGGGCGGTAAATGAAGATAAAATGTAATATGAGGTCTTGGAATAGATTGATTTAATTTAACTACACTTTCAACAGAAAGCTCTCGAGCATAAAAATAAGCAAGACTAGAATAAACATATCGATCGCTAATTAATAAATTTTGCGATGACGTTAAGGAAGGTTCAATAATTTCAAGCGTATGTTTGCGTCTATCTGTCGCTGATAAGAGTGCTAAAAGCAATGGATCAATTGCTTTTCCATTATCTAAGTAATCTCTAATTTCTGGATTATTTCTATACCAATAACTGGGTTGAAAAGTTTGTATTATATGTTTTTCTATTGAGTAATGGCGAGCGATTTCTTTTGTTTGTGTTGTCTTACCACTCCCATCAAATCCACATAAGACAATAAAAGAACCAGAAAATTTCTTTGGAGACCACATGGAATTATAAACTTTTTTATCAAGATACATTTTGTCTATATACTTTCCATAAGTTAAATTGTTTTATGTCTGAAATCTCTTAATGTTTAATAAGGTGTTTTTTAACTCGTCTCTAAACAGAAAAACACAATACTCCCGCATTTTGTATAACTTTATGATAAATGGTAGTATATAGACTTAGTTTTAAGATAAGGTTATATTTTAGACAACTTAAAATGAGATTAAGTATTTGTAAAAAATATATTTTTTTGTTCACACTCCATAACCTGTCATTTTTTGACGAATTCTAGTAGAGTTTCTGAGGATTACTCCTATAGCGTCGTGTAAGTGTATAGAAATGAGTTCGACCTCAGTATATTATTGTCCCTTAAGAGCTGCTACTAGATTGCGCTCCATAGGAAGCTAATGAAATCAACTCTATCTTTTCTCAAACCACTGCCCTCGCTATAAGCATTTGATATCCGATCCCGTCAAAAAGCAGCAGAGCAATTCTTGGAAAACATCGCTGAGATATTGAAATATGCCTTGCAAAAGCGTTTAAATCAAATGTTTCACTATATTTTTCGGTATATTCATAAACTGAAATTAAGAATATTATAATAAGACCTCAAACAACGACGACGCCCAAATCAGCCGTAATAAAGCCTCCTAAAACTGAACCAATAATACCTCTCTATCAGACAGACTACTATGTAAAGGCTTTAATACAACACCTTAGCGCTAATGCCATAAATGTTTCTGATAGATAACGAAGTTTATTGTCACAACAACATCTAACAACGGTCAATAGAAAAACCTCAACCTTGAGTATAAATAAAATCAACTTGAAAGCGCAAAATATATCTCTAGGACATAGTTATATTCGTTATCTGGCTTTCCCCTTATTGGCAAGCCTCCCGCAACAGACGCAGTAAAAATACCAGCCTCCATCGCTATTCATTCTCCTGAATAATAAGCTATCACTACCATAAACATCAGCGTTCAAATGTTCCCTACCAAAAAACTTGACATGCCCAGTAATATGTGTGTGTGTATTTATTATTTGTAAACATGTGTGCTGATTTATAATACTGTGTGTTTTTAAGAGATTCTGAAATGGGGGGGGGATAATGTGCACAAACAACTGATGTTTCGGTTTTATGGGCTTGTTGTCCTGCTGTATCTTTCTGATATGGTTTTATTTTTAAGTAATCTTTGGAATGCTTATCGCATAACATCCTCATCGGTTTTCCTAGGCGTAACCATGGCTTTGGGCACCCTTATGCCCTATCTTTTGAAAAAAAGCGGTCTTGTGCACATTAAAGCCTCACTGCGGTTGGTCGATTTATACAAAAGGCGAATCATTATCTATAGCCTTCTTTTATTGATTGCACTTTTCCATTACGCTGATTCCCCCTTTGGTTTTATCGCTGTCTCTATCTCTATCGGCTATCTCTCTTTGATTACCTTAAGCACTCTCGAGACTTATAATACTAAACTAGCACTTAGTGGTTATATTAGCGCCCAAAAGGCTTCCCGCATTATGCAAACAGTGGTGCAAATTGGCGCATTTTTGGGAGCAGCACTGAGTGGTTATCTCTTAGAAGCGACCAGCCCTCGAGGGGCAGCAGCTGAAATCGGTTATAATGGTTTGATTGTGACACTTTGTGTGTTTGACATCATTATAAGCCTTATAGCCGGATATATTATCTTTTGCGATGAATATAACGCCACAGATACCACAACACTTGCAACTGGTAAGAAGACAGCGCCTACACCGCAAGCGGATGAGCTCTCCCGTGAACTTAAACTTTTATGCGTCTGCATAGGACTTATTGGCTTTCATATTTGCGCTTATAATACGCTGGCAACTATTCTTTTTCAGAGTGTGAAAAATTTTGGTTCTGAATATTATGGGCTTTGCAGTGCGGTTGCGGGCGTGGGCGCTTTTTTAGCTGCTTTTATCAAAATCCCTCGTTTTGAATTTATTCTCCCAGCCCTTATGTTGAGCATGGCTGATCTTATTTTTAGCACCACACAATCACCCTATTTGGCTGTGGTCTTTTGCTTTTTTATTGGCTTTTCAATGAATACCATGCGAATTAATGCCCGCAAACATACGATTGAAGCAACCAAAACAGAGGCTCAAGCAGAGCTGGTGGGAAGCTATAGCGGTATGCTTTATACTCTCTCCCAATCGGCAGGTTATGTCATTCTTGGTCTTCTTACAAGCTCTGCCCTTATGGGTCCTCAAGCAGCTGTTTATCTTCTGCCCCTTATAGGGCTAATAATCTTTATTTATGTTCTTTTCCTTTTATCACAGCGGAACAAAGTATGAGAAAACCTATTCTTATTGTCGACCCTTTCTCCACGGGTGCCCTCTATGGCCCTGCTTTGCAAAAATTAGGCTATGCTTGTTATGGTGTTGTCTCTCAAGCAGCTCCTTTTTCACACTTTATGCTTTCTTATCAGGGAAAGGGCATGGCAGAAGCGAAGCTTCATAGTGTAGATGAGATAAAGAAACGCTTTCCTATCGGCACGATAGAGGCTGTAATAGCGGGTGCCGAAAGAGGTATCTATTGTGCAGAGCAATTGGCGGCTTATTATGGTTGTCTTGGGAATAACCCCTTGACTACCGATTGGCGACGGAAAAAAGCAGCGATGCAAAAACGCCTTTGTGAAAATGGTTTATCTTACATCCGATCAAAAATTCTTACAAAAAACGATTGTACTCTCGATGGTTTTGAAAGCCACAGCGGCTATGTGGTAAAGCCAAATGATTCTGCAGGGAGTGATGGTGTTTTGTTTTTCTCTAATCTTGAGGAAGTAGTAACGTGGACCTCTGAAATCGACTGGAAGAAAAAAAATATTTTTGGCGCACCTAACGAGGCCTATTTGCTCCAAGAAAGATTGGAGGGAGAGGAATACATCGTCGACGCCGTTGTAAATGGAGAGGCTATAAAGATATGTGCTTTATCGCGGTATAAAAAAGGTATTCATAATGGAAGTGCTTTTGTTTATGAATCGCTTGATGTGCTTGATGCTCAAGATCCCTCTTATGCCCCTCTTATCTCTTATGCAAAACAATGCATTCGCGCACTGGGGATTGAATATGGACCTGCGCATATGGAAATCATGCAAACAGCTCGTGGTCCAGTGATGATCGAAGTAGGAGCCCGCCTCCACGGAGGAATTGCACCCACCTTGTTCGCGCATTGCTATGAAGATGGTTTACTTGAAAGCTCCGTTAACCTTATTGCAGGCGTGTTTTCGCAAACCCCAAGTCGCTTTAAGAAAAAAGGGCGTATTATCTTCCTTATCAACGAGATCGACGGTCATATTATAAAAGATGTTAACGTATGGCGGCAAAAGCTTCATTCTTGGGAAAATGTGGTTCATTTTACGCTCTTTTTTAAAGAAAACGAGCTCCTCCCCCTAACCATCGATTTAAATACCTGCCCAGCTATTATAGCAATTTGGGGACACAGTGATGATGAATTATCAGCTTTGGAGAGGATCATTCGTAGCAATTTCTTATAAAATATAGCAATTGGGAAGAAAAAATGGATTCAGAAGCGCAAATAATTGAAAATATAGACAAATATTAAAAATGGAAGCAAGTCATTTTTAAAGAATTCAATGCAACCATGAATAACACAATTAGGCCTTTTCTGCCTATTCGGTGTAAATGGATACTCAAAAAATATGCTTAGATTTGGGTTCTACAACAAGCTGACCTCAAAAAATATAATGGAAGACCTGATAACTTATTGCGATAATTATAAAAGTTTTGGAAAGAACACATCTTTTGTTGCATTCGAGGAGCCTGCCCCCATACAAAGTATCGAAGTTTATAGAGAAAAATTCTGGTCTACACTTAAAAGTTTGCGAGCTTTTGACAACCGAGAGTGACCTAAGCATATACAAAAAAATATGTACAATCATCTATGAGAGTTCTGCTTTCATGGCGAACCTATGTTTATAGCTTGCAATGTCCCGTCTCATATAAACAGAATTAAGTAAGTTCTATATTTATGTTAACTTTCCAGCTTAAGTGTTTTTTCTAAGTCTTCTCTCTACAGAACAAAATGTATTCTCGTTGTAGGAAAAAGGCCTGAACCTTTTGATATTATCACAAAATCTCCTTTTTTAAGAAAATATAGCAAACTCCAAAATAGAGAATGGACGCAATATTTTCTGCAAGACAACACTATTGAATCCCTACCTTGCTCATATCATCTAATGAAACACGATAATGACTAAGTTTTCTAAAATTAAATAAAAATATTTATGATATATTCAAAATGTTGCTGCCAAAACAAGGCTCGATAGAGATTCAAAGGGATTTTCCAAAAAATACATAGAATGCAGTGTGTATGTATAAAACTTCTCAGGATGATCATGTTAATAGCAATGTTTAGGGGGGCCTTTTTGGGAAAGATTGTACAGAAATTATGAGTATCTCTAGGAGAAAAAACGCTGATTTTTAGAACAGAGAGAAACATTGATTATAACAGTTTATTAGGCTAAACGCAGAATATTCTCCTAATAATGGATGGTTAAATTATAACGGGATAGGTTTTTGATAATCATAAAGAAAAAGGTAGAGAGCGTGTTTCTTTTAGTTAAGAAAGAGTGTTGCTCATTTTTTTTCTAAAAATAAACAAATTCAAAGATAATTTTTTGTTCTTGTAGTGGTGAGAAAATAATTGTCGAAGTCAGTGAAGGGGAGATTCCAATAGATTGTTACAAAGTTTAATAAAAGTTGGAATACTTAAAAATTCTTAGTTCCTATGATGATTTAAGAATACCAGATTAGGATACGGAGAATTCAAGAGCTCAAAACTTTGTGATAATATTGGTTTAGAATTACATCTTGTTCATTCAGACGAGATGAGCCAATTATTATATGTCACAGAGACATATGGGTGGAAAATTTTAAAAAAGCTTATCCAGAATCTGACTTAAAGGTTATTGGAACTTTAGTAGTAAGATTGGCTTGGTCTCATGTCTCTCAAAAATTAGCAACCAATCTTGTTGTGACTAGACTAAATTTGGAAGATCTGCTCACTGAGCGTTTTTATAATATTATGAAATGATAAAAATATTAATATTTCTTCTTGTCCCGGACACGAAGCCGGTGCTATTTGTATTTATTATCCGTTGCACCATTGTCCGAAATATCTTTTAAGTGGTTGTCACTTGAAATATGCCTTGGAAAATTATTTGGCAAGAGAGCATACCTATATGTATTGGAAAGTAATTTCCTATTATTTATCTCAATCTATGGGTACAACGTTGCCAAGTATAGAATTCATGCTGACAGATGACTTTCAAAAAATAAGTGCCTATAACGCATTTGAACTAAACTTTTATGAAAAACTGGAATTTAGTACCGAACCATATTCGACAATGGAGAAAATCATAAAATGGCTTGAGTCTCTGTTTAAAAGGAAAGAGGCTATTGCGTAATTCTGTTTTTCTTATGATTGTGATTGGTTGTTTGACGAGTTTTTGTGCTAGTGGTGTATTATCTATTGGCCTTTCTTTGTTACAATTCCAAGATACAACAGGAGAAGCGTCTGCTACTTTAAATGTCGTTAATTTAATCGCAATTGGAATTGCTGGCTTATGTTTGGGAAACGTGTTGGCGCACTATCAAGGCTTTATAATTGGGTTTTATAGTCAAATTACTTGCGCTTGTTTATTGTCTTTCTTATTATTTATGAACAATCCAGTACTTATTTTATTTGTATTTTTTTTACTTGCTCTCTTGATGGGGGCTGATAACCCAAATAACAATAGTGCCTTGAATCAGCTGGTTCCAGCTCCCAAACAAAAAGCTGGAATTTTTGCATTTTACACTAGTTGCTGTCAGTTTTTTGTTATTATATCCCCATTGCTTATATATTTTATAATTGCGCATTTGGGGCACAAAATAGCTATAGCCTTTATTGTATTTATCTATCTTTTGAATGCCTGCTTATGGTTTCGTATAAAGTCTATACAACAACTAAACAGAGCAAAAGAGCTATTAAAAAAGCCATCTCAAAAAGCTTATGGAGTTGGGTTCAGGTGCCTTTGGCGGATTTCTGCGTTGCGTTTTTTAACGATTAATCGTATTTTGAATAATTCTCTCTATACGGGGCCTATTGTTTTATTGCCACTTGTGCTTGCTTCTATAACATCAGATAATATAAAATTTACAGCTATTCAAAATTCTATTTTTGCTTTGTCAGCACTGGGTTTTGTGATCAATGGTCTTATCTCATCTTATTATTTACAGAAATTTCCATCTTTAATTCGTTTTTTTGTATGGGGGGCACCGGCATTTGCCGTGATCGCAATCTCTTTTGTTTTATATTTAAATTTTACTCAATATTCCCTTTATATTATGGGGTTTTTATTAGGTATTGGGCAATTTTATTTTAGGATATCGGGAATAACAATTGGACAAGCTATCACACCTAATGAAAATTTAGCCGAGGTGATTTTGGCAGGCGATGCCAGTGTACGCATCATAACAGCTTTATTCTCTATTGTGCTTTTATATGCAGGAAAATTTTTTTCATTTTCTATATTATACGTCCTATGTGTATTTATAGGCTTTTGCGCCCCTTTATTTATTTTGCACGGACTATCTATTTACATACAAAGCTTAAAGATAAAAGAAAGCGCCGCATGAATGATATTCAATTATTATATTACGTCAGCCTTTTTTTGATTATCGTATAGATAAAAATTTTGTACAAATATTCATGACATTAATTTTAAATAAGCACATTGCGTGAGAAAAGCTGAGGTGTTTGTTACCTCTCATGTGGATAGCCCGTTAAGCAACGAAATTGCAAATAGCACTATGATCACCATTAATTCTAAAAGCTCTACCAGAAGTTAGTGATAATGGCAAAAATCCTTTAATGATATTTGAAGAGATCGTTTATGCTAGATCAGGTTATCTCAAGATCGAGAGGAGAGGAGCTTAAAAAGTGTAAAATTCATGGAAATTCAACAGCAATTTCTAGGTGTACATAATGACAGGCATAGATTGGCGCGAACTGGTCAATTGCAACAGCAAAAAATCCTGCAAATGCTGAGCTTTTTAAACTATGTCATATCAAGCATATGAAAGTTCGTTTTAAATTAATGGCGGAGAGAGAGGGATTCGAACCCTCGATATGGTTTCCCATATACACGCGTTCCAGGCGTGCGCCTTCAACCACTCGGCCACCTCTCCAGAAGTTTGCACTATACCCAGAAAGAAATAACGTGCAAGTCTAAACTATACATTCAAAACCCAAAAAATAAATTCATTTATTAAAGTAAGAGCTTATATCTGTTGAATAACAAGCACATCCCTTCTTTTTAGGAAAAAACTTTTTTCGTGGATAGGTTTGTAGAATACAATAATGGGAATAAAAAGATTGTCACCAGTTATAAATTTTCATACTCATTTACGCACTTTCTGCTTCACAAAAAAATACTTCTCTTAAAATTGGCATACAGTCCATGGTTTTGCATAACCAAATAATTAAATATCTCTCACTTAACACCATTGATTACCCTAATAATAAATAGAATAATAACGATATGAACTTCTTATATATATAATATTAAAATTGTTTATTCAGATAATAAATTTCATTTCAATAAAAATCGTTTTCAACCTTCTTCTTGCCTCCAAGGATGAAAATACTTAATCACTGTAACTTTGATTACAAACAACTCTCTCTTGAAATGAGATCTACCTGCTAATCACTTTTATGTTTCAGATAATATATAAATATTGATTTATAATAATAAATTATCGTTTATACGTCATAAGCGGGGATGGTATGTGGAGGAAGAACATTTTAAGAGAGGATAAGTGCCTCTTATGTATTTTTTCAAATAGCACGAATTCTTGCAACATTGAGGGCTGTAAAATAGTGTGATGGTGTCAGTTTCCTCTTTCATAGGATTACAGAATAAGCCCTACTCTAAATCCTCTATTCAATTTCACACTTCTATATTTAGTTGATACTAAAGAAAATAAAATTCAGACAAAAAAAACCTTTGCATTTTTAATTTAATATGTATGAATATATCTTATTTTCTGAAATGAAAAAATAGTCATTTTGGTCAAATACAAAATCATAAAAATGCAAACCTGTTTTCATTTTTACCATATGCTTTTAAATTCAGCTTTACAGTTTTCAAAATATCTAAAGTAATCTCTATTATTTAAAAGAGATTACGTATTACTTCATACTTTTGATTATCGCATTCTTTAAGTGGGATATGGTCTCATAACAAAACAGAATACTCTAAAAATACTATTTTCTTTCTCATCCACACGTTTGTTAAAAAACATCTCTTAAAGCTTGTCACATCTACCTCATACGGTGTCTATGAATGGTATAAAATCTATTGGATAGCATCATCTTTCCTTAAATAAAAAGTAAAAGCCAAGTACCATCACGCTATTTATCACCTAATATTACAACATCCATTGCGATTTGAGAGAATGCATAAAAGGCATTTATTCTTTCTTAGAGTGTTTTTATCCATACATTACTCCTCTTTGTAATGTATAAAAGAATAATTTTTATTAATTTAATATAGAGAAATTTAAAACGAGAAAACCCTACAATATTTAAGGCTCTCATTATGTAACACGATAAATTACCATTACAAATTAATATGCTGCTTATAATTGTCCTAAAGGATAATGTTTTACAACACTAAAGATCTGATTAGTCTGAAAAATGAGCTCGTTTTTTCCCCTTAATGTTCTCTATCACCTTATATCCTTGCTTAGAGCACGTACAGCTCGTGCAGTTTCACATTGTAATGCTTTTTGTGCTAAAAT
The DNA here is from genome assembly GCF_028618555.1 of Bartonella sp. CM31XJBT. Taxonomy (GTDB): domain Bacteria; phylum Pseudomonadota; class Alphaproteobacteria; order Rhizobiales; family Rhizobiaceae; genus Bartonella. The sequence continues at coordinate 50,452 of NZ_JAQITD010000010.1, read as the reverse complement.
TTTCATATCTTCAAAACTATGAGTCTGTAAACACGCCTTTACTGGAGAAATATCGCAAGATATCATAGAAAGCTCATTAATTCCCAATCCAGTCAAAATCATTGCACCAAAAGGATCTCCAGCCATACCACCACATACACTAACCCAACACTTATGTTGTGCAGCTCCCTGAATAGTCTGATAAATCATACGCAAAACTGCTGGATCAAGGCTATCAGCTTCAGACACAAGGTACGGATTTTGCCGATCAACAGCCATTGTATACTGTGTTAGGTCATTGGTTCCAATTGAAAAAAAATCAACATGGGCGCTCAATACATCTGCCATAATGGCCGCTGCTGGAACTTCGATCATAATACCAAGTTTTAATTTTGGTGCATCAATATCGTTGCGGATTTCCTCTGCAATCTTTTTTATAGCGACAATCTCTGAAACAGACATGACCATCGGAAACACAATCCATAGATCTCCGCCCTCTTTTGCTGCTCGATATAAAGCACGTAATTGAGGCACCAAAAGATCACGTCGACGTAACAAAAGCCGCGTTCCTCGAACACCTAAAAAAGGATTGTCCTCTTTAGATAAATGTAAATGCGTAACCTGTTTATCCCCACCAATATCAAGTGCACGAATAATTAATGGCTTATCTCCTACAGCTGTAATCATCGTCCGATATATATTAAATTGTAGCTCTTCATCCGGAATATGTGGATTCTCTAAAAACAAAAATTCCGTGCGCATGAGTCCAACACCTTCAGCCCCCAAATCAAGCGCAACAGGAACCTGATTTGCGTAGTTGACATTGGCCATGATACGAATTCTTTGACCATCTATCGTTTGCGCTGGTAATCTACACGCACTTATTTCACTGACACGTTTTTGCGCAACAGTATCAATATGCCTTTGAGCATCTTCAACGTCTTCAAGCGTAGGATCAAGGTAAATAAACCCGTTATCGCCATCAATAATAGCCTGAATATCAGACTGAATCGCTAAAATATCATCACCTGTAGCAACAACCATTGGAATACCAAGAGTACGCGCCAAAATAGCTGTATGAGATAATGGACCTCCCCATGCTGTTGCTAATCCTTTTACCCTTGTACAATCAAGTTGTGCTACATCAGAAGGAGAAAGGTCATTTGTAACCAGAATTACACCATGTGGAATATCATTTAAAAAGAACGATCTATAGGATGGATTGATTTCACCTAAAACACGTCGACCAACATCAACTAAATTAACAGCACGTGCTGCTAACAAAGGATTATCTACCTTAAAAAACATATCTGAAAATTGACGAACCGCTCTATCCCAAGACCAAGCGACACCATGACCTTCCGCTATAAAACGACAAGCTTGAGCTATTAAATTTTCATCTTCAAGCAAAACCATTTGCGCAGAAAAAATTGCAGCAGAATCTGCTCCCATACGCACTGTAATATCAGAAATTACAGATGCCATTTTATGTTTTGTTTTTGTAAGAGCATTTTCAAGACATGCTGCACCAGCTGCAAAATCAATTGGCTGGTCTATTATGGAAATATCATTTTGCCTTAAAACAAAAATCTTACCAAATGCTAATCCTGAACTCGCTCCAACACCAGAAATGCCTTTTTGCATAGAGCGTGGATACCAACCATGAAAAGCCTTTGTTTGAGATTCCATTGCTTTCATCAAGCATTTTTCACTAATACTCACTTTTTTTGCAATAGCAATGGCATCATTGAGAAGTTGTGCTCCTTCTGAAGCATCTGTAGAAAAAATCAGAACATCACCGTTTTTTGCTCCTAATTGCAATAAACCAACCAAATTTTTCATTTCAACGGTATATTGACCATGGCGAACTCTGATGGAACTTTGAGCCTTTTTCGCAAAATCAACCCAAAGAGAAGCTGGTCGTGCATGGAGACCACTTGGATAATCTAAAGTCCATTCCTGACACACAGAAAGGTCACCAATAAAAGTTTTTTCTATCTTCATATTTTGGTCAAACAAAGTTGTAACAATTTGTTGTTTGTCCATAGTGGTTGCAAGTACTTCAAGCTGTTTTTTATCAAATAAAAGAGACGTCAATTTTTTACAAATTTCTCTATAGCGATCTGGACACGCTGCAATGGCAATAACCAAATATGCTTTCTTGCCATCCTGCCACTCAACACCAGCAGGAACCTGTATAACAGCAACAGCATCCTTGATAATTAAATCACGATTTTCAGCCATACCATGAGGAATGGCTATACCATTTCCAAGCCAAGTATTGGTTGTTTCTTCACGTGCAAGCATGCTTGCCAGATAACACTTATCAACTGCACCAACCTGCACAAGCAATTCAGCAGCAGCATAAATTGCATCATTTTTATGATCAAAAGCAGCTGCAAGTTGTACAGATCTTATAGACAAGATTTCACCATCAGCAAAATCTACATTCATTGCTTCTGCTTTCTCATATCTCATCATGAATTCAAATTGCCTCACATTTGAACACCAATATCTCTGACACATTCCTTTTCAAAGCTGCATTTCCCAAAATACAAGCTATAAATACCACCACAGCTTTATTTATATTTTACGGAATATAGCTAAGTGAGGTGCTTAAATACCTCAATATAACCGATAAAACAATTGGATATTATTATCTAGCGAAGTGCTTAAAACCATTATAAGCAAATCTGCCTCTTACTCTTTTACTTTACAAAGACAAAACCCCATTTTCTACAGAACCAATCACCTGAAAAACTATGTTTTCGAAACGCTCTCATTATCCTAAGTTATTCAACATAACTTTTCATTATTTTTCCTACAAGAAAGCATCCTTCCCAATCATCCGTAACTTCAGCTAATATTTTGATTGATTCCTCAAAGTTTATTTAACCTATTATCCCTCTTTATAAATTCATTACATAATTACAAATTGCTCCATGCAACTTATCATCTTTAAAATTCCGTGCTGCCCATCTTATGATATCAAACCCTCGATATATAATATTTATATATTTTAAGCTACACCTTTACTTCAATCAATATCGCAAATACACAATACCCTCTGTCGCACATTTGCAAAGTACGAACATCCCCCCAAGCACCATCATCAATTACTAAAATAAAGAAAAACTCTACAAATAAGATAAATAAAGTAAAAAATGAAACGCAATGATTGCCTTAACCCTAGCTCTTATGCTTATTTACTTTCAACAATACACAATAATAGTGAAATCAGAAAAAATATTCTTGAAGGGCGCTGATTGCACGTTGGTTATTTTTATATCTTTAAACACCGTCCTCCTTAAAAATATAATTTCACTCTTGATTTACCGAAAATTCCTTAATGCACGTCACTTTCAAAGTAGTTTTGGCTGCCTTCTTATGGATTTTTTATCCCTATGTCTTTTTAAATGAATAGCCACACCTATCCACACTACCAACTAAAAACAGTATGACAACTCATCAATACCACAATGCCGATAAAAAGACCCATCTTTATCAAAATGATTACATAAAGAATGCTCTCATTAAATTTCTCATAATTTTCTGAAAACAAACTGCTTCTCTTATAAGAAATCACTAGACACTTCTTCATGCATAAAAAGAAAGTCTCTCTCACTATTATTATACAGAAATTTATCAACAAACTCTATCATAATATCAATATGTTCAGTACTAAATACTAACATAACATCGCACAAACTTTTTCCCTCATTGAGAAAAGCCATTTCCTCAATTCTACCTTTTTCGCATATCTTCTACATTTATTATAGTACCAACGCAAAAAGGGAAAGATAAGACTCTATCTTTCCCTTTTAATACTTATAAAACCACAACTATAATTCAATGAAATCCTGTTGATTGCTAGAGAGTGTTACAGATTACTCTGCTGCCTCCAGCATAGGAATGACTGAAACATAGGAACGATTACCCGCTTTGCGTTGAAAAGAAACCTTTCCATTTGATAATGCAAAAAGCGTATGATCTTTTCCAATACCAACATTGTTACCAGGATGCCAACGTGTACCACGCTGGCGAATAATAATATTTCCGGCAATAACGGTTTCACCACCAAATTTTTTAACGCCTAGACGTTTCGATTCTGAATCACGACCATTACGCGAGGAACCACCAGCTTTTTTATGTGCCATAGACGCTCTCCTTTAATCTTTCTTACTCTTTGATGCTACAGACGCTTTCTTCTGCGGCGCAGTCTTTTTTTCAACCGTTTTTTTAGCCGTCTTCTCAACAGAAGCAGCAGCTTTTGTTTCTTGTGGTGTAGTTGCTTCTTCTTTTATCGGTTTTGCAGCAACTTTTTTAGGTTTTGAACCACCCATTAAAATTTCTAAAACACGAAGCCTCGTAAATTCTTGACGATGGCCACGCGTGCGTTTAGAATTTTGACGACGGCGCTTCTTAAATGCGATAACCTTGCGCCCACGTGCCTGTTCTAAAATCTCAGCTGTCACCAATGCATCAGCAACGACAGGGGTACCAATAACCGCATTACCTTCTTGCCCAACCATTAATATGTCATTGAATTCAACAACATCACCCGCATTTCCACTAACTTTTTCAACTTTTACCACTTGATTAGCAACAATGCGGTATTGCTTACCACCAGTTTTAATGACTGCGAACATTTTTTATCCTTCCGTTCACTCCAGCTCTTATTTAATTTCTGCCTTGAAATAAGGGAAAATAGGCTGCTTTTTATCAGTCGTAATAAATCTCAAAGAAGGATAAAACCTTCTTCAACACAAATATGCGCAGATTTCCCCACGCTTATATTTTGTATATATGAAGGAATTTCTATTCTCTGTCAATAAAGTCCCATAAAAAAGAAAAAAAGGTTGTACCAAAAACAATTGAAGGTTATCTACCCCTTATACACTCAAATAGTGCCGATTTTTGTTTCACTTTATTATGGAGAGATGGCTGAGTGGTTGAAAGCACCGCACTCGAAATGCGGCATAGGGGCAACTCTATCGGGGGTTCAAATCCCTCTCTCTCCGCCATTAATTTATAAAACGATATTATTAAAATGTCTTCAATCGTAGCTTGCCGGTTGTAGCTTGTCAGCAGATTTTGTACCATTTTATTTTTTTCGAAGGATTTTAAGGGGGGCTCAAAGGGTCTTCAAAGACCTCTCAAAGGTCTTTATCGTTTTTGCGAATAAATTCTCCTTTTTACAATTTTTGCACTTTTTTGATTTTCTGTTACATAAATCTAGTTCAGATAATAAGAGAACGCATAGTAAAATTAAAGAATTATCTCATATTTCTCTCTCATTCTACTTTTGCTTAGTTAGTGCAAAACCTACTGTCAAATTATATTTATTTTGCACGTCTTGCTTGAATATGTGCTAGCAACCCTAATGTTGAACTATCGCGATTATCCGCTTTACTTTCTCCACGAAGAATTGGTAGTAACTCGTTTGCTAATTCTTTACCAAGTTCAACCCCCCATTGATCAAATGAATTAATATTCATTAAAATCCCTTCAACAAAAGTACGATGTTCATAAAGTGCAATAAGACGACCGAGTGCAAAAGGTGTTAATAAATCTTGAACCAACGTAATGCTGGGACGGTTTCCTTTAAAACTTCTATGAAGTGCTAAATGATCTGCCTCACCCTCACCAACTCCATTTTTTATCAAGATATGCCGAGCATCTTCAATACTACGCCCCTTCATCAATGCTTTTGATTGTGCTAAACCGTTTGCTAGCAACATCTCATACATAGAATGTAAATTTTTCTCATGCCCTTTTATAAATAAAATAAATTCTACAGGAATAATATCTGTTCCTTGATGCAGAAGCTGAAAAAAAGCATGTTGACTATTTGTTCCTGAATCCCCCCAAACAATTGGACCACTTGAAAAACTTAATGGTTTTCCATCCAGCGAGACTTGCTTACCATTTGATTCCATATCAAGCTGTTGTAAATAAGCTGGAAAATGTATTAAACGCTGTGCATAAGGAATGATCGAACGTGATGAATAACCACAAATAACACGATGCCAAAATCCTAAAAGAGCAAAACGAATAGGAATATTTTTATGCAAAGGCATAGTTTTAAAATGTTGGTCCATTTGCAAAGCACCGTTGAGAAATTTGCGAAAATTTCCACCACCTATTGCAAACATAACAACAAGTCCAATGGCTGACCAAATTGAATAACGTCCTCCAACCCAATTCCAAAATTTAAAAACGCTTGTGGAATCTATGCCAAATTCTGCCACTTTATCAAGCGCACTTGAAACAGCAACAAAATGCGTACAAACGGCTTTTTCTCCTAAATGTGAACAAATCCACTGACGTGCAACTTGAGCATTTACCATTGTTTCAGCCGTTGTAAAAGTTTTAGAAGCAATGACAAACAGCGTTGTTGCTGGATTCAAAATAGAGAGAGTATCAGAAATATGGGCACTGTCAGCATTCGAAACAAAATGACACTGTGGACCATCATGATAAGGTTTTAAAGCGTATGTGACCATTGCAGGACCAAGATCAGAACCACCAATACCAATATTGACAATATCACTTATTCTCTCGCCACTGCTTCCCTTATAGCTTCCATCACGCACCTTTTCAGAAAATCTTTCCATATCTTCAAGGACGTCTTGAATATCGCGAATAAGATTATGACCATCCAACATGAAAATTTCATCAGCAGGTAAACGTAATGCAATATGAAGAACTGAGCGTTTTTCAGTTGTATTAATCGCCTTACCAGAAAACATTGCATCACGCCGGCCTAACACATCTGCTGCGACCGCTAAATCATCTAGAAGTTGCAATGTTTTAAATGTCACACCACATTTTGAAAAATCGAAAAGAAGATCATCAAGTCTGAGGGAAAAATGGGAAAAACGCTGTTCATCTTCTACAAAATGCCGACGAATATCATAGACCCCATCCTTTGCGGCATGGTTTCTTAAAGCTTTTAATGTGGCTTCAAAAGCCATTTCATTTCGAATCGAAAAGCTATCTCCCATAAGCTTATCCTATACGGTTATTGATAATGAAATCTATGCCCAAACAATAACAAAGCAGAAAGCATCTCTTTTATTGCTCGCTATTTTCACTGCTCACATAAAAATGAAGGAATATACAAAATATAAAGGATAAGATCCGAAAATGATATTTTTACAAGAATAAATTTTCAAATCTTTTCTATCATATACATCATTTAACTTGATTGAGTTCTTTTGTTAAACGTAAATCTTCTTCTGCTTTTGGTCTTATAAAACGCCCTAAAAAAAGATAAACAACCGGTGTAACATAAAGCGTAAAAATAGTTGCTAAACCTAAGCCACCAACGATAACCCAACCTAAAGCTATACGAGCTTCTGCGCCAGCACCTTTGGCTAAAACCAAAGGAATACCTCCTAAAATGGCACAAATCATTGTCATACAAACTGGACGAAGGCGAATGTTTGCTGCTTCTTCTACGGCTTCACGCACGCTTCTTCCCTGATCACGTAATTGATCTGCAAATTCAACAATGAGAATACCATTTTTTGCCATAACACCAATTAACAAAATTAATCCAATTTGGCTGTAAATATTAAGACTCACACCACTTAATAGCATAGCAATTACAGCACAACCAATCCCTAATGGGACAGTGGCCATGATAATGAATCCTGAAATAAAGCTTTCAAACTGAGCAGCCAAAATCAATAAAATAATCAAAAAGGCAATGCCAAAAACAATCATAAAATTGGAAGATGTTTCATTAAGCGTTTCGGCTTCCCCTAAGGGAACCAAATAGGTTCCTTTTGATAACAAAGGAGAAGCAATTTTCTGTACAGTTTGGTAAGCTTCCCCTAAAGCGATATCTGGAGCAAGATTTGCGCTTAAAACAACAGCATTCATGCGTTTTTCCCGTTTTAATTGAGGAGCAATAGCTTTTTCATGTAAACGCGCAATAACAGATAAAGGAACATATCGATTGTCTTTGGTTTTTAAAAAAATATTTTCTAAATCGCTAGGACTCTTCATAGAATTTGTACGCGATATCAATTTAACATCGTAAGAATGATCATCCACGTTAATGGAACCAATCTTTTTACCATCCAACATTGTTTGTAATGTATCGCCCAAATTGGCGATATCAATCCCTAAATCGGAGGCTTTTTTTCGATTGATTTCAATAAAAAATTGCGGTTGTGTTGCATCAACAGTAAGGCGTGGGCGAATAAAACGCGGATCATCTTGTAAAGCACTCACCAGCTTATCAGCAATGGGTTGTAATGTTGCATAATCATTGCCAAGAATTGCAAATTGCAACCCTTGCCCAGTTCCTCTCACACCCAAAGAATTTCCCTGCGCAGCAAATACAAAAACTGCGGGAAACTGTTTAACCTTTGCATTAATATCTTTCACGATTTCTTGCTGACTACGTAAACGTTTATCCCAAGATGAAAGCAATAAAATCAAAAAAGCAGTATTGGGTGAACCGCCAGCACCCGCGATAGAGTAACTGTTAGCAATCTCCCCTGCATCACGTAATGGCTGTAGACTTGCTTCAATTTGCTCTATTTGCTCGTTCAAATATTGTGTTGAAATACCTTGTGGTCCATTAATAACCAAAAAGATCACAGCTCTGTCTTCTGCTGGCGTTAATTCCTGTTGTAGCTTCGTATAGCCTCCAACACAAAGACCCCCAAAAATAAGTGAAGCAAAAACAACAGCCCAAGGCTTTTCTAAACACTTATGCAAACTGTAAGTATATGCCTTATGAAAAAAAGTACCTAATTTATATAAAAAAGCAAAATGATGGGACTCTTCCTCTTTATCCTCAATATGTTCTTTGAGAAAACGTGAAGCCAACATGGGACAAAGCGTTAAGGCAACAACTGAAGAAAGCAAAATAGAAATTGCCAAAACAAAACCGAATTCTCTAAAAAGCCCTCCAACTTGCCCAGGAAGAAAGGAAATAGGAACAAACACAGCCACTAATGTCAGTGTTGTTGCTAAAACAGCAAAAAATACTTCACGTGTTCCTATCACCGCTGCTGCTCTGGAACCTAATCCCATGTTGCGCCACCGAACAATATTCTCAAGAACAACAATGGCATCATCCACAACAAGCCCTGTTGCTAAAACAAGTCCTAAAAATGTGAGAATATTCAATGAAAACCCTACAAGATAAATAGCCGCAATGGTACCAATCAAAGCGACAGGAAGAGATACAGCAGGTATCAGCGTTACACGAATGTCTCTGAGAAAAAGAAAAATGACCAAGATAACGCTCAAAATAGCAATGACCAACGCAACTTCAACCTCATGAAGAGCGCTTTTAATAAAAATTGCATCGTCATTAATAACGTCTATATGTACAGAAGAAGGAACAATACTTTTGAGATTATCAACAACGGCTCTCACACCTTCAGAAATATTAAGAGTGTTGGATTGTGCTTTACGCACGATACCTAATCCAATACCTGTCTTTCCATTGATACGAAGAATAACTGTTTCTATATCCGGCGATAAAGTAACATGCGCAACATCACCAAGATGCACATGAGGCTTTAAAACAACTTGTTCAAAAGATTCTGGTGTTGTTAAACGTGCAGTAGCACGTACAACTAAAGTTTGCTTAGAATTGCGTAATGACCCTACTGGCACATCTGTTGTCATATCAGCAAGAACACGTGAAATATCTGCTACAGTTAATCCATAACTTGCAAGTTTTGCTTGATCTATATCAATCTGAAAAATCTTTGTGCGAGCACTATCGACCTGTACATCACCAACACCATCAACAGCAGAAATTGCATCAACAATCTGATCGTTTACAATCGTGGTTAAATCATCAACACTCATTGTTGGTGACGTCACAACCAAATACATCATGGCAGCTGCATTCGAATCTGCTTTAATAATCAAAGGCGAATCCGCATCTTTCGGTAAAGAATAGGTAATACGGGAGAGAGCATCACGAATATCAGATGCCGCAACATTCAAATCAACACCAACATTAAAATTAATCTGTACACGGGAGCGCCCAAAAGAAGACGTTGAAGAAATCGTCTTAACACCTGAAACACGAGAAACGGCATCTTCTATAACTTTTGTAACTTCACGATCAATTGTTTCTGCCGACGCACCAGAAAACACCGTCACAACCGTCGTTACGGGAGTATCAACATCGGGTAATTCTCTTACATCAACATTTAACCATGCTGCAAATCCTGCAATGATGATCATAGCATTTAAAACAAAAGTAAAAACCGGTCTGCGAATAAATAAGGTAATGAGACCACCTTGCTCCACCTTTGACGTAGGCTGTTTTGTGCTCAATTCTTGGCTCATTGTATATCCGTTCCGTAAACTGCTGGTAATTGCTGTTGATGAGACTTTGGATCATCAATCGTTACTTTACTTCCTGGATAAAGCATTTGCACTCCTTGAATGACAACTTGATCACCATTTTCTAGGGGTGCTTTTACGAAAACTTGATCTGCTTTATGCTGAATAATTGATACGGGTATAGCCTCTACTTTCCCTTTTCTCACACGCCAAACGAATGACCCTTTACTATTCCATTGAACTGCAAGAGGATTAACGACAGGAAAAGAACCACCATGAAATTGCAAGGCAACAGAAAAGGACATACCAGACATGAGCGTATCTTTTTCATTATTGATTTCAACCTGAACATGAAGTGTGCGACTTTCTGGATCAACGATATTATCAATCGCATAAATATGACCAACAAAAGACATATCTGGCTGCGCGACTAACGTTGCCGTTACCTCATCTCCTTTATGGATGCGCGACACATATCGTTCAGGGGCCCATATATCGACCAAAATACGTTCTCTATTCTCAATACGGCCTATTACAGTATTAAGGGTCACGTTATTCCCCGCATCAACGGGCAAAATACCAACAACTCCAGGAATCGGTGCTCGAATTGTTCGCCGATCGAGATCTAATTCAGCATTACGCAAAACTAAATTTGCGTTATCCAACTCTAAGCGTGCCATAATTTCTTGAACTTCCGTTGCTGTATTGCTGGCGCGTAATTTAAGAATGCGCGAAAGCGTTAACGCATTGTTATCACGTTGCACTTTTGCTTTTGCAGCCGCTATTTCTTCTTTTTTAGAATCAAGCTTTGCAATCACATCATCGGCTTGTACTTTTGTACCTGCTGACACAAAAAGCTTATCAATAACACCTGAGGATAAAGGGGTAAGCTCAACTTCTGCAAGAGCTTTTCCACTCCCTAAAACGTTAAGTTGTTCATAAAAATCTTGAATTTTTACAAGATCAACGACAACATTTACCGGTGGCCTTCCCATTTTTCCATTTGAAGTTTTATCTGATACTTTTGTTTTATCCACCATAGAAATGGGTTGTTCTGCACTCTTTTTTCCAGCCCAATAAGTAACCGTTAAAACAACGATTAAAAACACTAATGGAAAGCTCTTTTTTAATAACGCCATACATCCGCCCTTGCTGTGTCATGTTTATCTGAAATAGTTTTCAACAGTAATATCGGCGTTTTACACAAAAACCCAACAGCGGGTGTGTGTGTCTTACCCCCACCGCAAAAAACAGATCTCATCTCTGCTTGATTATCTTTCATCTATAAAAACGTCAAGTTAACTATCGTTCATATTGCTTTGTATGGTCACAACAAAAAAATGTTCATATCAAAACCAACTGAAGCCATAATATTTTTAAAATATCTCATAAAAAAGAGAGATTTTTTTATTACTATCCAAGTTTCACTTGCATTTCTTTAATGAAACGATTAGGAACCCTTTGTCTTAGACAATGTAAAAAATTGAAATATATGCACCCGTAGCTCAGCTGGATAGAGCACCAGACTACGAATCTGGGGGTCAGGAGTTCGAATCTCTTCGGGTGCGCCATCTATCAATATCTTACTTATAAAGTCAGACTTTTTAAATTCTTTATTTTGTGATTTGTTTTTATCTATCTTTGTATTTTGTTATTTCATTCTGTTGTGAGTCGTTTCTTTAGCCATTTTGCTAGAATAAGATGTTATGAGTCCTTCAATTCAGCCCTAAGGGCTTTTATTAGCTAATAATCGTAGCGATTGCATGAGTAGCGTGTATTGTTATTTTCTTTTTTCAATCTATGCGCTTGTTTTTGGTCTCTTCCGGATTATACTCTCTAATCAGTTAGGTAATTTTTTACGTGCTTATTTCTAACTGTTCCATAACTGGATGTTTCTGGATATTTTATTCCTAGCAGTCCCATCTTAAGAGGGACTTCAAATGTGCCGCCACAAATTCCGGGTTACCACCATGTAAAACTTTTTCAGTGTGTTATTGGAAAGAATAAATAAACTACTTCTCAAACGTACCACTATAAAACACTTATGGTATCCATTAATATCATCAGCATTTTGTTGCAAACCACAGCTTCTTTCTGCAATATTTTTAATTGAATTAAACGTATTTTTACTGCTTAAAAGCAAAGTGATTCTTTTTCCTAAAAAACAATAAAACTCTTCTTGTGCTTCTTTAGCATTATCTCTTGCATGGCATATCATCGACTTCTATGATATCTTAATATTTTCTGTTCTCTATGAATTTTTCTAATTAACCCATGGGGTACAGATCTCGAATATTAATAAAAGATAAGTTTAAAGAATTTTTCCATGCCTAAAACTGATATTGAAATTGCTCGCACTGCTAAAAAGCAACATATTGTTGAAATTGCACAAAAAATTGGTATCTCACATGAAAATCTCATTCCCTATGGCCATGATAAAGCTAAAATTTCTTCTGAATACATAAAATCGCTTAATAAAAATCCAGACGGTAAACTTATCCTTGTCACAGCTATCAATCCCACACCTGCCGGAGAAGGCAAAACAACAACAACAGTTGGACTAAGTGATGCTCTTAATCTTATTGGTAAAAAAACAATAGCTACCTTGAGAGAACCGTCTTTAGGTCCCTGTTTTGGTGTAAAAGGTGGTGCTGCTGGTGGTGGTTATGCGCAAGTCATTCCAATGGATGACCTTAATTTACATTTTACCGGTGATTTTCATGCTATTACAGCTGCTCATAATCTTCTTGCCGCAATGATAGATAATCATCTTTATTGGGGAAATACTCTAAACATTGATCCACGTCGCATTGTTTGGAAACGCGTTCTTGATATGAATGACCGTGCATTGCGCGATATTGTCATTTCATTGGGGGGCATAACAAATGGTTTTCCACGTCAAACAGGTTTTGATATTACTGTTGCATCAGAAATTATGGCGCTTCTTTGTCTCTCTGAAAATTTAGAAAACCTTACACAAAGACTCAAAAAAATTATTGTTGCTTATCGTTATGATAAAACGCCCATCACAGTTGCTGATCTCAATGCGGAAGGTGCAATGGCAGTTCTTCTCAAAGATGCTATACAACCCAATCTCGTACAGACAATTGAAAATAATCCTGTTCTCGTTCATGGAGGACCTTTTGCCAACATTGCTCATGGTTGCAATTCAGTTATAGCAACAAAAACTGCTTTAAAACTTGCGGATTATGTTGTCACAGAAGCAGGGTTTGGAGCAGATCTTGGAGCAGAAAAGTTCTTCAATATCAAATGTAGGCAAGCAGGTATTGTACCAAATGCTACAGTGATCGTCGCAACTATTCGTGCATTAAAAATGAACGGTGGTCTGGATAAAAATAACCTGACAGAAGAAAATATTACCGCTTTAGAAAAAGGAGCTGCCAATCTTTTACGACACATAAAAAATATGAAGCACTACGGTATTCCTTGTGTTGTGGCTATCAATCATTTTGACAGCGATAGCGATGCTGAAATAAAAACATTACAAAAAATAGTTGCAACAACTGGACACAAAGCTATTATCTGTAAGCATTGGGAACAAGGTGGAAAAGGCGCTATAGAACTTGCACAAGAGCTCGTTACCTTGATTGAAAAGCACGATTCTGATTTTAAAGTTCTCTATCAAGATGATATTCCACTCGTTCAAAAAATTAATTGTATTATAACAAAGCTATACGGTGGACGTGGCGCCATCATCTCAGCCCCTATTCTCAAACAACTTGAATCTTGGGAAAAAGAGGGGTTTGGCGTCTACCCTATTTGTATGGCAAAAACACCTTATTCTTTTTCTTCTGATCCCAAGCAATACGGCGCTCCTGTTGATTTTGAAATTCCCATACGAGAAGTTCGTCTCTGTGCGGGAGCCGGTTTTATTGTTGTCATTTGTGGAGATGTTATGACCATGCCGGGACTACCCCATTATCCCGCGGCTGAAAAAATTCATCTTGACGAAAATGATCAAATACAAGGACTTTCATAAATTTATAACCGTAAATTCTATCATTCATTATAAAAAGCGTTTTATTGTAAAAAAAAATAGAATTTTAAAAAGCGATATAGACAAATGTCTTATTTATATGATATAAGTGCTTGTCCTTTTGGATATGCCTTTAAAAGGACGTAGGTTTTTTCCTATCATTTATGACACTGAAAAAAGCAGGATAGATAGTGCAAGTACTCGTTCGTGATAATAATGTTGACCAAGCGCTCCGTGCGTTGAAAAAAAAGATGCAGCGTGAAGGTATCTTCCGTGAAATGAAAATGCGTAGTTATTATGAGAAGCCATCTGAGAAGCGTGCTCGTGAAAAAGCTGAAGCTATTCGTCGTACACGTAAGCTTGCTCGTAAGCGTGCACAAAGAGAAGGTTTTGTTAGTAACGGACGAACTGTTGCGGTAAAGTAATATACTTTATGATATTATATAACTGCATAACCAATAGGTAATAAGCTACTAGAAAATTTTTCTTCATAGGCGATTGCAATAAATTGCTTGTGTGTAGGTTTTTGTGTACAATGTTATCTAATATGTTAGTTATTTGAAAATAATAAGATTTCTATCATAAAGGTGGTTTTTATTTCACTCTTATATTTTAAAAATAGATAACAAACTACACTTTAGATATTTAAGCGACTTTTTCCTATGTGAATTGAGTGTGAGGTGTTTTATTATCACTTTTCACTATAATTTTCTCCTTCTGGATATCTCTTACATCACTGCTTCTTATGTACAAATTTCATGATGAACTTCTTTTTTGTCATTAAATATTCTACATCTTTCGATCATCCTAGATCTGATTACAAAACAAAAATAACTATCGCAATATGCGATTGTGTGTAAAATATAATATCAAATTCATAATCCTCTTTCCCTTCAGTTATGTAACGAAACGATATAATTCCATAACTTTTTATATCTCTTGATTCTGTCTCTCTAAAGGATGACGAATTTCAACCACTGAACTATAAATTCTTTTTTCTTGATAAATTTCTTCTATTCATCACTTATGTAATTACCCTCATAATTGTATCGAATAAGCCCTTCTATTTCTTTCAACTTTCGTCTATACTGAGTTAGAGAAAAAGAAATTTGACAATAAACAGAGAAAACACTGTATTTTAAGATGGATGAATGTGCCTTTTATTACCATTGTTGATGGAAATATTTTTACAATTTAAATAACGAGTTAAAGTTTTTAACGCAGTGGTTTGTTATTATAAGTAATTGTTTTTCATATTAATTAATAATTCTGAATAACGTACAGTTTCTCAATGCCTTCTCATATTGAATCAATCAAGATTATCTTCTTGTACATCATAAGCGGGATTCGTATGCAAATAGAATAAAAGCTATTTAAGAAAAAACAAAAATGCTTCTTATGAACACCATAAATAATAGGAACTGCATAACATTGAAAGCTGGTAAATAGAACGATGGAGCCAGCTTATCTACCATACGGATAAGCATTATCATGGCATAAGATTAGAGTGTAGCAAATTTTATAAATGAATTATCACGAAAAAGTGTCCTGTTTAAATTAGCCCTTCATATATCAATCTACTCTATAATGTCGCTCATATTTTTACGCTTAAATGTTTTATTTATCGTATTATTTTGTTCATTCAAAACTTCTTTTCAAGCCACACAATAATCCCTTTCTGAACAGCTCTTTGTTCATAGTATGCATACATGCACTTTTACTTCGAGAAACAAACTCAGAAAAGAGATGCAATACTTTAGCCCTAATTTCCTGTACAAAAACTGCTAAGGCTCCAGTAATACTTTACTGTTTTATCACGCGTACAGCTACATAAAAATCCAATGTTTATTTATATCTATCCCCTCATAAAAAAGATACGCACTAAGAAATATAAGCTTTTGTTTTCCTTATTTTGATATTTTTGTAGCAATTTTCTCATCGTTTAGATCTCTTTAACGAGCAGTGTGTCATACTTTTTATCAGTTTCCAGTCTTATCTTTCAGATTTTAAATTTCCAATATATGATGAAATAAAGGAGTTCGGTGTGCAAAATTCTCGTTGGTTTCGCGTTTCAATACTCGCATCATGTATCTTAATAGCAACAGTCATTGTATTAGGTTCACCTCATTTGTTGCATGCACAAACATTTAATCAAAATTTAGGGCCCAGTGGTTTACCACTTCCGCGATTTGCTTCGATTAAACCCACCAGCGTTAATGTACGCGTCGGACCAGGAAGCAACTATTCTATCATTTTTACCTACAAAAAGAAGGGATTACCTATTGAAATCATTCAAGAATATGATCAATGGCGCAAAATTCGTGATGCCGAAGGCGATGAGGGATGGGTGTATCAATCACTTTTATCGGGAAAGCGAACTGCTATAACTATTCCATGGCAAAAAGATAAAACTAAAAGACTGATGCTACGAAAAAACCCCACCGACAACGCAGAACTTGTGGCAGAAGTAGAACCTAATGTCATTGGTAATATCCGCCAATGTGATGGACAATGGTGCGAACTAAATATTAATAATACGCGCGGATGGCTTCAACAACCACAGTTATGGGGAATCTATCCTGATGAAAAAGTAAAAGGCTGGTGAATACTCAAACTCAATAAGTTTAATTTTATTCCTTATTGAATATCCTCACTGCCTATCACAAGATCGATTTTTTGGTTTCAATCGCACGATTAAATCAACATGTGAAATTTCCATACCTTCTGGTGGCTTAGGCAAATTTCTAATAATGGGAGATTCTTCCAAATTGTAAGGAATATCAAGAATACGATTTTCACCTTCTATATAAAAATGGTAGTGATCAGAGGTATTGGTATCAAACCAAGTTTTTGAGCCTTCTACGGCAATAATCCGTAATAATCCCGCTTCCGTAAATTGATGAAGCGTATTATAAACCGTTGCTAAAGATACAGGTACACCTGCCCTCACCGCTTCCTCATAGAGCTCTTCAGCAGTAATATGACGATTTCCTTGAGAAAAAATCATATGTGCAAGTTCCAACCGCTGACGTGTTGGACGCAGACCATTTTGACGCAAACGTTTTTCTAACATAGAAATGGAATAATATTGCACCATTTTTCCACACTCTTTTGTGCACTGTTGCTCTTCATTCATATCTAAATTGTCTGCACTCACTGACATATTACAAACCCAAATACATTCCTGCTAAATAAGATCAAAATACAAAAAAATGGGAATAGTATGGTGTAATCTTGTATTCCATTTTTAAATAATTACCTATGTAGAATACATAAAAAAAGGCTTTTGTCATTAAAAATGATATAAAATCATTTCCCTCTCTTTAAAATTTGCTCTAAAAGTAGGTTGGGAAAAGCGCAGAAATTAAAGATATATGCAAATAAATGGAGTAACAATGGCTGAACAAAAGTCTCGCTACACATATGAAGAGCTTCTAAGCTGCGCTCGCGGCGAAATGTTTGGTAGAGGTAATGCGCAATTGCCAGCACCGCCAATGTTGATGATTCATCGAATCACTCAAATTAGTGAAACTGATGGTAAATACGATAAAGGAATGGTTCGCGCCGAATTTGACATTACACCAGACATGTGGTTCTTTAATTGTCACTTTATAGGCGATCCCGTCATGCCAGGATGTCTCGGACTGGATGGTATGTGGCAATTAACAGGTTTTTTTCTTGGTTGGCTAGGCGAACCAGGAAAAGGAAGAGCAATATCAACAGGTGAAGTAAAGTTATCAGGGATGGTAACTCCACAAACCAAAATTCTTGAATATGAAATAGATTTTAAGCGTATTCGACGTGGAAATTTAGTCTTAGGAATAGCTGATGGGTGGCTAAAAGCAGATGGAGAGACTATTTATAAGGCGAATGATTTACGCGTTGCTTTATTCAAAGAAGATTGAACGTTATTTCCGTCAGAAAGAACTTTTCACTATTCTGTATGGAACGAGGAGGTATGAATGCGTCGAGTTGTTGTAACCGGAATGGGAATTGTCTCCGCGATTGGAAATAACCCTAGAGCTGTTTTAACCAGTTTACGTGAAGCAAAATCCGGAATTTCTTACGCACCTCAATATGCCGAATTAGGCTTTCGTAGTAGAGTTTATGGCAAACCCGATATTAATATAGAAGAACTCGTAGATCGACGTGCTCTACGTTTTCATGGGCGTGGAACAGCATGGAATCACATCGCCATGGATCAGGCGATTGCTGATGCGGGTCTAGAACCGCATGAAGTATCGAACGAACACACGGGTATTATTATGGGTTCTGGAGGTGCTTCAACACATTCAATCGTAGAAGCTGCTGACATTACACGCCAAAAAGGTCCAAAACGTGTTGGACCTTTTGTTGTCCCTAAAGCGATGAGTTCTACAGCATCTGCAACATTAGCAACTTTCTTTAAAATAAAGGGAATCAATTATTCAATCTCTTCAGCTTGTGCTACCTCCAATCATTGTATTGGTAATGCTTACGAAATGATTCAATATGGTAAACAAAAGCGCATCTTTGCCGGTGGCTGCGAAGATTTGGATTGGACACTATCTGTTTTATTCGATGCCATGGGCGCTATGTCCAGCAGATATAATGACATTCCTCACAAAGCTTCACGTGCTTATGATGTTAATCGTGATGGTTTTGTCATTGCTGGAGGGGCTGGCGTTTTAGTCCTTGAAGATTTAGAACTTGCTAAAGCACGTGGTGCAAAAATCTACGGAGAAATCGTTGGATACGGTGCGACATCCGATGGACATGATATGGTTGCCCCATCAGGAGAGGGAGCGGAGCGGTGCATGCGCATGGCTCTTGCAACAGTCAATAATAAAATTGATTATATCAATCCCCATGCGACAGCAACTCCTGTTGGTGATCCTCCTGAGATAGAAGCTATCCGTCGTGTCTTTGGAGCAGGTGATCAATGCCCCCCCATTTCTGCTACCAAGTCTCTAACAGGACATTCCTTGGGAGCAGCAGGTGTTCACGAAGCAATCTATACATTGTTAATGATGAATCATAATTTTATTTGTGAAAGTGCCCATATTGAAGAACTTGATCCAGCTTTTGCTGATATGCCAATCGTTCGTGAACGACGTGATCATCAACAACTGAATACCGTATTGTCGAATACTTTTGGCTTTGGCGGTACCAATGCAACGCTTGTTTTCCAACGTTATGTATAAACAAAAGCTCTTAGTAATTGAAAAAAGTACGGTCTTACGGAGAATAATATGAAAGGTTTGATGGAGGGCAAACGCGGCCTTATTATGGGAATTGCGAATGACCATTCAATTGCTTGGGGCATTGCCTGTCAGCTCGCACAAGCAGGAGCGGAATTAGCGTTGACTTATCAAGGAAATGCTTTTGGAAAACGTGTTCATCCCCTAGCAGATAAACTTGGGTGCAAATTAGTGCTAGAGTGTGACGTTGAAAAAAGTGAAAATATTGATTACGTCTTTGAGCAACTTGAAAAAGAATGGAAAACAATTGATTTTATTGTCCATGCCATTGGTTTTTCAGATAAAACTCAGCTAAAAGGGCGTTACGTTGATGTTACAACACGTGAAAACTTTCAA
This sequence comes from Bartonella sp. CM31XJBT, assembly GCF_028618555.1. Taxonomy (GTDB): domain Bacteria; phylum Pseudomonadota; class Alphaproteobacteria; order Rhizobiales; family Rhizobiaceae; genus Bartonella. Next base: position 30,571 of record NZ_JAQITD010000010.1, on the reverse strand, counting down.
CGCACGATGGTTATTTCAGCTTATTCCTTTACTGAAATTGCCCAGCGCGCGGGTAAGCTTATGCCCAATGGAGGAACACTTTTAACTCTTACCTACGGTGCTTCACAGCAAGTTGTGCCTAATTATAACATCATGGGTGTTGCTAAAGCAGCTTTAGAAGCTATGGTACGTTATTTAGCAGCGGACTTTGGTCCTCAAAATATCCGTGTCAATGCGATTTCCGCTGGTCCTGTTAGAACTTTAGCAGGTAATGGTATTGCAGCTGCGCGGGCAATATTTTCACATCAACGCCGTAATGCCCCATTACGGCGTACCGTAAATATTCATGAAATTGGAAAATCTGCTCTTTATCTACTCTCTGACTTATCATCAGGTGTTACAGGTGAAATCCATTATGTTGATTCAGGCTATAACATCATGTCTATGCCAATACTTGAAGAACTGAAAAAAAGTGACGATTCCCAAGAAGAATAAAATTTATTTCATTGCACTAAAAAAGAAAATAAATCATGTCCATAGTGCTTTAATCGGGTATTGAGTACTTTCTCAGCTATATAATAGTGTATTGACTTATAATAATATGACGTAAGGCATATGTGCAAATGTTTGTAAGAATAAGTCAATACAAAACCAGATGTACGATGCCTTGTTTCGCAAAATATTTTATAAAAAGCCGGAGTATTTCTTCAATCCATGGTTGATAAAGTGTGTATTTTATGACGTTATTTACCTTACTAAAGCATACGCTTTTGTCGTTGCTTATAAATCAATATCCAGCCCTCATGCTACCGTAGTTTGAAACAGAGATTAGAGAATTATTAAAATCCTTAGTTTCAGCTTTTGTATAGCAAATTGAAAAAAATATTCCTACCGTTTGATTTATTCTTGAAACGCAAATACAATCTAATTTAGGACGAATATGAAGGCGTAAAGAAATCAATCATTAATCTTACTATTATTCTTTAATGAGGCTTTACGATTTTAAAAGCATGTACATCAATGTTTTTTTAATAATGGAGGTTACGCTTTACCTCACACCTTTATTTTTCTTGTTCTTTAATGAAAGCATTTCTCTGATGTGTCAGGTAAAATAGAACACCCAAAAACACTATAGCTGTTTCTCCTTCATGCATTTTTTAAAGATATCTCTCAATGCACGCCATTCCATTTCACAATGGTACCTGTAGAACGTATAAAAAATCCCTGTGAAGTACATAAAATCCTTTTTTTACCACCATTTTAATGTTTATACAGATGACAAACCGACACCGTCATTTTACTTGTCATGTTCTAATATTGAAACAACCCTTGACACTTGAGATGATTCATTAGAAGTATCTTTAATAATTTTTATCCACATACTAACCCGCTTGTGACAAGCAAACACATATTTTTAATTAACTCAATACAAAAATAAAATGAATTATTTATATAAATCAATTTTTTATCTTTATAATCACATTATTTTTCAGTGTAAATGACAGCCACAAACAAGTACAATAATATTTTTTTCAACCTTAGACTTTCAAAGTTATAATTCCAAAAATCATTTCTTGCATATAAAAAACAGAATTGACATGTGAGAAAATAAAAGACTTAAATATTTCTACTGAACAGCTTCAAGTGCTTAGAGCTGTCTCAACATTGGGGGGTGTAATGATGCTCGGCTTCCTCCTTCATAAACGTAAAGATGGGGATGTGCACAATAGCTTTATCGTTACACTATTCACGGTTACCGTCGCGAAGTGGACTTGGAAGTTTTAAGAGAGGTCTCTTTAAAACAAGCGCGTGAATATACAACAGCTATCGTGTTTTTTTGGGCGTTCTATTTTACCTGACACATCAGAGAAATGCTTTCATTAAAAAATGAGAAAATAAAGGTGTGAGATAATCTCCATTATTTAAAAGATATTGCTTTAGATAGCGTAAAACTGAATTTAAAAATGATTGTAGAAATGGGAACTGGTTTTCATCTTTAAAATTTCATCTTCTTCCCAAAACAGATTGTCTTCTTGTTTTAAAGAATTACAAAAACAGAGATACATAATATCCCTGCCCCGATATTCTTAACTTATACGTTACATAAATAAGATGCTTCTACCTAATGAGTCTTGTATTATTCTGTTTGCAAATATCATTGTGAGATGAATTTAAGAGACAATAGAAATATCTTGTTCATTACATTACATAAACATGTGTAAGTGGAAACGATAATTTATCTTCAAAGAGATAGCCCTTAGATAAAAGCAAAAACTTTCATATTTCAGCCATGTTTCATAAAGAATCGAATGATATGAATCTATAATTTGCTGGAATATGACTACCTTATACAACCATCAATAAAATCTATTTTATATGTCTATCATAGCATGTTTCTATTTTTTACGATTTGAATTATTAAAAAACAGGATATCATTGTATTTCGTCCTTGAGGGCGCGGCTTAGTAATGTATTTGCCGCTTCAGTTATGTTTTTACCACAATAGAGAATTTGATAAATTTGTTCTACAATGGGCATTTCTACCCCAATACGCTGCGCCAACGTATGTACTTCCTTGGTATTTAAGTATCCTTCCACAACCTGACCAATTTGTTTTTCCGCTTCTTTTATATCTATTCCTTTACCAAGAAGTATTCCAAAACGACGATTACGTGACTGATTATCAGTACATGTCAAAACCAGATCACCTAAGCCTGTCATTCCCATAAATGTGGAAAGCTCAGCACCCATAGCCCCCCCTAAACGACTGATTTCAGCTAGTCCTCGTGTGATAAGAGCTATTCGTGCATTTGCCCCAAAACCTATGCCATCTGATATTCCTGCACCAATAGCAATAACATTTTTGACTGCTCCCCCTAATTGAACACCAATCATATCTGAACTTTTATAAACTCTAAAACTTTTGTCACAATAAAAAAGTTGCTGCAATTCTTTACCAAACTCAACATCAGAAGCTGCTATCGTCATTGCAGTAGGCCAACCAATAGCTAGTTCTTGAGCAAAAGTTGGTCCAGAAAAAACAGCTAAAGGAATTTTTTCACCTAAAATCTCACGAGCAACCTCTTGTAAAAAACGTCCAGTACCATGTTCTAAACCTTTTGTAGCCCAAATAACACGTGAATACTGATCTAAATAAGGCTGAATATTACACAAAACTTGATGAAATACATGGCTTGGAACTGCGATTAATATATTGTGACTCGCCGTTATTGCAGTTTCAAGCGAAGCTTCAAGTAATAAATTGTCAGGAAATCGAATATCGGGTAAATATACTTGATTACAACGTTGTTCCTGTAATTCTTTGATATGTTGAGGACTATATCCCCAAAGTAAAACATTATGACCATTACGGGCAAGAGCTATCGCTAATGCAGTACCAAAAGAACCAGCACCAATAACTGTCATTGCAACGGTTTTCATTAAGTTTTCTGATTATTCTCTAAATTTTTGATTTCAATTGCATATTATTATTACAAATAACTTTAATGCTATCTTTAATATAAATTCTGTAAATCTAAAAACATTACTGCTTCGTGTTTTTTTATCTCACACAACATAAAAACTTGTTTCTCACATTCTCTTTCTTTGTAGTAAATTTTACAAACATCACTTTTTGTATATTCTACAAATAGCTATTTGTCTCAAAAATTAAAGCTTGACTAAATACCCCACGGACTTTCTCTTTTAAATTAAAAGTATATTCAAAATAATGATACTCATATCCACTGATATCTTGTATTTTTTCCCTTCTTTATATCCTACGAATTTCTTCTACGAGCTGATACATGCCGCATCAGCTCCATAGATATTTCTAACAACTACTCCACAGGAAACTGTGTATTTGGATCTTGATCCATGGGTATTTCTGAACCAGGCGCTTGATCTACAGGAGTTTGCGTACTTAGACCCTGCCCCATGGGAATTTCTGAACAAGCTGCTTGATCTACAGGAGTTTGCGTACTTAGACCCTGCCCCATGGGCATTTCTGAACTAGCTTCTTGATCTACAGGAGTTTGCGTACTTAGATCTTGCCCAATGGGCATTTCTGAACCCTGTATCTTTTCTGGCTGTTTTCTTACGGATATATCTTTGCTTGATAACTGCTCAGACACTGAAGAATCATCTCTACTTGATATTTCCGGTTCAATAACACGTCCTGAACCACCCATCATATTATAATTTAAATGAGAAATAGCCCACCAAGTTCCCCCAATAATAACAAAAACGCAAATAGCAGCAAACCATAACGCGCTTAAATTCCACTTGGCGTCTGGACCAGAATTCAAGTGCAAAAAGAAAACAATTTGTACTATAATCTGAATGATCGCCATCCCAATAAGATACGCAACCTTTGTACTAACTGCCCAACTTTCCATCATTCCATACATCACAGGAACAAAAGAACCCAAAGTGAAAAATACAGCCAGAATAAAACCAACCAAATAGGAACCAGTACTGGGACCATGTGTTTCATTTTGCACGCTCATCACAACGCTCCTAATAGATAAACCATGGTGAAAACACCAATCCATACAATATCAAGTAAATGCCAAAAAATGGAAAGGCATGCTAAACGTGTTTTATTGTTCTGATCCAAACCATTACGACGAAGATGAAAAAACATCACAACCATCCAAAGAAGACCAACACTTACATGAAGTCCATGGGTGCCAACCAAAGCAAAAAATGCTGACCAATAAGCAGAGAGAATTTCCCGTCCAAAAAGCTGTAAACCTGTTGCAGGATCAATACCCGCATAAGCATTTGGATCGTAATAAAAAACCTCACTCAAAAGTTCATGAAATTCGTAAAGTTCCATACCAATGAAGCAACACCCCAATACAAAGGTAATAGCCATCCATAAACGCACACCACTGATGTTATTTTTATGTGCTTGTACCATTGCAAAGCCATAAGTGACGGATGAAAACAACAAGAAAGCAGTCTCAACCAAAACAAACTTTAAATCTATAAACTCATTACCCGCTTTACCACCGCCATAAGAAGCAGAAAATACAGCAAAACTTGAAAACAATGTCGAAAACAGGATTAAGTCTGAAAGAATATAGACCCAAAAACCAAACGTCATTACCGAGCTACTATCGTGGTGAAGTTCATCTATAGTACTCGCGTTATTCATTATTACAGCACTCATACTGTCACTCCTTGTTCTTTAAGAACAGCCGTAAAGGCATCTTCAGTTTTTTGCACTTCTTCAGCTGGAATATAGTAACCATGATGATCACCTGTTAATGAATGACACACAAGCGTTGCAATAAAACCAACCAGTCCAACCGCAACAAGCCACCAAATATGCCAAACAAGTGCAAAACCAACAACTAATGAGAAGAATCCCGCAATAATTCCAGCAGATGTATTTGATGGCATATGAATTTTTGTAAATCCACTTGTCGGCCGTTGATAACCACTTTTCTTCATATTCCAATAAGCGTCATCAGACTGTATCTTTGGAAGGAGGGCAAAATTATAGGAAGGAGGCGGTGAAGAGGTAAACCATTCAAGTGTACGTGCATCACCCCAAGAATCATTTAATGTTACCGGTAAGTGACCTTTATGCTTAATACCGTACCAAATCGCCAAAACAACCTGTAACACAAAACAAAGAATACCAAGTAAGATAATACAAGCACCTAATGCAGCAATAATAAACATCGGCTGCCAACTAGGTTCCATGTAATGCTGAAGACGACGCGTCGCCCCCATTAAACCAAGCGCATAAACGGGGAAAAAGGCAAGGTAAAAACCAATAAACCAACACCAAAAAGATGCAATACCTAGTATGCGATTTGGTTTATAACCAAAAACTTTTGGAAACCAAAATGCAATCCCCGCTAAGTACGCAAAAACCACACCTCCAATAATTGTATGATGGAAATGTGCTATCAAAAAGAGCGAATTATGAAACTGCCAATCAGCAGGGACAATAGATAATAAAACACCGGTTAATCCACCACCAACAAATGTAAAGATCATGCCCATGCACCAAAGCATTGGAGGCTCAAAGCGAATTCGACCTTTATACATCGTAAGCAGCCAATTAAAGACTTTTACACCTGTTGGAACTGCGATGATCATTGTCGCAATACCAAAGAAAGTATTTACAGCTTCACCGCCACCCATTGTGAAAAAATGATGTCCCCAAACAAGAAGCGAAAGAATCAAAATAACCAACATGGCCCATACCATCGAAGTATAACCAAAGAGGCGCTTTGAAGAAAAAGTTGACACAACCTCAGAAACAATTCCAAAAGCAGGAACAACCAAAACATAAACCTCAGGATGACCAAAAACCCAAACATAGTTAATCCATACCATCGGATTTCCGCCACCAACATTAGAAAAGAAATTCATGCCCAAATAACGATCGCATGCCAAGAGTGCAAATGCTACAGCCAAGACAGGGTAAATAACTAAAATAAGAACATTGCTGACAAAAGCACTCCAACAGAAAATAGGCATTCTCATCATTGTCATTCCAGGAGCACGCATTTTAATCATCGTTGCAATAAAATTTACTGATCCCATTGTTGTTGCAATACCAGAAAGCTGAAGTGACCATAAATAATAATCTACCCCTGTATCTGGACTCGTTTGCAATTCTGTAAAAGGTGGGTACATCAGCCAACCACCACGACCAAAATTACCAACACCTAGGGATATGTTAATTAATATTGCCCCCGCAGCCGTAATCCAAAAACCTAGATTATTTGCAAAGGGAAAAGCAACATCACGCGCACCAATTTGAAGCGGTATAAGATAATTAAAAAGACCAAATAAAATAGGCGTGGCCATGAAAAAAATCATGATCGTACCATGCGCCGAAAAAATTTGATCAAAATGCTCAGGGGGCAAATAACCCGCTGTTTCACTCCCAAGAGCTAAAGCTTGATGCGTTCGCATCATAAGTGCGTCCGCAAAACCGCGAACAAGCATAATAATTCCAAGAACGATGTACATAATACCTATGCGTTTATGGTCAACCGTTGTAATCCAATTTCGCCATAGAATCCCCCACCACCCAAGTGCTGTTAAAGCAATAACAGCAATTAAACCAACCAAAACAATCGCAATACATGTATACAAAACGATCGGTTCATGTGCAAGCGCATGAAAAGCACCTGCCGTAGGATCTGTAAGTCTTCCAAACATTTCTCAACCCATTTCAAATGAAATTCAAGTTTAAAAGAAACCTTTGTTAAAAGGGCTCTTTACTTTATTGACTCTGTTAAATAACATCAGGATCAAATACTGAACATAGTGCACCCCACAGCGTCTGAGCAGCAGCACGTTTCATTAAATCTTCATTACATACCGTCTTTTCATCGACACATCGATTAACAACACGATAGTAAAGCCGCTTCTCAACAGGTGCAAAATAACGAACTTCAGCATCTTTTTCCTTCGCAGCAATATCACCCATACGAGGCGCAATAGAAAGTTGACGATAAGATGCACGATCAAGTACTCGACCATTAGCCCGAGCTTTTACAATCCAATCCTCAAAATCCTGCAAAGACACAGAATGCCACTTAAACCGCATACTCGAAAAACCATCACCACTGTAATTTGCTGAGGCTCCTTTGAATACTCCTTGCTCTTCAGCGACCAAATGCAACTTAGCATTCATCTGCGGCATAGCGTAAAGAACTGTACCCAATTTGGGAACCCAAAAAGCATTGACAGAATTCTCTGACGTTAATTGCAATAAAACTTGACGTCCTTCAGGCGCATAAATCTCATTAATCGATGCAACACCATATTCAGGATAAATAAAAAGCCATTTCCAATCAAGAGCAACAGCATCAATCTGTAATGGCTTTCCTTCACCCACAACTTCCACTGGAAGAGGATTTGTAGGTTCAAGCTTATAGGTATAATAAGCTGTTAATGAACCTAAAACCATTACAATTACAACTGGAATACCCCACATCAATGCTTCAATTTTATTTGAATGCGCCCAATCAGGAGAATAGTCCGCTTTCATATTCGATGCACGATATTTTATAGCTAAAAATACCACACTCACCATAACTGGGATGACAATACAAAGCATCACCACCACACAAACAACGATCAAAATGAGCTGTTGACGTGCAACATAACCTGATGGCTGTATAACATCAATTTTACAACCAGACAAAAGCAGTGCTCCCCCTAAAATCACAAGCATTTCTAATTGTCTAACAAAGCTTTTCACCTTTATTTACCCCCGTCATACGCACTAAAAATTGTCATAAATATATACCTCACATTGTACAGATTTGAAAATAATTATCAAGAGAATTCAATGCCTATATTACTCTTATTAAACGCCTACTCTTTATCTATCACAATTTAATTGTTTTGCTTAATTGTTTTGCAATATACTCAAGTGCAAACCAATATCCATCACCTCCACACCCAGTTATGACAGCGTCTACACCTGCAGATGTATAAGAATGGTGACGAAAAGCTTCACGCTGATAAATATGAGATAAATGAACTTCTACTTTCGGCCCTGAAAACATTTTTAGGGCATCAAGAAGTGCAACAGATGTATGACTGTAAGCCGCTGGATTAATGATCAATCCAGAACTTGCCTCTATTGCTTCTTGTATCCATGCTACTAATTGCCCTTCACAGTTACTTTGATAAAAATTTATTATAATATCATTTTTTTTTGCCCATTCTCTGCATCTTTTTTCAATATCTTCTAGAGTTTCAATTCCATAAATTTCTGGCTCACGTTGACCTAGAAAATTTAAATTAGGACCATTTAAAATTGTTATTATCTCTGACATAGCAAGCCTTTTCTTTCAGACCTATCACTTATTAAAAAAATATTTAGCATGTTTTTATGGCAATAAAGCTCCATCCTTAATCTCAAAGAATTCTGCGCGTCCTTTTAAGTCATCGAATAAAAGACGATCTGTTCCTGTCATAAATGTTTGTACAGCTAAATCATCAAGAATATCAAATAGAGCAGCACGTCGATGCGAATCAAGATGGGCAGCCATTTCATCAAGAAGAAGAATGGGAGATCTTTCCGATATCATACCTGTTAGACGTGCATGACACAAAACTAAACCTGTCAGCAGCGCTTTTTGTTCACCTGTTGAACAAGATGTTGCTGCTCTATTTTTATCAGCATAAAAAACCTGCAAATCTGCACGATGTGGTCCTTCTAACGTCCGACCAGCAGCACGATCCATTGCGCGATTATGCCGTAATCGATCACAAAATTGTTCTTCAACTTCAGTTGCTGATATTTCACTAAGAGCTGTTTCCAAAAAACCATCAATTTGCAAAAAAGCTCGTGGAAAAGGTATCTGTGATGGCATTTGTGTAAACATGTCATTTAAAAGACGAATAACATCAACACGCGCCGCAGAAATAGCTGTCGCCAGTTCTGCCATCTGCTTTTCTAAAGCATCAAACCAAGCACAATCTTCATTTCCATCTAAAAACAAACGATTACGTGCGCGCATAGCTCTATCATAATCGGCTATGCGGCGCCTATGCAAGGGATCAATCGCCAAAACCATACGATCCAAAAAACTACGGCGCTCAAGTGAAGGACCTGTAAAAAGACCATCCATAGACGGTGTTAGGACACTAATATGACAATAATCTGTTAGGCAATCACTCGACTCATTCACACCATTAATATGGACCTTTCGACTGTTATCGCTAACCTCGAAAGCTGTACCAATCTTTACTTCACCATAAAGAGCGCATTCAAGACGCGCAAATACAACAAATCCTCCACCACCATCTACAAAGCTAACGTCAGAATAAACAGCGCGCCGCAAACCACGGCCAGGAGAAAGAAAAGATAATGCCTCTAAAAGATTCGTCTTACCAGCACCATTATGGCCAGTAAAAACCACATGCTGACCAGAAAAATGAATATTGAAAAAAGAATAATTGCGATAACGTAAAAGCTTCAGCTGCCTCACTGCCACTTTGTGCACATGACTGGCCATACATTGCAAAACAACCGCCCCTAAACGCGAATAGGCATCAGTACATAGAGCACATCCACATCATCATTATCACGAATCAGAGCGGGTGCTCCAGCCTCAGCCAACATAAAAACCATCTCATCGCTTGAAAGCTGCCCAGCAATATCCAAAAGATAACGTGAATTAAACCCTATCTCAAGCGGTTCAGATGCATAAGTTACTGATAATTGATCTTCTGCACTGCCCGAATCTGGGCTATTAACAACAAGCCTTAACTGTCCATGCTCAATCGTTAATTTAACTGCACGCCCCCGATCACTTGAAATCGTTGAAACACGATCAACGGCAGAAGAAAAGTCCTGCCTATTAACAATTAATTCTTTATCATTTCCAAGAGGGATAACACGTTGATAATCTGGAAATGTTCCATCAATTAATTTTGATGTAAAAATCACAGAGCCTATAGAAAAACGAATTTTTGTCTCTGAAAGCTCTATACACACATCACTATCATTTTCTTCTGAAAGAAGTTTTTGCAATTCTCCTACAGCTTTACGGGGAACAATAACACCAGGCATTCCCTCAACTCCCGAAGGAGCTTCCATCTCAACTTGTGCCAAACGATGACCATCAGTTGCAACCAAACGCAATTTCAAAACATCATCATTAATAATATGGAAATAAATACCATTAAGATAATAACGGGTTTCTTCAGTAGAAATAGCAAATTGTGTACAATCAAGTAAATGTTTTAAGCCTGATGCCGATAAAGAAAAACGATAACCAAACTGCCCAGGAAGCGACTCTGGAAAGTCTGACTTCGGAAGACATTGAAGCTGAAAATGTGCACAACCCGAAACCACGGACATTGTACCTGCTTGATTCTCATCGACGGATAATACAACTTCATTGCTATCAGGAAGTTTTCGAATGATATCATAAAGCAAATGTGCTGGAACAGTTGTTGCTCCAGCTTGTTTAACATTAACTGCAAAAGATTCCATAACCTCTAAATCAAGGTCTGTTGCTTTTAACTGTACACGGCCATTTTCTGCATCAATCAACACATTCGATAAAATAGGAACAGTATTACGGCGCTCTACCACACGGTGAACCCGACCAAGAGACTTGAGAAATTGACTGCGATCAACTGTAATACGCATAAAAGCCCCGTATGATTTACTAAAAACTATAAGAATTCTTTAGACTTAAAGAATAGACCCTCTTTAAGAATCGCCTGCTAGAGTTTATTAAACCTCTCTTAAAATGGCAAGTCACTCCTGCATAAGAAAAAATAAATCTTTTCATTCAATTCTTTAAAGTCTCTCCAAGGAAAGAAACGATAAACACTATACAGCCTGTTCTCCAATCAACCGCTTAAGCAATTCAAGTTCCTTAGCCAAGGTCTGATCACCACAAACCAAATCTTCAATTTTACGCACAGCGTGTAAAACTGTTGTATGATCACGCCCACCAAAACGGCGCCCAATTTCTGGCAACGAGCGAGGAGTCAATACTTTTGCTAAATACATTGCAACTTGCCGTGGCTTCACAACCGTACGTGTTCGACGATTAGATAACAAGTCCTGTTTAGAAACATTATAATGGCGTGCTACCGTACGCTGAATTTCTTCAATCCGAATACGCTTAGGTTCACCAGGACGTGTCAAGTGACCTAATAACTCATCAATCCGCTCTAAAGATAAATCAGACTCAAAAGATTGACGAAACAAGAGCTGATTAAATGCACCTTCAATATCACGCCCCGACCCTAAAACCGTTTTCGCAATATATTCCAAGATATCATCAGAAATTGATACCATGCCATCATCTTGTTGTGCCACCTTCAACCGCTGGCGCAACATTTGCAAACGCATTTCATAATCTGGTGCTTCAATTTCAAGGGCCACCCCTCCCTGAAGACGAGAGCGAACGCGAAGATCAAGCGATTCTAATTCTGCTGGTGGACGATCTGCAGCGACAACAACCTGTTTTGCACTATCAAGCAACATATTAAGCAAATGGCAAAACTCGTGTTGTATCGACTTACCCTGTAAAAACTGCATATCATCAATAATTAAAAGGTCGATATCACGAAGCTGTTCTTTAAAAGAAAGAGCATCATTATCACGAATAGCTGTTGCAAAACGCCACATAAAATATTCAGCAGTTAAATAAATAACGCGCGCAGACGTTAAACGCTTCAATGCAGAAGCAGCAATCGCTTGAAGCAAATGTGTTTTTCCTAAGCCAACAGATGCGTGAATAAAAAGAGGATTAAAACGTAAAGCACTTTTATGCCCCTCCGCAATAGAACGCGCAGCGGCTAAAGCAACACGATTAGAAGCCCCCTCAACAAAACTTTCAAAAGTATAACGAGAATCAAGTGGAGATCCAAAAACTCCCGTTTGAGAACTCTTAACTGAATGCTCTGCGCAACTTTCAACAAAAGATGAAGTCGCCTGCTCCTCTAGTACAACAGAAGGAACACTTCTTTTACAAACGACATCTCTTGAAACGCGTTCCATACCACGAACAATAACTTCAACACGAAGAATTGCTGAATTCTCTTGTTTCCATAAATGAGTCAAAAGAGAACCATAGTGATTATTAATCCATGAACGTAAAAAAGCAGTAGGAACAGAAAGCTTTACAAGAGTATGACTATATTCAGCAAGCTTCACGCGCCCAAACCAACTGGTATAAGCCTCAACACCAACCTGTACCTTTAATTGCGCCATAACACGTATAAAAGCCGCTGCACTTTCCTCCTCTGAAACAATAGAATGCCCTATAGGAGCACTTCTACAAACATTCTCATCACTCTCCGTCATCCTATTCTTTATTATGTTCTCTGCCGACAGGATATTTACCGAAACCCTTTTAAAGGAACTAGCTTTAGAGTTCAATTTATCCACCATCTTCCATCCTGATAAAAATAAAATTTTGTCCTGCCAAACAGCTAAAATAAATCTAGCGAAGGCAAAACGCCCTACCCCAAATAAGATTACTCACCCTCCCCTAGGATAGCCTCATCACAACCCCACTAACAAAGATGACCAATAAGATTTACTTGCACTCATGATATGACCCACCCTTCTAAAATGGTAAACATATCCATTAAGAAAACTAGAAAACCGTCAGAAAACCTCTCCAACACAAAAGTTTAGAAAAGCCTAAATCAAAACATCTTGTATTCAACAAAGTACAGAATAATACGCTGATGTGACCCCTTCATGCTTTTTAGTCTTCATAAGAACCATACAAAACAGCAGAGGTAAAATGCAAGAGGTCAAAATAAAATCAAAAAACCCAAAAAAAATGCTTATATTAATGAGGACTGAAAAAAATATTGATTCAATTCATTTTTTTTCTCTAAATTTACCAATAATTAAAGAATCTCTTCAGATTTAAAAAAAAAAATAAAATGCTTGACAAAAAAGACTCTGTAAAAATCCACAAAGCTTGTGGATAACCATACCCCCCTCTATAAACTTTCTCTCCTTTTTCAAGTGGAGAATCATTATCGATTCTTATTTCAATAGAAACTTTTTGAAATAATAAACAAAAAGCCAGCATCCTCATGGATACTGGCTTTTTTCTCAATTAAAGGAGAAAAAGTTTAAACGCTGAGAGCCTTCAACCGTTTAGCTAAACGCGATACTTTCCTCGCAGCAGCATTTTTATGAAAAACCCCTTTAGAAACTGCACGCATAATTTCAGGCTCAAAATTCTTAAATGCAATCTCCGCAGATGCCTTATCGCCACCCGCCAAAGCATCATCAAACTTACGTATAAAAGTACGAACGCGTGAACGGCGGGCCTTATTAACCTGTGTGCGCGCCGCAACCTTGCGCACCGCTTTTCGAGCAGAAGGTGTATTCGCCATAAATATAATCTCTCTTTCAACACCTTGGTAAAATGAGTCTCAATAACAACTCTACCAATATAAATAAATCCAACCCAAGCAAAACTATAAAGCTGCCTATAACTCGTGTGGTTTATAACGCAATCCCAAAGCTAACGTCAATTAGATTTTCAAAGATAGTCATAAAAAAACGAAGCCAAACTCTTTGATCCGCAACTTTATAGCCTAATAATAGATATTCCTTAACAAACAAAAGAATCTAAACAGCTAACTTACGCAAGACATATTGCAAAATTCCACCATGATGCAAATAATCTAGCTCATCTTCAGTATCAACACGGCATAATAATGGAACGGTTTTTACCGTACCATCAGAAAAAGTAATTTTCGCTACAGTCTTTTGACGAGGTTTCAAGTTATGAATCCCTTCAATTGTCACCTTTTCATCTCCCTTTAAGCCTAAAGATTTCCAACTTAGCCCCTCCTCAAAGACAAAAGGGACAATGCCCATACCAACAAGATTAGAACGATGTATCCTTTCAAAAGATTGCACAATCACCGCTTTGACACCAAGAAGATTGGTCCCCTTGGCAGCCCAATCGCGTGATGATCCATTACCATATTCAACACCTGCAAAAACAACGAGCGGAATACCTTCTTGTTTATACGCCATTGCTGCATCGTAAATGGTTTGTTCTACCGCTGACGGATAATGAACCGTATAACCTCCTTCTCGACCATTTTCCCCTAACATAAAATTACGAATGCGAATATTGGCAAAGGTCCCACGCACCATAACTTCATGATTCCCACGACGCGTTCCATACTGGTTAAAATCAGCTACTTTAACACCATGATCCATTAAATATTTTCCGGCAGGAGAAGCTGCTTTAATAGAACCAGCAGGAGAAATATGATCCGTCGTGATTTTATCACCAAATAAACCTAAAATCCGTGCATCTCTAATATCTGGTAAGATATCAGGCGTTTTCTGCATATCATCGAAATAAGGTGGATTGCGTACATAGGTGGATCGCTCATCCCAAGAATAGGTAGAACCCGTAGGAATCTGAACTTTTTGCCAATTTTCATCTCCCTTAAAAACATCTGCATACTTTTCGGCAAAAACCTTACGCGTGACATTTTTTTCGATAAACTCCTGTATTTCTTGAGAAGTTGGCCAAATATCTCTCAAATAAATGGGTTGGCCATTTGAATCTTCACCAAGAGGCTCCTTGGTTAAATCCTTACACACCGTCCCGATGAGCGCATGTGCAACAACTAACGGTGGTGAAGCTAAATAATTCGCTTGCACATCAGGGGAAACACGCCCTTCAAAATTACGATTTCCTGAAAGAACCGCAGATGCAATTATACCATTGTCATTAATCGTTTTGGAAATAGCTGGATGCAAAGGACCAGAATTCCCAATACATGTTGTGCACCCAAATCCTACTAAGTTAAATCCCAGTGCATCTAAATCTTTTTGCAGACCCGAATTTTGAAGGTAAGCTTCAACGACTTGTGAACCAGGTGCAAGAGAAGTTTTTACCCATGGTTTACTCTTGAGCCCCTTTGCCACAGCATTTCGTGCCAAAAGACCCGCTGCAATAAGAACACTTGGATTCGATGTATTCGTACACGACGTAATCGCAGCGATCACCACATCACCGTGACCAAGCGTATATTCTTCACCCTCGACCTGATAACGCTTATCTTGTCCAGAAGTCTTCTTATAGTCTTCGACCAATGCCTTCTCAAAACCCTGCCCAACGTTTTCCAATGCAATACGTCCTTCAGGACGTTTAGGACCAGCCATAGAAGAGACAACAGTTCCCATATCTAATTCAATTGTATCACTAAAAATGGGATGAGCTACCATTTCATCATGCCACATCCCTTGTGCTTTGGTGTAAGCCTCCACTAAGGCAATCCGATTTTCATCACGCCCTGTCATATTGAGATAACGCACTGTCTCCTTATCAATTGGGAAAAAACCACACGTTGCTCCATATTCAGGTGCCATATTTCCAATCGTTGCCCGATCAGCAAGTGTCATATGCTCCAAACCAGGACCAAAAAACTCAACAAATTTACCGACAACACCCTTCCGACGTAGCATTTGAGTCACCGTCAATACGAGATCGGTGGCTGTTACACCTTCCTTAAGTTTACCTGTTAGACGAAAACCAATCACTTCAGGTAACAACATAGAAACAGGTTGGCCTAACATTGCTGCTTCTGCTTCAATACCACCAACACCCCAACCTAAAACCCCTAAACCATTTACCATAGTCGTATGCGAATCAGTTCCCACACAGGTGTCAGGATAAATCGTCTCACACCCCTCTTCATTCTTCATCCATACACATTGTGCTAAATATTCTAGGTTAACCTGATGACAAATCCCTGTTCCTGGAGGAACAACACGAAAATTTTGAAAGGCTTGCTGCCCCCATTTAAGGAAACGATAGCGTTCACCATTGCGTTCATATTCATGCTCGACGTTTTCCTTAAAAGCCATGGAAGTGCCAAAAGCATCAACAATAACTGAGTGATCAATGATGAGATCAACGGGAATGAGAGGATTGATTTTTTCAGCGCTACCACCAAGTTTAACCATAGCATCACGCATTGCAGAAAGATCAACAACTGCTGGAACACCTGTAAAATCCTGCATAAGAACACGCGCAGGACGGTAAGCAATTTCTGCCCCGGCACTCCCTTTGTCGTTTAACCACTTAGCAACATTGAGGATATCCTCTTTTTTAACTGTGCGACCATCTTCAAATCGCAATAAATTTTCGAGAATAACTTTCATCGAAAACGGTAAACGAGAAACACCCTCAAGTCCGTTCTTCTCCGCTTCGATCAAACTATAATAAATATATTCTTTGCCACCAACATTTAATACTCTGCGACAATTAAAGCTATCAATTTGAGTCATGACTGTCCACCCTCAATACTATAACCACCCAATTTCCAGGAATGAACAACACAAACTACGAGTCAAGGTCGCAGCTTGAGCGCAGACGCAATTACCTCCGCTATCCATTTCCCCTCCACCTCTCATAGGCAAATGCGGAAATCAGCGCCAGAAACCATTTTACACCAGATATTGATGTAAGGTATCCTTTATAGAACTATTTCTAGAACTATTCTAGGTACAATTGCATAAAAAATGTGTTTTTTATTCTATAATACAATAAAGAATATGAAAATAAAAACAAAATAGGCAATCACATGGTGTTATCAGGCAAAGATTTAGCCGCTTACAGAAACGAAGAAATTCTGTTTAAAGGTCTTTCTTTTTGTTTATTTTCACAGCAACTTATGACAATCACCGGTCCTAATGGTATCGGAAAGTCTACATTACTCCGAATCATTGTCGGTCTTCTTGAAGCTGCTGAAGGTCATATAATACTTAAAGACCATGATCAAATATACCCTGTTGCAACTGCCTGTCATTATCTTGGTCCTCAAAATGCTATGAAACCTCTTTTATCTGTCATTGATAATTTGCAATTTTGGGCAGATTTTTACGGTCAACATTTACGTTTTGCGCATGAAGCTCTTGCCGATATTGGTCTTTCTAACCTTGAACATTTACCCTTTAACGCTCTGTCAACTGGACAACAAAGACGCGTAGCTATTGCTCGCCTTTTGCTCTCCTATCGTCCTCTTTGGATTTTAGATGAACCAATATCTGGGCTTGATAACCATGCTCAAAAACTCCTTGCTCGTATTTTCCAGCGTCATCTCAATCAAGGTGGTATGATTATCGCTGCAACTCATAATTCCATAGGCATTCCAGAAAACCATAAAATCGCTCTGGAAAAATTTTTACCTCTCTAGGAGAGAATAAAATGAAAGCACTGTTCTGGCGTGATCTTAAACTATTATTAGCGCTACAAGCCTCTTCACTAACAGGATTATTGTTTTTTATCGCTGTTGTTGTCATAACCCCCTTTGCCATTGGGCCAGACCCAAAAATCCTTGCACAAATAGGACCAGGTATATTGTGGTTTGGAGCCCTTCTTGCAGGGCTTCTCAATCTGAACAAACTTTTCCAAATCGATCGCGATGATGGTAATCTCGACCAATTTATCCTTTCAGGACAAAGACAAAGTTTTACTCTAATTGTCTTTACCAAATGTTTTGCCCATTGGGTAGGAACGATGCTTCCTCTTATTTTTGCCACACCTATTTTAGCCCTCATGCTCCATTTAGATGTAACAATAACTTTTACAACAATACTCACCCTTTTATGCGGAACACCAGCTATTATTTTTATTGGTGCTATAGGCGCTGCACTCGCAACCTCATTGTTGCACAGTACTTTGCTTATTTTTATCATTATCTTGCCGTGGATCATTCCAATTATGATTTTTGGTGTTTCGGCTGCTACAGCCCCAATAAACCCAAATACCTCTTTTCTTACTTCCCTAGCTCTTCTCAGTGCTTTTTCACTTCTTTTGAGTCTCTTTAGCTCTTTTGTTGCTGCAATAACGCTTAAACTTTTATCAGAATAATAAAAGATGATTGCCGCATAGCAAAACTCTGCCTATTATGAATTTTATGAATGAACTATCTCGTACATATAAAATCAAGTCACTCCCTGCAAGTTTCACCCTTTTCATGAAAATAAGCAGTATCGTCTTACCTTGGTTGGCCGGCATAACATTGTGTTTCCTTATCTTAGGGCTTATGCTGGTGATGCATTCTCCTGATGACTATCAACAAGGCATTACTGTTAAGATTATGTACCTTCATGTTCCCTTTGCGTGGTTGTCTACATTCTGTTATGTAACGATGAGTGCAGCGGCATTAGGAAATCTGATTTGGAAATATCATCTTGCTGACGTGGCACTTAAATGTGGAGCGCCTATTGGGGCAATTTTTACCGCCTTGGCTCTCATGACAGGAGCGCTTTGGGGGCGACCTACATGGGGAACATGGTGGGTCTGGGATGCACGGTTAACATCAGTTTTAATTCTGCTTTTTATCTATCTCTCCATTATCCTGCTTGGGCGTGCTTTTGACAACCAAGTAAAAGCCGCTCGTGCGACTGCAATTCTTACACTTGTTGGATTTGTTAATATCCCTGTTATTAAATTTTCCGTTAATTGGTGGAATACATTGCATCAACCAGCATCATTGTTACGTGCTGGAGGATCAACAATCGACAATGCTATGTTATGGCCCCTTATAACAATGCTCTTTTGTTTTATCTTTATGTTTATTGTGCTTTATTTGATGGCTATGCGAAATGAAATCAATAGTCATTATATCCGAATACTTCAGATTAAAAAATCCCGTCGTGCACAACAACAGGACGCTTCATCATGCTCGACCTAAATGGCATCCACAGCGGACTTTTAGGAAATCTATCTCAGAAAATTGATTTTTTCCTTAGCACCCTTAAACACGAGCAAATTGTTGTTTTAAGCTATGTGCTTTCTGCAATATCTCTCTTATGTCTTATTGGATATATTCTTTGCAAAGCTCTATACCAAAAAAAAATTCTCCAACAACTAAACAAAAAAGAGCTGTCACAAAAAGAAAAGTATAATGAAAAACATCCCTCCAAACTTAAAAAAAATATATCTTTGCCTGTTCTACTTGTTTTTTTTGGACCATTTGTTCTTTTTCTTCTTCTCATGGTGTTTTTTTTCAACTTTATGGATAAAAAACACCTTCAAGATTCTTCTCTTCTCGCAAACGCATTGGCTGAAAAACCTGCTCCCAATATTCATCTTCCTCTTCTTGATAAAGAAAATTATCTCAATTCAAAACAGTTTAAAGGACGTGTCACATTGGTCAATTTTTGGGGCTCTTGGTGTCTGCCCTGTCGCGAAGAACATCCTATTCTTATGCAAATTGCACAAGATAAACGTTTTGATCTGATTGGTATTAATTATAAAGATAATAAAACAAACGCTCTGCGTTTTTTAAACAGTTTTGGTAATCCTTTTAAATTTATTGGCTTTGATGTTTCAGGATATACAGCCATTGATTGGGGAATATATGGCCCCCCAGAAACCTTTCTCTTAAATAAAGAGAGCATCATTATTGCCAAACATGTTGGTCCCTTAACGTGGCAAATTTATCAAAAAAAAATTCTACCAAAAATTGAACAAGCGATTATGACAGAAGAAAAATAAAATAATGCAGGTTTGTAAAAACATAACGTTTTATCATGCTATGTATGCTATTTTATTTATACGGACCATCATTCTTCTTAGAAAAATTTTACAAGAGCATTACCATTGTTGATTCAAAAACATGTGTAAAGAAATATCTGTTTGGGAGCTTTATTTTTGATTACTTGGACAAAAACAATATTGCTGTAGAACCATCGTTAGATTAGTGACAGCAACCAACTATTATTTTCAAAGTCATATAGTATTTTGTCTTCGCATTTTTATCTAAAATGCACATTGTTATGAGGGGACTTCACCACTATTCTCATCTTTTTTATAAAATAACAAACCCGTTCCTTCGCAGCGTCATTGTTATATTTATTCCCATTACACTATCTGTTCGTAATAGACTCTATAAAGTCCATATTGAGTCTATACATTCTTATTCTATCGATAATTTCTCTTATGATTATAACTAATGAGCTTTTTTGACTCTTAATAAGATAAATTCGAGTAAGAAAATATGACTACAATCAAAAAGTCTCATTTAACAGAGAAGATAAGTTATGAATACATAATCAATCTATCAATGAACATTATAAAAGAATTCATTGTAAGAAATAAACTTTTGAGATGTAAAAAGTATAAAAGAAGCTTTTTCGAGAGGAGAAAATATATTTTACAGAGAACTCTTTTTTAAGCACTCTATAACGTAATTACTGATCTCAACAGAAAAATCACTCGTATACATTAAAAAATTCTAAGACAAAAAATATTCTAGAAGTTCATATGAGCTTATGCGCAAACTTTTATGACGCAAATAAAATAGGCTTTTGTTGCAATCATCATTTTTTATGAAAAATATTTGATTATGTTTTTTCTTCTAAAAATTCTTGCGGTGTAAAACAATATGTTTTTGAGCAAAATTCACATGTGACTGAAATATATTTATTTTTAACCATTTTATTGCGTTCATCAATAGAAAAGCCTTCTAGGATTCCTTTAATTTTTTCGTGTGAACAAGAACATTGATCGACAAGAGAAAAAGGATTAAAAACTCTAACACCTTGTTCATGAAAAAGACGGAACAAGAGCTGTTTACTACCGACTTGGGGATCTGTTAATTCTGAACTTTCAATCGTTTCCGTGAGTATTTTAGATTCCTGCCATTGGTTATCCAATTGGGTATGAGTTTTCGTTTCTTCTCGCTTTTGATGAGGGGCATCTATTTTATGATGAGACGATTCTTGGGGTAAAAGTTGGATCAAAATACCTCCAGCTCGCCAGCTTTTCTGCGGTTTTCCTTGTTGGTCACGATTAATTAATATAGCAACAGCCAGACGGATATCGGTAGGAATTTGTTCTGATTGATCAAAATAAATACGAGAAGCTTCTTGTAAATTTGATCCATCTAATGCAACTATCCCTTGATAGGGTTGCATATGGGGACCTTGATCAATTGTGAAGGCTAAAGTGCCTTTTCCTAAAAGTGTTTCTGAAGAGGTTTGACCATTGTCTATGGCTTGTTTCAGCTGTTCTTTATCAAAACGAGCGTATCCACGTAAACTGGAAGGAGGCGAAAAATCGCACACCAACATATTAACCGGTCCATCGGAATGGGTTTGTAGAATAAATTTTCCCGTAAGTTTTAGAGAAGTTCCAAGCAGAACCGTTAAAAGTAAAGCTTCTGCCAGAAGATAAGAAACCGGTTCAGGGTATTGATGTCTGTTAAGAATAGAATTTAAAGTTTCCCCAAGTTTTACGGCACGTCCACGGATATCAAGTTCTTCAACTTGAAAGGGAATAACACTATCATCTTCATGCAAGAAGTTGTTGTTGGGAGAGGCTTCATCTTTAGCTTGTTCACTCATAGCTTTGCCTTTTTTATATAATTTGTTGTAGGGAGGCTATTGTGGAGAGAAAAACGCATCTTGTAAACACCAAGAAAGAATTGCTTTTTGAGCATGAAGACGATTTTCAGCCTCATCGAAAACAACGGAGTGCGGTCCATCAATCACAGTATCGACAACTTCTTCACCACGATGAGCAGGAAGACAATGCATAAAAAGAGCATCAGATTTTGCTAATTTCATGAGAGATTCATTGACTTGATAAGGCTGAAAAGTAGAACGACTGCGAGCACGAAATTCTTGTCCCATGGAGACCCATGTGTCGGTCATAATACAATCAGCATCTTGAGCTGCTTTTTGGGGATTATGGGTTAGTGTAAGATGTGCTCCTCGTTCACGTGCCCAATGGATAAATTTTTCCTGTGGCTCACTGCCCTTTGGAGTAGCAATACGCAAATGAAAATCAAAAAGAGCTGCAGCTTCAATTAAGGAATGGAGTACATTATTACCATCCCCCATCCACGCAAATATTTTACCAGAAATAGGCCCCCGATGCTCCTCATAGGTTAATATATCTGCTAGAATTTGGCAAGGATGTGTATCATCTGTAAGGGCATTAATGACAGGAATTTGTGCATATTGTGCCAATTCGAGCATACGTTGATGTTTTGTTGTTCGTAATATCACGATATCCACAAAACGAGATAAAACACGAGCCGTATCAGCTATAGTTTCACTGTGACCAAGCTGCATTTCTGAACCCGTGAGCATGATTGTATCTCCGCCAAGCTGGCGCATACTGATATCGAATGAAATACGGGTTCGTGTGGATGGTTTTTCAAAAATCATCGCAAGTGTTTTACCTATAAAAGGTTTTGAACCTTTTCCTGCTTTAAAAGATGCTTTAAGGATCTTCGCATAATCGATCAGTGCGCGTGCTATTGCTGGCGTTAAAATGGATAAGTCCGTGAAATGACGAAGAGCATTTGTCATGTGTGTGATATTTGTCTTTCTTTGTTTACTTGCGAAAGATAAGCTATTGCTTTTTCAATACGATGCAAACTTTCATCTATTTCTTCTTCCCTAATGATAAGAGGAGGCAATAAGCGCACAACATTGTTGTTGGCAGCAACACTTAAGAGATGTTCATTTTCTAAAGCATTAACGACAAGATTTGAAGACACAACACATTGAATACCCAACATTAGCCCCATCCCCGGAACTGCGCGGATAATATCAGGATAGATATTGAGAATATGCAAAAGTCCACTTTTTAGTTTATCCCCCATGCGCTGAACATGGTTGAGAAAACTTGGCTCTAACAAAATATCAAGAACACTATTTCCTACAGCCATTCCAAGAAGATTTCCTCCAAAGGTTGAACCATGTGTCCCAAGTGTCATGCTTTTTGCAACTTTATCCGTTGCAAGGCAAGCGCCTAATGGAAATCCCCCTCCTAATCCTTTTGCGAGGGTAAGAATATCAGGTGTGACATCACTCCATTCATAAGCAAAAAGCTTTCCTGTTCGTCCTATACCCGTTTGGACTTCATCTAAAATCAATAATAGACCATTATCATCGCATATTTTGCGCAAAAATCTTAAATATTCATGAGGGACCGTTCGTATTCCTCCTTCTCCTTGAATAGGTTCAATAAGAATAGCGGCGGTATTTTTATTAATAGCATTACACAAAGCGATTTCATCACAAAAAGGTACTTGAATAAATCCACCAGCTTTAGGTCCAAAGCCTTCAAGATATTTTTCATGCCCAGTCGCAGCAAGTGCTGCAAGTGTACGTCCATGAAATGCCCCTTCAAAAGTAATTATTTCAATGCGTTCTGAATGACCAGCAGCATAGTAATAATGACGTGCCGTTTTGAATGCGCACTCCAATGCTTCAGTACCTGAATTGCAGAAAAAAACCTTATCCGCAAAACTATTTGCACAAAGCCGCGTGGCAAGAGATGCTTGTTCAGGAGATTGAAAAATATTAGAAACATGCCAAAGTTTTTCAGCTTGTATTTTGAGCGTATCAACCAATTTTGGATGTGAATACCCTAATGCATTAACAGCAATGCCAGATGTGAAATCAAGATAATGTTCTCCTTTATCGGAAATAAGCCATACACCATGCCCCTGTTCAAAATGCAAATTTCGTCGTGCGAAGCATTCATAAAGTGGTTGTATAGAGACAGCATCCATCATAATTCCCTTTATATTTTAACCTTTTCAATATATATACAAAGCAACACTACAAATAAAATAGCATGGTACATTTCGTTACGGTGCTTTCAACATTTCATTACGATTAGTGATTACACCTATAGAATAGATCATTACACCAATTGAAAAAAAGTCAATGAAGGTTCTACAAATAAGCATTTTGGGGAAAAGCCTTAAACAAAAGTGAAAGTTTAACCTATGATTGATTTGCAAGTTGGGGAAAACATTCTAAATAAACTCTTCAAGAGGTAAAGACTCTTGTCATAGAGTGAGTGCATATTGTAATTTACAATGTAATAAGCAAGATGATGTGTTTTGATTTGTAAGTCCACAGGTTGGATGATTTTCTTATGCTCGTTTAGAGTGTAAAGTTCTTTCATTCAGCGTAATGAAAACATTATTTAAACATTTGAAGATGCAACGGGGGAGAGCATCTTAGTGACGTAATCGGAATGGAGTGCTGGTATGGGTTGGACATGTGAACGCGTTGAGCTTCTTAAAAAGCTTTGGAGTGAAGGGTTAAGTGCAAGTCAAATTGCTGCTCAATTAGGTGGGGTCAGCAGAAATGCAGTCATCGGCAAAGTACATCGATTAAAGTTACCAGGACGTGGTAAGACAGCTCAAGGAAGCACGCGTGCGCAAAAAACTCCCGTGGGAAGCAGCAGCCCATCATCTCCACGTGTGCGTCGCAACACATCCACGGTATCGCCAATAAACACATCATCTGTAAGTATTGAAGAAACAGCTTTAAAGACAGAATTTGTAGTGGAAGATGTAAAAGAAGTTGATATGTCCACAAAATCCAATGTAGTGGTGCCTATATCACGTCAACTTAATCTTCTACAATTGAGTGAAAATACATGTAGATGGCCGGTTGGCGATCCATTATCAGCAGATTTTCATTTTTGTGGTGCAGATTCTGATGAAAGTAGCCCCTATTGTGCCTTTCATGCTAAGCTAGCATTTCAACCAATATCTGAAAGACGTCGGATAAGAGTGTAATATCCTCAATTGAATCTCGTATTTTACGTCTTCTGCGCTTCGTTATTAAATTTTAATTATCGAATTATTATGAGAACGAAATTTGATGGAGCTTTTAATGAATGAAAAAATTTCTTCATGAAATTATTCAACGAAACTGTATCTTTTGATGCTACTGCGCAGCTATGTGTTGTAAAGTTATATTCTTGTTTATTTTCACGATTCTCTTTAATTTAGTTGTACTGCTGTTAACACTATCCATAGCAATGTCTTTTGAATAATACAGTTCTCAATTTCTCATGTTTTTATTCTTCGTGTATTTAATAGAGTAATGCTGTGGTTTATAAAAATAATTTATCGCTTTGCAACCTGAATGAGATCCATCTATATCTCTCTCATTTTAAGTCCTCTTATATTGAATCGATCAAAATCTTTCGTTTGGGCGTCACGCGCGAGATGAGAACTGCGGAGAGTAAAAACACTTACAGAAAAGCATGCCTCTGTATAAACGCTTTAAAATACCAATGACTTAAAGGGTTGTTGCAACATTGGGAGATGGTAAAGTGTATGATGATGCCAGCTTACTCTTTTACTAAGCATAAAGATAGGGGGGGTGCTTCATGGATTTATCATTATACTCTTCACGGATACTGTCGCAAAATAAGCTTGAGAGCGTTGAAAGATGTTTCTTTAAAACAAGCCTGTGGATATATTCAATTCAATGTCGTTCTGTTTTGTGTGAGGGATGTGCCCCGTTAACGAATGCTATAAACAAAAGCGTGAAGCAATACGTAGAATGTAAAATAATATCTTTATAATTCTTTATAAAAAATTATAACGAAGGGAATATTGTATTCAAGGCTCTTACGAAATATACGAAAACAATAAATTATAAGTATAAATAAATATTAAACCTGAAACGACCATAATGACATCACATTCCTTCTCCCGACATAAAACGGCGCAACCAAACATAAAGCGCACCTTCTCCGCCATGCTGACGTGCTGCTTGCTCAAACGCGTGGACATAATATCGAAAAGCTGGTGTTGATAACCAATACGGAACAAATCTATACAAAGCTCCATCACTCCCAACGGATCGTCCTTTTCCTGTAATCACAAGGACATAACGCAATCCTCTCTGCTGAGAGGATTGTAGAAATTTTTTTAAGAAAAAATAAGCTTCTTCCTGC
Organism: Bartonella sp. CM31XJBT; assembly: GCF_028618555.1. Taxonomy (GTDB): domain Bacteria; phylum Pseudomonadota; class Alphaproteobacteria; order Rhizobiales; family Rhizobiaceae; genus Bartonella. The sequence goes on along the minus strand of NZ_JAQITD010000010.1, from coordinate 4,346 downwards.
ATATAACCATGAAGATCAAGACGCGCCTCAAGAGGATAACGACCTTGGGAAATTTTACGATATGCAACATGATCAAAGAAATGAATCTTTTGTGCTTGTATAACTGCCCTCTTTTCTCTTTTAATAATTGTCGAGGGTTGTTGATTTTCCTGAGACAATGAGGAGATTTGAGTTACAGGTTGATTTTTATCATTAATATTTGCAATAATTTCTGAAGTAGAAGAGAGCATCTTACCGTGAAGCGGTGTTATCGTACGACAAACCATCTCCCATAAAAGGCGATCTTGTGAAGCCAATAAATCTCTTTTTTGTCTCCATTTACTTGAGGACATTTTAATTTCTCATAAATCATTGAATGCTTATGGAAGAAAAACAAAAAGTATTTTAATTTTCATTTTCTGTAGCAAAAAGCTTCCAGTTGGGATCTGACGATAAACTATTGCGAACAAAAGTCCAAATATCTCTGATTTCTACAATAGCGTCAGGATCACCGTCTATACGCTCGCCCTGTTCATTATAAGTAACAGAAATCATCTCACTGACAATACGTATCGTTAAAAGTTCATCCTTTTCTTGTATTGCCGCCGCAATAAATTCGATCTTATTAATTCCAACAAAAGTGAATTCTATTCTTTCTTTATTTTTTTCTCGTTGCTCAATAGCCGTACAAAAACTCTCAAAAACATCCTGACAAAGCAAGCTTTTAAGCTGATTGCGATCACCTTTGGCAAAAGCTGTTACAATCATTTCATAAGCAATTTGCGCACCTTTTATAAAAAGTTGAGGAGAAAAATGAGAATCAATTCTATGCAATTCCCGCAAATTTTTATTCAAAAGACTCCCCTCCGGTGAAATTTTATCAATTTCACTAAAGTCGTCTTTTTGTGAATTTTTCTGATGAGGGAACGAAACAATATTATCAGCCGTTTCTGCTTCAACCTGTTTTTTAGAACGACGTGAATAAGGATCAAAGGGTGGCTTTTCAAACCCAATTCGTTTCCCTAATACATTACGGAGTTGCACAAAAATAACAACCATAACAACAAGAGCTATGACAAGTATAACGTCAAATTCCATAGGCGCTGTCAATCTCCAAAGCTTAAGTCTCTAATAAACATTGCAGTCAATACCATTTATCAATAAATATGTAAAATAAGGAATCTTATCATTCAAATATTTTTATAGATTTTGTATTTAAACGGAGTGCTCTTAAGAATTTCTCCCCCTACTCATCCAGAAGGAAATTTTCATGTGATAAAACTTTATTCTATAAATCCTCGTTTTTTTGTTGTTATCTTTCTTTGCATTCTTTTAATCGAGATTGCTGGTTTTATCTTTGTTGGTCAAGAAATTGGTATTTTGGCAACTTTGAGTTTGGTTATTCTCACAACCATAGTTGGGGTTGTTTTATTGCGAATTCAAGGGATTAGCCTTTTAAAAAATATACAAACTGAACTTGTCCAAGGACGCACATTAGAGAATAATATTATTAATGATGCTTTCATCATCTTTAGTGCAATTTTACTTATTCTTCCCGGCTTTGTAAGTGATCTCTTGGGAATATTACTTCTTATTAAACCAATTCGCTCTGTTGCTTGGCATTTCTTTATATCATTAAAAAACAAAATGAATCCCAATACTAAAAGAAAAAATGACTCTGAAAAAATAATTGATCTTAAAGCAGAAGATTACACAATTCATGATACGACAGAATCTCCATGGCGCAAAAATGATGATAACCATTGAAATGCCTAAAAAATCTGCAACAAACTAAAAAAATATTCAAGATAAAGAGCGCATTTCTTGCAACCTTTTGCAAGGCGTGATAACCAATCTGGTCTTTAGATCTAAAATAAATTATACATATTATAATAAGAGAGGTTCGTCGTATGGCCGAAGGTGAAATGAATAACAGTGGTGGAGAGCCGGTTTTTGCTGTATTAACTCAATATTTAAAAGATTTATCATTCGAAAATCCAGGTGCTCCTCGTTCATTGCGTGCACGTGAAAAATCACCACAAATTGATATCAATATTAACGTCAATGCTAACCCAATTGGTGATGACAATTATGATGTCGTTTTGTCTCTCTCCGTCAAAGCCAATGATGAAGCTGAAACCTTATTTCATGTAGAATTGATTTACGGTGGTGTTTTTCACCTTAAAAACATTCCACAAGAACATGTTATGCCTCTGGTCTTTATTGAATGTCCCCGTCTTTTATTTCCATTTGCTCGCCAAATTATATCTGATGCTACTCAAAACGGTGGCTTTCCACCTTTGTGGATTGATCCTATTGATTTTGCAGCACTCTTCCAAAAGCGTCTTTCTGAAGAACAAAAAGACAGTCAAATACAGCCTTCTTAAAAAGTTTATTCTTTTGTTATTAAAAAGCCCCTTGATATATTCTTGGTATAGTAGGGGCTTTTTTCCTTTAGACGACTTTTGCGGCATGATAAGCCGCAAGCATTGCAATATTGACAACATCTGTATCGCTTCCACTAAATGGTACAATTTGGACAGATTTTTCCAATCCAATTAAAATAGGACCAATGATGGTTGCTTCACCAAGTTCTTGTAACATTTTGCTTGCAATGGAAGACGCGTGATATCCAGGCATAACCAAAATGTTAGCGGGCTCCGTTAATCCCATAAATGGATATTGCTGCATCAATTTGGAATTGAGTGCCACATCAGCACTCATTTCTCCATCAAACTCAAAGTCAACTTTGCGTTCATGCAAAATATTAATCGCATCCTGAATTTGCTGCGTCGTCTGCCCTTTCATATAAGCAAATGTAGAAAATGCTAAAAATGCTACCCGTGGTTGATATCCAAATCCTCGCACAAATGAAGCTGCTTGTTCCGCTATATCCGCAAGTTCTTCAGCATTAGGATTTTCATAAACGGCTGTATCCGTAATAAACACAATTCGTCCACGGCAAATAGCCATTGAAATACCAATCAATCGTTCTTTTGGTTTTTCATCAATTGCACGACGTATATCGATTAACGCTGTTTCATAATTGCGTGTCACCCCTGTAACCATTGCATCAGCATCTCCTAGTGCCACCATACACGCAGCAAAATAATTGCGATCATTATTGATACGATGATGACAATCACGCAACAGCCAGCCTTGACGCTGCATCTTTTTATAAAGATAATTCGCATAAGCATCTGTACGGCAAGAAAGCTTAGCATTCATAATGGAAATACCTTCATGCTCCAGATCAATTCCAGCGATAACAGCCGCTTCTCTTACTTGCTCTTCACGACCAACCAAAATCGCTTGTCCTAATTTTTGATGGACATAGGAAACGGCTGCCCGCATAACTTGCTCTTCTTCACCTTCTGCAAAGACAATTTGTTTTGGCGCTTGACGAACATGGTTATAAACCCCACGCATCATCGAGGAAGTAGGATCACGTCTCGCATTCAAATCGCGCTCATAGGCCTCTAAATCATCTATGTTCTTTTGCGCAACACCGCTTTCCATTGCTGCTTTTGCTACCGCTATTGAAACAACCGTAAATAAACGCGGATCAAAAGGAACAGGGATGATATAATTAGGACCAAATTTTAATCGCTTTCCATGATAAGCTTCCGCAACGCTGTCAGGCACTTCTTCATGCGCTAAATTAGCAAGAGCCTTTGCCGCAGCAATCTTCATGTCTTCATTAATAACTCTTGCACGCACATCAAGCGCACCACGAAATATATAAGGAAAACAGAGAACATTATTAATCTGATTTGGATAATCGGAACGTCCTGTTGCGACAATGGCATCATGACGCACTTGCATAACCTCTTCCGGCGTAATTTCTGGATCGGGATTAGCCATAGCAAAAATGATCGGCTGGGGTGCCATGGATCTTACCATTTCAGGAGTAAGAGCACCTTTAGCAGAAACCCCAAAAAATATATCTGCACCTTCCATTGCTTCCATAAGCGTACGTTTATCTGTTTGAATAGCATGCGCAGATTTCCACTGATTCATTCCCTCTTTGCGGCCTTCATAGACCACACCCTTTGTATCACATAATATGATATTTTCGGAACGAAAGCCCATCGCTTTAATCAGTTCAATACAAGCAATCCCTGCAGAACCAGCACCATTACAGACTAACCGCGTATTTTGCATATCGCGCCCTGTTAAAGTCAAAGCGTTGAGAACACCAGCAGCAACAATAATTGCTGTACCATGTTGATCGTCGTGAAAAACAGGTATATTCATTACCTCGCGTAGGCGGCTTTCAATCATAAAGCACTCTGGCGCCTTAATGTCTTCAAGATTAATTCCACCAAAAGAAGGTTCTAAATGGCGCACCAAATTGATAAAACTTT
>NZ_JAQITD010000001.1 GCF_028618555.1 Bartonella sp. CM31XJBT | reverse complement strand
TCCCCAACACCAGAAATTATCCGATCAGCACCGCTTTCATTTGCAATATTGATTTCTGCGCCACCTACTTTTGCACCAATAGTGAGACGATGCGTTGTTTTGTCTTGCTGAACAAAGCTCTCACTTTCTACTTTGGTAATCACATTATTAACCTGTTCAGTCAATTTATTCTGAACATTCGTGATAGAACTTCCAACACCTGCAAGTGCATCCGCTACATTCGTATAGTTCTTGTCAAAAGAAGTACCATCCTCACCAAACTGCTTGATCTTGAAATCCGGTGCTTTCCATTTGCCCTCTTCATCATAACCAGCACCACCACCAAAATAGGATGCAAGCGTGTTACCCATTGTATAGAGCTGACCACCATTTACTGCATCTGTTGAGTTTTGGGTAATCTCACCACTTTCTAGAAACGTAATTCTACTGTTTTCTTGTGTTCTTACAGCTCTGCCTTTTTCTTCTTTTCTCTTTTCATGACGCGCTACAAAGGCATTGGCTTCATCATTCCATAACAAAGAATCCTGTGCTACTCCTTCAGAAACTTCTTTAATCCGTGCATTCACATTCTTGATATTTGTATCAAGACCAGTAAATGCACTCCCAACATCTTTAAAAGAGCCCTCTGTTATATTACCCTTTGTATCAATCTTGGATAAGTCATAAGTTGGTCCCGTCATGTCAGAACCAGCAACTCCTGCACCTCCACCAAAATATTTTGATGTATTCGCCATAGCCGTTTCCAGATTTTTCGCTGTGGACGAAAGACCCTCATTGGTTTTGCTTAACTGTGAAAAATTAACTGCATCGTTCGCTCCAGTGCCATCCGACACTCCTGTAATCTTTTTACCCCCAGCATCTATACCTCCGGTGGTTATTTTCGGACCATCAGTAATTACTAAGCCCGTAGCATCGAAGGTATTTTTACCTGCCTTTACGCTCTCCAGTGCAATGTCTTGAGCCAGATCAAACTTTACTTTATTGTCCTCTTTGCCCTTTGTAATATTTAGGTTGCTACTTCCAGCGGAAAAATCTACCGCGCTATCCATAAGAACAGTTGTAGCATTTTTATCTCCAACAGAGAATTTCCAACCGTTTTGTCTTACAACTTGTTCTAAGTCCTGCAACTGTTTAAGGTTCACTGCATCGGTAATATTAGAACCAGCAGCTACGCCTGTAATTTGTCTGGTTATACCCTTACTATAATCACCAACACTAACTGAGCCCCGCGTACTTTTCCATTGCGCCTCAACGTTTGTTGCAGGCCCCTGCAACAAAGAAGTGTAGCCAAGCTCACCAGCAGCCCTATCGGATATAGAATCGCTTCCTAGAGCAACACCTGCCGCAACCGTCACATTAGAGCTAGCGCCTATAGCAATTCCCTGCAGCGCCTGCTCCTGTGCATATGCATTGTACCCCATAGCAATCGCTTCATTTGCATAACTATGTGCTTTACTACCGAAGGCTATTGAAAAATCACCTAATGAAACTGTTCTCTCTTTTTCATCATAACTATCGGTTAGAGAAGAACCGATTGCAATGCTATTTTTAGTATCTCTACTCCTACCGGCTAAAGCAGTTAAGCCGATTGCAATCCCTTGGTCAGCCTTCGTCTGCGCTACCTGCCCGTAAACAATAGCATCATGAGCTTCTCCCTGAGCTCGTTCACCATGGACAAGAGGATTACCCAAATTCCCAGCCCTAGTCATTTGACCGCCCGTTACAACTCTTGGAGTTAAAGCTGCTCTTGTTATTTTTTTACTTCCAGCATTCATATCAATTGAACGTATTGAATCGCTGGCTTCTGCCAAAACATTCACTATAGGACTATAATCGCTCACACCAGTAAGAGTTTTGGTTAAAAAATTTGCATAGTCATCAGCAGCACTTACCTTGGATGTCAAAGAAACATTCAGCGCTGTTAAATAATTTTCCTGTGATGCACTAGAAGAATCCAAATCACTGTTATAGCTATCATAAACAGAGACAATACTTTGTGGATATATCTCAGCAGTGTTCCTTATGTTTGCAGAAATCTCTTCTCCTGAATCAAGATCATTCGAAAAAACAGGGGAAATACTGGCTAAAAGTGCAGCTATTGAAGTCAAGGATAAGACTTTAATAAAAGGAAAACGGGAAAATTTTAAATTGCTCCCTGTTAATTTTGTATATAATTTTTTCATAATGAACTCCCCAATGAAAGAAATAACTATAAACACAAAAAAGACACATTTAAACGCTATAAAGTTTCCTAAATTTGGTTTTTCTAAACGTATTCAAAAATTTAGTACCGGGCTGCAAAGATAGAGAAGTTGTGTTTTTAGCTTTTATGGTTAATGTGTTTTGCTCTTTTACATTTCCTAAGAAAGTAAATTTCTTTGTGGTGATTAGTTTTTTTAACTTTTAAACTTATTGTTTGTTTTTTGCAAGGGGTAGAGTTGATTTAGTGGATTGTTTTATAACTTCTTCCAGTAAAGTTGAAATACATTTGAATGTGTACTTTTATCTTAGTAGAAAACTTTTTAATAGATTTGTAGTAGAGCGAAAGTTTTTTTCTATCTGTAAAGCGCTACAGATTTTTTAGATTTAAAAATTAAAGAAAAAATAATGAACTTATAATTTATGGAAAAACTTATTATCTTATTTTGAAATAAGAAGTTCATTTTGTTGAAAGTGTATAGGTTTTTTCTGTTTTTTAAACCTGTATTTGTCGTTATAGCGCTTATCAATTTATATATATATGATTTTTACATACGTAACAACAATTCACCCCTGCCTCATGAGACAGGGGTGAAAAGGAATTTTCGTGTATTTTGTTTATTATCAGTTCAATGTCATATTGAATCCCGCACCTACACCCCAGTGACCTCCAGAAGTTGTTGCGGATATGTTAGAGCGGTATTTTCCATTTTCTGAGGTGTAACCTGCACCAAAGGCAAATGCAGATTGACTACGCCATAAACCAGTACCAAATCCAACGCTTAATTTTCCAGGTGTATCATTGTAGCGTAAGTTAGACACCGCAAGACCAATAGCCGCTGCTTGTCTTGCCTCTTTTTTCACACTCTCAATACTGTAGTTTAAAACGTTAAACTTCATATCTGTATATTGTTTAGACTGATCAACAGCATCATCAATCGCATCAATCACAATATTATTAACCCGTTGATCTGTGTAGTGCTTGGATTCATCAAGAATAATCTTCATCTGTTCTTTAGTATAGTCATGGAGTTGACCACCATTTACAGCTTCTTTTGATCCCTTCTCAATTTTACCATCAGCTACATTATCAATCAAAACAGGTTCACTGGCATCACCACCCGCTAATGTGATTTTATTGGTTTTTTTGCCGTTTTCATCTCTGTCATAACGAACAGCGTCCTCAGCAATATCGTTAACTTTGTTTTCAATATTGAAAACCGTTTCACCAATATCCGTAACCGTAGTGGAAATATTGTCGACTCTGTTGGTAAGATGCTTAACATCTTTTTCAACACCCGTGACACGTTCATTGGTTTCCCAAAGTTGTCCACCATTAACCGCATCTTTCGAACCTTCTACAATTTTACCATCAGCTACATTGATAATTTTACTCGGCTTGCCATCACGATTAGCATCATAGGCTTTTTCTTTATCGTTCCACTTTAAAGCATCTGTATCGACCTTGTTGATGACATCATCAATACGGTTGTTAATATTTGACATCCCATTATTAATATCACCAAAAGCATCAGCGACATTATGGTGCTCTTTCTCAACAGTCGTACCATCAGCATTGACTTGAACAATCTTAAAAGTAGGATTTGTCCATTTGCCATTCTCATATTTAGCACCGCCACCGAAATAATTAGCAAGCTGGTTATTCATGGAATAAAGTTGGTTGCCCGTAATGGCATCTGTTGAACCTTGAGCAATCTCACCATCCAAAAGATACTTCAATTTGCTCTTTGTTTTCTGCCCAGCTTTTTCATGACGTGCCACAAATGCTTCTTCATCATCATCCCACAGTAAAGCATCTTTAGAGAAATCTTCAATTTTCTGATTAAACTCATTGGATACATTCGTTAAACGTTGATTCACATCTTGAACATTTTTATCAAGACCTGTTAAAGCTGAACCAACGTCATAAAAGTTAGCCTTCCCTACCTCACCACCTACAATAGCCGATAAAGTATATTTCAGCCCTTCAAAAGCACCGTTAATGAACTTTGCACCACCGCCAAAAAACTTTGCAATATCTGCTGATATTTTATTAATCTGACTACCATTGATTGCATCGTTGGAATTTTCAGAAATGCTACCATCTTTTACGTTATGAAGAGCAACTGGCCCATTACTCTTATTGCCGCCTAAAGTCACACTACCATAATTAACATTACCATCTTCATCTTTATCATAGAGAACCGCAGCAGCACTTGCAAAATCAATATCTTTAGAAATTTTCTCTATGCTTTTATCAAGTTGGTCTTTATTAACAGCTTCATCGCCCTTCACTGCTGCTTTAACACCAGAAATAGAACGTGCTACACCAGCATATCCTGCAATATTGACTTCAGTACCCGCTGTATCCTTACCAATAGTAATAACACCTGATGCACCTCCATCTTGCTTAACAAGACTATTTTTTACCACATCGGAAATCTTATTATCAATATTTGTAATAGAAGTATTTACACCAGTAAATGCATCCGTAACATTATGATGTGTCTGCCCCTGAATAAGGAAAGCTGGTTCTATACCTGCAAGTACATCTGTACTGCCACCAAAATATTTCGATGTATTTTCAGCAACCTTTTTCAGATCACCTGTTACAGCGTTAACATTCTGATTAGTAGTAAAGAGCTGTGAACCATTTACTGCTTCCGTCGATATTATAGAGAGTGTCGCCTTTTTCACACCCGAAAGTGTCCGCTCTTTATCGTCCTTATTTGCAATGCTGATTTTAGTACCACCTGTTTTAGCACCAACGGTAATAAAACCATTCTCTCCCTCTTGCTGAACCAAACTATTTTCTGTGATATTAGAAATTTGATTGTGAATTGCGCTAAAAGTATTGTTCACACCTTCAAAAGCATCAGCAACATTCGAATAAGGCTGCTTAGAGGAAGTGCCATTATCGTTGATATGATAAACTTGGAAAGTAGGAGCATGCCATTCTCCATTTTCATCATATCCAGCGCCACCACCAAAATATTTAGCAACATCATTTATTGCATAGAGCAAATGCTGATTAACATGCCTGATGTTCATATTAAGCCCTGACAAAGCTGATCCAACATCATTATGTTCCGTCTGTTTTTCCTGACCATTTTCATCAATAGTAGTTAAATTATATCTCGGTCCTCTAAAGACTCCATTCTCGAATGAAGTACCACCACCAAAAAATTGTGCAACATCTCCAGATATCTTGTTAATCTGACTACCATTAATCGCATCATGCGATTGATCGGAAATCTCTCCATCTTTGACGTTATGAAGAGCAACTTGCCCGTTAACCTTATTACCTCCTAAAGTTACACTCTCATAATTGACAGTGTTATTATCATTTTTATCGTAAAGAACCGCAGAGGCACTTATATTCTCAATATTGTTGTTAATCTTTCCTATGCTTTCATCGAGTTGTTTTTTATTAACAGCTTCATTGTCTTCTACCGCTGCTTTTACACCAGAAATTGTACGAGCCTCCCCTGATTTATTTGCAACATTAATTACAGCACCACCTGTTGCCTTACCAATGGTGATAGGAGAATTCTCTCCTCCATCTTGCTTGACAAGGATATCGCTTGTCACATTTTTAATCTGATTATAAATATCCGTGATAGAATCATCGACTCCATCAAAAGCATCAGCAACATTATTGTATTTATTCGCAACAATAGTACCATTCGCGTTACGCTGAGAAACCTTGAAGGTAGGAGCTTGCCACTCTCCATTCTCATAGCTAGCATCACCGCCAAAATAATTCGCAATCTTATCACCCATCTTATAAAGTTGAGAACCATTTATTGCATCTGTTGAATCTCCTGAAATATCGCCATCCGCAAGGAATTTAATCTTACTATCTGTCTCCACACCATCTTTTTCATGAAGTGCAACAAATGCTCCTTCTCCATTATCCCACAATAAAGCATCTTCAGAGAGCCCCTGAAATTCCTCAACAAAATTATTGACTACATGTGTTAAACGACTATTCACATTTCTGACATTCGCATCAAGCCCTGTCAAAGCATCACCAACATTTTCAAAGGTTTTCTGTTCTACGTTACCATCTTCAGACACTTTAGATAGATTATATCTAGGGCCTACAAAAGCACCATTCTGAAATGCTGCACCCCCACCAAAGAATTTTGCAACATCTCCAGATATCTTATTGACCTGACTACCATTTATCGCTTCTGTTGAATCAGAAGAAATTTTACCACCTTTAACATTAAGGAGAGCAACTGGCCCCTTGCCCTTATCACCACCCAAAGTCACACTGTTATAATTGACAGAATTATCCCCATTCTTATCGTAGAGAACCGCGAAATCACTCACATTCTTAATATTGTTATTAATGTTTACTATAGTATCATCAAGTTGCTTTTTATTAACAGCTTCATTATCCTTTTCTGCCGCTTTCACGCCTGCGATAGTCCGATCTCCATCACTGCCTGCAATATCAATTTTCGTGCCACCTTTTTCCTTACCAACAGTGATCAGCTTTTGGCTTTCGTCCCATTTAACAAGGGCACCGCCTGCTACTTGATCTTTTATTTCTTGCAACTGCTTATAATTTACAGCATCCTCAGCATCAGTTCCCGCTAGCACTCCCGTAATCTTTTTATTACCAGCATCAATACCCCCAGTAGTCATATTAGGACCACCAGTAATCACGAAGCCATCATCGCTTACATTCGCCTTACCTGCTATTACACGTTTAACTCTGACAATATCATTCAAATCAAACTTTACAGTATTGTCACCGTTTTTGGTAATTTTGATATTCTTACTTTCTTCATTACCATCCTCTGCATTAACACCTACAAACTTTACTGTACTCTCTGCCTCAACATCTGTAGCCTCTTCATCTTCAACAGCAAGTTTCCAACCCGTTTTAATTCTCGCTGTAAAATCTTGCAACTGTTGATAATTTACTGCATCCTCAGCATCAGTTCCCGCTAGCACTCCCGTAATCTTTTTATTACCAGCATAAATACCTCCAGTAGCCATATGAGGACCACCAGTAATCATGAAACCATCATTATTCATAAAGCTGTTACCGGCAGCAACACTTGTCACTGTAATATCATCAGCTAAATCAAATGTAACATTACGGCTACCATCTCCTACAATCTTGATATTCCCGCCCCCTTCCTTACCAACAGATGCAAAATTTACCGTATTGTTCTGTCCAATAGACATAGGATTTTCACCGTTAACAGTAAGTTGCCAGTGCGTTTTGGCTGCTTCTTTTACTTCCTTCAGCTGTTTATAATTCACTGCATGATCATCTTCAGTCCCGTCTTTTACTCCTGTAATCTGTTGATTGCCAGCATCAATACCGTCTATAGTTATTTTTGCCCCATTAGTGATCATAAAACCATCGTCACTCATAGAACTTTGTCCTGTAGTGACACTCGTCAACTTAAGAGTATCACTCAAAGCAAATTTGACTTTATGCTTATTATTTGCACTGTCTTTTTCAATCTTTAAGTTGTCTTTTCCTACTCCGCCGTTACTTCTCACTGAAAAATCTACAATATCGCTTGGATTAACATCTGTAGAACCTTCGTCATTAACAGAAATTTTCCAGCCGCCTCCTGCTCCAGCCATAACATCTCTCATAGCTTTTAACTGTGCAACATTGACGGCATCAGTGTCTTTACTCCCCGCTGCAACATTTGTAATCTGTCGCGTTAAATTCTGATTAGTATTACCAACACTAAAATCACCCGCAGTACTTTTCCATGCAAGATCACTCTTTGTTGTTACAGTATTTGTTACAGGATCATAACCCAAAGCATGCTTATCAATACGAGAGACAGCCCCTCCACCCACGGCAACACCATCTATAACAAGTACCTGTGCATTTATACCAATTGCAACTGAATGCGCCGTCTCAGCAAAAGTATGAGAACCTATGGCAATCGAATTTTTGCCTTTTGCTATTACTTTTCTTTCTTCCCCGTTGTCTGCAGGTTCTCCACCACCTATTGCAATAGAACCAAGAGCTTGAGCCTCAGCCTTTGAGCCTATAGCAACCGTGTAGTCGTTACTTGCCTTGGTCTTTAACCCTAATGCAAAACTATTGTAACCTGATGCAGATGCGAACTTACCAATAGCAACACTATTTATACCGTTCCCTTCTGCATTTGAACCAACCGCGATCGCATCGTCCTGCGTAGCTTGAGAACTCTCACCTATAGAAATGCTATTTTTACCAGAAGCAGTTGCAAGCCCACCAATAGCAACCGTAGATTCCCCCGACGCTTCTGATCCCACACCCATAGCAACACTTGCTTTTCCAGCCGCAAGCGCGGAAACACCAAAAGCTTGCGCTCCACCAGCTTTTGCTGTTGCACCTGCACCAAAAACGGTTGAATAATTACCCGTTGCAGCAGATCCACAACCGGTTGCAAAAGAATAAACACCATAAGCCTCAGGCAGAGCATTTATAGAACCACCGTACAGCGCTCCCATATAGCCACTCACCTGCTGACCACGACCGTTAATCGTCACACCATCACTAACCCAAGTAACCTGTTCAGTCGTCGTACCATAGGGATGACGGCCAGAAAAATCCTGATCATTAATAAATCTATTATATTGTTCTTTTGCAGTTATTCGTTGAGTAACTGACGCTTGTTGTTTGCCGCCACGACCAATAACGTTGTCTACACCACAGAAATCATCATCACCAGATAGAACAACACTGCCATGACTACCATGTGGATAAGGAACATTACCAAGATTCGAACTCTGAACAGTTGCTCCTCTTATGGAAAGACCGGCAGCAAAAACAGGAGAAACACTCGATAAGAGTGTCGCCATTACCGTACTAAGAGAGACAACTTTAATTAAATTTGGTGTGGAATATTTTTTTTTCATAAGAACCTCCTCCAACAGAGTTCAACATCATTACAACGTGCGAAAACACACACGGCAAAACCCTTGTTTGCGCACTTCAAAAACCAATAAATCAAGACAAAACTCTCCCCCTACGATACCGCCATCTTTACGGCATCGCCCTAAATCTCTGCAACAACATCAAATCTAGAAAAGTCCCCAACCCTTTTAGCTAGAGGGATTCAAGCTAAAAAATCAATAAAAACACAAGACTTTGAAAATATACCGTAATCTCCATTTAAAAATACTGCGATTTATCTCTTAACAAAATAGTTTCACTAAAGAGCAATTCTACTTTTCAAATAAAGCGCATCAGCAAAATGGCAAGAGTGTAAAAAATAATTTTTTATAAATTTGTAAAAATACTTCTCAATAAAATAGCTGTTCTTATAAACACAAATTTATGATTTTTTTAACTTATAGCACAATGTAATAGATAACGATTATCATGATAATCTCACTCTTTGTTGCGAGATAATCTGTTTCAATATATAATGCATATCTTTGAAAGAAATCTTTCTTAATATAATGATGCACGCTCTGTAAAAAGTTCCAACGTGCTCATCTTGTCCTCTTCATAAAAAGACAAAAGTGCTATAAATGATCTTTCGTTCTTCTCGCGTATATGTCTGTTACCCTTCTATAGGAACAAAACATCGTCATTGTATTTTCACTGTTGTCAGTATCTTTTCCCTCAACCAACAAATATTTCAGGAATGACACTATATTAGCTTCTTTTTGAATCAATTTGTTTGTATTGCTACCCGTCGTTCTTTTTATGAACTGCTTTATTTTTAATCAGAACAATATATTGATTTATAATGATAGTTTCTCGTTTTTCAGGTTGAATAAAAGACTCGAAGATCGTGAGATTTTCACATTCCAAACTTGGTTATACAGCAGAAAATCAAAAAAGTTTTATTTTTTAAAAAGGCTGTTCATTCGTATCTTATGAAATTTCTAGATATGCTTTTCAGTTTCGATTTTACGCTTTAAATGTAATTTTAAAAGTGGCAAAGTGGCTTCGACTTCTTCCATATCATTGAGGTTTTGAATAAGCTCTTGTAATCTTCCATAAAGCTCTGCTGCTAATTCCGCAACATCTTCAGGAGAAAGATCTATTTTTGCATCATGATAGGTCGTATAAACTAAATGTCCCAGCTTTTTCATCAGCCCAGCAGGTATCGCTTGCGGTTTAAAACCAGCTGCTTTTGCCTTTGCCATATCTGAAAACATCTCGCCATTGCCCGTCACAAGCCAATCTAAGGAAATACCACAAATTTCTTGATATTTGGAGAGCGCAGAGGCTGTAGGCTCACTTATACCAGTTTCATAAGTTCCTACAGAGCCAGCAGTGATACCAAGATGTGCAGCAAACTGCTTACGCTCTGTAAAACCAAGAGCGTGACGCACTTCACGAAAACGTTTTGCCAACTCAGTTTTAGGTTTTGCTTCCGGACGAGCCAAAAAACACTCCAAAATCAATATAATTGTTGACTAAATAATTATATTGATTTATATCTATTATTACTGCTCCTTAAAAAGAGCAGTTATCACATACATAACCCCACAAAAACAGATGTTGCAGCATCCGTTTAAGCAGGAGCGAAAATTATGACAATTACACAAAAAATGCAATCGCCGTGGTATTTTACTGAACTGCGCCCCTGTAATATAACCTTGGAAAAACTCAAGCCTATCAGAGGCTATTTTCCAGAGTCAAAAACATTTGGACACAGCCCAATGAAAAAGCTAAATGCGCCACTGCCAACTCTATCAGTTTGCATGCCAAGCCAATTCTTGCCAACTGCTTTCTCACAAGTCGCAGTCATATTCTTCCAAAAGCAAAAAGCCTAATACGATTCTCTTCATTCCATGCTGTGCAATATACCACTGAAATCTTATTACAAAAATATGCAAATTCATTTCCCATAGGTTTTTATAAGGTAAAAAGTTTATCAATGTCTAAAAATCAATATAAAACAGGCAAAATAATTGGTATTCTACAAAAAATGAGATTATCACTCGTTATTAAAAAGTTAGACGTTTACAAACCCTGTTTGCTTATTTTATATATTAATGACACTGAGTTAGCTGTAATTGGCAATAGAGATTTCAGGGTGTTTGGTTTATCGTCAGAATACTCTTCCTCTACGCACATTAAAAGCCTTTTGGCAGTGTATTTTAAATGCTATAAGTTCTATAGTAAACACATTGCCATCCATATTTACAATTGGGCGCTTCAAAAACTTGGAGTAATAAAATCTTTAATAGGCATTGATTTAAAAGCGCGTATTTTGCAGAAAATTGACAAAACCATGAGGTTCGTATACATGGCAATTTTAAGTGATGATAGTGGAGTGATACTTAAAAAAGCTGCATGGAAACCCGCAACGTTGAGGAATTAAGCATGACCTCTTTATGCGATAAAGAATTATCTGATACACTGGTTGGTCTTTATGACGACTATCAACGCGGTTTCGACATTGGAGAAGAGCTTAAATTGTGCGTGGATTTGGCGTTATCTCTTGAATTGGAACTCAGTATTCATCGTTTAAGTGAAACAGATGCTGTTTTAAAAAAAGAGATTGTGCAAACCTTGCATCGTCGTAGAAATACCCATTCCAATGAAGATGAAATTGATACAATTTTTCATATGGATTTTGAAAAACAAAAATAATACAATACTCTCCCATATGATACGATATTACCTCATTGCTTTACTTTCTACTACGCTTAAACAAAAAACTTTCAAGAAGATTTAAAGTGTTACGTTTTCGTCTTCTTAACAACAGTGAGATGAATTAAAGAAACGCATCAATTCTTTTAGATCATTATCAAAAAATAGAGAGTATTCTCTAGTATACATCAATTTATGCTTTGTTCATTAAGCACCAACTTTTACATTTTCTCAACTCTCCTTTAAAAGCAAAATATGAAATGTGCTGCAGCGTAAATGTTTATAAAATAGCGTATATTGACCACTCTTAAACGTAATTTATTGTTTTTCATGTCTATAAAACAGCACTATGAGTATTCCAACAAACGCAACAATGCTTTGAAAAAAATATATCGATTGAGGTGATATGCTACTGTTATCGCTTGCCATAATGAGGTAGACTCCGAGGATCAAGCATCCAGAGATACCATTAAAACTTGCCTGCAATCTTCCTTGGTATTCAGGATCACAAGAGAGTTGTGATAAAGAAATCGAAAGAGCCCAACTCGAAAGTCCAAATCCAATCATAAAGTAAACAGGAAAAACAACAAAATTGTGTGTATTAACAGATAGAATAGCGAGGCCAATAGCCATAAAAGCTAATAAAATGGCTAATGTTTTCCTGATAGATAAAACTTTACAAAGAAGTGGTGAAAAAAACGCACCTGTCAATACGCCCATAGAATAAAGCACCTCAAATATTGCAAAGATACTGCTATCTGCATGTAAAACCTCTTGTATATAAGGAACGAGAATAACAGGAATGGTCATCAAAAGAGTCATAATAATCATCTGGCTTATATAAGGTACAAAAAGAGCCGGATTCTGTTTAAAATAATGAAGGGATGCTGTATAATTTTCCCACCAATTTTGCTGGTTTTGATTTTTAGATCTTCGGTTTTTAGGTACCTTCATTGCAAAATTAAATAAACCAGCAATGATAAAGAATATACCACCTATTAGAAGAGTTCCTTTTGTTCCTGCATAGGACAGTATAAATCCACTTAAGCCCATACCTACGATAGTGCCAAGTTCATAAACCATATCGATGGTCGCATTTGCATTGATGAGCTGTTCCTTCAGCACAATACTTTGAATTAAAGAAATAGCTGATGGCATATAAAAAGGGATAAAAATACCCAAAAGAGCAGATAAGACCATCAATTCAATTTCTATACCAAAATGCCAAAGCATTACCCAGCTTACAATTACCAAACCTCTCACAAGATTTGAAATAATAATCTGCGTTTTACGATTATATTTATCTGCCAATATGCCAAAAATAGGCGCAAAAATAATGCCAGGCGTCCAAAGAAAAAGCATCATCAACGCTACACCACGGATTGAGCCCGTCTGATTGTAAGCGAGCCATGACAATGTAATATAATTTAGTCCACTTCCAAATGTAGCAAATAAGCCGCTCAAAGTAAAATAGAGAAAAGTTCTATTTTCAAATAAAGCAATGCGTTCCTTCAAATTTGAAGTGAACATAAATTATCCTCTAAAATGAATACCAGTCGATATGCATGATACATCCTGTTTAAAAACAGGCATTCTTACAATTTTTATTTTAGATCATTAAATTTAAGAAAGCAAAATTTCTTTTTTGAGGCTTTTACAATCTTTGTGCTGTTTTATGATTAATTCTTCTATGAAAACGGAACATTTATGGACAAAAACAAAATTAATATTTTATGTGCGTTTTATTCAGAAGCTACACCTTTATACATATGTGAAACAATTTTACGGTATGGAAGCTTCACTCACATTATTGTCCTTATTATTCCGTGCACTAAAATATGCTCGAGTATATTCCTCCATGTCGTTCTTCTATCACCACACTTCGTCTCTAAAAGAATAAACATACTATTATCCTCACAATAAATATTGCTAACTTTTCTACTCCCCTTCTCTAAATCTTTTAAAACAAGCTCATTACAGTTAGTTTTCTAATTAAAATATATAACGTGATATTTTTCCTGAGCAGTTAAATTATTACAATCATATCTCTAAAGTTTCAGATTTAGAGTACGAATACATAAAGGAGGATCTATCGTGGATAAATTGATTAATAAATGATTTTATTCATAATCAAAAACAAACTTCATCTATATGATGTCGTATTTGATGATGAATTAAAGAAACAGAAGCAGTTCCATCAATTGTTATAAACCGCTCATCTATTTCTGATAAAACTTTGTATACTTTGTAAACTTTTTCAATAAAAGAGAGTTTTTCTTCGTATTTTAAGTTTAAACCATCCCTTTTCTGCAACCGCTCTAGTATAGTAGTGGGCGGTAAATGAAGATAAAATGTAATATGAGGTCTTGGAATAGATTGATTTAATTTAACTACACTTTCAACAGAAAGCTCTCGAGCATAAAAATAAGCAAGACTAGAATAAACATATCGATCGCTAATTAATAAATTTTGCGATGACGTTAAGGAAGGTTCAATAATTTCAAGCGTATGTTTGCGTCTATCTGTCGCTGATAAGAGTGCTAAAAGCAATGGATCAATTGCTTTTCCATTATCTAAGTAATCTCTAATTTCTGGATTATTTCTATACCAATAACTGGGTTGAAAAGTTTGTATTATATGTTTTTCTATTGAGTAATGGCGAGCGATTTCTTTTGTTTGTGTTGTCTTACCACTCCCATCAAATCCACATAAGACAATAAAAGAACCAGAAAATTTCTTTGGAGACCACATGGAATTATAAACTTTTTTATCAAGATACATTTTGTCTATATACTTTCCATAAGTTAAATTGTTTTATGTCTGAAATCTCTTAATGTTTAATAAGGTGTTTTTTAACTCGTCTCTAAACAGAAAAACACAATACTCCCGCATTTTGTATAACTTTATGATAAATGGTAGTATATAGACTTAGTTTTAAGATAAGGTTATATTTTAGACAACTTAAAATGAGATTAAGTATTTGTAAAAAATATATTTTTTTGTTCACACTCCATAACCTGTCATTTTTTGACGAATTCTAGTAGAGTTTCTGAGGATTACTCCTATAGCGTCGTGTAAGTGTATAGAAATGAGTTCGACCTCAGTATATTATTGTCCCTTAAGAGCTGCTACTAGATTGCGCTCCATAGGAAGCTAATGAAATCAACTCTATCTTTTCTCAAACCACTGCCCTCGCTATAAGCATTTGATATCCGATCCCGTCAAAAAGCAGCAGAGCAATTCTTGGAAAACATCGCTGAGATATTGAAATATGCCTTGCAAAAGCGTTTAAATCAAATGTTTCACTATATTTTTCGGTATATTCATAAACTGAAATTAAGAATATTATAATAAGACCTCAAACAACGACGACGCCCAAATCAGCCGTAATAAAGCCTCCTAAAACTGAACCAATAATACCTCTCTATCAGACAGACTACTATGTAAAGGCTTTAATACAACACCTTAGCGCTAATGCCATAAATGTTTCTGATAGATAACGAAGTTTATTGTCACAACAACATCTAACAACGGTCAATAGAAAAACCTCAACCTTGAGTATAAATAAAATCAACTTGAAAGCGCAAAATATATCTCTAGGACATAGTTATATTCGTTATCTGGCTTTCCCCTTATTGGCAAGCCTCCCGCAACAGACGCAGTAAAAATACCAGCCTCCATCGCTATTCATTCTCCTGAATAATAAGCTATCACTACCATAAACATCAGCGTTCAAATGTTCCCTACCAAAAAACTTGACATGCCCAGTAATATGTGTGTGTGTATTTATTATTTGTAAACATGTGTGCTGATTTATAATACTGTGTGTTTTTAAGAGATTCTGAAATGGGGGGGGGATAATGTGCACAAACAACTGATGTTTCGGTTTTATGGGCTTGTTGTCCTGCTGTATCTTTCTGATATGGTTTTATTTTTAAGTAATCTTTGGAATGCTTATCGCATAACATCCTCATCGGTTTTCCTAGGCGTAACCATGGCTTTGGGCACCCTTATGCCCTATCTTTTGAAAAAAAGCGGTCTTGTGCACATTAAAGCCTCACTGCGGTTGGTCGATTTATACAAAAGGCGAATCATTATCTATAGCCTTCTTTTATTGATTGCACTTTTCCATTACGCTGATTCCCCCTTTGGTTTTATCGCTGTCTCTATCTCTATCGGCTATCTCTCTTTGATTACCTTAAGCACTCTCGAGACTTATAATACTAAACTAGCACTTAGTGGTTATATTAGCGCCCAAAAGGCTTCCCGCATTATGCAAACAGTGGTGCAAATTGGCGCATTTTTGGGAGCAGCACTGAGTGGTTATCTCTTAGAAGCGACCAGCCCTCGAGGGGCAGCAGCTGAAATCGGTTATAATGGTTTGATTGTGACACTTTGTGTGTTTGACATCATTATAAGCCTTATAGCCGGATATATTATCTTTTGCGATGAATATAACGCCACAGATACCACAACACTTGCAACTGGTAAGAAGACAGCGCCTACACCGCAAGCGGATGAGCTCTCCCGTGAACTTAAACTTTTATGCGTCTGCATAGGACTTATTGGCTTTCATATTTGCGCTTATAATACGCTGGCAACTATTCTTTTTCAGAGTGTGAAAAATTTTGGTTCTGAATATTATGGGCTTTGCAGTGCGGTTGCGGGCGTGGGCGCTTTTTTAGCTGCTTTTATCAAAATCCCTCGTTTTGAATTTATTCTCCCAGCCCTTATGTTGAGCATGGCTGATCTTATTTTTAGCACCACACAATCACCCTATTTGGCTGTGGTCTTTTGCTTTTTTATTGGCTTTTCAATGAATACCATGCGAATTAATGCCCGCAAACATACGATTGAAGCAACCAAAACAGAGGCTCAAGCAGAGCTGGTGGGAAGCTATAGCGGTATGCTTTATACTCTCTCCCAATCGGCAGGTTATGTCATTCTTGGTCTTCTTACAAGCTCTGCCCTTATGGGTCCTCAAGCAGCTGTTTATCTTCTGCCCCTTATAGGGCTAATAATCTTTATTTATGTTCTTTTCCTTTTATCACAGCGGAACAAAGTATGAGAAAACCTATTCTTATTGTCGACCCTTTCTCCACGGGTGCCCTCTATGGCCCTGCTTTGCAAAAATTAGGCTATGCTTGTTATGGTGTTGTCTCTCAAGCAGCTCCTTTTTCACACTTTATGCTTTCTTATCAGGGAAAGGGCATGGCAGAAGCGAAGCTTCATAGTGTAGATGAGATAAAGAAACGCTTTCCTATCGGCACGATAGAGGCTGTAATAGCGGGTGCCGAAAGAGGTATCTATTGTGCAGAGCAATTGGCGGCTTATTATGGTTGTCTTGGGAATAACCCCTTGACTACCGATTGGCGACGGAAAAAAGCAGCGATGCAAAAACGCCTTTGTGAAAATGGTTTATCTTACATCCGATCAAAAATTCTTACAAAAAACGATTGTACTCTCGATGGTTTTGAAAGCCACAGCGGCTATGTGGTAAAGCCAAATGATTCTGCAGGGAGTGATGGTGTTTTGTTTTTCTCTAATCTTGAGGAAGTAGTAACGTGGACCTCTGAAATCGACTGGAAGAAAAAAAATATTTTTGGCGCACCTAACGAGGCCTATTTGCTCCAAGAAAGATTGGAGGGAGAGGAATACATCGTCGACGCCGTTGTAAATGGAGAGGCTATAAAGATATGTGCTTTATCGCGGTATAAAAAAGGTATTCATAATGGAAGTGCTTTTGTTTATGAATCGCTTGATGTGCTTGATGCTCAAGATCCCTCTTATGCCCCTCTTATCTCTTATGCAAAACAATGCATTCGCGCACTGGGGATTGAATATGGACCTGCGCATATGGAAATCATGCAAACAGCTCGTGGTCCAGTGATGATCGAAGTAGGAGCCCGCCTCCACGGAGGAATTGCACCCACCTTGTTCGCGCATTGCTATGAAGATGGTTTACTTGAAAGCTCCGTTAACCTTATTGCAGGCGTGTTTTCGCAAACCCCAAGTCGCTTTAAGAAAAAAGGGCGTATTATCTTCCTTATCAACGAGATCGACGGTCATATTATAAAAGATGTTAACGTATGGCGGCAAAAGCTTCATTCTTGGGAAAATGTGGTTCATTTTACGCTCTTTTTTAAAGAAAACGAGCTCCTCCCCCTAACCATCGATTTAAATACCTGCCCAGCTATTATAGCAATTTGGGGACACAGTGATGATGAATTATCAGCTTTGGAGAGGATCATTCGTAGCAATTTCTTATAAAATATAGCAATTGGGAAGAAAAAATGGATTCAGAAGCGCAAATAATTGAAAATATAGACAAATATTAAAAATGGAAGCAAGTCATTTTTAAAGAATTCAATGCAACCATGAATAACACAATTAGGCCTTTTCTGCCTATTCGGTGTAAATGGATACTCAAAAAATATGCTTAGATTTGGGTTCTACAACAAGCTGACCTCAAAAAATATAATGGAAGACCTGATAACTTATTGCGATAATTATAAAAGTTTTGGAAAGAACACATCTTTTGTTGCATTCGAGGAGCCTGCCCCCATACAAAGTATCGAAGTTTATAGAGAAAAATTCTGGTCTACACTTAAAAGTTTGCGAGCTTTTGACAACCGAGAGTGACCTAAGCATATACAAAAAAATATGTACAATCATCTATGAGAGTTCTGCTTTCATGGCGAACCTATGTTTATAGCTTGCAATGTCCCGTCTCATATAAACAGAATTAAGTAAGTTCTATATTTATGTTAACTTTCCAGCTTAAGTGTTTTTTCTAAGTCTTCTCTCTACAGAACAAAATGTATTCTCGTTGTAGGAAAAAGGCCTGAACCTTTTGATATTATCACAAAATCTCCTTTTTTAAGAAAATATAGCAAACTCCAAAATAGAGAATGGACGCAATATTTTCTGCAAGACAACACTATTGAATCCCTACCTTGCTCATATCATCTAATGAAACACGATAATGACTAAGTTTTCTAAAATTAAATAAAAATATTTATGATATATTCAAAATGTTGCTGCCAAAACAAGGCTCGATAGAGATTCAAAGGGATTTTCCAAAAAATACATAGAATGCAGTGTGTATGTATAAAACTTCTCAGGATGATCATGTTAATAGCAATGTTTAGGGGGGCCTTTTTGGGAAAGATTGTACAGAAATTATGAGTATCTCTAGGAGAAAAAACGCTGATTTTTAGAACAGAGAGAAACATTGATTATAACAGTTTATTAGGCTAAACGCAGAATATTCTCCTAATAATGGATGGTTAAATTATAACGGGATAGGTTTTTGATAATCATAAAGAAAAAGGTAGAGAGCGTGTTTCTTTTAGTTAAGAAAGAGTGTTGCTCATTTTTTTTCTAAAAATAAACAAATTCAAAGATAATTTTTTGTTCTTGTAGTGGTGAGAAAATAATTGTCGAAGTCAGTGAAGGGG
The DNA here is from genome assembly GCF_028618555.1 of Bartonella sp. CM31XJBT. GTDB lineage: Bacteria > Pseudomonadota > Alphaproteobacteria > Rhizobiales > Rhizobiaceae > Bartonella. Next base: position 348,142 of record NZ_JAQITD010000001.1, on the reverse strand, counting down.
AGATTCCAATAGATTGTTACAAAGTTTAATAAAAGTTGGAATACTTAAAAATTCTTAGTTCCTATGATGATTTAAGAATACCAGATTAGGATACGGAGAATTCAAGAGCTCAAAACTTTGTGATAATATTGGTTTAGAATTACATCTTGTTCATTCAGACGAGATGAGCCAATTATTATATGTCACAGAGACATATGGGTGGAAAATTTTAAAAAAGCTTATCCAGAATCTGACTTAAAGGTTATTGGAACTTTAGTAGTAAGATTGGCTTGGTCTCATGTCTCTCAAAAATTAGCAACCAATCTTGTTGTGACTAGACTAAATTTGGAAGATCTGCTCACTGAGCGTTTTTATAATATTATGAAATGATAAAAATATTAATATTTCTTCTTGTCCCGGACACGAAGCCGGTGCTATTTGTATTTATTATCCGTTGCACCATTGTCCGAAATATCTTTTAAGTGGTTGTCACTTGAAATATGCCTTGGAAAATTATTTGGCAAGAGAGCATACCTATATGTATTGGAAAGTAATTTCCTATTATTTATCTCAATCTATGGGTACAACGTTGCCAAGTATAGAATTCATGCTGACAGATGACTTTCAAAAAATAAGTGCCTATAACGCATTTGAACTAAACTTTTATGAAAAACTGGAATTTAGTACCGAACCATATTCGACAATGGAGAAAATCATAAAATGGCTTGAGTCTCTGTTTAAAAGGAAAGAGGCTATTGCGTAATTCTGTTTTTCTTATGATTGTGATTGGTTGTTTGACGAGTTTTTGTGCTAGTGGTGTATTATCTATTGGCCTTTCTTTGTTACAATTCCAAGATACAACAGGAGAAGCGTCTGCTACTTTAAATGTCGTTAATTTAATCGCAATTGGAATTGCTGGCTTATGTTTGGGAAACGTGTTGGCGCACTATCAAGGCTTTATAATTGGGTTTTATAGTCAAATTACTTGCGCTTGTTTATTGTCTTTCTTATTATTTATGAACAATCCAGTACTTATTTTATTTGTATTTTTTTTACTTGCTCTCTTGATGGGGGCTGATAACCCAAATAACAATAGTGCCTTGAATCAGCTGGTTCCAGCTCCCAAACAAAAAGCTGGAATTTTTGCATTTTACACTAGTTGCTGTCAGTTTTTTGTTATTATATCCCCATTGCTTATATATTTTATAATTGCGCATTTGGGGCACAAAATAGCTATAGCCTTTATTGTATTTATCTATCTTTTGAATGCCTGCTTATGGTTTCGTATAAAGTCTATACAACAACTAAACAGAGCAAAAGAGCTATTAAAAAAGCCATCTCAAAAAGCTTATGGAGTTGGGTTCAGGTGCCTTTGGCGGATTTCTGCGTTGCGTTTTTTAACGATTAATCGTATTTTGAATAATTCTCTCTATACGGGGCCTATTGTTTTATTGCCACTTGTGCTTGCTTCTATAACATCAGATAATATAAAATTTACAGCTATTCAAAATTCTATTTTTGCTTTGTCAGCACTGGGTTTTGTGATCAATGGTCTTATCTCATCTTATTATTTACAGAAATTTCCATCTTTAATTCGTTTTTTTGTATGGGGGGCACCGGCATTTGCCGTGATCGCAATCTCTTTTGTTTTATATTTAAATTTTACTCAATATTCCCTTTATATTATGGGGTTTTTATTAGGTATTGGGCAATTTTATTTTAGGATATCGGGAATAACAATTGGACAAGCTATCACACCTAATGAAAATTTAGCCGAGGTGATTTTGGCAGGCGATGCCAGTGTACGCATCATAACAGCTTTATTCTCTATTGTGCTTTTATATGCAGGAAAATTTTTTTCATTTTCTATATTATACGTCCTATGTGTATTTATAGGCTTTTGCGCCCCTTTATTTATTTTGCACGGACTATCTATTTACATACAAAGCTTAAAGATAAAAGAAAGCGCCGCATGAATGATATTCAATTATTATATTACGTCAGCCTTTTTTTGATTATCGTATAGATAAAAATTTTGTACAAATATTCATGACATTAATTTTAAATAAGCACATTGCGTGAGAAAAGCTGAGGTGTTTGTTACCTCTCATGTGGATAGCCCGTTAAGCAACGAAATTGCAAATAGCACTATGATCACCATTAATTCTAAAAGCTCTACCAGAAGTTAGTGATAATGGCAAAAATCCTTTAATGATATTTGAAGAGATCGTTTATGCTAGATCAGGTTATCTCAAGATCGAGAGGAGAGGAGCTTAAAAAGTGTAAAATTCATGGAAATTCAACAGCAATTTCTAGGTGTACATAATGACAGGCATAGATTGGCGCGAACTGGTCAATTGCAACAGCAAAAAATCCTGCAAATGCTGAGCTTTTTAAACTATGTCATATCAAGCATATGAAAGTTCGTTTTAAATTAATGGCGGAGAGAGAGGGATTCGAACCCTCGATATGGTTTCCCATATACACGCGTTCCAGGCGTGCGCCTTCAACCACTCGGCCACCTCTCCAGAAGTTTGCACTATACCCAGAAAGAAATAACGTGCAAGTCTAAACTATACATTCAAAACCCAAAAAATAAATTCATTTATTAAAGTAAGAGCTTATATCTGTTGAATAACAAGCACATCCCTTCTTTTTAGGAAAAAACTTTTTTCGTGGATAGGTTTGTAGAATACAATAATGGGAATAAAAAGATTGTCACCAGTTATAAATTTTCATACTCATTTACGCACTTTCTGCTTCACAAAAAAATACTTCTCTTAAAATTGGCATACAGTCCATGGTTTTGCATAACCAAATAATTAAATATCTCTCACTTAACACCATTGATTACCCTAATAATAAATAGAATAATAACGATATGAACTTCTTATATATATAATATTAAAATTGTTTATTCAGATAATAAATTTCATTTCAATAAAAATCGTTTTCAACCTTCTTCTTGCCTCCAAGGATGAAAATACTTAATCACTGTAACTTTGATTACAAACAACTCTCTCTTGAAATGAGATCTACCTGCTAATCACTTTTATGTTTCAGATAATATATAAATATTGATTTATAATAATAAATTATCGTTTATACGTCATAAGCGGGGATGGTATGTGGAGGAAGAACATTTTAAGAGAGGATAAGTGCCTCTTATGTATTTTTTCAAATAGCACGAATTCTTGCAACATTGAGGGCTGTAAAATAGTGTGATGGTGTCAGTTTCCTCTTTCATAGGATTACAGAATAAGCCCTACTCTAAATCCTCTATTCAATTTCACACTTCTATATTTAGTTGATACTAAAGAAAATAAAATTCAGACAAAAAAAACCTTTGCATTTTTAATTTAATATGTATGAATATATCTTATTTTCTGAAATGAAAAAATAGTCATTTTGGTCAAATACAAAATCATAAAAATGCAAACCTGTTTTCATTTTTACCATATGCTTTTAAATTCAGCTTTACAGTTTTCAAAATATCTAAAGTAATCTCTATTATTTAAAAGAGATTACGTATTACTTCATACTTTTGATTATCGCATTCTTTAAGTGGGATATGGTCTCATAACAAAACAGAATACTCTAAAAATACTATTTTCTTTCTCATCCACACGTTTGTTAAAAAACATCTCTTAAAGCTTGTCACATCTACCTCATACGGTGTCTATGAATGGTATAAAATCTATTGGATAGCATCATCTTTCCTTAAATAAAAAGTAAAAGCCAAGTACCATCACGCTATTTATCACCTAATATTACAACATCCATTGCGATTTGAGAGAATGCATAAAAGGCATTTATTCTTTCTTAGAGTGTTTTTATCCATACATTACTCCTCTTTGTAATGTATAAAAGAATAATTTTTATTAATTTAATATAGAGAAATTTAAAACGAGAAAACCCTACAATATTTAAGGCTCTCATTATGTAACACGATAAATTACCATTACAAATTAATATGCTGCTTATAATTGTCCTAAAGGATAATGTTTTACAACACTAAAGATCTGATTAGTCTGAAAAATGAGCTCGTTTTTTCCCCTTAATGTTCTCTATCACCTTATATCCTTGCTTAGAGCACGTACAGCTCGTGCAGTTTCACATTGTAATGCTTTTTGTGCTAAAATTTTCATATCTTCAAAACTATGAGTCTGTAAACACGCCTTTACTGGAGAAATATCGCAAGATATCATAGAAAGCTCATTAATTCCCAATCCAGTCAAAATCATTGCACCAAAAGGATCTCCAGCCATACCACCACATACACTAACCCAACACTTATGTTGTGCAGCTCCCTGAATAGTCTGATAAATCATACGCAAAACTGCTGGATCAAGGCTATCAGCTTCAGACACAAGGTACGGATTTTGCCGATCAACAGCCATTGTATACTGTGTTAGGTCATTGGTTCCAATTGAAAAAAAATCAACATGGGCGCTCAATACATCTGCCATAATGGCCGCTGCTGGAACTTCGATCATAATACCAAGTTTTAATTTTGGTGCATCAATATCGTTGCGGATTTCCTCTGCAATCTTTTTTATAGCGACAATCTCTGAAACAGACATGACCATCGGAAACACAATCCATAGATCTCCGCCCTCTTTTGCTGCTCGATATAAAGCACGTAATTGAGGCACCAAAAGATCACGTCGACGTAACAAAAGCCGCGTTCCTCGAACACCTAAAAAAGGATTGTCCTCTTTAGATAAATGTAAATGCGTAACCTGTTTATCCCCACCAATATCAAGTGCACGAATAATTAATGGCTTATCTCCTACAGCTGTAATCATCGTCCGATATATATTAAATTGTAGCTCTTCATCCGGAATATGTGGATTCTCTAAAAACAAAAATTCCGTGCGCATGAGTCCAACACCTTCAGCCCCCAAATCAAGCGCAACAGGAACCTGATTTGCGTAGTTGACATTGGCCATGATACGAATTCTTTGACCATCTATCGTTTGCGCTGGTAATCTACACGCACTTATTTCACTGACACGTTTTTGCGCAACAGTATCAATATGCCTTTGAGCATCTTCAACGTCTTCAAGCGTAGGATCAAGGTAAATAAACCCGTTATCGCCATCAATAATAGCCTGAATATCAGACTGAATCGCTAAAATATCATCACCTGTAGCAACAACCATTGGAATACCAAGAGTACGCGCCAAAATAGCTGTATGAGATAATGGACCTCCCCATGCTGTTGCTAATCCTTTTACCCTTGTACAATCAAGTTGTGCTACATCAGAAGGAGAAAGGTCATTTGTAACCAGAATTACACCATGTGGAATATCATTTAAAAAGAACGATCTATAGGATGGATTGATTTCACCTAAAACACGTCGACCAACATCAACTAAATTAACAGCACGTGCTGCTAACAAAGGATTATCTACCTTAAAAAACATATCTGAAAATTGACGAACCGCTCTATCCCAAGACCAAGCGACACCATGACCTTCCGCTATAAAACGACAAGCTTGAGCTATTAAATTTTCATCTTCAAGCAAAACCATTTGCGCAGAAAAAATTGCAGCAGAATCTGCTCCCATACGCACTGTAATATCAGAAATTACAGATGCCATTTTATGTTTTGTTTTTGTAAGAGCATTTTCAAGACATGCTGCACCAGCTGCAAAATCAATTGGCTGGTCTATTATGGAAATATCATTTTGCCTTAAAACAAAAATCTTACCAAATGCTAATCCTGAACTCGCTCCAACACCAGAAATGCCTTTTTGCATAGAGCGTGGATACCAACCATGAAAAGCCTTTGTTTGAGATTCCATTGCTTTCATCAAGCATTTTTCACTAATACTCACTTTTTTTGCAATAGCAATGGCATCATTGAGAAGTTGTGCTCCTTCTGAAGCATCTGTAGAAAAAATCAGAACATCACCGTTTTTTGCTCCTAATTGCAATAAACCAACCAAATTTTTCATTTCAACGGTATATTGACCATGGCGAACTCTGATGGAACTTTGAGCCTTTTTCGCAAAATCAACCCAAAGAGAAGCTGGTCGTGCATGGAGACCACTTGGATAATCTAAAGTCCATTCCTGACACACAGAAAGGTCACCAATAAAAGTTTTTTCTATCTTCATATTTTGGTCAAACAAAGTTGTAACAATTTGTTGTTTGTCCATAGTGGTTGCAAGTACTTCAAGCTGTTTTTTATCAAATAAAAGAGACGTCAATTTTTTACAAATTTCTCTATAGCGATCTGGACACGCTGCAATGGCAATAACCAAATATGCTTTCTTGCCATCCTGCCACTCAACACCAGCAGGAACCTGTATAACAGCAACAGCATCCTTGATAATTAAATCACGATTTTCAGCCATACCATGAGGAATGGCTATACCATTTCCAAGCCAAGTATTGGTTGTTTCTTCACGTGCAAGCATGCTTGCCAGATAACACTTATCAACTGCACCAACCTGCACAAGCAATTCAGCAGCAGCATAAATTGCATCATTTTTATGATCAAAAGCAGCTGCAAGTTGTACAGATCTTATAGACAAGATTTCACCATCAGCAAAATCTACATTCATTGCTTCTGCTTTCTCATATCTCATCATGAATTCAAATTGCCTCACATTTGAACACCAATATCTCTGACACATTCCTTTTCAAAGCTGCATTTCCCAAAATACAAGCTATAAATACCACCACAGCTTTATTTATATTTTACGGAATATAGCTAAGTGAGGTGCTTAAATACCTCAATATAACCGATAAAACAATTGGATATTATTATCTAGCGAAGTGCTTAAAACCATTATAAGCAAATCTGCCTCTTACTCTTTTACTTTACAAAGACAAAACCCCATTTTCTACAGAACCAATCACCTGAAAAACTATGTTTTCGAAACGCTCTCATTATCCTAAGTTATTCAACATAACTTTTCATTATTTTTCCTACAAGAAAGCATCCTTCCCAATCATCCGTAACTTCAGCTAATATTTTGATTGATTCCTCAAAGTTTATTTAACCTATTATCCCTCTTTATAAATTCATTACATAATTACAAATTGCTCCATGCAACTTATCATCTTTAAAATTCCGTGCTGCCCATCTTATGATATCAAACCCTCGATATATAATATTTATATATTTTAAGCTACACCTTTACTTCAATCAATATCGCAAATACACAATACCCTCTGTCGCACATTTGCAAAGTACGAACATCCCCCCAAGCACCATCATCAATTACTAAAATAAAGAAAAACTCTACAAATAAGATAAATAAAGTAAAAAATGAAACGCAATGATTGCCTTAACCCTAGCTCTTATGCTTATTTACTTTCAACAATACACAATAATAGTGAAATCAGAAAAAATATTCTTGAAGGGCGCTGATTGCACGTTGGTTATTTTTATATCTTTAAACACCGTCCTCCTTAAAAATATAATTTCACTCTTGATTTACCGAAAATTCCTTAATGCACGTCACTTTCAAAGTAGTTTTGGCTGCCTTCTTATGGATTTTTTATCCCTATGTCTTTTTAAATGAATAGCCACACCTATCCACACTACCAACTAAAAACAGTATGACAACTCATCAATACCACAATGCCGATAAAAAGACCCATCTTTATCAAAATGATTACATAAAGAATGCTCTCATTAAATTTCTCATAATTTTCTGAAAACAAACTGCTTCTCTTATAAGAAATCACTAGACACTTCTTCATGCATAAAAAGAAAGTCTCTCTCACTATTATTATACAGAAATTTATCAACAAACTCTATCATAATATCAATATGTTCAGTACTAAATACTAACATAACATCGCACAAACTTTTTCCCTCATTGAGAAAAGCCATTTCCTCAATTCTACCTTTTTCGCATATCTTCTACATTTATTATAGTACCAACGCAAAAAGGGAAAGATAAGACTCTATCTTTCCCTTTTAATACTTATAAAACCACAACTATAATTCAATGAAATCCTGTTGATTGCTAGAGAGTGTTACAGATTACTCTGCTGCCTCCAGCATAGGAATGACTGAAACATAGGAACGATTACCCGCTTTGCGTTGAAAAGAAACCTTTCCATTTGATAATGCAAAAAGCGTATGATCTTTTCCAATACCAACATTGTTACCAGGATGCCAACGTGTACCACGCTGGCGAATAATAATATTTCCGGCAATAACGGTTTCACCACCAAATTTTTTAACGCCTAGACGTTTCGATTCTGAATCACGACCATTACGCGAGGAACCACCAGCTTTTTTATGTGCCATAGACGCTCTCCTTTAATCTTTCTTACTCTTTGATGCTACAGACGCTTTCTTCTGCGGCGCAGTCTTTTTTTCAACCGTTTTTTTAGCCGTCTTCTCAACAGAAGCAGCAGCTTTTGTTTCTTGTGGTGTAGTTGCTTCTTCTTTTATCGGTTTTGCAGCAACTTTTTTAGGTTTTGAACCACCCATTAAAATTTCTAAAACACGAAGCCTCGTAAATTCTTGACGATGGCCACGCGTGCGTTTAGAATTTTGACGACGGCGCTTCTTAAATGCGATAACCTTGCGCCCACGTGCCTGTTCTAAAATCTCAGCTGTCACCAATGCATCAGCAACGACAGGGGTACCAATAACCGCATTACCTTCTTGCCCAACCATTAATATGTCATTGAATTCAACAACATCACCCGCATTTCCACTAACTTTTTCAACTTTTACCACTTGATTAGCAACAATGCGGTATTGCTTACCACCAGTTTTAATGACTGCGAACATTTTTTATCCTTCCGTTCACTCCAGCTCTTATTTAATTTCTGCCTTGAAATAAGGGAAAATAGGCTGCTTTTTATCAGTCGTAATAAATCTCAAAGAAGGATAAAACCTTCTTCAACACAAATATGCGCAGATTTCCCCACGCTTATATTTTGTATATATGAAGGAATTTCTATTCTCTGTCAATAAAGTCCCATAAAAAAGAAAAAAAGGTTGTACCAAAAACAATTGAAGGTTATCTACCCCTTATACACTCAAATAGTGCCGATTTTTGTTTCACTTTATTATGGAGAGATGGCTGAGTGGTTGAAAGCACCGCACTCGAAATGCGGCATAGGGGCAACTCTATCGGGGGTTCAAATCCCTCTCTCTCCGCCATTAATTTATAAAACGATATTATTAAAATGTCTTCAATCGTAGCTTGCCGGTTGTAGCTTGTCAGCAGATTTTGTACCATTTTATTTTTTTCGAAGGATTTTAAGGGGGGCTCAAAGGGTCTTCAAAGACCTCTCAAAGGTCTTTATCGTTTTTGCGAATAAATTCTCCTTTTTACAATTTTTGCACTTTTTTGATTTTCTGTTACATAAATCTAGTTCAGATAATAAGAGAACGCATAGTAAAATTAAAGAATTATCTCATATTTCTCTCTCATTCTACTTTTGCTTAGTTAGTGCAAAACCTACTGTCAAATTATATTTATTTTGCACGTCTTGCTTGAATATGTGCTAGCAACCCTAATGTTGAACTATCGCGATTATCCGCTTTACTTTCTCCACGAAGAATTGGTAGTAACTCGTTTGCTAATTCTTTACCAAGTTCAACCCCCCATTGATCAAATGAATTAATATTCATTAAAATCCCTTCAACAAAAGTACGATGTTCATAAAGTGCAATAAGACGACCGAGTGCAAAAGGTGTTAATAAATCTTGAACCAACGTAATGCTGGGACGGTTTCCTTTAAAACTTCTATGAAGTGCTAAATGATCTGCCTCACCCTCACCAACTCCATTTTTTATCAAGATATGCCGAGCATCTTCAATACTACGCCCCTTCATCAATGCTTTTGATTGTGCTAAACCGTTTGCTAGCAACATCTCATACATAGAATGTAAATTTTTCTCATGCCCTTTTATAAATAAAATAAATTCTACAGGAATAATATCTGTTCCTTGATGCAGAAGCTGAAAAAAAGCATGTTGACTATTTGTTCCTGAATCCCCCCAAACAATTGGACCACTTGAAAAACTTAATGGTTTTCCATCCAGCGAGACTTGCTTACCATTTGATTCCATATCAAGCTGTTGTAAATAAGCTGGAAAATGTATTAAACGCTGTGCATAAGGAATGATCGAACGTGATGAATAACCACAAATAACACGATGCCAAAATCCTAAAAGAGCAAAACGAATAGGAATATTTTTATGCAAAGGCATAGTTTTAAAATGTTGGTCCATTTGCAAAGCACCGTTGAGAAATTTGCGAAAATTTCCACCACCTATTGCAAACATAACAACAAGTCCAATGGCTGACCAAATTGAATAACGTCCTCCAACCCAATTCCAAAATTTAAAAACGCTTGTGGAATCTATGCCAAATTCTGCCACTTTATCAAGCGCACTTGAAACAGCAACAAAATGCGTACAAACGGCTTTTTCTCCTAAATGTGAACAAATCCACTGACGTGCAACTTGAGCATTTACCATTGTTTCAGCCGTTGTAAAAGTTTTAGAAGCAATGACAAACAGCGTTGTTGCTGGATTCAAAATAGAGAGAGTATCAGAAATATGGGCACTGTCAGCATTCGAAACAAAATGACACTGTGGACCATCATGATAAGGTTTTAAAGCGTATGTGACCATTGCAGGACCAAGATCAGAACCACCAATACCAATATTGACAATATCACTTATTCTCTCGCCACTGCTTCCCTTATAGCTTCCATCACGCACCTTTTCAGAAAATCTTTCCATATCTTCAAGGACGTCTTGAATATCGCGAATAAGATTATGACCATCCAACATGAAAATTTCATCAGCAGGTAAACGTAATGCAATATGAAGAACTGAGCGTTTTTCAGTTGTATTAATCGCCTTACCAGAAAACATTGCATCACGCCGGCCTAACACATCTGCTGCGACCGCTAAATCATCTAGAAGTTGCAATGTTTTAAATGTCACACCACATTTTGAAAAATCGAAAAGAAGATCATCAAGTCTGAGGGAAAAATGGGAAAAACGCTGTTCATCTTCTACAAAATGCCGACGAATATCATAGACCCCATCCTTTGCGGCATGGTTTCTTAAAGCTTTTAATGTGGCTTCAAAAGCCATTTCATTTCGAATCGAAAAGCTATCTCCCATAAGCTTATCCTATACGGTTATTGATAATGAAATCTATGCCCAAACAATAACAAAGCAGAAAGCATCTCTTTTATTGCTCGCTATTTTCACTGCTCACATAAAAATGAAGGAATATACAAAATATAAAGGATAAGATCCGAAAATGATATTTTTACAAGAATAAATTTTCAAATCTTTTCTATCATATACATCATTTAACTTGATTGAGTTCTTTTGTTAAACGTAAATCTTCTTCTGCTTTTGGTCTTATAAAACGCCCTAAAAAAAGATAAACAACCGGTGTAACATAAAGCGTAAAAATAGTTGCTAAACCTAAGCCACCAACGATAACCCAACCTAAAGCTATACGAGCTTCTGCGCCAGCACCTTTGGCTAAAACCAAAGGAATACCTCCTAAAATGGCACAAATCATTGTCATACAAACTGGACGAAGGCGAATGTTTGCTGCTTCTTCTACGGCTTCACGCACGCTTCTTCCCTGATCACGTAATTGATCTGCAAATTCAACAATGAGAATACCATTTTTTGCCATAACACCAATTAACAAAATTAATCCAATTTGGCTGTAAATATTAAGACTCACACCACTTAATAGCATAGCAATTACAGCACAACCAATCCCTAATGGGACAGTGGCCATGATAATGAATCCTGAAATAAAGCTTTCAAACTGAGCAGCCAAAATCAATAAAATAATCAAAAAGGCAATGCCAAAAACAATCATAAAATTGGAAGATGTTTCATTAAGCGTTTCGGCTTCCCCTAAGGGAACCAAATAGGTTCCTTTTGATAACAAAGGAGAAGCAATTTTCTGTACAGTTTGGTAAGCTTCCCCTAAAGCGATATCTGGAGCAAGATTTGCGCTTAAAACAACAGCATTCATGCGTTTTTCCCGTTTTAATTGAGGAGCAATAGCTTTTTCATGTAAACGCGCAATAACAGATAAAGGAACATATCGATTGTCTTTGGTTTTTAAAAAAATATTTTCTAAATCGCTAGGACTCTTCATAGAATTTGTACGCGATATCAATTTAACATCGTAAGAATGATCATCCACGTTAATGGAACCAATCTTTTTACCATCCAACATTGTTTGTAATGTATCGCCCAAATTGGCGATATCAATCCCTAAATCGGAGGCTTTTTTTCGATTGATTTCAATAAAAAATTGCGGTTGTGTTGCATCAACAGTAAGGCGTGGGCGAATAAAACGCGGATCATCTTGTAAAGCACTCACCAGCTTATCAGCAATGGGTTGTAATGTTGCATAATCATTGCCAAGAATTGCAAATTGCAACCCTTGCCCAGTTCCTCTCACACCCAAAGAATTTCCCTGCGCAGCAAATACAAAAACTGCGGGAAACTGTTTAACCTTTGCATTAATATCTTTCACGATTTCTTGCTGACTACGTAAACGTTTATCCCAAGATGAAAGCAATAAAATCAAAAAAGCAGTATTGGGTGAACCGCCAGCACCCGCGATAGAGTAACTGTTAGCAATCTCCCCTGCATCACGTAATGGCTGTAGACTTGCTTCAATTTGCTCTATTTGCTCGTTCAAATATTGTGTTGAAATACCTTGTGGTCCATTAATAACCAAAAAGATCACAGCTCTGTCTTCTGCTGGCGTTAATTCCTGTTGTAGCTTCGTATAGCCTCCAACACAAAGACCCCCAAAAATAAGTGAAGCAAAAACAACAGCCCAAGGCTTTTCTAAACACTTATGCAAACTGTAAGTATATGCCTTATGAAAAAAAGTACCTAATTTATATAAAAAAGCAAAATGATGGGACTCTTCCTCTTTATCCTCAATATGTTCTTTGAGAAAACGTGAAGCCAACATGGGACAAAGCGTTAAGGCAACAACTGAAGAAAGCAAAATAGAAATTGCCAAAACAAAACCGAATTCTCTAAAAAGCCCTCCAACTTGCCCAGGAAGAAAGGAAATAGGAACAAACACAGCCACTAATGTCAGTGTTGTTGCTAAAACAGCAAAAAATACTTCACGTGTTCCTATCACCGCTGCTGCTCTGGAACCTAATCCCATGTTGCGCCACCGAACAATATTCTCAAGAACAACAATGGCATCATCCACAACAAGCCCTGTTGCTAAAACAAGTCCTAAAAATGTGAGAATATTCAATGAAAACCCTACAAGATAAATAGCCGCAATGGTACCAATCAAAGCGACAGGAAGAGATACAGCAGGTATCAGCGTTACACGAATGTCTCTGAGAAAAAGAAAAATGACCAAGATAACGCTCAAAATAGCAATGACCAACGCAACTTCAACCTCATGAAGAGCGCTTTTAATAAAAATTGCATCGTCATTAATAACGTCTATATGTACAGAAGAAGGAACAATACTTTTGAGATTATCAACAACGGCTCTCACACCTTCAGAAATATTAAGAGTGTTGGATTGTGCTTTACGCACGATACCTAATCCAATACCTGTCTTTCCATTGATACGAAGAATAACTGTTTCTATATCCGGCGATAAAGTAACATGCGCAACATCACCAAGATGCACATGAGGCTTTAAAACAACTTGTTCAAAAGATTCTGGTGTTGTTAAACGTGCAGTAGCACGTACAACTAAAGTTTGCTTAGAATTGCGTAATGACCCTACTGGCACATCTGTTGTCATATCAGCAAGAACACGTGAAATATCTGCTACAGTTAATCCATAACTTGCAAGTTTTGCTTGATCTATATCAATCTGAAAAATCTTTGTGCGAGCACTATCGACCTGTACATCACCAACACCATCAACAGCAGAAATTGCATCAACAATCTGATCGTTTACAATCGTGGTTAAATCATCAACACTCATTGTTGGTGACGTCACAACCAAATACATCATGGCAGCTGCATTCGAATCTGCTTTAATAATCAAAGGCGAATCCGCATCTTTCGGTAAAGAATAGGTAATACGGGAGAGAGCATCACGAATATCAGATGCCGCAACATTCAAATCAACACCAACATTAAAATTAATCTGTACACGGGAGCGCCCAAAAGAAGACGTTGAAGAAATCGTCTTAACACCTGAAACACGAGAAACGGCATCTTCTATAACTTTTGTAACTTCACGATCAATTGTTTCTGCCGACGCACCAGAAAACACCGTCACAACCGTCGTTACGGGAGTATCAACATCGGGTAATTCTCTTACATCAACATTTAACCATGCTGCAAATCCTGCAATGATGATCATAGCATTTAAAACAAAAGTAAAAACCGGTCTGCGAATAAATAAGGTAATGAGACCACCTTGCTCCACCTTTGACGTAGGCTGTTTTGTGCTCAATTCTTGGCTCATTGTATATCCGTTCCGTAAACTGCTGGTAATTGCTGTTGATGAGACTTTGGATCATCAATCGTTACTTTACTTCCTGGATAAAGCATTTGCACTCCTTGAATGACAACTTGATCACCATTTTCTAGGGGTGCTTTTACGAAAACTTGATCTGCTTTATGCTGAATAATTGATACGGGTATAGCCTCTACTTTCCCTTTTCTCACACGCCAAACGAATGACCCTTTACTATTCCATTGAACTGCAAGAGGATTAACGACAGGAAAAGAACCACCATGAAATTGCAAGGCAACAGAAAAGGACATACCAGACATGAGCGTATCTTTTTCATTATTGATTTCAACCTGAACATGAAGTGTGCGACTTTCTGGATCAACGATATTATCAATCGCATAAATATGACCAACAAAAGACATATCTGGCTGCGCGACTAACGTTGCCGTTACCTCATCTCCTTTATGGATGCGCGACACATATCGTTCAGGGGCCCATATATCGACCAAAATACGTTCTCTATTCTCAATACGGCCTATTACAGTATTAAGGGTCACGTTATTCCCCGCATCAACGGGCAAAATACCAACAACTCCAGGAATCGGTGCTCGAATTGTTCGCCGATCGAGATCTAATTCAGCATTACGCAAAACTAAATTTGCGTTATCCAACTCTAAGCGTGCCATAATTTCTTGAACTTCCGTTGCTGTATTGCTGGCGCGTAATTTAAGAATGCGCGAAAGCGTTAACGCATTGTTATCACGTTGCACTTTTGCTTTTGCAGCCGCTATTTCTTCTTTTTTAGAATCAAGCTTTGCAATCACATCATCGGCTTGTACTTTTGTACCTGCTGACACAAAAAGCTTATCAATAACACCTGAGGATAAAGGGGTAAGCTCAACTTCTGCAAGAGCTTTTCCACTCCCTAAAACGTTAAGTTGTTCATAAAAATCTTGAATTTTTACAAGATCAACGACAACATTTACCGGTGGCCTTCCCATTTTTCCATTTGAAGTTTTATCTGATACTTTTGTTTTATCCACCATAGAAATGGGTTGTTCTGCACTCTTTTTTCCAGCCCAATAAGTAACCGTTAAAACAACGATTAAAAACACTAATGGAAAGCTCTTTTTTAATAACGCCATACATCCGCCCTTGCTGTGTCATGTTTATCTGAAATAGTTTTCAACAGTAATATCGGCGTTTTACACAAAAACCCAACAGCGGGTGTGTGTGTCTTACCCCCACCGCAAAAAACAGATCTCATCTCTGCTTGATTATCTTTCATCTATAAAAACGTCAAGTTAACTATCGTTCATATTGCTTTGTATGGTCACAACAAAAAAATGTTCATATCAAAACCAACTGAAGCCATAATATTTTTAAAATATCTCATAAAAAAGAGAGATTTTTTTATTACTATCCAAGTTTCACTTGCATTTCTTTAATGAAACGATTAGGAACCCTTTGTCTTAGACAATGTAAAAAATTGAAATATATGCACCCGTAGCTCAGCTGGATAGAGCACCAGACTACGAATCTGGGGGTCAGGAGTTCGAATCTCTTCGGGTGCGCCATCTATCAATATCTTACTTATAAAGTCAGACTTTTTAAATTCTTTATTTTGTGATTTGTTTTTATCTATCTTTGTATTTTGTTATTTCATTCTGTTGTGAGTCGTTTCTTTAGCCATTTTGCTAGAATAAGATGTTATGAGTCCTTCAATTCAGCCCTAAGGGCTTTTATTAGCTAATAATCGTAGCGATTGCATGAGTAGCGTGTATTGTTATTTTCTTTTTTCAATCTATGCGCTTGTTTTTGGTCTCTTCCGGATTATACTCTCTAATCAGTTAGGTAATTTTTTACGTGCTTATTTCTAACTGTTCCATAACTGGATGTTTCTGGATATTTTATTCCTAGCAGTCCCATCTTAAGAGGGACTTCAAATGTGCCGCCACAAATTCCGGGTTACCACCATGTAAAACTTTTTCAGTGTGTTATTGGAAAGAATAAATAAACTACTTCTCAAACGTACCACTATAAAACACTTATGGTATCCATTAATATCATCAGCATTTTGTTGCAAACCACAGCTTCTTTCTGCAATATTTTTAATTGAATTAAACGTATTTTTACTGCTTAAAAGCAAAGTGATTCTTTTTCCTAAAAAACAATAAAACTCTTCTTGTGCTTCTTTAGCATTATCTCTTGCATGGCATATCATCGACTTCTATGATATCTTAATATTTTCTGTTCTCTATGAATTTTTCTAATTAACCCATGGGGTACAGATCTCGAATATTAATAAAAGATAAGTTTAAAGAATTTTTCCATGCCTAAAACTGATATTGAAATTGCTCGCACTGCTAAAAAGCAACATATTGTTGAAATTGCACAAAAAATTGGTATCTCACATGAAAATCTCATTCCCTATGGCCATGATAAAGCTAAAATTTCTTCTGAATACATAAAATCGCTTAATAAAAATCCAGACGGTAAACTTATCCTTGTCACAGCTATCAATCCCACACCTGCCGGAGAAGGCAAAACAACAACAACAGTTGGACTAAGTGATGCTCTTAATCTTATTGGTAAAAAAACAATAGCTACCTTGAGAGAACCGTCTTTAGGTCCCTGTTTTGGTGTAAAAGGTGGTGCTGCTGGTGGTGGTTATGCGCAAGTCATTCCAATGGATGACCTTAATTTACATTTTACCGGTGATTTTCATGCTATTACAGCTGCTCATAATCTTCTTGCCGCAATGATAGATAATCATCTTTATTGGGGAAATACTCTAAACATTGATCCACGTCGCATTGTTTGGAAACGCGTTCTTGATATGAATGACCGTGCATTGCGCGATATTGTCATTTCATTGGGGGGCATAACAAATGGTTTTCCACGTCAAACAGGTTTTGATATTACTGTTGCATCAGAAATTATGGCGCTTCTTTGTCTCTCTGAAAATTTAGAAAACCTTACACAAAGACTCAAAAAAATTATTGTTGCTTATCGTTATGATAAAACGCCCATCACAGTTGCTGATCTCAATGCGGAAGGTGCAATGGCAGTTCTTCTCAAAGATGCTATACAACCCAATCTCGTACAGACAATTGAAAATAATCCTGTTCTCGTTCATGGAGGACCTTTTGCCAACATTGCTCATGGTTGCAATTCAGTTATAGCAACAAAAACTGCTTTAAAACTTGCGGATTATGTTGTCACAGAAGCAGGGTTTGGAGCAGATCTTGGAGCAGAAAAGTTCTTCAATATCAAATGTAGGCAAGCAGGTATTGTACCAAATGCTACAGTGATCGTCGCAACTATTCGTGCATTAAAAATGAACGGTGGTCTGGATAAAAATAACCTGACAGAAGAAAATATTACCGCTTTAGAAAAAGGAGCTGCCAATCTTTTACGACACATAAAAAATATGAAGCACTACGGTATTCCTTGTGTTGTGGCTATCAATCATTTTGACAGCGATAGCGATGCTGAAATAAAAACATTACAAAAAATAGTTGCAACAACTGGACACAAAGCTATTATCTGTAAGCATTGGGAACAAGGTGGAAAAGGCGCTATAGAACTTGCACAAGAGCTCGTTACCTTGATTGAAAAGCACGATTCTGATTTTAAAGTTCTCTATCAAGATGATATTCCACTCGTTCAAAAAATTAATTGTATTATAACAAAGCTATACGGTGGACGTGGCGCCATCATCTCAGCCCCTATTCTCAAACAACTTGAATCTTGGGAAAAAGAGGGGTTTGGCGTCTACCCTATTTGTATGGCAAAAACACCTTATTCTTTTTCTTCTGATCCCAAGCAATACGGCGCTCCTGTTGATTTTGAAATTCCCATACGAGAAGTTCGTCTCTGTGCGGGAGCCGGTTTTATTGTTGTCATTTGTGGAGATGTTATGACCATGCCGGGACTACCCCATTATCCCGCGGCTGAAAAAATTCATCTTGACGAAAATGATCAAATACAAGGACTTTCATAAATTTATAACCGTAAATTCTATCATTCATTATAAAAAGCGTTTTATTGTAAAAAAAAATAGAATTTTAAAAAGCGATATAGACAAATGTCTTATTTATATGATATAAGTGCTTGTCCTTTTGGATATGCCTTTAAAAGGACGTAGGTTTTTTCCTATCATTTATGACACTGAAAAAAGCAGGATAGATAGTGCAAGTACTCGTTCGTGATAATAATGTTGACCAAGCGCTCCGTGCGTTGAAAAAAAAGATGCAGCGTGAAGGTATCTTCCGTGAAATGAAAATGCGTAGTTATTATGAGAAGCCATCTGAGAAGCGTGCTCGTGAAAAAGCTGAAGCTATTCGTCGTACACGTAAGCTTGCTCGTAAGCGTGCACAAAGAGAAGGTTTTGTTAGTAACGGACGAACTGTTGCGGTAAAGTAATATACTTTATGATATTATATAACTGCATAACCAATAGGTAATAAGCTACTAGAAAATTTTTCTTCATAGGCGATTGCAATAAATTGCTTGTGTGTAGGTTTTTGTGTACAATGTTATCTAATATGTTAGTTATTTGAAAATAATAAGATTTCTATCATAAAGGTGGTTTTTATTTCACTCTTATATTTTAAAAATAGATAACAAACTACACTTTAGATATTTAAGCGACTTTTTCCTATGTGAATTGAGTGTGAGGTGTTTTATTATCACTTTTCACTATAATTTTCTCCTTCTGGATATCTCTTACATCACTGCTTCTTATGTACAAATTTCATGATGAACTTCTTTTTTGTCATTAAATATTCTACATCTTTCGATCATCCTAGATCTGATTACAAAACAAAAATAACTATCGCAATATGCGATTGTGTGTAAAATATAATATCAAATTCATAATCCTCTTTCCCTTCAGTTATGTAACGAAACGATATAATTCCATAACTTTTTATATCTCTTGATTCTGTCTCTCTAAAGGATGACGAATTTCAACCACTGAACTATAAATTCTTTTTTCTTGATAAATTTCTTCTATTCATCACTTATGTAATTACCCTCATAATTGTATCGAATAAGCCCTTCTATTTCTTTCAACTTTCGTCTATACTGAGTTAGAGAAAAAGAAATTTGACAATAAACAGAGAAAACACTGTATTTTAAGATGGATGAATGTGCCTTTTATTACCATTGTTGATGGAAATATTTTTACAATTTAAATAACGAGTTAAAGTTTTTAACGCAGTGGTTTGTTATTATAAGTAATTGTTTTTCATATTAATTAATAATTCTGAATAACGTACAGTTTCTCAATGCCTTCTCATATTGAATCAATCAAGATTATCTTCTTGTACATCATAAGCGGGATTCGTATGCAAATAGAATAAAAGCTATTTAAGAAAAAACAAAAATGCTTCTTATGAACACCATAAATAATAGGAACTGCATAACATTGAAAGCTGGTAAATAGAACGATGGAGCCAGCTTATCTACCATACGGATAAGCATTATCATGGCATAAGATTAGAGTGTAGCAAATTTTATAAATGAATTATCACGAAAAAGTGTCCTGTTTAAATTAGCCCTTCATATATCAATCTACTCTATAATGTCGCTCATATTTTTACGCTTAAATGTTTTATTTATCGTATTATTTTGTTCATTCAAAACTTCTTTTCAAGCCACACAATAATCCCTTTCTGAACAGCTCTTTGTTCATAGTATGCATACATGCACTTTTACTTCGAGAAACAAACTCAGAAAAGAGATGCAATACTTTAGCCCTAATTTCCTGTACAAAAACTGCTAAGGCTCCAGTAATACTTTACTGTTTTATCACGCGTACAGCTACATAAAAATCCAATGTTTATTTATATCTATCCCCTCATAAAAAAGATACGCACTAAGAAATATAAGCTTTTGTTTTCCTTATTTTGATATTTTTGTAGCAATTTTCTCATCGTTTAGATCTCTTTAACGAGCAGTGTGTCATACTTTTTATCAGTTTCCAGTCTTATCTTTCAGATTTTAAATTTCCAATATATGATGAAATAAAGGAGTTCGGTGTGCAAAATTCTCGTTGGTTTCGCGTTTCAATACTCGCATCATGTATCTTAATAGCAACAGTCATTGTATTAGGTTCACCTCATTTGTTGCATGCACAAACATTTAATCAAAATTTAGGGCCCAGTGGTTTACCACTTCCGCGATTTGCTTCGATTAAACCCACCAGCGTTAATGTACGCGTCGGACCAGGAAGCAACTATTCTATCATTTTTACCTACAAAAAGAAGGGATTACCTATTGAAATCATTCAAGAATATGATCAATGGCGCAAAATTCGTGATGCCGAAGGCGATGAGGGATGGGTGTATCAATCACTTTTATCGGGAAAGCGAACTGCTATAACTATTCCATGGCAAAAAGATAAAACTAAAAGACTGATGCTACGAAAAAACCCCACCGACAACGCAGAACTTGTGGCAGAAGTAGAACCTAATGTCATTGGTAATATCCGCCAATGTGATGGACAATGGTGCGAACTAAATATTAATAATACGCGCGGATGGCTTCAACAACCACAGTTATGGGGAATCTATCCTGATGAAAAAGTAAAAGGCTGGTGAATACTCAAACTCAATAAGTTTAATTTTATTCCTTATTGAATATCCTCACTGCCTATCACAAGATCGATTTTTTGGTTTCAATCGCACGATTAAATCAACATGTGAAATTTCCATACCTTCTGGTGGCTTAGGCAAATTTCTAATAATGGGAGATTCTTCCAAATTGTAAGGAATATCAAGAATACGATTTTCACCTTCTATATAAAAATGGTAGTGATCAGAGGTATTGGTATCAAACCAAGTTTTTGAGCCTTCTACGGCAATAATCCGTAATAATCCCGCTTCCGTAAATTGATGAAGCGTATTATAAACCGTTGCTAAAGATACAGGTACACCTGCCCTCACCGCTTCCTCATAGAGCTCTTCAGCAGTAATATGACGATTTCCTTGAGAAAAAATCATATGTGCAAGTTCCAACCGCTGACGTGTTGGACGCAGACCATTTTGACGCAAACGTTTTTCTAACATAGAAATGGAATAATATTGCACCATTTTTCCACACTCTTTTGTGCACTGTTGCTCTTCATTCATATCTAAATTGTCTGCACTCACTGACATATTACAAACCCAAATACATTCCTGCTAAATAAGATCAAAATACAAAAAAATGGGAATAGTATGGTGTAATCTTGTATTCCATTTTTAAATAATTACCTATGTAGAATACATAAAAAAAGGCTTTTGTCATTAAAAATGATATAAAATCATTTCCCTCTCTTTAAAATTTGCTCTAAAAGTAGGTTGGGAAAAGCGCAGAAATTAAAGATATATGCAAATAAATGGAGTAACAATGGCTGAACAAAAGTCTCGCTACACATATGAAGAGCTTCTAAGCTGCGCTCGCGGCGAAATGTTTGGTAGAGGTAATGCGCAATTGCCAGCACCGCCAATGTTGATGATTCATCGAATCACTCAAATTAGTGAAACTGATGGTAAATACGATAAAGGAATGGTTCGCGCCGAATTTGACATTACACCAGACATGTGGTTCTTTAATTGTCACTTTATAGGCGATCCCGTCATGCCAGGATGTCTCGGACTGGATGGTATGTGGCAATTAACAGGTTTTTTTCTTGGTTGGCTAGGCGAACCAGGAAAAGGAAGAGCAATATCAACAGGTGAAGTAAAGTTATCAGGGATGGTAACTCCACAAACCAAAATTCTTGAATATGAAATAGATTTTAAGCGTATTCGACGTGGAAATTTAGTCTTAGGAATAGCTGATGGGTGGCTAAAAGCAGATGGAGAGACTATTTATAAGGCGAATGATTTACGCGTTGCTTTATTCAAAGAAGATTGAACGTTATTTCCGTCAGAAAGAACTTTTCACTATTCTGTATGGAACGAGGAGGTATGAATGCGTCGAGTTGTTGTAACCGGAATGGGAATTGTCTCCGCGATTGGAAATAACCCTAGAGCTGTTTTAACCAGTTTACGTGAAGCAAAATCCGGAATTTCTTACGCACCTCAATATGCCGAATTAGGCTTTCGTAGTAGAGTTTATGGCAAACCCGATATTAATATAGAAGAACTCGTAGATCGACGTGCTCTACGTTTTCATGGGCGTGGAACAGCATGGAATCACATCGCCATGGATCAGGCGATTGCTGATGCGGGTCTAGAACCGCATGAAGTATCGAACGAACACACGGGTATTATTATGGGTTCTGGAGGTGCTTCAACACATTCAATCGTAGAAGCTGCTGACATTACACGCCAAAAAGGTCCAAAACGTGTTGGACCTTTTGTTGTCCCTAAAGCGATGAGTTCTACAGCATCTGCAACATTAGCAACTTTCTTTAAAATAAAGGGAATCAATTATTCAATCTCTTCAGCTTGTGCTACCTCCAATCATTGTATTGGTAATGCTTACGAAATGATTCAATATGGTAAACAAAAGCGCATCTTTGCCGGTGGCTGCGAAGATTTGGATTGGACACTATCTGTTTTATTCGATGCCATGGGCGCTATGTCCAGCAGATATAATGACATTCCTCACAAAGCTTCACGTGCTTATGATGTTAATCGTGATGGTTTTGTCATTGCTGGAGGGGCTGGCGTTTTAGTCCTTGAAGATTTAGAACTTGCTAAAGCACGTGGTGCAAAAATCTACGGAGAAATCGTTGGATACGGTGCGACATCCGATGGACATGATATGGTTGCCCCATCAGGAGAGGGAGCGGAGCGGTGCATGCGCATGGCTCTTGCAACAGTCAATAATAAAATTGATTATATCAATCCCCATGCGACAGCAACTCCTGTTGGTGATCCTCCTGAGATAGAAGCTATCCGTCGTGTCTTTGGAGCAGGTGATCAATGCCCCCCCATTTCTGCTACCAAGTCTCTAACAGGACATTCCTTGGGAGCAGCAGGTGTTCACGAAGCAATCTATACATTGTTAATGATGAATCATAATTTTATTTGTGAAAGTGCCCATATTGAAGAACTTGATCCAGCTTTTGCTGATATGCCAATCGTTCGTGAACGACGTGATCATCAACAACTGAATACCGTATTGTCGAATACTTTTGGCTTTGGCGGTACCAATGCAACGCTTGTTTTCCAACGTTATGTATAAACAAAAGCTCTTAGTAATTGAAAAAAGTACGGTCTTACGGAGAATAATATGAAAGGTTTGATGGAGGGCAAACGCGGCCTTATTATGGGAATTGCGAATGACCATTCAATTGCTTGGGGCATTGCCTGTCAGCTCGCACAAGCAGGAGCGGAATTAGCGTTGACTTATCAAGGAAATGCTTTTGGAAAACGTGTTCATCCCCTAGCAGATAAACTTGGGTGCAAATTAGTGCTAGAGTGTGACGTTGAAAAAAGTGAAAATATTGATTACGTCTTTGAGCAACTTGAAAAAGAATGGAAAACAATTGATTTTATTGTCCATGCCATTGGTTTTTCAGATAAAACTCAGCTAAAAGGGCGTTACGTTGATGTTACAACACGTGAAAACTTTCAACGCACGATGGTTATTTCAGCTTATTCCTTTACTGAAATTGCCCAGCGCGCGGGTAAGCTTATGCCCAATGGAGGAACACTTTTAACTCTTACCTACGGTGCTTCACAGCAAGTTGTGCCTAATTATAACATCATGGGTGTTGCTAAAGCAGCTTTAGAAGCTATGGTACGTTATTTAGCAGCGGACTTTGGTCCTCAAAATATCCGTGTCAATGCGATTTCCGCTGGTCCTGTTAGAACTTTAGCAGGTAATGGTATTGCAGCTGCGCGGGCAATATTTTCACATCAACGCCGTAATGCCCCATTACGGCGTACCGTAAATATTCATGAAATTGGAAAATCTGCTCTTTATCTACTCTCTGACTTATCATCAGGTGTTACAGGTGAAATCCATTATGTTGATTCAGGCTATAACATCATGTCTATGCCAATACTTGAAGAACTGAAAAAAAGTGACGATTCCCAAGAAGAATAAAATTTATTTCATTGCACTAAAAAAGAAAATAAATCATGTCCATAGTGCTTTAATCGGGTATTGAGTACTTTCTCAGCTATATAATAGTGTATTGACTTATAATAATATGACGTAAGGCATATGTGCAAATGTTTGTAAGAATAAGTCAATACAAAACCAGATGTACGATGCCTTGTTTCGCAAAATATTTTATAAAAAGCCGGAGTATTTCTTCAATCCATGGTTGATAAAGTGTGTATTTTATGACGTTATTTACCTTACTAAAGCATACGCTTTTGTCGTTGCTTATAAATCAATATCCAGCCCTCATGCTACCGTAGTTTGAAACAGAGATTAGAGAATTATTAAAATCCTTAGTTTCAGCTTTTGTATAGCAAATTGAAAAAAATATTCCTACCGTTTGATTTATTCTTGAAACGCAAATACAATCTAATTTAGGACGAATATGAAGGCGTAAAGAAATCAATCATTAATCTTACTATTATTCTTTAATGAGGCTTTACGATTTTAAAAGCATGTACATCAATGTTTTTTTAATAATGGAGGTTACGCTTTACCTCACACCTTTATTTTTCTTGTTCTTTAATGAAAGCATTTCTCTGATGTGTCAGGTAAAATAGAACACCCAAAAACACTATAGCTGTTTCTCCTTCATGCATTTTTTAAAGATATCTCTCAATGCACGCCATTCCATTTCACAATGGTACCTGTAGAACGTATAAAAAATCCCTGTGAAGTACATAAAATCCTTTTTTTACCACCATTTTAATGTTTATACAGATGACAAACCGACACCGTCATTTTACTTGTCATGTTCTAATATTGAAACAACCCTTGACACTTGAGATGATTCATTAGAAGTATCTTTAATAATTTTTATCCACATACTAACCCGCTTGTGACAAGCAAACACATATTTTTAATTAACTCAATACAAAAATAAAATGAATTATTTATATAAATCAATTTTTTATCTTTATAATCACATTATTTTTCAGTGTAAATGACAGCCACAAACAAGTACAATAATATTTTTTTCAACCTTAGACTTTCAAAGTTATAATTCCAAAAATCATTTCTTGCATATAAAAAACAGAATTGACATGTGAGAAAATAAAAGACTTAAATATTTCTACTGAACAGCTTCAAGTGCTTAGAGCTGTCTCAACATTGGGGGGTGTAATGATGCTCGGCTTCCTCCTTCATAAACGTAAAGATGGGGATGTGCACAATAGCTTTATCGTTACACTATTCACGGTTACCGTCGCGAAGTGGACTTGGAAGTTTTAAGAGAGGTCTCTTTAAAACAAGCGCGTGAATATACAACAGCTATCGTGTTTTTTTGGGCGTTCTATTTTACCTGACACATCAGAGAAATGCTTTCATTAAAAAATGAGAAAATAAAGGTGTGAGATAATCTCCATTATTTAAAAGATATTGCTTTAGATAGCGTAAAACTGAATTTAAAAATGATTGTAGAAATGGGAACTGGTTTTCATCTTTAAAATTTCATCTTCTTCCCAAAACAGATTGTCTTCTTGTTTTAAAGAATTACAAAAACAGAGATACATAATATCCCTGCCCCGATATTCTTAACTTATACGTTACATAAATAAGATGCTTCTACCTAATGAGTCTTGTATTATTCTGTTTGCAAATATCATTGTGAGATGAATTTAAGAGACAATAGAAATATCTTGTTCATTACATTACATAAACATGTGTAAGTGGAAACGATAATTTATCTTCAAAGAGATAGCCCTTAGATAAAAGCAAAAACTTTCATATTTCAGCCATGTTTCATAAAGAATCGAATGATATGAATCTATAATTTGCTGGAATATGACTACCTTATACAACCATCAATAAAATCTATTTTATATGTCTATCATAGCATGTTTCTATTTTTTACGATTTGAATTATTAAAAAACAGGATATCATTGTATTTCGTCCTTGAGGGCGCGGCTTAGTAATGTATTTGCCGCTTCAGTTATGTTTTTACCACAATAGAGAATTTGATAAATTTGTTCTACAATGGGCATTTCTACCCCAATACGCTGCGCCAACGTATGTACTTCCTTGGTATTTAAGTATCCTTCCACAACCTGACCAATTTGTTTTTCCGCTTCTTTTATATCTATTCCTTTACCAAGAAGTATTCCAAAACGACGATTACGTGACTGATTATCAGTACATGTCAAAACCAGATCACCTAAGCCTGTCATTCCCATAAATGTGGAAAGCTCAGCACCCATAGCCCCCCCTAAACGACTGATTTCAGCTAGTCCTCGTGTGATAAGAGCTATTCGTGCATTTGCCCCAAAACCTATGCCATCTGATATTCCTGCACCAATAGCAATAACATTTTTGACTGCTCCCCCTAATTGAACACCAATCATATCTGAACTTTTATAAACTCTAAAACTTTTGTCACAATAAAAAAGTTGCTGCAATTCTTTACCAAACTCAACATCAGAAGCTGCTATCGTCATTGCAGTAGGCCAACCAATAGCTAGTTCTTGAGCAAAAGTTGGTCCAGAAAAAACAGCTAAAGGAATTTTTTCACCTAAAATCTCACGAGCAACCTCTTGTAAAAAACGTCCAGTACCATGTTCTAAACCTTTTGTAGCCCAAATAACACGTGAATACTGATCTAAATAAGGCTGAATATTACACAAAACTTGATGAAATACATGGCTTGGAACTGCGATTAATATATTGTGACTCGCCGTTATTGCAGTTTCAAGCGAAGCTTCAAGTAATAAATTGTCAGGAAATCGAATATCGGGTAAATATACTTGATTACAACGTTGTTCCTGTAATTCTTTGATATGTTGAGGACTATATCCCCAAAGTAAAACATTATGACCATTACGGGCAAGAGCTATCGCTAATGCAGTACCAAAAGAACCAGCACCAATAACTGTCATTGCAACGGTTTTCATTAAGTTTTCTGATTATTCTCTAAATTTTTGATTTCAATTGCATATTATTATTACAAATAACTTTAATGCTATCTTTAATATAAATTCTGTAAATCTAAAAACATTACTGCTTCGTGTTTTTTTATCTCACACAACATAAAAACTTGTTTCTCACATTCTCTTTCTTTGTAGTAAATTTTACAAACATCACTTTTTGTATATTCTACAAATAGCTATTTGTCTCAAAAATTAAAGCTTGACTAAATACCCCACGGACTTTCTCTTTTAAATTAAAAGTATATTCAAAATAATGATACTCATATCCACTGATATCTTGTATTTTTTCCCTTCTTTATATCCTACGAATTTCTTCTACGAGCTGATACATGCCGCATCAGCTCCATAGATATTTCTAACAACTACTCCACAGGAAACTGTGTATTTGGATCTTGATCCATGGGTATTTCTGAACCAGGCGCTTGATCTACAGGAGTTTGCGTACTTAGACCTTGCCCCATGGGTATTTCTGAACCAGGTGCTTGATCTACAGGAGTTTGCGTACTTAGACCCTGCCCCATGGGTATTTCTGAACCAGGCGCTTGATCTACAGGAGTTTGCGTACTTAGACCTTGCCCCATGGGTATTTCTGAACCAGGCGCTTGATCTACAGGAGTTTGCGTACTTAGACCCTGCCCCATGGGTACTTCTGAACCAGGTGCTTGATCTACAGGAGTTTGCGTACTTAGACCCTGCCCCATGGGCATTTCTGAACTAGCTTCTTGATCTACAGGAGTTTGCGTACTTAGATCTTGCCCAATGGGCATTTCTGAACCCTGTATCTTTTCTGGCTGTTTTCTTACGGATATATCTTTGCTTGATAACTGCTCAGACACTGAAGAATCATCTCTACTTGATATTTCCGGTTCAATAACACGTCCTGAACCACCCATCATATTATAATTTAAATGAGAAATAGCCCACCAAGTTCCCCCAATAATAACAAAAACGCAAATAGCAGCAAACCATAACGCGCTTAAATTCCACTTGGCGTCTGGACCAGAATTCAAGTGCAAAAAGAAAACAATTTGTACTATAATCTGAATGATCGCCATCCCAATAAGATACGCAACCTTTGTACTAACTGCCCAACTTTCCATCATTCCATACATCACAGGAACAAAAGAACCCAAAGTGAAAAATACAGCCAGAATAAAACCAACCAAATAGGAACCAGTACTGGGACCATGTGTTTCATTTTGCACGCTCATCACAACGCTCCTAATAGATAAACCATGGTGAAAACACCAATCCATACAATATCAAGTAAATGCCAAAAAATGGAAAGGCATGCTAAACGTGTTTTATTGTTCTGATCCAAACCATTACGACGAAGATGAAAAAACATCACAACCATCCAAAGAAGACCAACACTTACATGAAGTCCATGGGTGCCAACCAAAGCAAAAAATGCTGACCAATAAGCAGAGAGAATTTCCCGTCCAAAAAGCTGTAAACCTGTTGCAGGATCAATACCCGCATAAGCATTTGGATCGTAATAAAAAACCTCACTCAAAAGTTCATGAAATTCGTAAAGTTCCATACCAATGAAGCAACACCCCAATACAAAGGTAATAGCCATCCATAAACGCACACCACTGATGTTATTTTTATGTGCTTGTACCATTGCAAAGCCATAAGTGACGGATGAAAACAACAAGAAAGCAGTCTCAACCAAAACAAACTTTAAATCTATAAACTCATTACCCGCTTTACCACCGCCATAAGAAGCAGAAAATACAGCAAAACTTGAAAACAATGTCGAAAACAGGATTAAGTCTGAAAGAATATAGACCCAAAAACCAAACGTCATTACCGAGCTACTATCGTGGTGAAGTTCATCTATAGTACTCGCGTTATTCATTATTACAGCACTCATACTGTCACTCCTTGTTCTTTAAGAACAGCCGTAAAGGCATCTTCAGTTTTTTGCACTTCTTCAGCTGGAATATAGTAACCATGATGATCACCTGTTAATGAATGACACACAAGCGTTGCAATAAAACCAACCAGTCCAACCGCAACAAGCCACCAAATATGCCAAACAAGTGCAAAACCAACAACTAATGAGAAGAATCCCGCAATAATTCCAGCAGATGTATTTGATGGCATATGAATTTTTGTAAATCCACTTGTCGGCCGTTGATAACCACTTTTCTTCATATTCCAATAAGCGTCATCAGACTGTATCTTTGGAAGGAGGGCAAAATTATAGGAAGGAGGCGGTGAAGAGGTAAACCATTCAAGTGTACGTGCATCACCCCAAGAATCATTTAATGTTACCGGTAAGTGACCTTTATGCTTAATACCGTACCAAATCGCCAAAACAACCTGTAACACAAAACAAAGAATACCAAGTAAGATAATACAAGCACCTAATGCAGCAATAATAAACATCGGCTGCCAACTAGGTTCCATGTAATGCTGAAGACGACGCGTCGCCCCCATTAAACCAAGCGCATAAACGGGGAAAAAGGCAAGGTAAAAACCAATAAACCAACACCAAAAAGATGCAATACCTAGTATGCGATTTGGTTTATAACCAAAAACTTTTGGAAACCAAAATGCAATCCCCGCTAAGTACGCAAAAACCACACCTCCAATAATTGTATGATGGAAATGTGCTATCAAAAAGAGCGAATTATGAAACTGCCAATCAGCAGGGACAATAGATAATAAAACACCGGTTAATCCACCACCAACAAATGTAAAGATCATGCCCATGCACCAAAGCATTGGAGGCTCAAAGCGAATTCGACCTTTATACATCGTAAGCAGCCAATTAAAGACTTTTACACCTGTTGGAACTGCGATGATCATTGTCGCAATACCAAAGAAAGTATTTACAGCTTCACCGCCACCCATTGTGAAAAAATGATGTCCCCAAACAAGAAGCGAAAGAATCAAAATAACCAACATGGCCCATACCATCGAAGTATAACCAAAGAGGCGCTTTGAAGAAAAAGTTGACACAACCTCAGAAACAATTCCAAAAGCAGGAACAACCAAAACATAAACCTCAGGATGACCAAAAACCCAAACATAGTTAATCCATACCATCGGATTTCCGCCACCAACATTAGAAAAGAAATTCATGCCCAAATAACGATCGCATGCCAAGAGTGCAAATGCTACAGCCAAGACAGGGTAAATAACTAAAATAAGAACATTGCTGACAAAAGCACTCCAACAGAAAATAGGCATTCTCATCATTGTCATTCCAGGAGCACGCATTTTAATCATCGTTGCAATAAAATTTACTGATCCCATTGTTGTTGCAATACCAGAAAGCTGAAGTGACCATAAATAATAATCTACCCCTGTATCTGGACTCGTTTGCAATTCTGTAAAAGGTGGGTACATCAGCCAACCACCACGACCAAAATTACCAACACCTAGGGATATGTTAATTAATATTGCCCCCGCAGCCGTAATCCAAAAACCTAGATTATTTGCAAAGGGAAAAGCAACATCACGCGCACCAATTTGAAGCGGTATAAGATAATTAAAAAGACCAAATAAAATAGGCGTGGCCATGAAAAAAATCATGATCGTACCATGCGCCGAAAAAATTTGATCAAAATGCTCAGGGGGCAAATAACCCGCTGTTTCACTCCCAAGAGCTAAAGCTTGATGCGTTCGCATCATAAGTGCGTCCGCAAAACCGCGAACAAGCATAATAATTCCAAGAACGATGTACATAATACCTATGCGTTTATGGTCAACCGTTGTAATCCAATTTCGCCATAGAATCCCCCACCACCCAAGTGCTGTTAAAGCAATAACAGCAATTAAACCAACCAAAACAATCGCAATACATGTATACAAAACGATCGGTTCATGTGCAAGCGCATGAAAAGCACCTGCCGTAGGATCTGTAAGTCTTCCAAACATTTCTCAACCCATTTCAAATGAAATTCAAGTTTAAAAGAAACCTTTGTTAAAAGGGCTCTTTACTTTATTGACTCTGTTAAATAACATCAGGATCAAATACTGAACATAGTGCACCCCACAGCGTCTGAGCAGCAGCACGTTTCATTAAATCTTCATTACATACCGTCTTTTCATCGACACATCGATTAACAACACGATAGTAAAGCCGCTTCTCAACAGGTGCAAAATAACGAACTTCAGCATCTTTTTCCTTCGCAGCAATATCACCCATACGAGGCGCAATAGAAAGTTGACGATAAGATGCACGATCAAGTACTCGACCATTAGCCCGAGCTTTTACAATCCAATCCTCAAAATCCTGCAAAGACACAGAATGCCACTTAAACCGCATACTCGAAAAACCATCACCACTGTAATTTGCTGAGGCTCCTTTGAATACTCCTTGCTCTTCAGCGACCAAATGCAACTTAGCATTCATCTGCGGCATAGCGTAAAGAACTGTACCCAATTTGGGAACCCAAAAAGCATTGACAGAATTCTCTGACGTTAATTGCAATAAAACTTGACGTCCTTCAGGCGCATAAATCTCATTAATCGATGCAACACCATATTCAGGATAAATAAAAAGCCATTTCCAATCAAGAGCAACAGCATCAATCTGTAATGGCTTTCCTTCACCCACAACTTCCACTGGAAGAGGATTTGTAGGTTCAAGCTTATAGGTATAATAAGCTGTTAATGAACCTAAAACCATTACAATTACAACTGGAATACCCCACATCAATGCTTCAATTTTATTTGAATGCGCCCAATCAGGAGAATAGTCCGCTTTCATATTCGATGCACGATATTTTATAGCTAAAAATACCACACTCACCATAACTGGGATGACAATACAAAGCATCACCACCACACAAACAACGATCAAAATGAGCTGTTGACGTGCAACATAACCTGATGGCTGTATAACATCAATTTTACAACCAGACAAAAGCAGTGCTCCCCCTAAAATCACAAGCATTTCTAATTGTCTAACAAAGCTTTTCACCTTTATTTACCCCCGTCATACGCACTAAAAATTGTCATAAATATATACCTCACATTGTACAGATTTGAAAATAATTATCAAGAGAATTCAATGCCTATATTACTCTTATTAAACGCCTACTCTTTATCTATCACAATTTAATTGTTTTGCTTAATTGTTTTGCAATATACTCAAGTGCAAACCAATATCCATCACCTCCACACCCAGTTATGACAGCGTCTACACCTGCAGATGTATAAGAATGGTGACGAAAAGCTTCACGCTGATAAATATGAGATAAATGAACTTCTACTTTCGGCCCTGAAAACATTTTTAGGGCATCAAGAAGTGCAACAGATGTATGACTGTAAGCCGCTGGATTAATGATCAATCCAGAACTTGCCTCTATTGCTTCTTGTATCCATGCTACTAATTGCCCTTCACAGTTACTTTGATAAAAATTTATTATAATATCATTTTTTTTTGCCCATTCTCTGCATCTTTTTTCAATATCTTCTAGAGTTTCAATTCCATAAATTTCTGGCTCACGTTGACCTAGAAAATTTAAATTAGGACCATTTAAAATTGTTATTATCTCTGACATAGCAAGCCTTTTCTTTCAGACCTATCACTTATTAAAAAAATATTTAGCATGTTTTTATGGCAATAAAGCTCCATCCTTAATCTCAAAGAATTCTGCGCGTCCTTTTAAGTCATCGAATAAAAGACGATCTGTTCCTGTCATAAATGTTTGTACAGCTAAATCATCAAGAATATCAAATAGAGCAGCACGTCGATGCGAATCAAGATGGGCAGCCATTTCATCAAGAAGAAGAATGGGAGATCTTTCCGATATCATACCTGTTAGACGTGCATGACACAAAACTAAACCTGTCAGCAGCGCTTTTTGTTCACCTGTTGAACAAGATGTTGCTGCTCTATTTTTATCAGCATAAAAAACCTGCAAATCTGCACGATGTGGTCCTTCTAACGTCCGACCAGCAGCACGATCCATTGCGCGATTATGCCGTAATCGATCACAAAATTGTTCTTCAACTTCAGTTGCTGATATTTCACTAAGAGCTGTTTCCAAAAAACCATCAATTTGCAAAAAAGCTCGTGGAAAAGGTATCTGTGATGGCATTTGTGTAAACATGTCATTTAAAAGACGAATAACATCAACACGCGCCGCAGAAATAGCTGTCGCCAGTTCTGCCATCTGCTTTTCTAAAGCATCAAACCAAGCACAATCTTCATTTCCATCTAAAAACAAACGATTACGTGCGCGCATAGCTCTATCATAATCGGCTATGCGGCGCCTATGCAAGGGATCAATCGCCAAAACCATACGATCCAAAAAACTACGGCGCTCAAGTGAAGGACCTGTAAAAAGACCATCCATAGACGGTGTTAGGACACTAATATGACAATAATCTGTTAGGCAATCACTCGACTCATTCACACCATTAATATGGACCTTTCGACTGTTATCGCTAACCTCGAAAGCTGTACCAATCTTTACTTCACCATAAAGAGCGCATTCAAGACGCGCAAATACAACAAATCCTCCACCACCATCTACAAAGCTAACGTCAGAATAAACAGCGCGCCGCAAACCACGGCCAGGAGAAAGAAAAGATAATGCCTCTAAAAGATTCGTCTTACCAGCACCATTATGGCCAGTAAAAACCACATGCTGACCAGAAAAATGAATATTGAAAAAAGAATAATTGCGATAACGTAAAAGCTTCAGCTGCCTCACTGCCACTTTGTGCACATGACTGGCCATACATTGCAAAACAACCGCCCCTAAACGCGAATAGGCATCAGTACATAGAGCACATCCACATCATCATTATCACGAATCAGAGCGGGTGCTCCAGCCTCAGCCAACATAAAAACCATCTCATCGCTTGAAAGCTGCCCAGCAATATCCAAAAGATAACGTGAATTAAACCCTATCTCAAGCGGTTCAGATGCATAAGTTACTGATAATTGATCTTCTGCACTGCCCGAATCTGGGCTATTAACAACAAGCCTTAACTGTCCATGCTCAATCGTTAATTTAACTGCACGCCCCCGATCACTTGAAATCGTTGAAACACGATCAACGGCAGAAGAAAAGTCCTGCCTATTAACAATTAATTCTTTATCATTTCCAAGAGGGATAACACGTTGATAATCTGGAAATGTTCCATCAATTAATTTTGATGTAAAAATCACAGAGCCTATAGAAAAACGAATTTTTGTCTCTGAAAGCTCTATACACACATCACTATCATTTTCTTCTGAAAGAAGTTTTTGCAATTCTCCTACAGCTTTACGGGGAACAATAACACCAGGCATTCCCTCAACTCCCGAAGGAGCTTCCATCTCAACTTGTGCCAAACGATGACCATCAGTTGCAACCAAACGCAATTTCAAAACATCATCATTAATAATATGGAAATAAATACCATTAAGATAATAACGGGTTTCTTCAGTAGAAATAGCAAATTGTGTACAATCAAGTAAATGTTTTAAGCCTGATGCCGATAAAGAAAAACGATAACCAAACTGCCCAGGAAGCGACTCTGGAAAGTCTGACTTCGGAAGACATTGAAGCTGAAAATGTGCACAACCCGAAACCACGGACATTGTACCTGCTTGATTCTCATCGACGGATAATACAACTTCATTGCTATCAGGAAGTTTTCGAATGATATCATAAAGCAAATGTGCTGGAACAGTTGTTGCTCCAGCTTGTTTAACATTAACTGCAAAAGATTCCATAACCTCTAAATCAAGGTCTGTTGCTTTTAACTGTACACGGCCATTTTCTGCATCAATCAACACATTCGATAAAATAGGAACAGTATTACGGCGCTCTACCACACGGTGAACCCGACCAAGAGACTTGAGAAATTGACTGCGATCAACTGTAATACGCATAAAAGCCCCGTATGATTTACTAAAAACTATAAGAATTCTTTAGACTTAAAGAATAGACCCTCTTTAAGAATCGCCTGCTAGAGTTTATTAAACCTCTCTTAAAATGGCAAGTCACTCCTGCATAAGAAAAAATAAATCTTTTCATTCAATTCTTTAAAGTCTCTCCAAGGAAAGAAACGATAAACACTATACAGCCTGTTCTCCAATCAACCGCTTAAGCAATTCAAGTTCCTTAGCCAAGGTCTGATCACCACAAACCAAATCTTCAATTTTACGCACAGCGTGTAAAACTGTTGTATGATCACGCCCACCAAAACGGCGCCCAATTTCTGGCAACGAGCGAGGAGTCAATACTTTTGCTAAATACATTGCAACTTGCCGTGGCTTCACAACCGTACGTGTTCGACGATTAGATAACAAGTCCTGTTTAGAAACATTATAATGGCGTGCTACCGTACGCTGAATTTCTTCAATCCGAATACGCTTAGGTTCACCAGGACGTGTCAAGTGACCTAATAACTCATCAATCCGCTCTAAAGATAAATCAGACTCAAAAGATTGACGAAACAAGAGCTGATTAAATGCACCTTCAATATCACGCCCCGACCCTAAAACCGTTTTCGCAATATATTCCAAGATATCATCAGAAATTGATACCATGCCATCATCTTGTTGTGCCACCTTCAACCGCTGGCGCAACATTTGCAAACGCATTTCATAATCTGGTGCTTCAATTTCAAGGGCCACCCCTCCCTGAAGACGAGAGCGAACGCGAAGATCAAGCGATTCTAATTCTGCTGGTGGACGATCTGCAGCGACAACAACCTGTTTTGCACTATCAAGCAACATATTAAGCAAATGGCAAAACTCGTGTTGTATCGACTTACCCTGTAAAAACTGCATATCATCAATAATTAAAAGGTCGATATCACGAAGCTGTTCTTTAAAAGAAAGAGCATCATTATCACGAATAGCTGTTGCAAAACGCCACATAAAATATTCAGCAGTTAAATAAATAACGCGCGCAGACGTTAAACGCTTCAATGCAGAAGCAGCAATCGCTTGAAGCAAATGTGTTTTTCCTAAGCCAACAGATGCGTGAATAAAAAGAGGATTAAAACGTAAAGCACTTTTATGCCCCTCCGCAATAGAACGCGCAGCGGCTAAAGCAACACGATTAGAAGCCCCCTCAACAAAACTTTCAAAAGTATAACGAGAATCAAGTGGAGATCCAAAAACTCCCGTTTGAGAACTCTTAACTGAATGCTCTGCGCAACTTTCAACAAAAGATGAAGTCGCCTGCTCCTCTAGTACAACAGAAGGAACACTTCTTTTACAAACGACATCTCTTGAAACGCGTTCCATACCACGAACAATAACTTCAACACGAAGAATTGCTGAATTCTCTTGTTTCCATAAATGAGTCAAAAGAGAACCATAGTGATTATTAATCCATGAACGTAAAAAAGCAGTAGGAACAGAAAGCTTTACAAGAGTATGACTATATTCAGCAAGCTTCACGCGCCCAAACCAACTGGTATAAGCCTCAACACCAACCTGTACCTTTAATTGCGCCATAACACGTATAAAAGCCGCTGCACTTTCCTCCTCTGAAACAATAGAATGCCCTATAGGAGCACTTCTACAAACATTCTCATCACTCTCCGTCATCCTATTCTTTATTATGTTCTCTGCCGACAGGATATTTACCGAAACCCTTTTAAAGGAACTAGCTTTAGAGTTCAATTTATCCACCATCTTCCATCCTGATAAAAATAAAATTTTGTCCTGCCAAACAGCTAAAATAAATCTAGCGAAGGCAAAACGCCCTACCCCAAATAAGATTACTCACCCTCCCCTAGGATAGCCTCATCACAACCCCACTAACAAAGATGACCAATAAGATTTACTTGCACTCATGATATGACCCACCCTTCTAAAATGGTAAACATATCCATTAAGAAAACTAGAAAACCGTCAGAAAACCTCTCCAACACAAAAGTTTAGAAAAGCCTAAATCAAAACATCTTGTATTCAACAAAGTACAGAATAATACGCTGATGTGACCCCTTCATGCTTTTTAGTCTTCATAAGAACCATACAAAACAGCAGAGGTAAAATGCAAGAGGTCAAAATAAAATCAAAAAACCCAAAAAAAATGCTTATATTAATGAGGACTGAAAAAAATATTGATTCAATTCATTTTTTTTCTCTAAATTTACCAATAATTAAAGAATCTCTTCAGATTTAAAAAAAAAAATAAAATGCTTGACAAAAAAGACTCTGTAAAAATCCACAAAGCTTGTGGATAACCATACCCCCCTCTATAAACTTTCTCTCCTTTTTCAAGTGGAGAATCATTATCGATTCTTATTTCAATAGAAACTTTTTGAAATAATAAACAAAAAGCCAGCATCCTCATGGATACTGGCTTTTTTCTCAATTAAAGGAGAAAAAGTTTAAACGCTGAGAGCCTTCAACCGTTTAGCTAAACGCGATACTTTCCTCGCAGCAGCATTTTTATGAAAAACCCCTTTAGAAACTGCACGCATAATTTCAGGCTCAAAATTCTTAAATGCAATCTCCGCAGATGCCTTATCGCCACCCGCCAAAGCATCATCAAACTTACGTATAAAAGTACGAACGCGTGAACGGCGGGCCTTATTAACCTGTGTGCGCGCCGCAACCTTGCGCACCGCTTTTCGAGCAGAAGGTGTATTCGCCATAAATATAATCTCTCTTTCAACACCTTGGTAAAATGAGTCTCAATAACAACTCTACCAATATAAATAAATCCAACCCAAGCAAAACTATAAAGCTGCCTATAACTCGTGTGGTTTATAACGCAATCCCAAAGCTAACGTCAATTAGATTTTCAAAGATAGTCATAAAAAAACGAAGCCAAACTCTTTGATCCGCAACTTTATAGCCTAATAATAGATATTCCTTAACAAACAAAAGAATCTAAACAGCTAACTTACGCAAGACATATTGCAAAATTCCACCATGATGCAAATAATCTAGCTCATCTTCAGTATCAACACGGCATAATAATGGAACGGTTTTTACCGTACCATCAGAAAAAGTAATTTTCGCTACAGTCTTTTGACGAGGTTTCAAGTTATGAATCCCTTCAATTGTCACCTTTTCATCTCCCTTTAAGCCTAAAGATTTCCAACTTAGCCCCTCCTCAAAGACAAAAGGGACAATGCCCATACCAACAAGATTAGAACGATGTATCCTTTCAAAAGATTGCACAATCACCGCTTTGACACCAAGAAGATTGGTCCCCTTGGCAGCCCAATCGCGTGATGATCCATTACCATATTCAACACCTGCAAAAACAACGAGCGGAATACCTTCTTGTTTATACGCCATTGCTGCATCGTAAATGGTTTGTTCTACCGCTGACGGATAATGAACCGTATAACCTCCTTCTCGACCATTTTCCCCTAACATAAAATTACGAATGCGAATATTGGCAAAGGTCCCACGCACCATAACTTCATGATTCCCACGACGCGTTCCATACTGGTTAAAATCAGCTACTTTAACACCATGATCCATTAAATATTTTCCGGCAGGAGAAGCTGCTTTAATAGAACCAGCAGGAGAAATATGATCCGTCGTGATTTTATCACCAAATAAACCTAAAATCCGTGCATCTCTAATATC
The DNA here is from genome assembly GCF_028618555.1 of Bartonella sp. CM31XJBT. Classification (GTDB taxonomy): domain Bacteria; phylum Pseudomonadota; class Alphaproteobacteria; order Rhizobiales; family Rhizobiaceae; genus Bartonella. The sequence continues at coordinate 309,157 of NZ_JAQITD010000001.1, read as the reverse complement.
TGGTAAGATATCAGGCGTTTTCTGCATATCATCGAAATAAGGTGGATTGCGTACATAGGTGGATCGCTCATCCCAAGAATAGGTAGAACCCGTAGGAATCTGAACTTTTTGCCAATTTTCATCTCCCTTAAAAACATCTGCATACTTTTCGGCAAAAACCTTACGCGTGACATTTTTTTCGATAAACTCCTGTATTTCTTGAGAAGTTGGCCAAATATCTCTCAAATAAATGGGTTGGCCATTTGAATCTTCACCAAGAGGCTCCTTGGTTAAATCCTTACACACCGTCCCGATGAGCGCATGTGCAACAACTAACGGTGGTGAAGCTAAATAATTCGCTTGCACATCAGGGGAAACACGCCCTTCAAAATTACGATTTCCTGAAAGAACCGCAGATGCAATTATACCATTGTCATTAATCGTTTTGGAAATAGCTGGATGCAAAGGACCAGAATTCCCAATACATGTTGTGCACCCAAATCCTACTAAGTTAAATCCCAGTGCATCTAAATCTTTTTGCAGACCCGAATTTTGAAGGTAAGCTTCAACGACTTGTGAACCAGGTGCAAGAGAAGTTTTTACCCATGGTTTACTCTTGAGCCCCTTTGCCACAGCATTTCGTGCCAAAAGACCCGCTGCAATAAGAACACTTGGATTCGATGTATTCGTACACGACGTAATCGCAGCGATCACCACATCACCGTGACCAAGCGTATATTCTTCACCCTCGACCTGATAACGCTTATCTTGTCCAGAAGTCTTCTTATAGTCTTCGACCAATGCCTTCTCAAAACCCTGCCCAACGTTTTCCAATGCAATACGTCCTTCAGGACGTTTAGGACCAGCCATAGAAGAGACAACAGTTCCCATATCTAATTCAATTGTATCACTAAAAATGGGATGAGCTACCATTTCATCATGCCACATCCCTTGTGCTTTGGTGTAAGCCTCCACTAAGGCAATCCGATTTTCATCACGCCCTGTCATATTGAGATAACGCACTGTCTCCTTATCAATTGGGAAAAAACCACACGTTGCTCCATATTCAGGTGCCATATTTCCAATCGTTGCCCGATCAGCAAGTGTCATATGCTCCAAACCAGGACCAAAAAACTCAACAAATTTACCGACAACACCCTTCCGACGTAGCATTTGAGTCACCGTCAATACGAGATCGGTGGCTGTTACACCTTCCTTAAGTTTACCTGTTAGACGAAAACCAATCACTTCAGGTAACAACATAGAAACAGGTTGGCCTAACATTGCTGCTTCTGCTTCAATACCACCAACACCCCAACCTAAAACCCCTAAACCATTTACCATAGTCGTATGCGAATCAGTTCCCACACAGGTGTCAGGATAAATCGTCTCACACCCCTCTTCATTCTTCATCCATACACATTGTGCTAAATATTCTAGGTTAACCTGATGACAAATCCCTGTTCCTGGAGGAACAACACGAAAATTTTGAAAGGCTTGCTGCCCCCATTTAAGGAAACGATAGCGTTCACCATTGCGTTCATATTCATGCTCGACGTTTTCCTTAAAAGCCATGGAAGTGCCAAAAGCATCAACAATAACTGAGTGATCAATGATGAGATCAACGGGAATGAGAGGATTGATTTTTTCAGCGCTACCACCAAGTTTAACCATAGCATCACGCATTGCAGAAAGATCAACAACTGCTGGAACACCTGTAAAATCCTGCATAAGAACACGCGCAGGACGGTAAGCAATTTCTGCCCCGGCACTCCCTTTGTCGTTTAACCACTTAGCAACATTGAGGATATCCTCTTTTTTAACTGTGCGACCATCTTCAAATCGCAATAAATTTTCGAGAATAACTTTCATCGAAAACGGTAAACGAGAAACACCCTCAAGTCCGTTCTTCTCCGCTTCGATCAAACTATAATAAATATATTCTTTGCCACCAACATTTAATACTCTGCGACAATTAAAGCTATCAATTTGAGTCATGACTGTCCACCCTCAATACTATAACCACCCAATTTCCAGGAATGAACAACACAAACTACGAGTCAAGGTCGCAGCTTGAGCGCAGACGCAATTACCTCCGCTATCCATTTCCCCTCCACCTCTCATAGGCAAATGCGGAAATCAGCGCCAGAAACCATTTTACACCAGATATTGATGTAAGGTATCCTTTATAGAACTATTTCTAGAACTATTCTAGGTACAATTGCATAAAAAATGTGTTTTTTATTCTATAATACAATAAAGAATATGAAAATAAAAACAAAATAGGCAATCACATGGTGTTATCAGGCAAAGATTTAGCCGCTTACAGAAACGAAGAAATTCTGTTTAAAGGTCTTTCTTTTTGTTTATTTTCACAGCAACTTATGACAATCACCGGTCCTAATGGTATCGGAAAGTCTACATTACTCCGAATCATTGTCGGTCTTCTTGAAGCTGCTGAAGGTCATATAATACTTAAAGACCATGATCAAATATACCCTGTTGCAACTGCCTGTCATTATCTTGGTCCTCAAAATGCTATGAAACCTCTTTTATCTGTCATTGATAATTTGCAATTTTGGGCAGATTTTTACGGTCAACATTTACGTTTTGCGCATGAAGCTCTTGCCGATATTGGTCTTTCTAACCTTGAACATTTACCCTTTAACGCTCTGTCAACTGGACAACAAAGACGCGTAGCTATTGCTCGCCTTTTGCTCTCCTATCGTCCTCTTTGGATTTTAGATGAACCAATATCTGGGCTTGATAACCATGCTCAAAAACTCCTTGCTCGTATTTTCCAGCGTCATCTCAATCAAGGTGGTATGATTATCGCTGCAACTCATAATTCCATAGGCATTCCAGAAAACCATAAAATCGCTCTGGAAAAATTTTTACCTCTCTAGGAGAGAATAAAATGAAAGCACTGTTCTGGCGTGATCTTAAACTATTATTAGCGCTACAAGCCTCTTCACTAACAGGATTATTGTTTTTTATCGCTGTTGTTGTCATAACCCCCTTTGCCATTGGGCCAGACCCAAAAATCCTTGCACAAATAGGACCAGGTATATTGTGGTTTGGAGCCCTTCTTGCAGGGCTTCTCAATCTGAACAAACTTTTCCAAATCGATCGCGATGATGGTAATCTCGACCAATTTATCCTTTCAGGACAAAGACAAAGTTTTACTCTAATTGTCTTTACCAAATGTTTTGCCCATTGGGTAGGAACGATGCTTCCTCTTATTTTTGCCACACCTATTTTAGCCCTCATGCTCCATTTAGATGTAACAATAACTTTTACAACAATACTCACCCTTTTATGCGGAACACCAGCTATTATTTTTATTGGTGCTATAGGCGCTGCACTCGCAACCTCATTGTTGCACAGTACTTTGCTTATTTTTATCATTATCTTGCCGTGGATCATTCCAATTATGATTTTTGGTGTTTCGGCTGCTACAGCCCCAATAAACCCAAATACCTCTTTTCTTACTTCCCTAGCTCTTCTCAGTGCTTTTTCACTTCTTTTGAGTCTCTTTAGCTCTTTTGTTGCTGCAATAACGCTTAAACTTTTATCAGAATAATAAAAGATGATTGCCGCATAGCAAAACTCTGCCTATTATGAATTTTATGAATGAACTATCTCGTACATATAAAATCAAGTCACTCCCTGCAAGTTTCACCCTTTTCATGAAAATAAGCAGTATCGTCTTACCTTGGTTGGCCGGCATAACATTGTGTTTCCTTATCTTAGGGCTTATGCTGGTGATGCATTCTCCTGATGACTATCAACAAGGCATTACTGTTAAGATTATGTACCTTCATGTTCCCTTTGCGTGGTTGTCTACATTCTGTTATGTAACGATGAGTGCAGCGGCATTAGGAAATCTGATTTGGAAATATCATCTTGCTGACGTGGCACTTAAATGTGGAGCGCCTATTGGGGCAATTTTTACCGCCTTGGCTCTCATGACAGGAGCGCTTTGGGGGCGACCTACATGGGGAACATGGTGGGTCTGGGATGCACGGTTAACATCAGTTTTAATTCTGCTTTTTATCTATCTCTCCATTATCCTGCTTGGGCGTGCTTTTGACAACCAAGTAAAAGCCGCTCGTGCGACTGCAATTCTTACACTTGTTGGATTTGTTAATATCCCTGTTATTAAATTTTCCGTTAATTGGTGGAATACATTGCATCAACCAGCATCATTGTTACGTGCTGGAGGATCAACAATCGACAATGCTATGTTATGGCCCCTTATAACAATGCTCTTTTGTTTTATCTTTATGTTTATTGTGCTTTATTTGATGGCTATGCGAAATGAAATCAATAGTCATTATATCCGAATACTTCAGATTAAAAAATCCCGTCGTGCACAACAACAGGACGCTTCATCATGCTCGACCTAAATGGCATCCACAGCGGACTTTTAGGAAATCTATCTCAGAAAATTGATTTTTTCCTTAGCACCCTTAAACACGAGCAAATTGTTGTTTTAAGCTATGTGCTTTCTGCAATATCTCTCTTATGTCTTATTGGATATATTCTTTGCAAAGCTCTATACCAAAAAAAAATTCTCCAACAACTAAACAAAAAAGAGCTGTCACAAAAAGAAAAGTATAATGAAAAACATCCCTCCAAACTTAAAAAAAATATATCTTTGCCTGTTCTACTTGTTTTTTTTGGACCATTTGTTCTTTTTCTTCTTCTCATGGTGTTTTTTTTCAACTTTATGGATAAAAAACACCTTCAAGATTCTTCTCTTCTCGCAAACGCATTGGCTGAAAAACCTGCTCCCAATATTCATCTTCCTCTTCTTGATAAAGAAAATTATCTCAATTCAAAACAGTTTAAAGGACGTGTCACATTGGTCAATTTTTGGGGCTCTTGGTGTCTGCCCTGTCGCGAAGAACATCCTATTCTTATGCAAATTGCACAAGATAAACGTTTTGATCTGATTGGTATTAATTATAAAGATAATAAAACAAACGCTCTGCGTTTTTTAAACAGTTTTGGTAATCCTTTTAAATTTATTGGCTTTGATGTTTCAGGATATACAGCCATTGATTGGGGAATATATGGCCCCCCAGAAACCTTTCTCTTAAATAAAGAGAGCATCATTATTGCCAAACATGTTGGTCCCTTAACGTGGCAAATTTATCAAAAAAAAATTCTACCAAAAATTGAACAAGCGATTATGACAGAAGAAAAATAAAATAATGCAGGTTTGTAAAAACATAACGTTTTATCATGCTATGTATGCTATTTTATTTATACGGACCATCATTCTTCTTAGAAAAATTTTACAAGAGCATTACCATTGTTGATTCAAAAACATGTGTAAAGAAATATCTGTTTGGGAGCTTTATTTTTGATTACTTGGACAAAAACAATATTGCTGTAGAACCATCGTTAGATTAGTGACAGCAACCAACTATTATTTTCAAAGTCATATAGTATTTTGTCTTCGCATTTTTATCTAAAATGCACATTGTTATGAGGGGACTTCACCACTATTCTCATCTTTTTTATAAAATAACAAACCCGTTCCTTCGCAGCGTCATTGTTATATTTATTCCCATTACACTATCTGTTCGTAATAGACTCTATAAAGTCCATATTGAGTCTATACATTCTTATTCTATCGATAATTTCTCTTATGATTATAACTAATGAGCTTTTTTGACTCTTAATAAGATAAATTCGAGTAAGAAAATATGACTACAATCAAAAAGTCTCATTTAACAGAGAAGATAAGTTATGAATACATAATCAATCTATCAATGAACATTATAAAAGAATTCATTGTAAGAAATAAACTTTTGAGATGTAAAAAGTATAAAAGAAGCTTTTTCGAGAGGAGAAAATATATTTTACAGAGAACTCTTTTTTAAGCACTCTATAACGTAATTACTGATCTCAACAGAAAAATCACTCGTATACATTAAAAAATTCTAAGACAAAAAATATTCTAGAAGTTCATATGAGCTTATGCGCAAACTTTTATGACGCAAATAAAATAGGCTTTTGTTGCAATCATCATTTTTTATGAAAAATATTTGATTATGTTTTTTCTTCTAAAAATTCTTGCGGTGTAAAACAATATGTTTTTGAGCAAAATTCACATGTGACTGAAATATATTTATTTTTAACCATTTTATTGCGTTCATCAATAGAAAAGCCTTCTAGGATTCCTTTAATTTTTTCGTGTGAACAAGAACATTGATCGACAAGAGAAAAAGGATTAAAAACTCTAACACCTTGTTCATGAAAAAGACGGAACAAGAGCTGTTTACTACCGACTTGGGGATCTGTTAATTCTGAACTTTCAATCGTTTCCGTGAGTATTTTAGATTCCTGCCATTGGTTATCCAATTGGGTATGAGTTTTCGTTTCTTCTCGCTTTTGATGAGGGGCATCTATTTTATGATGAGACGATTCTTGGGGTAAAAGTTGGATCAAAATACCTCCAGCTCGCCAGCTTTTCTGCGGTTTTCCTTGTTGGTCACGATTAATTAATATAGCAACAGCCAGACGGATATCGGTAGGAATTTGTTCTGATTGATCAAAATAAATACGAGAAGCTTCTTGTAAATTTGATCCATCTAATGCAACTATCCCTTGATAGGGTTGCATATGGGGACCTTGATCAATTGTGAAGGCTAAAGTGCCTTTTCCTAAAAGTGTTTCTGAAGAGGTTTGACCATTGTCTATGGCTTGTTTCAGCTGTTCTTTATCAAAACGAGCGTATCCACGTAAACTGGAAGGAGGCGAAAAATCGCACACCAACATATTAACCGGTCCATCGGAATGGGTTTGTAGAATAAATTTTCCCGTAAGTTTTAGAGAAGTTCCAAGCAGAACCGTTAAAAGTAAAGCTTCTGCCAGAAGATAAGAAACCGGTTCAGGGTATTGATGTCTGTTAAGAATAGAATTTAAAGTTTCCCCAAGTTTTACGGCACGTCCACGGATATCAAGTTCTTCAACTTGAAAGGGAATAACACTATCATCTTCATGCAAGAAGTTGTTGTTGGGAGAGGCTTCATCTTTAGCTTGTTCACTCATAGCTTTGCCTTTTTTATATAATTTGTTGTAGGGAGGCTATTGTGGAGAGAAAAACGCATCTTGTAAACACCAAGAAAGAATTGCTTTTTGAGCATGAAGACGATTTTCAGCCTCATCGAAAACAACGGAGTGCGGTCCATCAATCACAGTATCGACAACTTCTTCACCACGATGAGCAGGAAGACAATGCATAAAAAGAGCATCAGATTTTGCTAATTTCATGAGAGATTCATTGACTTGATAAGGCTGAAAAGTAGAACGACTGCGAGCACGAAATTCTTGTCCCATGGAGACCCATGTGTCGGTCATAATACAATCAGCATCTTGAGCTGCTTTTTGGGGATTATGGGTTAGTGTAAGATGTGCTCCTCGTTCACGTGCCCAATGGATAAATTTTTCCTGTGGCTCACTGCCCTTTGGAGTAGCAATACGCAAATGAAAATCAAAAAGAGCTGCAGCTTCAATTAAGGAATGGAGTACATTATTACCATCCCCCATCCACGCAAATATTTTACCAGAAATAGGCCCCCGATGCTCCTCATAGGTTAATATATCTGCTAGAATTTGGCAAGGATGTGTATCATCTGTAAGGGCATTAATGACAGGAATTTGTGCATATTGTGCCAATTCGAGCATACGTTGATGTTTTGTTGTTCGTAATATCACGATATCCACAAAACGAGATAAAACACGAGCCGTATCAGCTATAGTTTCACTGTGACCAAGCTGCATTTCTGAACCCGTGAGCATGATTGTATCTCCGCCAAGCTGGCGCATACTGATATCGAATGAAATACGGGTTCGTGTGGATGGTTTTTCAAAAATCATCGCAAGTGTTTTACCTATAAAAGGTTTTGAACCTTTTCCTGCTTTAAAAGATGCTTTAAGGATCTTCGCATAATCGATCAGTGCGCGTGCTATTGCTGGCGTTAAAATGGATAAGTCCGTGAAATGACGAAGAGCATTTGTCATGTGTGTGATATTTGTCTTTCTTTGTTTACTTGCGAAAGATAAGCTATTGCTTTTTCAATACGATGCAAACTTTCATCTATTTCTTCTTCCCTAATGATAAGAGGAGGCAATAAGCGCACAACATTGTTGTTGGCAGCAACACTTAAGAGATGTTCATTTTCTAAAGCATTAACGACAAGATTTGAAGACACAACACATTGAATACCCAACATTAGCCCCATCCCCGGAACTGCGCGGATAATATCAGGATAGATATTGAGAATATGCAAAAGTCCACTTTTTAGTTTATCCCCCATGCGCTGAACATGGTTGAGAAAACTTGGCTCTAACAAAATATCAAGAACACTATTTCCTACAGCCATTCCAAGAAGATTTCCTCCAAAGGTTGAACCATGTGTCCCAAGTGTCATGCTTTTTGCAACTTTATCCGTTGCAAGGCAAGCGCCTAATGGAAATCCCCCTCCTAATCCTTTTGCGAGGGTAAGAATATCAGGTGTGACATCACTCCATTCATAAGCAAAAAGCTTTCCTGTTCGTCCTATACCCGTTTGGACTTCATCTAAAATCAATAATAGACCATTATCATCGCATATTTTGCGCAAAAATCTTAAATATTCATGAGGGACCGTTCGTATTCCTCCTTCTCCTTGAATAGGTTCAATAAGAATAGCGGCGGTATTTTTATTAATAGCATTACACAAAGCGATTTCATCACAAAAAGGTACTTGAATAAATCCACCAGCTTTAGGTCCAAAGCCTTCAAGATATTTTTCATGCCCAGTCGCAGCAAGTGCTGCAAGTGTACGTCCATGAAATGCCCCTTCAAAAGTAATTATTTCAATGCGTTCTGAATGACCAGCAGCATAGTAATAATGACGTGCCGTTTTGAATGCGCACTCCAATGCTTCAGTACCTGAATTGCAGAAAAAAACCTTATCCGCAAAACTATTTGCACAAAGCCGCGTGGCAAGAGATGCTTGTTCAGGAGATTGAAAAATATTAGAAACATGCCAAAGTTTTTCAGCTTGTATTTTGAGCGTATCAACCAATTTTGGATGTGAATACCCTAATGCATTAACAGCAATGCCAGATGTGAAATCAAGATAATGTTCTCCTTTATCGGAAATAAGCCATACACCATGCCCCTGTTCAAAATGCAAATTTCGTCGTGCGAAGCATTCATAAAGTGGTTGTATAGAGACAGCATCCATCATAATTCCCTTTATATTTTAACCTTTTCAATATATATACAAAGCAACACTACAAATAAAATAGCATGGTACATTTCGTTACGGTGCTTTCAACATTTCATTACGATTAGTGATTACACCTATAGAATAGATCATTACACCAATTGAAAAAAAGTCAATGAAGGTTCTACAAATAAGCATTTTGGGGAAAAGCCTTAAACAAAAGTGAAAGTTTAACCTATGATTGATTTGCAAGTTGGGGAAAACATTCTAAATAAACTCTTCAAGAGGTAAAGACTCTTGTCATAGAGTGAGTGCATATTGTAATTTACAATGTAATAAGCAAGATGATGTGTTTTGATTTGTAAGTCCACAGGTTGGATGATTTTCTTATGCTCGTTTAGAGTGTAAAGTTCTTTCATTCAGCGTAATGAAAACATTATTTAAACATTTGAAGATGCAACGGGGGAGAGCATCTTAGTGACGTAATCGGAATGGAGTGCTGGTATGGGTTGGACATGTGAACGCGTTGAGCTTCTTAAAAAGCTTTGGAGTGAAGGGTTAAGTGCAAGTCAAATTGCTGCTCAATTAGGTGGGGTCAGCAGAAATGCAGTCATCGGCAAAGTACATCGATTAAAGTTACCAGGACGTGGTAAGACAGCTCAAGGAAGCACGCGTGCGCAAAAAACTCCCGTGGGAAGCAGCAGCCCATCATCTCCACGTGTGCGTCGCAACACATCCACGGTATCGCCAATAAACACATCATCTGTAAGTATTGAAGAAACAGCTTTAAAGACAGAATTTGTAGTGGAAGATGTAAAAGAAGTTGATATGTCCACAAAATCCAATGTAGTGGTGCCTATATCACGTCAACTTAATCTTCTACAATTGAGTGAAAATACATGTAGATGGCCGGTTGGCGATCCATTATCAGCAGATTTTCATTTTTGTGGTGCAGATTCTGATGAAAGTAGCCCCTATTGTGCCTTTCATGCTAAGCTAGCATTTCAACCAATATCTGAAAGACGTCGGATAAGAGTGTAATATCCTCAATTGAATCTCGTATTTTACGTCTTCTGCGCTTCGTTATTAAATTTTAATTATCGAATTATTATGAGAACGAAATTTGATGGAGCTTTTAATGAATGAAAAAATTTCTTCATGAAATTATTCAACGAAACTGTATCTTTTGATGCTACTGCGCAGCTATGTGTTGTAAAGTTATATTCTTGTTTATTTTCACGATTCTCTTTAATTTAGTTGTACTGCTGTTAACACTATCCATAGCAATGTCTTTTGAATAATACAGTTCTCAATTTCTCATGTTTTTATTCTTCGTGTATTTAATAGAGTAATGCTGTGGTTTATAAAAATAATTTATCGCTTTGCAACCTGAATGAGATCCATCTATATCTCTCTCATTTTAAGTCCTCTTATATTGAATCGATCAAAATCTTTCGTTTGGGCGTCACGCGCGAGATGAGAACTGCGGAGAGTAAAAACACTTACAGAAAAGCATGCCTCTGTATAAACGCTTTAAAATACCAATGACTTAAAGGGTTGTTGCAACATTGGGAGATGGTAAAGTGTATGATGATGCCAGCTTACTCTTTTACTAAGCATAAAGATAGGGGGGGTGCTTCATGGATTTATCATTATACTCTTCACGGATACTGTCGCAAAATAAGCTTGAGAGCGTTGAAAGATGTTTCTTTAAAACAAGCCTGTGGATATATTCAATTCAATGTCGTTCTGTTTTGTGTGAGGGATGTGCCCCGTTAACGAATGCTATAAACAAAAGCGTGAAGCAATACGTAGAATGTAAAATAATATCTTTATAATTCTTTATAAAAAATTATAACGAAGGGAATATTGTATTCAAGGCTCTTACGAAATATACGAAAACAATAAATTATAAGTATAAATAAATATTAAACCTGAAACGACCATAATGACATCACATTCCTTCTCCCGACATAAAACGGCGCAACCAAACATAAAGCGCACCTTCTCCGCCATGCTGACGTGCTGCTTGCTCAAACGCGTGGACATAATATCGAAAAGCTGGTGTTGATAACCAATACGGAACAAATCTATACAAAGCTCCATCACTCCCAACGGATCGTCCTTTTCCTGTAATCACAAGGACATAACGCAATCCTCTCTGCTGAGAGGATTGTAGAAATTTTTTTAAGAAAAAATAAGCTTCTTCCTGCATATAACCATGAAGATCAAGACGCGCCTCAAGAGGATAACGACCTTGGGAAATTTTACGATATGCAACATGATCAAAGAAATGAATCTTTTGTGCTTGTATAACTGCCCTCTTTTCTCTTTTAATAATTGTCGAGGGTTGTTGATTTTCCTGAGACAATGAGGAGATTTGAGTTACAGGTTGATTTTTATCATTAATATTTGCAATAATTTCTGAAGTAGAAGAGAGCATCTTACCGTGAAGCGGTGTTATCGTACGACAAACCATCTCCCATAAAAGGCGATCTTGTGAAGCCAATAAATCTCTTTTTTGTCTCCATTTACTTGAGGACATTTTAATTTCTCATAAATCATTGAATGCTTATGGAAGAAAAACAAAAAGTATTTTAATTTTCATTTTCTGTAGCAAAAAGCTTCCAGTTGGGATCTGACGATAAACTATTGCGAACAAAAGTCCAAATATCTCTGATTTCTACAATAGCGTCAGGATCACCGTCTATACGCTCGCCCTGTTCATTATAAGTAACAGAAATCATCTCACTGACAATACGTATCGTTAAAAGTTCATCCTTTTCTTGTATTGCCGCCGCAATAAATTCGATCTTATTAATTCCAACAAAAGTGAATTCTATTCTTTCTTTATTTTTTTCTCGTTGCTCAATAGCCGTACAAAAACTCTCAAAAACATCCTGACAAAGCAAGCTTTTAAGCTGATTGCGATCACCTTTGGCAAAAGCTGTTACAATCATTTCATAAGCAATTTGCGCACCTTTTATAAAAAGTTGAGGAGAAAAATGAGAATCAATTCTATGCAATTCCCGCAAATTTTTATTCAAAAGACTCCCCTCCGGTGAAATTTTATCAATTTCACTAAAGTCGTCTTTTTGTGAATTTTTCTGATGAGGGAACGAAACAATATTATCAGCCGTTTCTGCTTCAACCTGTTTTTTAGAACGACGTGAATAAGGATCAAAGGGTGGCTTTTCAAACCCAATTCGTTTCCCTAATACATTACGGAGTTGCACAAAAATAACAACCATAACAACAAGAGCTATGACAAGTATAACGTCAAATTCCATAGGCGCTGTCAATCTCCAAAGCTTAAGTCTCTAATAAACATTGCAGTCAATACCATTTATCAATAAATATGTAAAATAAGGAATCTTATCATTCAAATATTTTTATAGATTTTGTATTTAAACGGAGTGCTCTTAAGAATTTCTCCCCCTACTCATCCAGAAGGAAATTTTCATGTGATAAAACTTTATTCTATAAATCCTCGTTTTTTTGTTGTTATCTTTCTTTGCATTCTTTTAATCGAGATTGCTGGTTTTATCTTTGTTGGTCAAGAAATTGGTATTTTGGCAACTTTGAGTTTGGTTATTCTCACAACCATAGTTGGGGTTGTTTTATTGCGAATTCAAGGGATTAGCCTTTTAAAAAATATACAAACTGAACTTGTCCAAGGACGCACATTAGAGAATAATATTATTAATGATGCTTTCATCATCTTTAGTGCAATTTTACTTATTCTTCCCGGCTTTGTAAGTGATCTCTTGGGAATATTACTTCTTATTAAACCAATTCGCTCTGTTGCTTGGCATTTCTTTATATCATTAAAAAACAAAATGAATCCCAATACTAAAAGAAAAAATGACTCTGAAAAAATAATTGATCTTAAAGCAGAAGATTACACAATTCATGATACGACAGAATCTCCATGGCGCAAAAATGATGATAACCATTGAAATGCCTAAAAAATCTGCAACAAACTAAAAAAATATTCAAGATAAAGAGCGCATTTCTTGCAACCTTTTGCAAGGCGTGATAACCAATCTGGTCTTTAGATCTAAAATAAATTATACATATTATAATAAGAGAGGTTCGTCGTATGGCCGAAGGTGAAATGAATAACAGTGGTGGAGAGCCGGTTTTTGCTGTATTAACTCAATATTTAAAAGATTTATCATTCGAAAATCCAGGTGCTCCTCGTTCATTGCGTGCACGTGAAAAATCACCACAAATTGATATCAATATTAACGTCAATGCTAACCCAATTGGTGATGACAATTATGATGTCGTTTTGTCTCTCTCCGTCAAAGCCAATGATGAAGCTGAAACCTTATTTCATGTAGAATTGATTTACGGTGGTGTTTTTCACCTTAAAAACATTCCACAAGAACATGTTATGCCTCTGGTCTTTATTGAATGTCCCCGTCTTTTATTTCCATTTGCTCGCCAAATTATATCTGATGCTACTCAAAACGGTGGCTTTCCACCTTTGTGGATTGATCCTATTGATTTTGCAGCACTCTTCCAAAAGCGTCTTTCTGAAGAACAAAAAGACAGTCAAATACAGCCTTCTTAAAAAGTTTATTCTTTTGTTATTAAAAAGCCCCTTGATATATTCTTGGTATAGTAGGGGCTTTTTTCCTTTAGACGACTTTTGCGGCATGATAAGCCGCAAGCATTGCAATATTGACAACATCTGTATCGCTTCCACTAAATGGTACAATTTGGACAGATTTTTCCAATCCAATTAAAATAGGACCAATGATGGTTGCTTCACCAAGTTCTTGTAACATTTTGCTTGCAATGGAAGACGCGTGATATCCAGGCATAACCAAAATGTTAGCGGGCTCCGTTAATCCCATAAATGGATATTGCTGCATCAATTTGGAATTGAGTGCCACATCAGCACTCATTTCTCCATCAAACTCAAAGTCAACTTTGCGTTCATGCAAAATATTAATCGCATCCTGAATTTGCTGCGTCGTCTGCCCTTTCATATAAGCAAATGTAGAAAATGCTAAAAATGCTACCCGTGGTTGATATCCAAATCCTCGCACAAATGAAGCTGCTTGTTCCGCTATATCCGCAAGTTCTTCAGCATTAGGATTTTCATAAACGGCTGTATCCGTAATAAACACAATTCGTCCACGGCAAATAGCCATTGAAATACCAATCAATCGTTCTTTTGGTTTTTCATCAATTGCACGACGTATATCGATTAACGCTGTTTCATAATTGCGTGTCACCCCTGTAACCATTGCATCAGCATCTCCTAGTGCCACCATACACGCAGCAAAATAATTGCGATCATTATTGATACGATGATGACAATCACGCAACAGCCAGCCTTGACGCTGCATCTTTTTATAAAGATAATTCGCATAAGCATCTGTACGGCAAGAAAGCTTAGCATTCATAATGGAAATACCTTCATGCTCCAGATCAATTCCAGCGATAACAGCCGCTTCTCTTACTTGCTCTTCACGACCAACCAAAATCGCTTGTCCTAATTTTTGATGGACATAGGAAACGGCTGCCCGCATAACTTGCTCTTCTTCACCTTCTGCAAAGACAATTTGTTTTGGCGCTTGACGAACATGGTTATAAACCCCACGCATCATCGAGGAAGTAGGATCACGTCTCGCATTCAAATCGCGCTCATAGGCCTCTAAATCATCTATGTTCTTTTGCGCAACACCGCTTTCCATTGCTGCTTTTGCTACCGCTATTGAAACAACCGTAAATAAACGCGGATCAAAAGGAACAGGGATGATATAATTAGGACCAAATTTTAATCGCTTTCCATGATAAGCTTCCGCAACGCTGTCAGGCACTTCTTCATGCGCTAAATTAGCAAGAGCCTTTGCCGCAGCAATCTTCATGTCTTCATTAATAACTCTTGCACGCACATCAAGCGCACCACGAAATATATAAGGAAAACAGAGAACATTATTAATCTGATTTGGATAATCGGAACGTCCTGTTGCGACAATGGCATCATGACGCACTTGCATAACCTCTTCCGGCGTAATTTCTGGATCGGGATTAGCCATAGCAAAAATGATCGGCTGGGGTGCCATGGATCTTACCATTTCAGGAGTAAGAGCACCTTTAGCAGAAACCCCAAAAAATATATCTGCACCTTCCATTGCTTCCATAAGCGTACGTTTATCTGTTTGAATAGCATGCGCAGATTTCCACTGATTCATTCCCTCTTTGCGGCCTTCATAGACCACACCCTTTGTATCACATAATATGATATTTTCGGAACGAAAGCCCATCGCTTTAATCAGTTCAATACAAGCAATCCCTGCAGAACCAGCACCATTACAGACTAACCGCGTATTTTGCATATCGCGCCCTGTTAAAGTCAAAGCGTTGAGAACACCAGCAGCAACAATAATTGCTGTACCATGTTGATCGTCGTGAAAAACAGGTATATTCATTACCTCGCGTAGGCGGCTTTCAATCATAAAGCACTCTGGCGCCTTAATGTCTTCAAGATTAATTCCACCAAAAGAAGGTTCTAAATGGCGCACCAAATTGATAAAACTTTCTGTATCGTTTATATCAATTTCTAAATCAATGGAATCAATATCCGCAAAACGCTTAAACAGCACTGCTTTGCCTTCCATGACCGGCTTAGAAGCAAGTGCACCTAAATTGCCTAACCCTAAAATAGCTGTACCATTTGAAATAACAGCAACAAGATTGCCTTTTGCTGTATAATCATAAGCTAGCGCTGGATTTTGAGCAATTGCCTTAACTGGAACGGCAACACCTGGTGAATAAGCAAGTGCTAAATCATGCTGTGTTGCCATAGACTTTGTTGCAACAATCTCAAGCTTTCCTGGTCGACCACGACTATGAAAATCTAGAGCTTCTCTTTCGCTCGCACTGTAAACAGTTTGAGATATTTTCTGATCTTGCTCGCTCTTTTTCATCTCACTTTATTTTCTCCAAAAACAGTGTAAATTTTGCTTGATAATGCGTATAGTCATTAAATCTGATTCATATATTAGAAATCGCTATTCTTGCCTTAGCAAATCTGATGATGCGTTGCAATTTAGAGATAAATAGATATTGAAGTAAATAAAAAAGAGTAAAAACTTCACTTAAAGGAAACAGGCCTCGTACAAATGGATAAAAAAAACAATCATAAAAATAATTTAATTCCACAGCCTGCCTCCTCATCTGCTTCCTCTCAAGAACGTCTTACACCTATGATGGAGCAGTACATAGAAATCAAAGCCGTCCATCATGATTCCCTTCTCTTTTACCGAATGGGGGATTTTTATGAATTATTTTTTAATGATGCGATTGAAGCTGCTCAGGCTTTAGGAATCACACTCACAGCACGCGGAAAACATTTAGGACAAGATATTCCTATGTGCGGTGTTCCCGTTCATGCTGCTGATGATTATTTACAAAAACTGATTGCTTGTGGTTACCGAGTTGCTGTTTGTGAACAAATAGAAGATCCTGCTGAAGCAAAAAAACGTGGCTCAAAATCTGTTGTTCGGCGTGATGTTGTTCGCCTTGTAACACCTGGAACGATAACAGAAGAAAAACTCCTTGATCCAACACGCGCAAATTATTTGATGACACTTTCCCGTATAAAAACTAGCGATGGAGAGGAATTTGCTCTTTCTTGGATTGATATCTCAACAGGCATATTTCGTGTAACAGAAAGCCGCCAAGAAAAACTTTTAGCAGATATTATGCGTGTTGATCCACAAGAAATCATTGTTGCTGATTCATTTTTTCATGATAAATCTCACAAGTCACTTTTTAGTGTTCTTGATCGTATCGTTTCACCTCAACCTGCTTGTCTCTTTGATGCACTCACCGCTGAACGCGATATTTGCAATTATTTTAAACTCTCAACTCTTGAAGGCGTTGCCGATTATTCACGTTCCGAACTCTCTGCAATTGTAGCTGCTATTCGTTATATCGAAAAAACACAAATCACGCATCGCCCTCCCCTCATGCAGCCTGAGCGCCAAAATGAAAGTGCGACTCTTTTTATTGATGCCGCAACCAGATTAAGCCTTGAACTTATTCGTACGACATCAGGTCAACGGGATGGAAGTTTATTAAAAGCTATTGATCGCACTGTAACAGGAGGAGGATCACGCCTTCTTATTGACCGCCTTATTGCTCCCCTCACCACTCCTTCGGCTATTGATACGCGTTTGGATTCTATCGATTTTTTTCTACGTAATCCTTCTCTTGCAGAAGCGATAAAGCTTATTTTAAAGGGGGGACCAGATATGCCCCGCGCCGTTTCACGTTTGGCTCTTGGACGAGGAGGTCCCCGTGATATGGCAACAATCCAGCGCGGCTTTGAAATCATTCGTGAATTGCATCAACTTCTTGATAATGAGCTTCTGCCTCAAGAAATAAGTGATGTACAACAGGTGTTCTCAAACTTACCCACAGCGTTATACTTTCATTTAGAACAGGCATTAGCTGATGATCTCCCACTCCTTAAACGTGATGGTGGTTTTATTCGTTCTAATTATCATAAAGAGCTCGATGAAATGCGTGCTTTACGTGATGAATCTCGCCGTGTCATTGCTGAACTTCAAGCGCAATATGCCCAAGAAACAGATATTAAGACGCTTAAAATAAAGCATAATAATATTCTAGGTTATTTCATTGAAGTAACCAGCACACAAGCATCTTCCCTTACAAATAATCCACAAGCTAAAGCACGTTTTATTCATCGGCAAACAATGGCAAACGCTATGCGTTTTACGACAACAGAGCTCGCTGACCTTGAAAGCCGTATTGCCCATGCTGCCAATCACGCATTGACACTTGAACTAGAGATTTTTGATATTCTCGTTCAGGAAATTACCGAACAAGTTGATTTTATTCGTAAAGCCTCTGAAGCACTTGCTATTTTAGATGTCTCTGTCGCTTTAGCATATCTTGCTGAAGAACAAGGATATTGCCGCCCTAAAATTGATCTTTCACTTACCTTTCATATTACAGCAGGACGCCATCCTGTCGTCGAGCAAGCACTCCGCAAACAAGCAGCAGAACCTTTTATTGCCAATAATTGTGATCTCTCTGTGCAAGAAAATCAGCAATATGCAGCAATCTGGCTGTTGACAGGGCCTAATATGGGAGGAAAATCAACTTTTTTGCGGCAAAATGCTCTTATTGCTATTATGGCGCAAATGGGGTCCTTCGTTCCAGCAACTTCAGCACATATTGGTGTCGTTGATCGCCTATTTAGTCGCGTTGGGGCTTCCGATGATCTTGCACGGGGGCGCTCAACCTTTATGATGGAAATGGTTGAAACAGCAACGATTCTCAATCATGCTAGCCACCATTCCCTTGTTATTCTTGATGAAATAGGACGTGGAACATCAACCTTTGATGGACTTTCTATTGCTTGGGCTGCTGTTGAATATCTCCATGAAGTTAACCATTGTCGTGCTATTCTTGCTACCCATTTTCATGAAATGACTGCACTTACCGAAAAACTTGACAGACTGCATAACGTAACCATGAAAGTCAAAAATTGGGATGGTGATGTAGTTTTTCTTCATGAGGTCACACCTGGAGCCGCTGACCGTTCCTATGGTGTACAAGTCGCAAAGCTTGCTGGACTTCCCCCAGCCGTTATTACACGAGCAACAGATGTACTCCATCAATTAGAACAAGGCGAAATGGCTGGAAAAGGACATAAACTCATTGATGATTTACCACTCTTTTCTCTTAAAGCAACATCTCCAGTCAATGAAGCAAAAAACAAACATTGTATACTTCACGAAGCTTTAAAAAATATTCATCCCGATGAACTCTCTCCTAAACAAGCTTTAGAAGCAATTTACCACCTCAAACAACTTGAAAAGAGTAACCCTTTATAGAAAACAGATGTTATTTTTTATTAAAAAACCTTCTTAATAGGAGATAACGTAACCATTTTTGATATACCACAGCATAAACAGTTATTTATCGTATTCCCATCGCTTTTCTACATAATATATTTGTAAGTATAATTGCCTATAGAAGCAAAACCATATGCATTATATTTCATATTCCCTTAGATTAATATTGGCTCTTATACAAAAAATTGGTCAAGATCGACTATTTTTACAAGATAGTCGTTTTTTGTAAAGATTGTCATGAAATCTCCTCCACCTTGCAAATACGCCATATTTAGTGAATTATGCTTTTTCACGATCGATATTATTGTTATCATAGCAACATTTCTAGTTTAAAGCTGTTGGTGTTGGGATACCATCCCATTTTGCATAATAAATTCATGGATAATGGGTCTCGTATTTTCTTCACATTTTAAGCTATAAAGAGCTCTTTTACTGTTTTCATATGGAACATATAATCAGATATATCACAGCAGCATTTTATTTTCCTAAATATCCTTAAACTCCTTCTTACATCTCAAAGGATAGAGATTTTCATTCGAATCAAGTCTGCAAACAATCCAGATTCTAAGGAATTTATCTTGATTTCCTAGTCATGTGATTCACTTAAACTAAAAGCTTTACAAACAAGTCTAAGAATATTCACCACGCACTAAGAAACACTTAATATTTAAGGAGGATGCCGTATATCACAGTCCTAAATGACAGTGTTTTACGGTACAACAAGATAATGCCACCAGTACAATAAATATCTTCCATAAATATGAGAACAGGAAATTGTAATTTCGTATAAGATTGGAATATGATATGAAAAGTAATGATACTGTATCTATCTTTATCTATCTTACATAGCTGCTAAAATAAGCAATCCGCAGCTGCTTTTAGTTGTATTGATAGCTTTTTAATCATACTCATCCATGACTCGAAATATTCTGATAAGTTCATAAACTCATAAAATAATTAGCTCAGAATATCGTGCAAAAGATGCAAAAAATCAGAGTACTGTCTCTATTCAACTCATCAAATATTACGTACTGCACCTTTTGAAGCAGATGTAGTCATCGCTGCATAAGCTTTGAGAGCCTTTGAAACTTTACGCTGACGCTTCTCAATCGGTTGCCAAGCGCCTTTTCCTTTTGCTTCCATCTTAGCACGGCGCTGCTTCATCTCAACGTCATCCACCAACATATGAATTCTACGATTTGGAATATCAATTTCTATGATATCCCCTTCTTCCACTAACGCAATTTCTCCTCCTTCCGCAGCTTCTGGTGAAATATGTCCTATCGAAAGCCCTGAACTTCCTCCTGAAAAACGTCCATCCGTAACAAGTGCACAAACCTTGCCTAATCCTTTAGATTTGAGATAACTCGTTGGATAAAGCATTTCTTGCATTCCAGGTCCACCACGTGGACCTTCATAACGGATTAAAACAATTTCACCTGTTTTAATCTTATCAGTTAATATAGCTGAAACAGCTGAATCTTGGCTTTCAAAAATTCTTGCCGGACCTTTAAAAGTTAAAATTGATTGATCAACGCCTGCTGTTTTTACAATACAGCCATCTTTTGCAAGATTTCCATAAAGAACTGCCAATCCTCCATCTTGTGAATATGCATGTTCCCTATTGCGAATCACACCTTTTTCACGATCAAGATCAAGGGTCTCATAGCGACAAGATTGGCTAAAAGCTGTTTGTGTCGGAATACCACCTGGAGCAGCACGATAAAATGCACGAACTGTTGGCTCATTAGTTTGCTTTACATCCCAGCGGTAAAGAGCTTCTTTCATTGTTTTTGCATGAACCGTATAAGTTGATGTATCAATGAGTCCCGCCGCATCCAGTTCGCCTAAAAGCCCCATAATACCACCAGCGCGATGAACATCTTCCATATGTACATTTGCAACAGCAGGAGCAACCTTACATAAAACAGGAACACGACGTGAAAGATGATCAATATCCGTCATGGTAAAATCCACCTCACCTTCTTGCGCCGCGGCTAAAAGATGCAGTACTGTATTGGTTGATCCCCCCATGGCAATATCAACGGTCATTGCATTTTCAAAAGCCTTGCGTGAAGCAATAGAGCGTGGCAAAACTGTTTCATCATCATTTTCATAATAACGCTTAACCAATGCAACAATCTGTTTTCCAGCTTCTTCGAAAAGCATCCGCCGATCTGCATGTGTTGCTAACATTGATCCATTTCCAGGAAGAGAAAGCCCCAATGCTTCCGTTAAGCAATTCATGGAGTTGGCCGTAAACATTCCTGAACAAGAACCACATGTAGGACAAGCTGCACGCTCCATTTCAGCAACTTCTTCTTCTGAATTTTGTTCTGAAGCTGCTGCAACCATGGCATCGACCAAATCAACCCTTAGATCTTGATCCTTCCATTTAATCTTACCTGCTTCCATAGGACCGCCAGAAACAAAGATTGTCGGAATATTCAACCGTAAAGCAGCCATTAACATACCAGGCGTAATTTTGTCACAATTAGAAATACAGACAAGTGCATCCGCACAATGTGCATTAACCATATACTCTACAGAATCAGCAATGATTTCACGTGAGGGCAAAGAATAGAGCATTCCATCGTGCCCCATCGCAATACCATCATCTACAGCAATGGTATTAAATTCTTTCGCAACACCACCGGCAACAGCTATCTGTTGTGCGACTAATTGCCCAAGATCTTTTAAATGGACATGCCCTGGTACAAATTGTGTAAAAGAATTCGCAATCGCAATAATGGGTTTACCAAAATCAGTATCTTTCATCCCTGTTGCACGCCAAAGTCCGCGGGCTCCTGCCATATTACGCCCGTGGGTTGATATTCTTGAACGGTAAGAAGGCATTATTTTTTTCCCCTCAAATAATTCCATTTTTCTTGTTGTGCTGTAACTTCATTATAAAAACAAGAGCTTTAATATTTAAAAGAGCAAAATACCTCGTACTGAGGCATTTGAAGCACAAAATTAAAAGCTCTGCATAAACTTTTTCATAAAGCCTTTGTTTTTTTCTTACCTGTTAATCAACATCTAATCCCTGTGCAAGTCCACGTTTGAGACAAATATCAAAACGCTTCAGTGTGGAACGAACTGTTCCAGATTTTTGTATGCCAGATTTGGTCAGTATATTGCATCTATCTGTTTGCGTAATTTCTGGAACAAGAAGACAGCCTCATTTGGAAAGAATATAAAGGCATCGTGGTAAAAATCTATCATCTCCTTACAATTCAGCTTTACACCTTTTAAACGCATTCATAGAAATATCTTTTAAATAATTATGACGCATTATCTCATGCTTTTGTTTTTACACTCTTCAATAGAGCTACTCCCCTCAGGAAGAACAAAACACACCAAACAAAATACACTTGTATAGCCTTTATGTACTCATTTTAAAGAGACATCTTTCAATGTAACTCGAGCCCATTTCACGATAGCGCCCATGAATGGTATAACAGCCCTCGTGAATAATATAAATCTATAAGAGACATCTTCACACTTATGAAGAAGAAAACTGACACCATCATACATTTTTTCATCCCCATATTGTGAATGTCTTTGGTAATTGAGACAATTAAAAAGAGATATTTTTATTCCTTTCTTCAAGTGTTTTTATCCACATGGCTCTCCCTGCTTATGACATAAAGCAAGTGACTTTAATTGTTTCAATATAAGAAGATCTCAAATGAGAGAACCTTATGATATTCGGGACTCTCATTCCAGTTGTAAAAAATTAATTATGAATATAAATCAATACTTAATCTCATTATAACCCACATTACACCCTTTACGAAAAAACAGATAGAATTTATAAAAGAGTACAGCTTTTTCTCGTAAGGTAATCTAGTGCAGAGTTACAATTTGTAGTTCATGCTCATTGGCTCCAGCAAGAGCGATAGAACGCTCATCGGATAAAATGATAGGATAACCTGTTTCACCAAAGAGAGCCCATATCGTAATGCCTGGGGTCATCGGTGGAAGATCTGGAAAGTTTTTAGCCAGATCATCTGTACAAACTTTTTTTAAATAGGCAATCTGTCCCGCATCAGAGTAGGATGTGTTCTGAAACGACAAGTTTTGTTTATGTTCTCCCATTTCACTGTTCCTTTACGCCTTAACTTTTATGACTCACCACTACTGACTTTAATTGGAATCTGTTTTATTTCTTTTTTTAATTTTGGTTGATACAGATTAATTGATAAAAGACCATTTTTCAACTCCGCATTTGTAACATGCATCCCTTCCGCGAGAACAAAGGTTCGCTGGAATTGTCGCGCAGCTATACCGCGATATAAATATTGATGATTTTGGTTGTCTGTTTGTTTACCATGAATAACCAATTGATTATCATCAAGCAAAATATTAAGATGGTTAATCTTAAATCCAGCAACAGCCAAAGTTATCCGGATATGATTTGCATCATCATTTTTATGCAAACGTTCAATGTTATAGGCTGGGTAAGCCTCATCAGCTTTACCGATACGTTGCAATATTTTTTCTACGGTTTCAAACCCTAAAAGAAAGGGATTGGAGAAAGGCGTCACATGTGTCATTCATGAGTATCCTCTTTAAAACGGCTTTACTTGACCACACTCTATAAAAGTGTTCGCTGCATTTCTCTCATATGGCGAGCGTGAATGATAACTTCAAGAGAGAAGATTTAAGAGAGTTCAATGCCTCAACGTACCATAAAATTGTCAAAAGTGCGAAATTTATCTGGTATATTATATAATGAAAATGAAATTGCAGAAATATTTCGCCGTTTTTCTGTGCAACGCCCAGCGCCTAAGAGTGATCTTATCTATACAAATATTTTTACGCTTTTGGTTGCCGTTGTGCTTTCGGCTCAAGCGACAGATGTAAGCGTTAATAAAGCGACAAAAGAATTATTTCGCCTTGCTGATCAACCGGAAAAAATGGTTGCATTAGGAGAAGAAGAAATAGCACATCATATCCGTTCAATTGGTCTTTGGCGTGCAAAAGCACGTAATGTTTATGCGCTTTGCAACTATTTAATTGATTATTATGGCGGTCAAGTACCCGATACGCGTGAAGCACTCATGGCCCTTCCTGGAGTAGGGCGCAAAACGGCTAATGTGGTCTTGAATGTTGCTTTTGGTCAACCTACATTGGCAGTAGATACACATATTTTTCGCTTAAGCAATCGTCTTGGTTTAGCGCCTGGCAAAACACCAGAAATTGTTGAGAAAAAATTATTAAAGATTATACCGGTTCATTATATTCGCCATGCACATCATTGGCTGATTTTACATGGTCGCTATATTTGTCAAGCCCGTAAACCACAATGTACGCAATGCATTATTGCCGATTTATGTAAAGCAGCCATCAAAACAAATGCAATTCCAGCACCTTTAGTTGAGCTTCAAGGCAATGGAGCGCCGATTTTTTTGTAATACGGTCTTGCAATTTTGTGTATACTAGCTTATGAAAACGTCTTTAAGAGCCGCCCGGCAGGGCATGCCGTGGCTGTTTAAATGCTTGTTCAAGCGTTGGTCCGCTTGAGTGAATAAAATTTTTGATTGAATAAATTAATGTACGGAGTAGCAAAATGCCCAAGATGAAGACCAAATCATCCGCTAAAAAGCGGTTTAAAATCACTGCGTCAGGCAAAATTAAAGTAGCAGCTGCCGGTAAGCGCCACGGCATGATTAAGCGTTCGAATAAATTTATTCGCGATGCACGTGGAACAATGGTTTTGTGTGAACAAGATGCTAAAAAAGTCATTCAGCATTATTTGCCGAATGGTATTTAAACCTTACGCTTTTGATTTTGAGGAGATTATAATATGGCTCGTGTGAAAAGAGGTGTGACAGCACACGCTAAGCACAAAAAAGTTCTTAAACAGGCTGAAGGTTTTTACGGTCGTCGTAAAAATACCATTCGTGCAGCTAAAGCAGCGGTTGATCGTTCAAAGCAATACGCTTATCGTGATCGCAAAAATAGAAAGCGTACTTTCCGTGCTTTGTGGATTCAGAGGATTAATGCGGCTGTTCGTGCAGAAGGTTTAACTTATGGACGTTTTATTGATGGCTTATCAAAAGCTGGTATTGAAGTTGATCGTAAAGTTCTTTCAGATATAGCAATCCACGAGGCGGAAGCATTTTCTGCTTTAGTTGCCTCGGCAAAAAAAGCTTTAGAATATTTAAAAGATACGACACCTAATGCTTTCGAAGGCGCTGTCAAATAAGCCAGTCGTGTTCTCTTAAAGCATTCATTTATTTGAGGTCCCGTGCTGGCTATTGCGAGTGCGGGTTTTTCTTTATTAAAAAATAGGCAAAAATATGAATGATATTGAGCGTCTGGAACAAGAAATTTGTTTAGCCTTAGAGGCAGCAGGTGATGAAAAAGCTCTTGAAGAAGTGCGTATTGCAGCATTGGGTAAAAAAGGTAGTATCTCTGAAAAATTAAAAGAATTAGGAAAAATGGATGCTGGCGAGCGTCATAAAGTTGGACCAGTTCTTAATGGATTAAAAAATCGTATTTTAGAATTATGGGCGCAAAAGCGTGATCTTCTGAAAAGACAGGCAATGGATGCCCGTCTTTCTCGTGAAACAGTTGATGTTACCTTGCCTGTTCGCTCTTCACCTATAGAACGGGGACGCATTCATCCTATTTCACAAGTGATTGAGGAAATTATTGCCATTTATACGAAGTTGGGTTTTTCTCTTGCAGAGGGACCTGATATTGAAACAGACTATTATAATTTTACGGCATTGAATTTTCCTGAAGGGCATCCAGCACGCGAAATGCATGATACCTTCTTTTTTGATGTTGATAAAATGGGAGAACGAAAATTATTGCGGACCCATACATCACCTGTACAAATTCGCACACTAGAAAGACAAAAAGCACCGATACGGATCATTATTCCTGGAAAAACTTACCGCATGGATTCGGATGCAACACATTCTCCCATGTTCCATCAGGTAGAAGGTCTTGTCATCGATAAAACCTCCACCATTGCCCATATGATGTGGCTACATGAAACCTTTTGTAAAGAATTTTTTGAAGTTCCCTCTGTAAAAATGCGTTTTCGTCCCTCTTTTTTCCCTTTTACCGAGCCATCTATGGAAGTGGATATTCAATGTGATCGTTCTGGTTCAGACGTAAAGTTCGGAGAAGGGCAGGATTGGTTGGAAATTTTAGGATGCGGAATGGTGCACCCTCATGTGTTGAAAAATGTTGGCTTAGATCCCGATGAATATCAAGGCTTTGCATGGGGAATGGGCATTGATCGTATTGCCATGTTGAAATACGGTATGCCTGATTTGCGGGCTTTTTTTGATGCTGATCTGCGTTGGTTAGACCACTATGGCTTTCGTTTCTTTGATATGCCTGCTTTTTTTCCTAATAGATAATGTGTGATCTTAGTCATCGCTTTCATGTGAGGTTTTAAAATGAAATTTACATTGTCGTGGTTAAAAGATCACTTAGAGACAAATGCATCTTTGGATGAAATTTGTGAGAAACTAACAGCTATCGGTCTTGAAGTTGACTCCGTTGATGATCGATCTTCTTTAAAAGGTTTTGTGATTGCAAAAGTTTTAACAGCAATAAAGCATTCTGATGCAGATAAACTCCAGATTCTGTCCGTCGATACAGGGACTTCCACACCTGTTCAAGTTGTCTGTGGAGCACCAAATGCGCGTGCAGGTCTTATTGGTGTTCTGGCACTACCAGGTACTTATATTCCAGGACTTGATGTAACATTATCTGTAGGAAAAATCCGTGGTGTTGAAAGTTTTGGGATGATGTGTTCACAAGCAGAGCTTGAATTATCGAATGAGCATGATGGGATTATTGAACTTCCAGAAGATAGTCCTATTGGAGGTTCATTTGCAGCTTATGCTGGTTTAGATGATCCGGTCATTGATATTGGTTTGACCCCTAATCGTTCCGATTGCACAGGTGTTCGTGGTATTGCCCGTGATCTTGCCGCTACAGGAATCGGACAATTAAAAGAATTGTCTTTACCAAAATTTGAGCCTTCCTTTGAAACACCTCTCAATGTTTCATTAGATTTTTCGCAAGATTCATCATTATGTTTAGGTTTTGCTTGGCGTGAAGTACGCAATGTTCAAAATGGCGAATCACCACAGTGGATGCAACAGCGTTTGAATGCAATTGGTTTGAGACCGATTAATGCGCTTGTTGATATGACCAATTACATCAGTTTTGACCTTGGTCGTCCACTCCATGTTTTTGATGCAGATAAAATTAAAGGTAATTTGTGTGTACGTTGTGCGCGTGAGGGAGAACAGCTTCAAGCCCTGAACGGAAAAATCTATCATTTGGGCGCTAAGAATTGTGTCATTGCAGATGACGAGGGAGTTGTTTCGATTGCCGGTATCATGGGCGGAGAAAGAACGAGTTGTGATGAAACAACACATCGCGTTATTATTGAATCGGCGCTTTGGGATGCGCAAAGCATTGCACAAACAGGAAGAGCATTAGGTCTTATCAGTGATGCACGTTATCGATTTGAACGAGGTGTTGATCCGGCTTTTATAGAAACAGGGCTTGAGATTGCAACAGAATTGGTCTTGCATCTTTGTGGTGGTGAAGTATCTAAGAAGAGGATCGTTGGCTATCAGCAACAAGAAATCAAACAGATCGCTTTTCCTTTTTCTGAAATTAAACGTTTAACAAATTTGGAAATAGAGCCTGAAAAAATCATCTCTATTTTAACAAAACTTGGATTTTTTGTTGAAGGAAAAGGAGATATCGTTACGGTAAAAGTACCATCATGGCGCCCTGATATTATGGGTAAAGCCGATTTGGTGGAAGAGATCATGAGAATTTATGGGTTAGATAAAATTAAACCTATTCCTTTGGAAAACTTCGTAGAAGAAAAAGATCAGATTGTAACATGCGCACAAATTCGTTCACGTGCTACACGTTTGGCTTTAGTGCAACGCGGTATGAAAGAAGCGGTAACATGGTCTTTTATTTCTGAAAATCAAGCTCTTGCTTTTGGAGGAGGTCAAGAAGAGCTTAAATTGGTTAATCCTATTGCTGCTGATATGTCAATGATGCGTCCTTCCCTTTTACCTGGTTTGATTATGGCGGCACAAAGAAATGCTGATCGTGGTTTTTCCGATCTTGCTTTGTTTGAAGTTTCCAGTATTTATGAGGGCGACACCCCTGATAAACAACACCGTGTTGTTAGTGGGATTCGTCGCGGAACAGAGCAATTTAAAGGTGCTGGGCGCTTTTGGAATGGAAATGCAACCGTCGTTGATGTTTTTGATGCCAAAGCAGATGCTTTAGCTATTTTAGAAGCATGTGATATGGATATTGGGAAAGTGCAGATTGAAGTTGGAGCACCAGATTGGTATCATCCTGGTCGTTCAGGTGTCATAAAACTTGGATCAAAGATTATTCTTGGTTTTTTTGGTGTTTTTCATCCTGCTACATTAGAAAAGTTAGATGTCAGTGGCCCTTTATGCGGCTTTGAAATTTTTCTAGACCGAATTCCAGAATCAAAGAAAAAAACGACCAAAAGCCGTCCTCCTTTGAAACTCTCACCTTTTCAAATGGTGCGGCGTGATTTTGCCTTTATAGCGGATAAAACTGTTGCCTCTTCTCTTATTATTCGGGCGGCAAGTGGAGCCGATAAAAAACTTATTCATTCAGTGCAGGTTTTTGATATTTTTGAAGATTTAAGCTTTGGTGAAGATAAAAAATCTGTTGCAATTGAAGTAACTATTCAGCCCATAGAACGGACTCTAACGGATGAAGATTTAGAAAAGCTTGCCTCAAAGATCGTGGATAATGTTACCAAAATGACAGGTGCATATTTACGCTACTGAGTATTCTCATTTTTTATGAGATATTTTACATGAAGTGGGAGCATCTTTGAGTGCTCCCTTTTTGTTTGGCATTCAAGAGCTATAGAACTTCTTGAAAGGGGACCTCCTTACCAAAACAAGCTGCTTAAATCATCAATTTTTTCAATATGAAAAAACTGTTTTTAAACATTTTGAAAAGTTATTTTTCTCTTAATCCTTCATTGCAAATGTAAAAGATAACTGCTATTGCTAAATGATAATGCAAATTATTTGCAATAAAAAGAAGGCATATAAAGGAAAGAGAAAACCAATGAACGTAAGAACGTTTTTCACCATAGTTTTTGGAAGTGTTATTTTTTTTACACCCAATTTTGCTTTGTGTGCTGGTAAATTTAAAGCTGTTACGACATTCACTATCATTGCTGATATGGCACGCAATGTAGCAGGTGATGCCGCTGATGTTGAATCCATTACAAAACCAGGTGCGGAAATTCATGAATACCAACCCACCCCACGCGATCTTATGCGTGCTCAGGGAGCTAACCTTGTATTGTGGAATGGTTTAGAGTTAGAGCTTTGGTTTGAAAAGTTTTTTCAAAATATCAAGGATGTTCCAAGTGTTGTTGTTTCAAAAGGTATTGTACCCATTAAAATTGGTGAAGGCCCCTTTAGCGGTAAACCTAATCCTCATGCGTGGATGTCACCGACCTCTGCTTTGATTTACGTTGATAATATTCGCGATGCTTTTGTAAAATATGATCCTGAACATGCTGAAATTTATAAACAGAATGCTGAAATTTATAAACAGAAAATTCGTGCAACGATTGATCCAATTAGGGCTGAATTAGAAGCTGTACCGCAAGACAAACGTTGGCTTGTGACAAGTGAGGGGGCTTTTAGCTATTTGGCACGTGATTTTGATCTAAAAGAACTTTATTTATGGCCCATCAATGCTGACCAACAAGGAACACCACAGCAGGTCAAGCATGTTATTGATATGGTTCGCAAATACAATATTCATGCAGTTTTTTCTGAAAGCACTATTTCCCCTGCGCCTGCTAAGCAGGTTGCCAGAGAAACAGGGGCTAAATACGGTGGTGTTCTTTATGTTGATTCTTTAAGTGAGAAAAATGGTGAGGTACCCACTTATATTGATTTATTACGTGTCACGAGTGGGCGTATTAGCAATGCTTTAGTAGAGGGAGTAAAAAGCCAATGACGGAATGTGGAATATTTGCCCAAGGAGTAACGGTAACATATCGTAATGGACATACAGCTTTACGCGAAGTGAATTTTGAAAGTCCAAAGGGTTCTATTACGGCATTGGTTGGTGTTAATGGATCCGGTAAGTCAACGTTATTTAAAGCGATTATGGGGTTTGTACGCCCCTCAAAGGGAAAAATTCGCATGTTTGATTTACCTGTTGATATAGCTTTGAAAAAAAACCTCATTGCTTATGTTCCTCAAAGTGAAGATGTTGATTGGAATTTTCCTGTCTTGGTCGAAGATGTTGTATTGATGGGGCGGTATGGTCATATGAATTTCTTTCGCTATGCCCGTACACAAGATTATGAAGCCGTTCGTATTGCCTTAGAACGCGTTGATATGTTGGCTTTTGCCAAGCGCCAAATTGGAGAACTTTCTGGTGGACAGAAAAAGCGTGTTTTCCTAGCGCGCGCTCTTGCACAGAAAGCAAAAGCTATTTTATTAGATGAGCCGTTTACAGGGGTTGATGTTACAACAGAAGATAAAATCATTGCTTTGTTACAAGATCTTCGTAAAGAAGGAGCAGTGATCTTGGTTTCAACTCACAATTTGGGTTCTGTTCGCGAATTTTGTGATCATACAGTTTTAATAAAAGGGACCGTTTTAGCTTCTGGGTTAACAGAAAAAATCTTTACAAAGGAAAATCTGGAGAAAACTTTTGGAGGGTCTTTGCACCACCATATTTTTGATCTTCAAACCACAAAAAAAAATGATGTTTTCATGGGAAGAAAGCAGTCTGCCGTTTGTGAAGATATTGAAAGAGTGGAGCACGTTGCATGATTTCTTGGTTGCTTGAGCCACTGAGCTATCAATATATGGTGAATGCAATGTGGGTTTCTGGGTTAGTTGGGTGTGTTTGTGCCTTTCTTTCGGCTTTTTTGATGTTAAAAGGTTGGTCATTGATTGGTGATGCACTTTCCCATTCGATTGTTCCTGGTGTAGCAGGAGCTTACCTTTTAGGGTTACCTTTTTCACTTGGCGCTTTTTTTTCTGGTGGTCTTGCAGCAGCAGCAATGCTCTTTTTTAACCACCGGACAAAGCTTAAAGAAGATACCATTATTGGGCTCATTTTTTCTTCCTTTTTTGCCTTTGGGTTGTTTCTCAAATCATTAAAACCAATGGCTGTTAATATTGATACGATTGTTTTGGGAAATATTTTAGCAGTTAGTTCAACAGATATTCTACAATTGGCTTTTATCGGCTTTGTTTCGTTGCTTATATTGCTTTTGAAATGGAAAGATCTTCTTGTTTCGTTATTTGATGAGACGCATGCGCATGCCATTGGATTAAACGTAAAGTTTTTAAAGATTCTCTTTTTCACATTGCTTGCCGCTTGTACCGTTGCTGCGATGCAAACCGTTGGAGCGTTCTTAGTCATTTGTCTTGTTGTGACACCTGGGGCAACGGCCTATCTT
Organism: Bartonella sp. CM31XJBT; assembly: GCF_028618555.1. Lineage (GTDB taxonomy): Bacteria > Pseudomonadota > Alphaproteobacteria > Rhizobiales > Rhizobiaceae > Bartonella. The sequence continues at coordinate 277,541 of NZ_JAQITD010000001.1, read as the reverse complement.
TTAAGTGATCGTTTCGTGAACATCTTGGTTATTGCAGTTGTAATTGGAACCTTCACAAGTATCTTGGGTGTTTATGTGAGTTATTTTTTGAATGCACAAACGGGGGGGGTTGTTGTGCTTTTTCAAGCATCTTTATTTGTTTTAGCTTTTATTTTTGCTCCTAAACATGGGTTTATTGCCGCGCGCTTACGCATAAATGCAGCAAAAAAGGGTGTAATATTATCATGATTGATCAATTACTGCTTCCGTTTCAGTTTTCTTTTATGCTTAAGGGTATGCTTATTGTCATGATTCTTTCTATTCCCATGGCGATGCTTTCCTGTTTTCTTATTTTGAAAGGATGGGCGCTGTTAGGGGATGCCATTTCTCATGCAGTTTTTCCAGGTGTTGTTGTTGGTTATATGACAACACCATGGGTAATCGCATTTTTAACTTCTTTGCCATTTGCTTGGTTTCAGCATATGCGTCCAGAGAATATTACAATGACTTTGATTACTTGCGGTGCTTTTGTTGCAGGAATGGTGTGTGCACTATTAACGGGTTTTTTAGGGAGCAATAGCCGTATCAAACAGGATACGGTGATGGGCGTGGTCTTTTCTTCAATGTTTGGTTTAGGGCTTGTTTTAGCCACATCTATTTATAGTAGCTTAGATTTGAATCATATTCTATTTGGTAATCTCCTGGGTGTTAACTGGCTTGATATAACGCAGACGGCAATCATTTCTGCTGTTGTCACTTTTATTTTAGCAGCAAAATGGCGCGACTTTATGCTGTATATTTTTGACACAGTTCAAGGACGTGCAATGGGGTTACCAATATCTCTACTCCACTATACCCTTCTAACGATGATTTCTCTTACAATTGTTGCCGCTTTGAAAGCTGTCGGTATCGTGCTCGTTATTTCTTTACTGATAGCACCAGGAGCAATTGCCTATCTTGTCACAAAGCGGTTTTCTTTTATGTTAATGATCGCGATACTTGTTGCAGCTTTTTCTGGTTTTTTAGGGATTTATCTCAGCTTATTTATCGGCTCTGATTCTGCTTCCACAATTGTGTTGATCTTGACATTGATTTTTATGGCTATTTTCATGATGATTTTCTTTCGTCGAAACACAGTTCAAGAAACTTGAAAGTGTTAAAATTCATGCATATCAGCCATGCATTTTTATATATTGTTTCTCATTTTTATTTTAATTAGAGTTCGGGGTGCTAGATTGTTTTTCCTCCTAATATCTAGCAGGTGAGTGCAGTATATTTTCTCCCCCCCCAACACTGCATTCTTAATTAAGAGGCTGCATTGATTTCTTCTGCAGCCTTTTTATTTTTTTGTTTTTCTAAAATCTCTCCTCTTTTCTTGAAATCATTTAAAATGATTATCATATTGTGTAAGCTATTCGGTATTTTCAAGGAACTTATAACAGCAAAGACACTTACGCATGAAGGGGTAGAGCGTAATTGTGCACTCAGACATGTAAACAGAAAAAAACAGATACAATGTTTTTGTATAGGGTTTTGCGTAGAGGAAAATAGTACGAGAGAATGAAAAAAGATTCGAAGATATCGCACCCTTTACGTATCTGCTATTATATAGCAGGGTGGGCGATGGTTATATTAGGTATTATCGGTGTCGTATTACCTATTATGCCAACGGTGCCTTTTTTATTGGTTGCCTCATGGTGTTTTACGCGTTCTTCTCCACGTTTTCATCAATGGTTGAATAATCATCGTATTTTTGGTCCCCCTATTAAGCGATGGGAAGAAAAAAAAGCAATCTCTCCATTCGTTAAAGTTTTTGCAATGATGAGTATGACAGGAGGATTTTTATCCTTTTTCGTAATGCTACACCCTCCTTTATGGATTTCCTTACTTGTTGCGGTTATATTATTGCTGATTGCCATTTATATTGTAACACGTCCATCTTCTTAATGATAAAAAAGGCTTTATGAGATACTCTTTTTAGATTCGACTTATTTGTAAAAACTATGAGGACTTTTAAGTTTTGAATATAAGCTCTCCATATCCAAAATACATATGAAATAGCAAGATTTTTGAGCGCAATTAATTAATAATATGTTTGTGAAATAATTTTTATGAACAAAGAAGATTGTTTACGAACACTCAAAATGTTCTCACTTGGTAAACAATGATAAATCACATTCATGGAAGAGAGTCATTATTTTTGTAAAGCATGTTTGTATGAATCTCTATATATACATCATTGAAAAGTCATTGATATGATAGACATTTCGTTTGTTTTCATATCTCTTAATGAGGATATAATACAAAGCTTACTAAATACCCTCATTTTTATACTTATACAGTTAAGAAGCCGGTCTATTATATCAATCTTTAATGTTACATCTGTTCTTAACTTAAGAATAATTCATAAGAAACAACAGAATTTTTCAAATGGTTTATACATACACGCATTCTTATTATAATATGCGAATAAATAATTTCTCTGTCTTGATATAAAGCTTATTCGAAATAAAAATATTATTGCATTCTCTGTTTTTTAATGAAGTCATGCCCCTCACGTAAAACAAAAGGTCTCCCAAATCATGTTATTTACACATTTATTTTAATGAAACATTTCTCAACGCTTTACTCATTTCATAATAGCAGACCATACATGGATAAAGTAAAATCTCCTGTAAAGTGTATAAAATCTATTTGAGCACCATCATCCTTGCCTTGCAAAATGCATACCGATAGTCACCATGCTATTTATCATCCTCCAATGTTGCCTTAGTAATTTCTAATGTTGCAATTGTAGCTTGTCATCTGGTTTTGTATATTTTGACACTAGATTTTGTACCAATTTATTTTTTTCAAAGAGTTTTAAAGGTGTTCTCAAAGGGTTTTGAAAGCCTTTTCTCATTTTTACTATGGAAACGCACTTTTTTCTGATTTTCGGTAATTTTTGTAATTTTAGGTGTCAAAATCTATTTTGATAAAACGCGCATTTAATGGTAAAAATTGTACATAAAACAACAAATTACCACGTATTCCTACTTAATCCCGCCTCTTTCCACTTAGTATAAAACCTACTGTCAAACTACAACAATAACCCTTAAAACTTGAAAACCTTCATATATGCAAGGGGATTAGTGTGCTTGATTTAACAGGATTGAAATGAGAAAAACTTATGATACTCGCGCACGCTCATTCAACATGCAAAATGATAGTATCTTGTTATGCCGTATAACACCGTTATTTATGACAAATGATATAAGGAAGCCTCCTTGGCTAAACTTCCCTAGCGCGTTAAGTATTTTTTTAATGCGTAGTGAATATTTTTAAGTTTGATCTGTTGATCCTTATGTAAGTGAAGCGTATGCGTTGATAGACTAAGTAGAATCTGCTCAAAAAACAGCAGAACTATTTCAGACCAGCAAAGGTTAAGAATCCTCATCCTTAGGGCAGAACAAAAATCAATCTTATAAACAATATGTTGAGGCAATATACTTGTTTTAAAGAGCCGAAAACTACGTCTTTATAGGTCTAGCAATTCGCTTTGTATTACCAAAAAAATTGATATAACGTTGTACTTCTTTTGAATCACCGATCGTTTTTTCAGGATTATCTGAAAGTTTCACGGCTGGTCGACCATTGGCATAGGTCACCTTACAAACAAGGGAAAGAGCATCAAGAGTTTCGATTTCCTGAGGTGCACAGCCTGTAAAGTCATTGGTAAGATCCGTGCCCCATCCAAAACTCATGCGCACTTTACCATGGAAATGATGATAGGTTTTTTCAATTGTATTGACATCAAGAGCATCAGAAAAAATTAGAAGTTTTTTGCATGGATCTTTTCCTTTTTCTTTCCACCATTGAATAATACGTTCGCCACCTTCAATAGGGGGCGCACTATCGGGTCTGAAACCCGTCCAATCAGCTACCCAATCTGGTGCATTGCGTAAAAATGCTTCTGTACCAAAGGTATCAGGTAAAACAATGAGAAGATTTCCACCATAATAACGGTTCCAATCTTGCAAGACTTGATACGGAGCTCTGCGTAATTCATCATCGTTATTGCTGAGAGCCGCAATAACCATGGGCAATTCGTGTGCATTGGTTCCAAGAGCTTCTAAATCCGTATCCATGGCAAGAAGAACATTAGAAGTTCCAGTAAAAGAATTACCAATCCCTTCTTTTAATGCTTCCACACACCAGCGCTGCCATAAAAAAGAATGGCGGCGCCTTGTCCCAAAGTCAGATATTTTAATATCAGGCAATTTTTTGAGACGTTCAACTTTACTCCACATTTTTGCTTTAGCACGCGCATAAAGTACATCAAGAGCAAAACGATCTAGTTTTTTGAGAGCAGCACGTGAACGTAATTCACTTATAATAGCAAGGGCTGGAATTTCCCACATAGAGCTATGAGCCCACGAACCATAAAAATGAAGAATATACTGGCCATCTTTACGAGTTAGTTCATATTCTGGGAGTTGAAAATTCTCAAGCCACTGAAGAAAATCCGGTTCAAAAATTTGTTTGCGTCCATAAAATGTATTACCAGCAAGCCAGATCATTTCTTTTTTTGTAAAGTGCAAACTAAGAGCATGATCAAGTTGAGCACGTAATTCACTCTCATCAATATCATCGGCAAGACGTATTGTTTTAGAGCGATTTATGAGGGAAAAAGTAACATCAACATTAGGATATAACCCCCAAATCATCTGTACCATAAGAAGCTTATAAAAATCCGTATCGAGAAGTGAACGAATAATGGGATCAAGTTTCCAAGTATGATTGTAAACACGTCTAGCAATATCCGGATGATTCATAACCTTTTTCTTTCAGTTTCATAAAATCTAAAATATTATGCACCAACACGGCTAATATAGGCGGTGCAATATAACAACTCTACAGTTTTGGGCAAGAATAAAAAAGTCTGCTCTCTTTTTTCATCTTTCATCTTTAATATTTGACAATACGTATAATTTCATGCTGACCTGTTTTTTGTAACTTTATCCCTGTATGAAATTCGGTATATTCTTTGCTATTAACATAGAGCATATTTTTAGGTCCCCATTTTACTTTAATGCTATAAACGGCATCATAAAACTTCATTGTTGCTTCATATTTTGGCCAAATAGAGGGTAAATGTGGCTGCAAAAACAAGAGGTCTCCCTGACGCTGTATTCCAAGAATAGCTTGTGTTGCGGCGCGATAAAACCAACCGGCTGAACCTGTATACCAAGTCCAACCGCCTTGACCACATCGTGGTTCAACAGCATAAATATCTGCGGCCATCACATAAGGTTCAACACGATAAATTTCAGGATCTTGTCCGTGGGTAATTGGGTTTATCATAGAAAATAAAGCATAAGCTTTATCGTTTTGTTCCATTTCAGCCAACGCAAAAATACTCCAAATGGCACCATGCGTGTATTGACCACCATTTTCTCGAATTCCTGGAGGATAACCTTTTATGTAACCAGGCTCGAGCGTACTTTTATCAAAAGGCGGCCAAAAAAGGCGAATGAGTCCACCTTTTTTATCATAGAGATGTTCCAGCATTGATGTCATTGCTTGTTTTTGGCGTTCAAGCGATGCCATTTGAGAAATGACAGCCCAAGATTGAGCAATGGTATCAATTTGACATTCATCATTGACTTTAGAGCCCAGAGGCGTTCCATCATCAAAATAACCACGTCGATACCAAGCACCATCCCAACCATTTTTCTCTAGGGATTTTGTTAAATGTTCAAGGTACGTACTCCATATTTGCATATGGCTATTGTCACCACGTTTTTTGGCTAAAGAGATAAATGCTTGTAATGTGTGCCCAAGAAACCATCCTAACCAAATGCTTTCGCCTTTTCCTTCCACACCGACCAAATTCATGCCATCATTCCAATCCCCACCTAAAATAAGAGGGAGACCATGTGGTCCGCAGCGTTTAATGGCAAGGTCTAAAGCTAAAGCACAATGTTCATAAACTGTTGCAACCTTTGAGGATTGGGTGGGTTGAAAATAAGCATCCTGTTGCCCACTTTTGAGAACATCACCTTCAATAAAAGGAATCAGCGTATCAAGAAAGGCATTATCGCCAGTGGTATTGACATAAAGAGCTGTTGCATATGCAAGCCAAACGATATCATCAGAAATATATGTACGAACACCAGCATTTGTGTCAGGCAACCACCAATGTTGCACATCACCTTCAAGAAATTGGTGCGCTGCTGCATTTAACAATTGTTCACGTGCTAATTGTGGTTCCAGCAATAACAAAGACAGGCTATCTTGTAACTGGTCACGAAAACCAAATGCACCACTAGCTTGGTAAAAGCCTGCGCGTGCCATGATGCGGCATGAGTAGATTTGATAAGGAAGCCAATGGTTGACCATAAGATTAAAAGAAGCGTCCGGTGTTTTGACTTGGAAAGGAGAAACAAAATCACTCCATTGCTGTTTTTGTTTTGTGAGCTGAATCTCAAAATCACTTGCACGTACTTGATTAAGTAATTTTTCAGCTTCTTGCCTATTTTCAGCACTGCCAAGATAGAAGATGATTTCTTTTGTTTGCCCTGGTTGAAGATCAATATCATAGGCGAATGCTGAACAAGGATCACATCCTGCTTCAATGGTATTCGAAAGAGCACCGGCTTTACGGATCGCATTTGGACGTGTTACGGTTCCCGTTGCACCAATAAATTCAGCGCGATTGGTCGTAGTGCTGGTTGGCATTTCGGATGCTGATAAAAATGTAACTTGTTGAGATTTCTCGATGTGATAGGGATTTTGAATAAAATGTGCACCCCATCTGGCCTCATAAGAGGAAACAATAAAGGGGGCATATTTTGTACGGATATTTCCCAAAACCCATTCAACATAATTATAAAGGCGTAAACTACGTGGTTTTTTCCCTTCATTCGTAAGGATAAGACGTGAAAAGCGAATAGGTTTTTCGGGATCAAGTGTATGAGTCAGTTCTAATGCGATTTCTGAATGTGTTGATTTAAAAGTTGAGAATCCAAACCCATGACAAGCCTCATAGACAATATTTTCGTCACATTCAACAGTAGAAACGGGTGAGAAACGTTTTAAAGACTGGCGATCAACCAGATAAAGAGCTTCTCCTGGCCGGTTAGACGTTGGATCATTCGCCCAAGGAGTTAGTTGATAATCGCGGCTATTGTTAGCCCAAGTAAAAATTGCACCTTCAGCAGAGACATGAAAACCAAATCTGTGATTAGCAATGACATTAATCCACGGATGTGGTGTGGTGGTACGTCCATGAAGACGTATTACATAATGATTGTGCTGATTAAAACCACCGTAACCATTCCAATATCTTAGATCTTCTCCATTTGGGAGAAAAGAGGATGGTTTTTGTTGGCTAATAAGACCAATGGAAGAAAAAAGATTTTGTTCAGTTTGTGTTGTAAATTGCTGTCCTTCGTTATTTCTTGGCAAGTCTAATTGATCATAAGATTCTTGATAATTTTTACGAATTGTGAGATTAAAATCATTCTCATCAAGTCGTTTAAGTTGTTCAGATAAAGAGCCATTTTGGGCATCAAGAACGATGCGTGCTGATGCAAGAAGCGTTTTAAAACTCTGTTCACTCATTTGATCGCGTCGAAGCATGAAAATATGTTGGCGTTCATCTGCTTTTTGCGTGTGGTGATAATAAGTTTCACAGACCCACTCGAGAGCGCGTTGTGTATTTTGTATATAGGAAAATGTTTGTTCATTAAGAATGACCAAATCAACAATGAGTCCGCGCATACACCAATATTCGTGTGCTTTAAGGAGCTCGCGCAGTACGGTTATATTTCCCTCGTTATTTAATCTAAGAAGACAGAGTGGATTGTCTCCTGAGATAGACATGGGCCAAAGATCAGACTGTTTTCCTAGCGTTTTTGCTAATATTTCAGAAGGAAGACGCCACGTTCTTTCTGGATAGATAAGCGGTGTTGCATATTTTTGATAGATAATAGCTTCTTTAAGCTGGGTTCCGCTCTGATACAGTGCGACTTGTGAGCGCGTCCATGCCATTGAAAGTTCTTTTTGAAACATATCAGATTGTCGATAATGTTTAATATGATTATTTAGCGCTTCTTTTGTATGAGCAGCAAAGGTCCAAAAAATAAGTTCTGCTTTTTCATGGGCTGAAATTTTTATACGGCATCGCAATGACATAACAGGATCAAGAACACAACCTTGACTGTTACTGAAACGAGCATTTTGGTCAAATGCAGCGGGCCGATGAATGGATCGCCCCCGACCAATAAACAGAGAGCGATCTGTTTCAGCTTCTGTCTCTTGGAGAATATCTGTTGTACTAGAAACAAAATGGGCAACATAGACTTCAGGATCATTAGGCGAGCGTTTGCGCCTTTTGGCAAAAATTGTTTTACCTTCTTCAGCAATTTCTGTCTCTATAAACATACGGGAAAAAACAGGATGAACTTGGTCTGTATCCATCGTGGCAAGCGCTAATTCACCATAAGAAGTCACTTCAATGAATCGGTCTTTATTTGTCGTATTCATCAATTGAATACGTCTCCCTTCGCCACATCCTTCAGATGTAATAAGACATTCAAGTGTTGATTTAATACCATCAACCATTTTTGTATATTCAGCCTTTTCATCTGTAAAAATGCTGACAGCTTCTTCTTCAATAACACGTGTTGGCTCACCAGTAACAGACCACCACCGTCCACTATGCGTGTCACGCAAGAAGAATAAAGTACCTTGTTGATCTTCTGTTGCATCAGGAATAAAGCGCGTAATCGCATAATCGTGCCAACGGCTGTAACCAGAACCATTCGCTGTTAACATGGTAGAATAAAAGCCATTAGACAAAAGTAAAGTTGCTCGTGGTTTGAGTAACGGGTTTGTAATAATGCGCAAAGGGGCTGCATCAAATGCTTGAGACTTATTGCGCATACGATTAACAGCTTTGGTATGAATAATAGGAATGAGATGAGGCGCTCTTTCCTGTAAGAGCAATTGTGTTGCCTCAATAACGGGATCACGGTGAAAACGATCACGCATTCGCCCTTGAAAAATAACATTGTTAAGAGCAAGGATAGACATGCCATGATGGTGCGCATAATAATTGCGTACAACGGCGTATTTTTCCCCTGTTTTCACGCGTGTTGGAGTAAAATCAACAGAGTCATAATAACCATATGTTCCTAAAGCTCCAAGATCACGGAGTCGTTTTAAATTAGCGACAGCGTAAGCAGGAACATATTGTGCCGCTAGAAGGCTGGCATAGGGAGCAATGACAGCATTGCGTGAAAGACCACGTTGGAGTCCGAGGTTTGGAACACCAAAATGAGCGTATTGGTAATTCATTAAATGATCGCGAGCATTAAATGCGGCTTCTGAAATACCCCATGGCAATTCCCGTTTATGGGCATATTGTATTTGACAACGAATAATCAATCGATTTGTTTGATCTAGGAGAGACCCTAAAGGTTCATGCATTACGAGAGATGGCATAAGATATTCGAACATTGATCCAGACCATGATAGGAGTGCACCTTTCCCACCTATGGGTACGAGAAGTCGACCAAGACGAAACCAATGTTTAAGTTTTATATCTCCTTTTGCGATGGCAAAAAAGCTTGCAAGACGTGCTTCTGAAGCAAGCAGGTCATAACAATTTTCATCGAGTTTGTTTTCTTGAACACGATATCCAATGGATAAGAGATGCCGTTTAGGCTGTTCTAAAAAGTCAAATTTCATATCAAAGGCTATTTGCCGTGCCACTATAGCCAGCCTGTTTAGTTTTTTACGTAATTTTTCAGTATCACAATGAGCAGTCGCATCATGATGATAAGCGTTACAGGTGTCGATAAGGCATTTAGCCCAAGAAAGTGCACGAGCAGATTCTATCGTTTGAATTTTGTGGTCAAGTTCACCGACTAAGTGCACAATATCGTGGGCTGCAAGTGAAAGATCTATGACGTGAGAAGGGATCGTATTTTCTTGTTCTATAAAAGTGAAGACAGAATCATGAAAACGAGTGATGTTTTCTTCGATTTTTTGGCGTAAAGAGCGTAAACTGGGTTGATGATCTGGAATTTCTCTGACAGTTTCTTCAAGAATAGCAAGAACATCCGATAAGCCTTCTCGATCACTTTGAAAAAAAAGAGGCGGTTTTTCAGCCCATTCACTTAACGCAGAAGAAAGTGTTACCAAATGACCGGCAAGATTTCCCGAATCAACGGTTGATACATAAGTAGGCAAAAGAGGCCTAAGTGTATCCGTTTCATACCAATTATAGAGATGACCACGGAACTTTTCCATTTTTGTAAGAGAGCGTAATGTACATTCAATACGGGTGATGGTCTCTTCAAAACCAATCCAGCCAAAATCACGTGCTGCAATAATAGAAAGGAGATAAACGCCAATATTCGTAGGCGATGTACGTTGAGCAACAAGAGGTTCAGGATCTTCTTGAAAATTATCGGGAGGCAAATAGTTGTTTTGTTCGTTGACAAAGGTTGCATAATAAAGCCATGTCCGCCGTGCAATAGAGCGGAGTTTTTTTTCATCTTTTGAAGAAAGATAAAGGCTATCTTGAAAGGTTGAAGGTTGACTCACAATCCAAGCAATAAAGGGTGAAAAAAACCATGCTATCCCAAAAGGTAAAGCAACCAAGCTTGCAAAACTATCAGAAAAAAGAGGGAGCGCTATAGTAAGAACACCGATAAGCGATGCTGGTGCCATTGTAAAAACATAGAAACGCAAACTATTGGGCATTGATTTTGTTGCGGCAGAAGTTTTCCATTCAAGAAGATGCTGTTTTGAAATCGTCATACGATAGAGTGTACGAATAATCGCATCGGTCATAAAATACGCCGAATGAGCAAGAAACGTCGTTTTAAGAAATATATCAGCGCTTGTAAGAGCAATTTTGTTCCCAATTAATTGAAAATGTCCACGCAAAGAATGATCTATATTAGATGAGACAAACGTTTTTAATACACATAGAATGGGTGAAATGAAGGAGCTAAACAACAAGAATATTTGCCAGACGATTGCACTCTTTAAAGACAAAAAAGCCCATCCTGCAAATGCTGCGATTAACCACATAAGTGGAGTGAGAGAACGACGTAAATTATCCTGCATTTTCCAACGCGTCACGAAACTTATTTGACGGTGGGAAAAAAGATAAGGCAAAAGCTGCCAATCACCGCGGACCCAACGATGATAACGCATAACATCAATATTGTAAGCGGTTGGATAGTCTTCAATGACTTCTATGCTACTTACCAGAGCAGTACGAGCATAACCTCCCTCTAAGAGATCATGGCTAAGAATAGTATTTTCTTTAATTTTGCCATTAAGCGCTTGTTCAAATGCATCAATATTATAAAGACCTTTACCGATAAAGGTGCCTTCTCCTAAAAGATCTTGATAAGTATCAGAAACAGCAAAAACATAAGGATCAATGCCACGGTTGATAGAAAAAACCCGTTGGAGAATTGATGTTTTTTTTCCTGTTGTAAGAGAAGGAATAATGCGTGGTTGTAAAATGCTATAGCCCTTTACAACCTTTCCACTTTGTGGATCAAAAACGGGATGATTGAGTGGATGGTTAAGCTTTCCAACAAGTTTCGCGACGCTCTCTGGAGTAAGACGTGTATCACAATCCAGCGTCATAACAAAACGGCAATCCATAGGAAGATGTGGATTGGGAGGATAAAAGCTTGTATTTTTATCGCCTCTTAAGAGCCGATTAAGTTCATGAAGTTTTCCTCGCTTTCGTTCCCATCCCATCCAACATTTTTCGCTTGCATTATAAAGGCGTCGGCGATGTAAAAGGAAAAAAAGAGGAAGTTCATCACGATGATAACGACTATTGAGTTTATCAATACTCTTTTGCGCATAGTGCAATAAATCAAGATCATCTTGCGTTTCTCTCAATGGAGCATCCACCCAATCTGTAATGAGCGCAAAATGAATGGCACCTTTAGGATTGGAAAGATAGTGCACTTCAAGATTGCGCACTTGTTCATCAACATTAGCGCGTGATGTCATCAAAGTAGGTACAACAACCATTGTCCGTGCATGTTTTGGAATACCTTCTTTATATTCATAACCAATGAGTTGTTTTGATGGGACAAACCACGAAACAACAGTGTTAAATAAAGCAAAAGAAGCATCAATAGCAGGAAAAAGCGCCAATACAGTAAAGCAAAAAGACATCCATTGTGTCATGCCAGATATTTGTAAAAGGGCGTAAATTACCAGCAAAAGAGCAAGCGTCAGAAAAGAGACAGGAACGGCGATGACTCTCAATTTTGAGCAACAAGAAGCGCGTGTCCATTTTATGAGAAAGTGCGGAATATATCCACAAGCCTTTTCAAATATGCCACGACCATCATCAACAAGGTACCACCCCACACAAGAATGATGAGGCATATCTTTAGAAGTGGAATTTGCCATTTCTACAACTTTATGTGCAACTTCCAGTTCACTAAGAGGCGAAAAGCGTGAAACTTTTTCAATGACTTGTCGATAAATATTGCGTGAGTGAGCATCAATTTCAGAAAAATCACTATTTTTACGCAAAATAGAATCGACACAACTCACTGTTTCAAACCATGCTATCCAATCAACATCATCTATAGCTTTAAGAGCACGGATAATATTTCCCATGGTCACACCATCTGCTGCTTGTCGGGTATGTTCATCAGCTGTTGCAATCTCTAAGCTACTGCCTTGGCTTTTCAATTGCTTTTCAAGCCAAGTTAATGCTACGGTTGAATCGACAGATGCACTGCGCAGGCGATAGAATAAATGTGCTGAAAAAGTTGGATCAACAGTAAATGGTTTATACTGCGTAAAAAGAGAGTGTAGATTTGTTTTATTTTCTACAAGAGAGATTTTATCAGCTACTTGACTAGCAAGATGGCGCATATGTCGCGCTTTTTCGATACGGACTGAAAGACGACGGACATTTTCAATGAGCAGCATTTGCATAACAGAAGGAAGAGCCCACAATTCACCAATTGTGAGCGCACAAACTTCTTGAAATCCGTTGGTCATAGCAGTGAGTGTTTCTTGTGAAAAGCTGCTATCGGTATGCGCAATATAAAGCCAAGTTAAAGCAAAAATTCGTGGTATTCCCGCTTTGTGTGTAGAAAGAGGAAGTTGCTTTATGAAGGACTTGGGTAGATTACGACGTAGCTTTTGTATGGTTTTATCAATGGTGTAATGATTATCAATGAGCCATTGAGCAGAAGGTGCGATGGTTTCATCATTTCGGGCAGCAAAATCACTGGTGTGAAAGGCATGAAGAATAAGTTTAGCATTTTCATTCAATCTCTTGCGAAAATCTTCTACTCCTTCATATTCAGGGAGTAAAATTTCTTTACCAGAAGCTATATCATGCCCTAAGTTATAAAGATCTTCCTGTACCTTATAAATTGCACGAAGAGGAAAATCCGTATTAATAAAATGGTCTTTTTTCTCTTTTTGAGAAAAAAAGCACTTTATGAAAGGTCTTATGCACGTCATAATGTCCCATTGTTATTCAATTACATCGTTTTTTATTTAAATTTTAAGCATTTTATCTGAATAGTGAACCGTTGTTAGACAAAAAACAAACTTTTTGTTTTTATTTGCAAGCATTTATAATTTTTGTTTCAATAATTTAAAAATAAGCAGACAATTTCTTTAGAAAATAAAAAGGTCACTCCTAAAATGAGTGACCTTAATAATAACACTAACTTTAATGATTGATGATTAATCTTGTTCTTGTTTTTTCAAAGCTGCACCAAGAATATCACCAAGAGAAGCACCTGAATCTGTAGAACCATATTGTGCAACAGCTTCTTTTTCCTCTGCAATCTCTAAAGCTTTAATCGATACTGAAATTTTACGTGTTTTTTTATCAAATGCTGTGATGCGAGCATCAACCTTTTGCCCAATTGCGAAACGCTCAGGACGTTGCTCATCACGATCACGCGCGAGATCAGCACGCCGAATGGTTGTCTCAAGGTTGTGATCAATCAATTTCACACCAATGTCATTGTCGTTAACAGCAATCACTTCGCATGTTACAACAGCACCTTTTCGCAATTCGCCAGAAGCAGCTGCTTCTCCAACTTTATCGCTGGAAAGCTGCTTAATTCCAAGAGAAATGCGCTCTTTTTCAATGTCAACATCAAGGACCACAGCCTTAACGATATCGCCTTTATTATAAGTATCAATAACTTGTTCACCAGGACGGTTCCAATCAAGATCAGACAAATGAACCATACCGTCAACATCGCCTTCAAGCCCAATAAACAGACCAAATTCTGTTTTATTTTTAACCTCTCCTTCAATTTGCGAATTGACAGGAAATTTATTGGCAAAAGCTTCCCATGGATTTTCAAATGTTTGCTTTAAGCCAAGAGAAATACGCCGTTTAGAAGGATCAATCTCAAGAACAACCACTTCTACTTCTTGTGATGTAGACAGAATTTTTCCAGGATGAACATTTTTCTTTGTCCAGCTCATTTCAGAAACATGGATCAGCCCTTCGATTCCTGGTTCAATTTCAACAAAACCACCGTAATCAGTAATGTTGGTAACAGCACCCGTAATTTTTTTACCAATCGGATACCGGACACTGATGCTTTCCCAAGGATCACTTTCAAGCTGTTTCATTCCAAGAGAAATACGGTGCGTGTCTTGATTAATGCGAATAATCTGAACTTTAATCGTTTGGCCAATTGTGAGCACCTCAGATGGGTGATTAACACGCCGCCATGCCATATCTGTAACGTGCAAGAGACCATCAATCCCACCAAGATCAACAAAGGCACCATAATCTGTAATATTTTTCACCACACCTTCAACGATTTGGTTTTCTTCAAGATTTTGTACGATTTCTGAACGTTGCTCAGCGCGACTTTCTTCTAAGACAGTGCGACGTGAAACCACAATATTGCCACGACGACGATCCATCTTCAAAATTTCAAAGGACTGTGAATTATGCATGAGGGGTGAAACATCACGAATGGGACGAATATCAACTTGGCTGCGAGGCAAGAAAGCAACGGCACCATCAAGATCGACTGTAAAACCACCTTTTACTTGGCTAAAGATCACTCCATCAACGCGTGCACCAGCATTGAATTTTTCCTCCAAACGGACCCAACTTTCTTCGCGCCGTGCTTTTTCACGCGATAAAACAGCTTCACCCATCGCATTTTCAATGCGTTCAATGTAAACCTCAACTTCATCGCCAACTTGCAAAGAACCATCTTTTGCTTTAGCTCCAAATTCTTTGAGAGGAATACGTCCTTCGACTTTAAGACCAGCATCAATAATGGCCATGTCTTTTTCGATTGCAATAACACGACCTTTAACAACAGATCCTTCATTAAGATCATTAGTTTGAAAAGATTCTGTTAAAAGGGCTTCAAAATCCGCTGTTGTGGGATTGTATTGTGACATAAGAACTCCTAATATATACCTTGTATTATAAGGTATGAGCGCTGGGTTAGTGTTAACATAAGCAACTTCTTAGCCTTTTTCCTTGAATAAAGGAAAAAAGTTAGCGCTAGGCTGGAAGTTACCTTAACGAATTTATCCAATTATATGCATTTTTATGATTGGATCAATAAAACTGCATGCAACTTCAAATGTTGCTTCTATACTCAATTCTGACGTATCAAGCAAGTGGGCGTTTTTTGCTGGTTTTAATGGACTTTGTTTGCGCGTTATATCGCGACTGTCGCGCTGTTCAAGTTGAGCTAGGATTTCATGATAATTTGCTTGAACACCTTTTTTTAAAATCTCTTGGTAGCGACGTTTGGCGCGTGTTTGGACATTGGCTAGAATATAAAACTTGATATCGGCATCAGGACAAACAATAGTTCCGATATCACGCCCATCAAGCACACAGCCGGGCAAAACTTTAGCAAAGTTGCGTTGTTTTTCGACAAGAATTTTGCGTACAGCAGGATTAATTGCTATTTTTGAAGCCGCTTCACCAAGTTCATGAGAAGAAAGAAGAGAAGAATTTAAGGTATTAAAATCAAGTTCTTTAGCATAAATAATAGCATTTTTTTCATCATTAAGAGCTAAATTTTGTTGTAAAAGCGTATGAGCAACACTACGATAAGTAAGACCAGTATCGAGATGGCGAAGGCGATAATGTGCAGCAATTTTGCGTGCTAAGGTTCCTTTGCCTGAGGCTGCAGGTCCATCAATGGCGATAACAAAAGGCTTCAAGCGATTTTTCCCCCAAGTTGTTTTATAAAAGGAATAAATTCTGGAAAGCTCGTAGCGATCATTCGTTTATCATCAATGGTAACAGGTTTTTCTGATACAAGCCCAAAAATGAGAAAACACATAGCAATTCGATGATCAAGATGTGTGGAGACATGTCCACCACCCAAACCTTTGGCAGAACCTTTTCCATAAACAATAAGAAAATCTTGACCTTCTTCACAGTCTACGCAATTAATTTCGAGTCCTTGAGCAACAGCAGACAGTCGATCTGATTCTTTTACACGCAACTCTTCAATTCCTAGCATTACTGTTTTGCCTTCTGCAAAGGCTGCTGCTACTGCCAAAGCAGGATATTCATCTATCATCGATGGAGCACGTTCTTTGGGCACCGTAACGCCTCTAAGGACCGATGATTTTATCCGTAGATCAGCAACATCCTCTCCACCTGTTTGACGTCGGTTCAAAAATTCAATTTGAGCACCCATTTCCCACAATGTTTCGATAAGTCCTATTCGAGAGTTATTTATCAAAACATTTTCAATGGTGATATCAGAGTCTTCTACAAGAAGGGCTGCGATAATTGGAAAAGCAGCAGAAGAAGGATCGCCCGGAATATGAATCGTTTGTCCAGTAAGATGGGGTTGACCATTAAGGTGAATCAAACGCGCACCTTCGTTATCTTTTTCTATTTCAAGTTGCGCACCGAATGCTTTTAACATTTTTTCCGTATGATCTCGTGTCAGAACTGGTTCAATAACAGTTGTAATGCCGGCGGTATTGAGTCCAGCAAGCAGGATTGCTGATTTAATTTGGGAGGAAGCTATTGGAACACGGTAACGAATCGGATTAGCCATTTTCGGACCATAAAGCGTTAAAGGAAGATGATCGTCGCGCGTTGCCTCAATTTCAACCCCCATGAGACGCAGTGGATCAAGGATACGTCCCATTGGACGTTTAGAGAGAGAAGCATCACCAATAAAGGTTGTTTTCATATGATAAGGACCAACCATTCCCATAACCAAACGAGCACCTGTTCCAGCGTTTCCAAAGTCTAAAGGTTTTTGTGCAGCTAAAAGGCAACCATTCCCTGTTCCTCGTATGATCCAGAAGTCATCTTTTTTAATAATACAGGCACCCATAGCTTGCATAGCAGCAGCTGTATTGAGTACATCAGCGCTTTCAAGTAATCCATGAATATATGTCTCACCACTTGCTAATCCTCCCAATATAAGAGAGCGGTGAGAGATTGATTTATCTCCTGGTATTTGAATTTTTCCAGAGAGACTACTCGATTTATAGGTGGTTATAGGGATTGCTTTTTGCATGGAAATTCTATTTAATTCTATCTAACTTTTATGAAATTGTGCATCCTTTAGCACATGCTTTAAAAGACGTCATGAAAAAATCACTGTGGAACAGTGTATTTATCTTTGACAAAGGTATTATTTTTCGATTAAGCACCATAAAATTTATCTTTTAATGGAATAATAGTTAATCAAAGAGGCACGGTTTATGGCAAAACAAGAACTTGGAACTAAACGTGTTGATCCAGAAACAGGAAAAAAATTTTACGATCTAAATCGCGATCCTATTGTGTCGCCCTATACAGGAATTTCTTATCCGCGTTCTTACTTTGAAGTTGCAGCAGCTGAAGCAAACAATGAGGAAGAAGTTGATACTGAAGAGCTTGATACAGCACTTGAAAAATCTGCTTTTATGCTTCTTGAAGAGGATGATGAGGATTCTAAAGATGACGATCTTCCTGATTTAGAAGATAGTGATGTAGATCTTGGTGATGATGATGATACATTTTTATCTCATGATGGTGACGATGAAGATGATGACGTTACTAATATTCTCGGAGGCGGTGTTTCTAATGATGACGATGCTTAAGAGAAATAAAAAAGAACATCTTTTCCATTGAATGTAAATTCTTCTTGATCTTCAACTTTGATCGTTCTAGAAAAGTTAGAATTGTATACTGTCCTTTTGGAAAAATTTGTTTTTATAGGGGCTATAGCTCAGCTGGGAGAGCGCTTGCATGGCATGCAAGAGGTCAGCGGTTCGATCCCGCTTAGCTCCACCAAAAGGACAAACTGTTCTATCAAGGGAATCAATTATAATAAAGGATGTGTACATCAATTTAAAAGGTTTATGTGCTATTTAATCATAATTCCAATAGCGCTTGTTCCTTGCATTTTAATGATATTATAATACGTTTTTAATCATTTGTTGGATTATAAAATTTTACTGTTGCAACCGTGAAAGTAGATAATTCTTTTATGTTTTGCACAGAAATAGAAAATGAGCGGTTTAACCTACGCCTTGTCTTAAAGGACAAAATTTGAATTTCCTTTACCACAATATTTCCACAAAATCATAATATGTTGGCTACCGATATCTTTTTAAAAGGTATGAAGTACTTAAACAAAGAGTAGAGAATAAAATATTAAAATATACTTCTCAATTATTGAAAATTAGAGCTTTTTTTGAGTATTTTTAATCTGATCAGATGTCCTGCCAAAAAAATTACTCACTTTGATTAGCATCTACCTGCTCAATACTAAGGTATATTAACGCTTAAATAATATATTGAATCAATTATTTTTTTCCTTGCGCATCACAAGAAAGGTTGAGGTGTGAGAGCAAAGTAGCGCCATCTTTATTGTGCTAATTCCCAATGTTGGCGATAATTCTTACATTTTAGAATGTTCATAAAAAACATTTTTAGTCTTTTCTTTCACAGTTTTTATCCACATGCCAATTGCGCTTGTTATGTGCAAGCCAATGGATTTATTGATTCAACCTCAAGAGATCTGAAACGATAAAACCCTACGTCATTCGAAATTCTTACTTTAATATGAATAACGATATATTATCTTTATAAATCAATATGCTTAAACAATTAAGAAAAAGAATAAAAATGCTTCTCATAAATATTCCCAAATGCAAAAGCTATCACAACATTGGAGACTGACTTGTTACTTCATAGGCGCTACAAATCTTTCTCTGAACACTCCCTACCCTGAATATTCATTGTGTGTAAAGTTGCATATACCTTATCATCCTATAAACGATAGTGTTTTTACAATACAATAAGATAACTTCTTTCAATTAAAATGGACTGGATGGACGAGTATGTTTTATTTCATACAATACTAAATATACTTAGTTCTTTTGAGGACTGTAGCGCCCTCTTTATACAAAACAACGTTTTTTCGTTTAATGCATTTCTCGTTTTTTTATATTGAATATTTTACCCTTTTTATGATGCCCGAATTGCATTTGTTTTAATTGCTATTTTATACGCTTAATAAAGAAAATATTCATATAATAATCAGCCAGTAATACGCATAATTAAAATAAAAAATGATATTATATTTTAAAATTTTTCTTCAATAACCTCTGGTACTTAGCCCAATGCGAAATACCAGCGCTAAATAGAAAATAGTTTCCATTGTAAATTTTTTAAACAAAGGAGGTAAAAATGTCGAGAGTATCTTCAAATATATTGTGTATTGCAAAAGCTTTCTGTTGCTTGAGTTTATTCTAAAAAATAACAATTTATTTCATTGAATGATCAGAAAAACGAGACAGCCTTGTCGTATCATAAAAAATTTTTCCCTCAAATGATTTTACCACATCAATTCCCTGATTGAGATTTTCAAAAATCTTCCCTAATGCCATCCACATCTTTTTAATTGCTGTTCATAGAGCCTCGATATCCTTGCCATGCGCTGTGCTGCCTGTGAGAGTGCCGTAGTGGCATGCCCGCCACTACGCGCATAAGCACCATGTCCCATATGATAATTTAAATAAAGGCTATATGCATCATCAAATCTCACCCCATTGCGTTGAACACTTTGGCGATGATACCAAGCAACAAAATCAGCAGCATCTGCGAAATTCGTACGCCATGCAAAAGACTTTCCTGTCGAGCGAAGATACATTGCCCATGTACTGTCAAGCGCTTGAGCATAACCATAAGCTGTCGACCGACGCTTCCATGGGATAAAACCAAGTAGTTTTTTGCGTGGAGGACGTGCATTGTGACGAAAGCTCGATTCCATCTTAATGGTTGCAAGAATGATAGGCATAGGAATTCCATAGCGCATTTCCGCTCTTTGAGACACTTTACCCCAATTGTCAAAAAAACCATTTTTTTGTGCCAAAATAGCACAAGCATTATTTGTGTGGATGGGAGTGGTTGTTGCACATCCCTCTAGCAAAAACACCAGTGCCCCTAAAAACAAAAGGTGTCGCATATTCCTATTCCTCTCGTTTAAGAAATAAAACAAGATAGAGGTACTAAAAAATGATTACCAATCAATAAAGAACATGATCTAACTTGTGATATTTAAGAAGCTTGCTTTGCTTTATTCCTCATCAGCAAAACGCAATGTTTGCGACTGAGCTAATGTTGTCATTTTTGTTGGTTCAGAGTAATTTTCTTTTAATTCAACAGTTTCAATGCGATTTGCCCGTTTCATAATTTTGGAGGACGATATCAAAATTCCCTCTATATCTTCACCTGCTTTGTGAAAGTGCTTCTGTAATGCGCGAACACGCATATCCATTCGTCCAAAATCTTCCATCAATTTTGCTACTTCTGATTGAATTAAATGCGCTTGTTCACGCATCCGCGCATCTTTCATAATGGTTTGTACCACTTGGACAGAGAGCATCAACAAAGATGGTGAAACAATAATCACATGAGCTCTATTGGATTTTTGTACCAATGCCTCAAAGTCCTCATAAATTGTTGCAAAAATCGATTCAGATGGCACGAAAAGGAAAGCAGTGTCATGAGTTTCTCCAGGAATCAAATATTTTTGTGCAATATCACGAATATGGACTTCCATATTGGTACGAAATTGGCGTTCTGCTTCTTGACGCTCTTGCGCTGATTCTGCCTTACGCATAGCATTCCAAGCCTCCAGAGGGAATTTAGCATCAACAACAAGAGAAGGGGCTTTATTGGGCATATGAATGAGACAATCTGGGCGCTTTCCATTAGAAAGAACGGCCTGAAAAGCATAAGCGTTTGTTGGTAAGGCATCAGCAATAATTGCTTCCATCCGCCCCTGACCGAAAGTACCACGTGTCTGCTTATTGCTTAAAATAGACTGTAACTGAACAACTTGTCCCGTAAGCGATTGAATATTATTTTGTGCCGCATCAATCACTGCTAAACGCTCTTGCAAACGATTCAAATTTTCATAAGTGGATTTAGTCTGTACCTGAAGTGTTTGGCCTAAGCTTGTTGTCATCCCATTGAGTTGCTCACTGAGTGATTTATTCAATTCAGCCTGCCGTTGACCAAAAATTTCCGCCATCGTTTGCATTCGCCCTTGCATTTCAGCTTGTGTTTTCAGCAAGGTAGCCATCTGCATTTGTGCCTCACGTGCGCGTTCAGCAATTTCATTTTCCAAAAATGCTTTTTTTCGATGAGAATGTATCAACATAAAAAATGCCAAACAGACAAGTATAAATAAAAGCAAAAGCACTAGTTTAGAAAAAAAATCACCAGCGAGTATGGAAAAAAACGAATCAAACATAAATTGTAATATAACGCTCTTATTGTAAAAAAACGCAAGAATCCGTTATTCAATATTGACCAATAACAAACCATTGATTAATCTCTACTTATGCCTATGCCAATGAGATCTTTAATTACTTTACCTGATCCGATTTTACGGGAAGTGTCCAAACCTGTTGAGCAGGTCGATTCATCTCTCCAAAAACTTGCAGATGACATGTTGGAAACCATGTATAATGCTAAGGGCGTTGGTCTTGCTGCTATTCAAATTGGTATACCGCTACGTATGTTGGTTATAGATGTCTCTGGAAATTCTGAAGATGAGCAGAAAAAACCACTTGTTATTATCAACCCTGAAATTTTATGGCTTTCAGATGAGCGTAATATTTACAAAGAAGGTTGTCTTTCTATTCCTGATTATTTTGCAGAGGTTGAACGTCCTAAACGCCTTCGTGTTCGCTATCAGAACCGTGAAGGAAAACAAACAGAAATTGAAGCAGACGATCTCTTAGCAACTTGCTTGCAGCATGAAATTGATCATTTAGATGGGCGCCTTTTTATTGATTACATTTCAAAGATCAAACGCGATATGGTGATACGAAAATTTAAAAAACGCGCAAAAGAAAAAAACATGCAGGAAGCAGTTTTGTAATGGCTTTACGATTAAGTTTTATGGGAACACCAGATTTTTCTGTTCCTATTTTACATGCTTTACTGGATGCAGGTCATGATGTTGTTGCTGTTTATAGTCAACCCCCTCGCCCAGCAGGACGTCGAGGGCTTAAATTAATCCCCTCCGCTGTTCACACCGTAGCAAAAGAGAAATCTATACCCATCTTTACACCTCAAACACTTAAAACAATCGAACAACAGGAGCAATTTGCAGCACTTTCTGTTGATGCTGCTATTGTGGTGGCTTATGGACTCCTTTTACCCAAAGCTATTCTCGAAACGCCGCGTTTTGGTTGTTTTAATGCCCACGCTTCACTCTTACCACGTTGGCGTGGTGCTGCGCCTATTCAACGAGCAATTATGGCTGGTGATAAAGAAACAGGTATCATGATCATGAAAATGGATGAAGGACTTGATACGGGGCCTATCGCTCTTTCTCGCTCCATCCCCATTACTGATAACACCACCACTGCTGAGCTTTCAAACAGACTTTCACATATTGGCGCAGAACTTATGGTAGAGACTTTATCCACTCTTGAAAAAGGACGACTTAAACTGACCCCACAATCAGAAGAAGGCATCACCTATGCCGCCAAAATTAGAAAAGAAGAAACCCGCATTGATTGGACAAAACCAGCAGAGTTTATTCATAGGCATATTCGCGCGCTCTCTCCCTCTCCTAGTTGCTGGTGCAATATGAATATCGGTGGACGAGAAGAACGTGTAAAAATTCTTGATAGTCGTTTAACAACAGGTCCTTCTCTTGAAATTGGACGGATAGAACCAGATTCTTTGATTATCCATTGTGGGCAAGGACGGATAGAAATAACCTCTCTCCAAAGATCTGGCGGTAAAGTCCTTGAAAGCGCAGCCTTTTTGCGAGGCGCTCATATTTCTGCTGTTTTTTAAGATGCCACGTTTTAAACTCACTCTTGAATATGATGGCTCAAATTATGCTGGTTGGCAGCGTCAAGCAAAACTTCTCACTATACAAGGAGCTCTTGAACAGGCGCTCTTTTCCTTT
Organism: Bartonella sp. CM31XJBT; assembly: GCF_028618555.1. Taxonomy (GTDB): domain Bacteria; phylum Pseudomonadota; class Alphaproteobacteria; order Rhizobiales; family Rhizobiaceae; genus Bartonella. The sequence continues at coordinate 254,100 of NZ_JAQITD010000001.1, read as the reverse complement.
AGTGGACAACAATTGACCATAACAACAGCAGGAAGAACCGATGCGGGCGTACACGCTACGGGACAAGTTGCGCATGTTGATTTCATAAAAAACTGGCATCCCCATACTGTACGTGATGCGCTCAATGCTCTTTTACGTAAACAAGGAGAAGCGATTTCAGTCTTAAACGTACAAAATGTCCCTGATGACTTTGATGCACGATTTTCCGCAACCAAACGCCATTATCTTTTTAAAATACTTAATCGTCGCTCTCCACCAGCCTTAAATGCCAAACGCGTGTGGTGGTTGCCAAAGCCTCTTAATGCTGAAGCCATGCATGAAGCTGCTCAAAAGCTTGTAGGAAAACATGATTTTACCACTTTCCGTTCAGCACATTGCCAAGCCAAAAGCCCTATTCGCACCCTTGAACGCCTTGATATTCAAAGAGAAGGTGAAGAAATTTTCCTTTATGCGCAAGCTCGTTCTTTTCTTCATCATCAAATCCGTTCATTCGCAGGAAGCCTCATGGAAGTGGGTATTGGACGTTGGACAGCTCAAGACCTCGAAGCAGCTCTTCATGCTAAAGATCGTAAACGTTGTGGTGTTGTTGCTCCTCCTTCAGGACTTTATTTAACCAAAGTAGAGTACTAATTATCCTTCAAGAATGAACGTCTTAAAAGTCGTTAAGGCAGTTTATAAAAAGAACGAATTTCTTCAAAAGCTTCTGCTGCTGTATTGACAAATTTCATATAATTAACATCAGTAGGAGAAATTGTACCTTGTTCAGACAGATACTCAAAATTGATAGTATTGCTCCAAAATTCTTTGCCAAACAATAAAATTGGTACCTGTTTCATACGCCCCGTCTGTACTAAAGTTAACGTCTCAAACAGTTCATCCAGAGTCCCAAATCCTCCAGGAAAAACAACTAATGCTTTCGCTCGTACTAAAAAATGCATTTTGCGCATCCCCAAATAATGAAAATTGAAACACAAATGCGGCGACACATAGGAATTAGGCTCTTGCTCATGTGGTAAAATAATATTCAAGCCAATCGTTGGGGCACCAACATCACAAGCACCACGATTTCCCGCCTCCATGATTCCTGGTCCGCCCCCCGTAACAACCACAAATTCACGATATTCTGTCGTAGCAGAATAAAGTGAGCACAAACGCGCAAACTCTCTTGCTTCATCGTAATAATGTGACATAGCATGCAAATTTTTCTTTTGTATTTCATTTTTTGCAGCCCACGCTGCTTGCCCAGGTTCAGGAATACGCGCGCCACCAAACAAAACAACTGTTGATTGAATATCATATTCTTTAAGGGTTATTTCCGGCTTTAAAAATTCAAGACCAATACGTTGTGAGCGCAGCTCTGGACGCATCATAAAATCTTGATCGATATAGGCTAAACGATAAGTAGACGAACGCATTTGTGCTGAATTAGAGATTTTATGTATTTGCTGTAGAGCATCCTTCGTATGGAGAAGTGGTGTCCAGTTTTCTTGCTCTGCTTTTCTTTTTTCTTTACAATTTTTTTTCATGCACTTGTCCTACTTCTTCATCGTTTTATTGACTGAACACTTTTCTTCGCGTAGTTCATAGAGAATAAATCTTGAAGCTTCAACTTGTTTAACGGAACTCTCGTCATGACCCATACCACACAACTTGAAATTATTATCGAACAAGCTTTTGACGATCGCGATTCTATCGATACTACCACAAAAGGCGAAATCCGTGAGAGTGTCGAACATGCATTGAACCTTCTTGATAAAGGTGAAATCCGTGTTGCAGAACGACAAAAAAATGGACAATGGCATGTTCATCAATGGTTGAAAAAAGCGGTTTTGCTCTCTTTTCGGCTTAATCCTATGCAACTTATTACTGGTGGAATCAATGGAACACATTGGTGGGATAAAGTTCCTTCAAAATTCTCTGGTTGGCAAGAAGCAGATTTTAAAAATGCTGATTTCCGTTCCGTTCCTGGAGCCATTGTACGTCATTCTGCTTACATTGCACCCAATGTTATATTGATGCCATCCTTTGTCAATCTTGGTGCTTTTATCGATGAGGGCACAATGGTTGATACATGGACCACCGTTGGTTCTTGTGCACAAATTGGTAAACATGTCCATCTTTCTGGCGGTGTTGGTATTGGAGGTGTTTTGGAACCACTGCAAGCAAATCCAACAATCATTGAAGATCATTGCTTTATCGGTGCTCGCTCTGAAATTGTTGAAGGCTGTATTATCCGTGAAGGTGCTGTTTTGGGAATGGGAGTCTTTATTGGAAAATCAACAAAGATTATTGATCGTACAACAGGTGAAATTTTTATTGGTGAAGTACCAGCCTATTCAGTGGTTGTACCAGGTTCTCTCCCTGGAAAACCTTTACCAAATGGTGAAGCAGGACCTAGCCTTTATTGTGCTGTTATTGTAAAACGTGTTGATCAAAAAACACGAGAAAAAACATCCATTAATGATCTTTTACGTTCTTAGACACAAGATTAATGCATAATAATATTTCATCGTTTTTTAACTTGAATAATAACCTCGAATACAAGGATTCTCTCATTTCAAATCCTTTCATAGTGAATCAATCACTATCATTTCCTGCTCGTCTCATAAACACTGTTGGTGTATGGGTAAGAAGCACTTTAAAAAAAGAATAAAAATGTCTTTAATGAATTTTCTCAAGCACCATGTGTCTTTATGACAATAAATATGGTTATGAGTTTTATGTCATTCACGGAAGCTTTACCGTTATACTTTCTACGCACGCTATCGTGAAATGAGGTCGAGTGTATTGAGAGATATTTATTAAAATACGTGCACAAATATGCAACACAAACGCATTTTGTTTAAAGCATTCTGTTTTACATGAGAAAGTGACACCTTTACGCAATACACAAAAACATGAAGCACGGCGCAATTCCATTTAAAGTGTCCTTTAAACACCTGAACCAATCGACAAAAGCAAAAGCGCAATCAATGAGAGAAAATACTCCTTTTTTCATTATTTGTTCATTTTGAGCGCTTGAATAAATGCTGATTGTGGAATTTCTACTTTTCCAAATTGGCGCATCCGCTTTTTGCCTTCTTTTTGCTTTTCCAAAAGTTTGCGCTTACGCGTAACATCACCCCCGTAACATTTCGCTGTTACATCTTTACGCAAAGCACGAATCGTTTCGCGCGCTATAACTTTACCACCAATAGCCGCTTGAACTGGAATCTGAAACATATGCTGGGGAATAAGATCTTTCAGTTTTTCACACATGGAACGCCCGCGCTTTTCTGCAATCGTGCGGTGAACAAGCATCGATAATGCATCAATAGGCTCTCCATTCACCAAAATAGACATTTTAACTAAATCCCCCTCCGCATAATCGGTCATCTGATAATCAAAAGAAGCATAACCCTTTGAGATTGACTTTAGCCGATCATAAAAATCAAAAACAACTTCATTCAGTGGTAAATCATACGTTACCATAGCACGGGTTCCAACATAAGACAAACCAACCTGTACCCCCCGCCGCTCTTGGCATAGTTCTAAAATTGACCCAAGATAATTATCAGGAGTCATGATTGTCGCCCGAATCCATGGTTCTTCAATGGAAGAAATTTTAACCACATCAGGCATATCCGCTGGATTATGCAACTCTTTAACAGAACCATCATTCATATTCATGCGATACACAACCGAAGGTGCTGTCGCGATTAAATCCAAATTAAACTCACGCTCTAATCGCTCTTGAATAATTTCAAGATGAAGAAGTCCCAAAAAGCCACAGCGAAAACCAAATCCCAAAGCCGCAGATGTTTCCATTTCAAAAGAAAAACTCGCATCATTTAAGCGTAATTTGCCCATGGCTGCACGCAAATCATCAAAATCTGCAGCATCAACTGGAAAAAGACCACAAAAGACAACTGGTTGCGCCGGCTTAAAACCAGGCAAAGCATTTTCACAAGGACGACGCTCTTCAGTAATCGTATCCCCAACCCGTGTATCTGCTACCTCTTTGATAGAGGCAGTGATAAAACCAATCTCGCCTGGTCCTAACTCATCAACCTGTACCATTTTAGGTGTAAAAACCCCAACGCGCTCAACTGGATATTTTGCTCCTGTACCCATCATACGAATGGTTTGACCTTTTTTTAAAATACCATCTATCACCCGTACCAAAACAATGACACCAAGATATGCATCATACCAGCTATCAACCAACATTGCTTTCAAGGGATTTGCAACATCGCCTGTATGGGGAGGTGGTAATTGTGTAACAATTGCCTCCAAAACATCAGGAACACCTAAGCCTGTTTTTGCTGATATTTCTACTGCTTGAGATGTATCAATGCCTATCACATCTTCAATTTGTTCTTTAACACGCTCAGGTTCTGCTGCTGGCAGATCAACTTTATTGAGCACAACAACCAACTCATGGGAATTATCAATGGCTTGATAAACATTTGCTAACGTCTGCGCCTCTACGCCTTGGCTTGCATCCACCACCAACAGAGAACCTTCACAAGCTGCCAATGAACGCGAAACCTCATAAGCAAAATCCACATGACCAGGTGTATCCATAAGATTTAAAATATAGGTTTCACCATTCTTTGCCTTATAGTGTAAACGTACCGTTTGTGCTTTAATAGTAATTCCACGTTCACGCTCAATATCCATGGAATCGAGTACTTGTTCTTTCATCTCACGTGTATCAAGCCCACCTGTTATTTGAATCAAACGATCAGCTAAAGTTGATTTGCCGTGATCAATATGCGCCACGATGGAAAAATTACGAATATAATTACGATCTATTGTCATATAAGGCGATTTAGCAAAGAATAATACAAAACGCAAAGACCAATTATGTTCCGGCTTCTATCAAAATAATATAAACCTAAAAAGCTTCTCAAAACACAACTTTTTATAGCCTAAAAAATGAGGCTTTTGTTTGCTAAATTAAATCCAAGGGTGCTAAAATGATTCTTTCACATCTTATTTGATAACTCATATGCTGTAGTAAGCCGGCACCATCACACACTTTGCCAGCCTCCAATATTACGACGATCCTTTACACTTGAAAAAGTTTATAAGAGATATGCCTTTCTTGTACAGTCTTTACCCACATGCCCCCCACCCACTTGTGATGTGTAAGCAAGTGATTTGGATTGATTTAACATGAAAATGATTTGAAGTGAGAAAATTTTACAGTATTCAGGGTTCTAACTCAATGTGAATAATGCTATATTATAGTTATAAATCAATGTATTATCATATTTATATGATGGGCGTGTATATCATTTAGGCTTGCAATAAATTCGCAAGAAATGCTTTTTTATTTGTATGCAATAATCTTCTTTTTTAGCAATCTTATATAAGATAACATGAATATCGAGGGAGTTTCTTCTCAATTTTTAAAACTTTAGAAATATGCTCTATTGAGTCATGTTTTTATATAACTCCTTCCTTCCTCCATTAAACATAAAGCACACCAATCCTCTTCGATTCATTGGATAACACATTGATTTATAATGATCGTTTATTGTTTTGCGATTTAAATTAAAACTCTGAATATCGCGAGCCTCTCTCATTTTAAATCTTCTCATAATGAATCAATAAATTTTTTGCTTCCCCATTATAAAACAGAGCTAGTGTATGGATAAAAACGTTTAAGAAATGAGTAAAAATGCCTCTCTCTTTCAAATGCCAAAGGCTATCATAATATTGAGAACTGATAAAGAAAATGCTAGTGCCCTTTATTTTAAGTAAAATGATGATGCTCTGTGGTTTTTCTATACTTCATGCGGACTGTCAATGAATATGATGTATATTGAGAAAATTATCTTTTAAAAAACGCTTTGTTATGGGGATACTTTGGGCGTTCTATTTTGCATGAGAAGCGTAACTCTATTAAAGGACAAAAGAAATAACGTGCGACAGTGCGTAATTCTCATTATTCAAAAACATTACCGTAGATGTTTTTGAAAGTTGTTAAAGCCAAATTTAAACATGATCGTAAAGATGAGCGTTAATTTTTACCTTTATATCACCTCATGCTTTGGCTCAATAAAGGTTGTCTTCCCGTTTCAGAAGTTAGGCAAACAGATAGAAGCATACTATTTCTCCAATTTGGCATGAAAAAGCTGGAATAACTTATAGAACTTCTTAATCATCTTAATATTAAAAAAGCTTCAAAAATGAAAACTCTACAAGCAAAAATCTCATGCAATAAAATCATAATAAAAAAATGTATAGCTAATCAATTTTTTTAATTGCTTTATTTTTTTTACGCCATTGTGAAGGTTGTAATTCAGCCACAATTATCCCAATCAGAATAAGCAAACCGCCCAATAAAGCTAAGGGAGATAAATGTTCGCCAGCCAAACGCCCAACAATACCAGCCCATACCGGTTCACCTGCGTAAATGAGTGTCGCACGCGTAGGGGAAATAGACTTTTGTGCCCAATTCATAGCTAATTGAATGATGGCACTCATTAATGCCAATCCTATACCAATATTAAACCACACCCACGAAAATTCAGGGATGCTTTCACCCATCAAAGGCATACAAGCAAATGAAAAAAAACCACTAAAAAATAACTGAATAATGGTTACACGCCGACTATCAACCTTGTTCGCAAAAATTCCGATGAGTATGACTTCTCCAGCAATCGCTAAAGCGCCTAACAAAGTTAAAATTTCGCCTTTTGAAAAATCAAAATTTCCCGGCTTTTGTCCTGAAATAAATACAAGCCCAATAAAAGCGAAAATAATACCAATCCAACAAGCTAAACGGGGAGGTTTTTTAAAAACAATCCATTGCAAGATTGGAACCATCGGTACATAAAGCGCTGTGATAAAAGCTGACTGACTACTAATAATTGTTTGAAGTCCAGCTGCTTGAAAAGCATAACCAAAAAACATGGCTAAACCTATCGCCATCCCAGCGAAAACTTCATAAACAGTTATACCTTTTATAGAGCGCCAAAAAATTACCCCACATATAAGAGATGCAACAATAAAACGAAATCCAACAAAAAACAGAGGACCACTATAGCGTACCGCAATGTGAATGACTAAAAATGTAACGCCCCACAATATTGTCGCAGTAAATATTGCCAATTCTGGCTTACTTAATAAAGGATATTTAAACTGTTTTAGATTCACCATGAAAAACTTTCTCTTCCAATTTTCCCCACAATTTATGAAACAATAAGCGTTCCAACTCCCTGTTCGGTAAACAGCTCTAGTAAAACAGAATGAGGAGTTTTACCATTTAAAATGACAACACCTTCCACGCCATTTTGAAGGGCTTTTATACAAGTCTCTACTTTTGGAATCATGCCTCCTGAAATTGTCCCATTTTTAATAAATTTCTCAGCTTCAGAAACTGTCAATTCTTTTAAAAGTTTACCCTGGTTATCCAAAACACCAGGAACATCAGTGAGAAATAAAAGGCGTTTAGCCTCTAATGCACCAGCAATAGCTCCAGCAAAAATATCAGCATTAATATTATAAGTTTTACCATCGCGTCCTGGAGCCACAGGAGCAAGAACCGGTATCATTTCAGAACATGCTAAAAGATCTAGCAATGTGCGGTCAACTTCAACAGGCTCACCAACAAACCCCAAATCTAAAACACGTTCAATATGCGAATCAGGATCAATGACAGTTTTATAAGCCTTTTCGGCAAAAACCATATTGCCATCCTTGCCGCATAATCCTATTGCCCATTCTCCCTCAGCATTGATGAGAGCAACAATTTCTTTATTTATGGAACCCGCTAAAACCATTTCAACCACTTCAACGATCCGCTCATCGGTTACCCGTAATCCGTTTTCAAATCGCGATTCAATCCCCATTTTCATTAAAATTTCAGCAATTTGAGGCCCACCACCATGAACAACAACAGGATTAATCCCCGATTGCTTTAATAGAGCAATATCACGCGCAAATGCTCGCCCCAAAGCAGGATCACCCATAGCATGGCCGCCATATTTTACCACGACCGTTTCATTTTCATATTTTTGCATATAGGGTAAAGCAGACGATAAAAATGCTGCTTGTTTTTCCAAAACATCTACATCACCGTTTTTAGCATCATCCATCAATAGAGCCTCCTCATCACTTTTTACCATCTCTTAATGAAATTTAGGAAAAGTGAAAACAATAAAACCAAACTTTACTCTATCCACCCCCCTGAAAATCGTCAATTTTCCTCTAAATTACGAAAAAGGAATAGCGAAATGAAATACAAAAACTTCCTTTAAAAATTGACAGCGAAAAATTAAACAAAATAGGCGTAAAAAACGTCATTATTTTATGATCTTATATATAAAATTGAAAAGCAAAATTTTGAAGCTACGCTGCACATTCAACTCATTAGTTTATCCCTACGGATACTTAACAATGAATAGGAATATATACAACCATTGATTTTATAAGATAAAAATAAAGTTTCTTATAATAATAAAATTAACATATTCCCAAGATTAAGAAATCACTCAACTGCTTTATAGCTTATCCCAATAAACTATAACTTTGGTTTTAAAAATTTGACTTTTTCTCAATCATTAAACATGAGGAAATGTCGATTGAACGCTCCTCATGGAGAATCATAATAAGTTGATTTATAATAATAATTTATCTTTTTATATCGTAAAATCGAAAAAAGGCTTTGCAACATTATCCATATATTGTGATAGCTCTTCAAAAGCATCTTCGTAAAAGCATTTAATTGTTTAGATTACTCTCTTCGTAAGGTTTTATAAAACTTCTCATTTTTCATGATCGGTCATTAAGTTTTTCTTTCTGCATAGCAATACATGCTTGAATTATTCAATGTTTTTTAGAATTGTTAATTCTTTTAATGTATTATTTTAATTATGTTATTTTATGAAAAAAGATTCATTTCGTATACTTCTCTTTCCATATCACTAACAATTTCAATAATATGTCGTGCTGTTTTCTAAGCATATTGTGCTATTTTTTTATTGTATTTATTTTTTCTTTTTAAAGGTAACGTCTTCTATCTTCCCACCAACTTTTTATTATGCCAATAAATTCAATTAAGTGAATTCCATCGAAGCTGTTTCCCTACAAGAGAGATACATCGAATACCTCAAAACGTGTTTTGTTATGTCTTCTTTAGCATTAAACACACATTATCTCATTCCACAATTTCTTTGGAACAAAATAAACTTGATTATAGCGTTTTTTATTATCTGGAAGAAGTATTTATGACATCAGAAATACAAAACTAAATCCGCATCTAAAAAGACATGATTACGGCTAAAAGCTAAGATGAGGCATGTAAAAGCTATTCCAAATAAAATAACCCTTATTTTAAAGGAAGCAGTGATTAAAACTATGAAAAATGCCAAAAATAAAATCGGTTATAAGAAGTTGATACTTTATTTGAAAAAGATGGATTGCCTAACAGCTTATTTAGCGTTTCTTGGCAAGCCGCTACCTATTTTATAGTTTTATTATAGAGCCTTTAAAAAGAAATTTTGAGTGAAAAAATAAACACAAAAAATACTGAATGCATAAAGGCAGTTATCATGACACTGGCAATATTTATTATCAATCACTCAATTGCGTTCTTATATGGATAAGCCCTTTTTAAAATGTCATAGACACTCAAAAATAAGACTTATCCATAAAACTCATGAAATATAAAAACTATCAGCAGCAGGAGTTTATCCTAAATTAGCTGTCTCTCTCTTTTCTTTTCAAGAAAAAATGCTTTTCAAAGACAATGAGATAATAGAAAACTTAATGAAAATAACTTTCCTACAGCTCTCTCTAATTATTCTGAGAACATTCACATATTTTAACCAGAAATATTTTCAAAAAATTCTTTCATACGTGAAAAAAAACCATGTGATTGCGGTGAATTTTCATGATTTGAGAGCTTTTCAAATTTTTGCAACAATTCACGTTGTTCTTGCGTTAATTTCTGCGGTGTCTCAATCGTGATATGGATGTAAAGATCACCCCTTGCTTGCTGACGGCGCAACATGGGCATACCTTTGCCTCTAAGGCGGAATTGACGTCCATTTTGTGTCCCTTCTGGAATCTTAACGCGTGCTTTAACACCATCAAGGTCGGAAACTTCAAACTCTCCTCCTAAAGCAGCTGTTACCATTGAAATAGGAACGCGACAGTGAAGATCTGCTCCTTCTCGCTGAAAAAACTCATGCGGTTTAATGGAAAGGAAAATATAAAGATCACCATTGGGGCCACCACGAATACCAGCATCACCCTCACCAGAAAGGCGAATACGCGTTCCATCTTCAATACCAGCTGGAACATTTACGCTCAATGAACGTTTTTTCTCTATGCGTCGTGTCCCCTGACATTTGGGACATGGATCCGTAATAGTTTCACCACGTCCATGACATGAAGGACATGTTCGCTCAATAGAAAAGAAACCTTGTGCTGCACGCACACGACCAGATCCATGACATATTCCACAAACTTGCGGCTTAGAGCCCTTTCTCGCTCCTGATCCCTCACAAACATCACACGTGACGGAACTAGGAATATTAATTTCTGCAGTTTTTCCTGAAAATGCCTCTTCTAAAGTCACTTCCATATTATAACTCAAATCTGCACCACGTTCGCGACTGTCACCACGCTTACGGTGTGTCCCTCCCATAATCTCACCAAAAAAGTCTTCGAAAATATCCGCAAATCCACCACCAGCAGCAAAACCGCCAAAGGGATTTGCTCCCCCTTGACCACCACTATTTTCAAAGGCCGCATGGCCAAATCGATCATAAGCAGCACGCTTCTGAGGATCTTTAAGAACTTCATAGGCTTCGCCAATTTCTTTGAATTTTCGCTCTGCCTCTTTATCCCCCGCGTTGCGATCAGGATGATATTGCATTGCCAACTTACGAAAAGCAGATTTCAACTTTTTATCATCACATTCGCGAGTCACGCCAAGAATTTCATAATAGTCAACCTTCATCATGTATTCCTGATAATTTTTCTGTCATCCATCTTTATGGATAATATTGCTTTTAATTTATATTTTTAGCAACAAAGTTGCAACTTATCTCAAATAATAAAGCCCAGCCTTATATTTCAAAGGCCGGGTTTATAAATTAATCAACACATATGCTGACACTATTTCTTCTTATCATTAACTTCTTCAAAATCAGCATCAACAACATCATCATTCTTTGCCTCTGTTTCAGTGTCAGCGCTCGCTGCTTGTGAGGCTTCGTACATAGCCTGTCCAAGCTTCATACTGACTTCTGCTAATTTTTGCATCTTTGTTGTTACTTCTTCCGTATCACTGCCTTCAAGCGCAGATTTCAAATCAGATATTGCTGTTTCAATCTGTCCCTTTTCTTCAGCTGATACTTTATCGCCATATTCATTGAGCGACTTTTCAGTTGAATGAATAAGAGCCTCCGCTTGATTTCTAGCTTCAACACCTTCACGGCGTTTTTTATCCTCAGCCGCGTGCTCTTCTGCATCCTTTACCATTTTTTCAATATCAGCATCACTTAAACCACCTGATGCCTGAATACGAATTTGATGCTCTTTACCTGTTCCCTTATCTTTGGCCGAAACATTAACAATACCATTCGCATCGATATCAAAAGTAACTTCAATTTGAGGTATACCACGTGGTGCTGGAGGAATACCAACAAGATCAAATTGAGCCAATAACTTATTATCACTTGCCATTTCCCGTTCACCTTGGAAAACACGAATCGTCACAGCACTCTGATTATCATCAGCTGTCGAAAAAACTTGCGATTTTTTTGTTGGGATAGTGGTATTGCGCTCAATAAGGCGTGTGAAAACCCCACCCAAGGTTTCAATACCCAAAGATAAAGGCGTTACATCTAGCAACAACACGTCTTTGACATCGCCTTGCAATACACCTCCTTGGATGGCAGCACCCATTGCGACCACTTCATCAGGATTAACACCTTTGTGTGGATCCTTACCAAAGAAGCTCTGCACGACTTGCTGAATCTTGGGCATACGTGTCATACCACCTACTAAAACAACTTCGTCAATTTCACCAGCCTTTAATCCAGCATCTTTCAACGCAGCTTTACAAGGCTCGATGGTACGCTGCACTAAATCGTCAACGAGAGATTCAAATTTTGCCCGAGTCAATTTCATTGTTAAGTGCTTGGGACCTGATTGATCTGCCGTGATAAATGGTAAATTGATTTCTGTTTGCTGTGACGAAGAAAGCTCAATCTTTGCTTTTTCTGCCGCTTCTTTTAAGCGCTGTAAAGCTAATTTATCATTTTTCAGATCAATTCCTTGCTCTTTTTTGAATTCATCTGCAAAATAACCAACTAGGCGCATATCAAAGTCTTCACCACCTAAAAACGTATCTCCATTGGTTGATTTAACTTCAAAAACGCCATCTCCAATTTCAAGAACTGAAATATCAAATGTACCACCACCAAGATCGTAAACTGCTATTGTTTTTCCGTCTTTTTTGTCCAAACCATAAGCTAAAGCAGCAGCTGTTGGCTCATTAATAATCCGTAAAACTTCAAGTCCAGCAATTTTACCCGCGTCTTTCGTAGCTTGACGTTGCGCATCATTAAAATAAGCAGGAACCGTAATAACGGCTTGTTCAACTTTTTCACCAAGATAAGATTCTGCTGTTTCCTTCATCTTTTGCAAAATCATAGCTGAAATTTGCGACGGAGAATATTTCTTTCCCGCTTCTTCAACCCATGCATCACCATTGTCACCTTTAACAATTTTATAAGGCACAAGTGCTTTATCTTTTTCAACCATAGGGTCATCAAAACGGCGCCCTATCAAACGTTTAACTGCAAAAACTGTCCCTTCAGGATTTGTCACCGCCTGCCGTTTAGCAGGCTGCCCAACAAGACGCTCCCCCCCATCAGTAAAGGCAACAACGGAAGGTGTTGTTCGCGCTCCTTCTGAGTTTTCAATAACTTTTGCGTTTTTGCCATCCATAACAGCCACACAAGAGTTCGTTGTCCCCAAATCAATACCAATTACTTTTGCCATATTATAATCTCCATTCAGCAAGCTACCTCAACCTTCATAAAGCATCTTTTTAAGATAGCTCCTCATAACACCTAAAGCCCGTATATTGCTTCAAGCAACATAAATAATAATAAACTGCAAGTCGCAACAAGCCTTGCTGCCTCGTATATAAGAACAGGCTTTTATTGCTACAAGAGAATAATGAGAGAAACATCTCTAAAATAAAAAATTTATTTTAAAATAGGCGCTCTAATGACCCATAAATACCATATTTATGAGAGACTTGAGATCATAATATATTTTTCTTGCAATTCTCAACAAATATATCTTTCTATAAAAATTAAAAAAATAAAAGAGCGATTGCACTCTCGCTCTTGATCTTCTCATCATTGATAAAATCATACTCCCGTAAAAGCTTTTTAAAAGGCGAATAATTTATATCACGAATATTATAAATTTTTCTTGGACTAAAATAATCATCATATCTAATACTCACATCTGTAAAGGTATTATCCATCGATCCCCTTTCAAAAATTCTCCTTCTAACGGTCTCATTGTTTACTGCTATTTGAAATCTGTGCTTTAAACTCACCTAAAGCGTTTTTTCCTAACTGTATAATTTTGAACTTTGAAAATATATAAAAATGCGTCTGTATAAACGCTTTAAAATGCCAAGAGCTGTTATAATATTAAAATTGGTAAAGTGGTTGATGATTGTTCTATATTATATTTTATTAAGCAAAATAGTAGTGCATCATAGATTTTATACCATTTACAAATATTATTTATGAGATGAATACGGAAGTGTTGAGAGGTGTGTTGTCGTTGTAAACCTTACTGCCTTCCTTTAGAATCAAATAATTCTATGATTTTTATTCTCATACTCAAATCAATTTCATTTTAGTATTTCTTTCTTTTATTTTAAATAAAAGCTCTGCTAAAATAAAAAAATATTCAAAGTATGAATCTTATGAAGGAGGGTAAATCAATGATGACATCTATTATTAAGAAAATAACAAATCTCATCTTTAAGAATATAATCCATACACAATATCCATACAAAAAGGTTATCATAAATATCGTGTGTGCTCTTCTCTTTGCTGGTATAACCCTGCCAGCAGGTGCTCAGCAATATAAACTTGGCGACATAGAAATTCTCAATCCTTGGACACGAGAAACACCTAAAGGTATAAGAGTTGGTAGCGGTTATCTCTACATTATTAATCACAGTAATACCCCAGACCGTTTGGTTTCTATTTCCACAAACGGAGTAAAAACAACAGAGATACACTCTATGGCTGTCGTTAATGATATTATGAAAATGGAAAAAATGCACAATGGCATTGAAATTCCGGGAAATGGAGAAATCACGCTTAAGCCTGGCGGTGATCATATTATGTTTATGGGGCTTTCAAAACCATTCAAGTTAGGTGATAAAATTAGCGCAAAATTGACATTTGAGAAAGCAGGAACCATTGATGTTGATTTCTCTGTAAACGCTATGAAAGTACCATCACCTTCTAAATCCTCTCTTGTTCACTAAGCTCCTTTTATATAAATACACAATAAATACACACTTTATAAAATGAAGGAGCGTGAATTTTTTTACGCTCCTTTATTTTTTGTTTAATGCCATCAGTAAAAAATTATCCTCTTTGATGAATTAACTATGGTCAATTTCAGGAATACGTAAAACTTGTCCAGGATAAATTTTATCGGGAGATTTTAGCATTGGCTTATTGGCTTCAAAAATAAATGTGTTTTTATTACCTTGCCCTTTTCCATAAACCTCTTCAGCAATTTTCCAAAGATTATCACCAGATTTAACCTCATAAAAGCGAGAAGTTTTTCTAGGCGTTGTATCTATAACCTTTAATTGATCAACATCTACAGAAGAGATACCTTGTGAATTGCCAACAACCAGCAGTGCTTTTTCAAGTGTTTCCCTGTCTGGAACTTCACCGCTTAAAATAGCTTTACCGTCTTCAACTTGAATATTGACTTTTTCTGTACCGAGTTGAAAATCATCAAATGCTCTTTTAAAATCCTTTTCTTTTGGTTCATGGTCCCCAATACCTAACTTTTCCCCTACAGTTTTAATAAAATTAAAAAATCCCATTACGACCTCCTTTCGTGTAGCAGAAACAAATTTTTGTGCATATATTGCCACATTCTTTTCTTTGCTCTTAAAACACATAGGCAGATTTTCTAAACTTCAACAATCAAAACTACATCTGTTCAATTATGAGACAAATACAATAATAAACTTTGTAATAAACCTTGATAAAAAAAGCCTTTATGAAAATTTTCTCTCAAATGAAGGGATCTTAATAGACATAGAAACATTATAAATTATGAAAGCAAAACAAGATTTTACAGTAATGACAAAAGGTTTTTTACTTTGCTACAATTTGTATCATATTTGTTTTGCAAAAAAAATATGAACTCCCATATAAATAAGTGTGGGTAATTTGCTACCACAGCAATAGAAAGGTCTAAGAAACCATGAAAGATACACCAACAATCACACAAACGATTGTACTTGTTGATGATGATCGCAATATTTTGACATCTTTATCTTTTGCGCTTGAGACAGAAGGATATCGGGTTGAAAGCTATACAGATGGAGCATCTGCACTCAAGGGTCTCACACTTCACCCTCCACACTTAGCTATTTTTGATATTAAAATGCCCCGAATGGATGGGATGGAACTTTTGCGTCGTTTGCGTCAAAAATCTGATCTTCCAGTTATTTTTCTCACCTCTAAAGATGATGAAATTGATGAATTATTTGGTCTCAAAATGGGAGCTGATGATTTTATTACTAAACCTTTCTCCCAACGTCTTCTTATTGAACGCGTGAAAGCTATTTTGCGCCGTTCTAATGCACGTAACCAACCGCTTTCTACAGGAACTTCTTCCACCTCTTCTCTCAAACGTGGAGATCTTGTGATGGATCAAGAACGCCATACCTGTACATGGAAAGATAAACCTGTTATTTTAACCGTTACGGAATTTTTGATTCTGCAAACCTTAGCACAAAGACCAGGAGTTGTAAAAAGTCGTGATGCTTTAATGGATGCTGCCTATAGTGATCAAGTCTACGTAGATGATCGCACCATTGATAGTCACATTAAACGTCTGCGTAAAAAGTTTAAACAAGTGGATGATGATTTTGCAATGATTGAAACACTTTATGGTGTAGGTTATCGTTTCCACGAGGTATAAAACTACTTTGTCGCAAAAATTTGAACGGCAATCAAATCGATGACAGACAATTCTCAACTGGAAACTTTACAAAAAACAACCGTTAATGGTACATCCTCAACGCCATTTCTTATGTTTTCTCGTTTGCATCTTCGAATACAACGTCTCTTTAGACAATTGCTTTTTTCCAGCCTTACACGTCGCATTGTTATATTAAACATTGCTGCCCTTGCCGTTTTAGTTACAGGCATTTTATACCTTAACCAATTTCGCGATGGTTTAATTGAAGCAAAAATTAAAAGTTTATGTACCCAAGGAAAAATTATTGCTGGGGCTATTGCTGCTTCTGCAACAGTAGATACAAATTCTATCCTCATTGATCCCCAAAAACTCTTAGAGTTACAGACTGGTGAAAGCGTTACACCAGCCCCTCAATCAACCGATTCTTGGGATTTTCCTATTAACCCTGAGCAAGTTGCCCCTCTTTTACGGCGTCTCATCACACCTAAAACGACAAGAGCACGTATCTATGATCGTGATGCTACTCTCCTTCTTGATTCGCGCGTTCTTTATTCTAGTGGAGAAGTTTTTAGTTATGATTTACCCCCACTTAAAACAGAACAAAACATGTGGGATCGCCTTACTTCATGGTATTCAAGCGCATTTTATGGTAAAGGTATTGCTCTTGACAGAGAACAAACAAAAACCAGTGGTATTGCTTATCCAGAAGTGTACCGCGCATTAAACGGATCTCTTGCTACGGCAAAAAGACGCAACAGACAAGGGCAATTAATTGTTTCTGTTGCCGTTCCTGTTCAACGCTATCGCGCAGTGGTTGGAGCTCTTCTTCTTTCAACCACTGGTTCCGATATTGATAACATTGTAAAAGGCGAAAGACTGGTTATCTTCAAAGTTTTTGCCGTTGTAGGTAGCGTACTTTTGGTTCTTTCTCTCTTTTTGGCCCATACGATTGCCCATCCATTAAGTAAATTATCTGCCTCGGCTAATCGAGTGCGTAATGGCAATAATCAGCGTGTAGAAATTCCTGATTTTTCAATGCGTGAAGATGAAATTGGTCACCTTTCAACTTCTATTCGTGATATGACCAATGCCCTTTATATGCGTATTGAAGCCATTGAACGCTTTGCTGCTGATGTAAGCCACGAATTAAAAAATCCTCTCACCTCTCTACGCAGTGCTGTTGAAACGCTCCCTCTGGCTAAAAATGAAGAAGCACAAGAGAAATTGCTTGAAATTATTCAACATGATGTGCGCCGCCTTGATCGGTTGATTACAGATATTTCTGATGCATCACGGCTCGATGCAGAGCTTGCACGAGAAACCGCAGAGATTGTTGATATGACACCGCTTTTGGAAAGTCTTGTTCATGCTGTTCAGGAAGTGTATCGTAATACGCAAACCATTGATATAAGCCTTAATATTGTCCCACGTCCTCATGGAAAAGCCTATCTTGTATTGGGACACGAACTCCGTTTAGGACAAGTGATTTCAAATCTTCTTGAAAATGCGCGTTCTTTTATTCCTCGGAATCGTGGCAAAATTTGCATTACTATGAAAAGTCATGCTTCAACCCTTATTTTAACCATTGAAGATAATGGCCCAGGTATTCGTTCAGAAAATATTGAACGCATTTTTGAACGTTTTTATACAGATCGACCAAATGAAGATGCTTTTGGGCAAAACTCTGGACTTGGCCTTTCTATTAGTCGGCAAATCATCGAAGCTCATAATGGGACAATTACAGCCGAAAATATTATTGATCCTACACTTGGGAAGTGTAAAACTGGTGCACGTTTTACTATTATGCTTCCGCTTGCTAAATAAATCTTTTATCCAAAGTAAAAGACATGAAAACAAAATGTGAAATACTCCACGCAAATTGCCTTCAACTAGGCGGCAAGGGGCTGTTAATTATAGGTCCATCGGGATCAGGAAAATCAACCCTCACCCTTTCTTTGCTTGACCGCGCTGAGTGGTCAAAACGTGAAGCGAAGCTTATCAGTGATGATTATACAATGTTGCGTGCGGAAAATGGAAAGCTTCACGGATACACTCCCGATAATTTAGAGGGCGGCATCGAGATTCGTGGCGTTGGTCTTTATATGATAGAATTTGAAAAGCACACAATTATCGATTGTGTTATTTTTCTCGGTCCGGAATATGAACGTTTTTCCACAAATAAAACTTTTCAATTTGAAAATTTGCACATTCCTCTTTTAAAACTTCCCTCTCTTCGTGAAGCCGATTGTACCGCCATTTGTCAAGCTATTGAAGCATTTTTGTTTAAAAAAATATGGCAAAAATCTGTCTAATTTTTTTCTAAAGATAAAAAAATCACAATTTTTGCCTTTTTTTTGCAAATTTTTCTTGGCAGCAAGATAAAGCCTTGTACAATGTCTTTCCCACCAATATGGTTGGGTCTTATTAGTTAACAGGAGTTTGCGTAAATGATTGGACTCGTGCTTGTAACGCACGGTGAGCTGGCTGTCGAATTTTTACATGCCGTGGAACATGTTGTTGGAGTACAAGAAAAGTTCGCAACAATATGCGTTTATCCCGATGACGATATAGATCAGCGCCGAGGTGATATTATAGCCGCAGTAACCGATACAGATACGGATCATGGCGTCATCATATTAACAGATGTGTTCGGTGGAACACCATCAAATATAGCTATTCCTGCTATTGAAAAAGGACGCGTTGAAATGATTGCGGGTGTTAATTTGCCCATGCTTATTAAACTGATTTCTATTCGCAAATGTCCGGATATTTCATTATCAGACGCGTTAAGAATAGCACAAGAAGCAGGGCGTAAATATATTAATGTACCAAGTATGATTAGCGGATAATAAAATACCAATGTTTTCCAAAGATACCCTCCCGTGTATAAGTCGTCATTTCAATATCTGTAATAAACGTGGGTTACATGCACGTGCTTCTGCAAAATTTGTACAAACTGTTGACAATTTTAATGTTACTGTTGAAGTTGAAAAAGATGGAAAAATTGTTGGCGGATCATCAATTATGGGACTTATGATGCTAGCGGCTTCATCCGGTTGCAACCTCACCATTCGTGTTTCAGGACCAGAAGCAACAGATGCTCTTAATGCTCTTGAAAAGCTCATCAATAACAACTTTGGAGAGGAAAACTAGTGCTTTTTCATCATAAACAAGGATGATAATTCTTAGAAAATAGGAACTTTCCATCATTATTTTGAATTTTAATTTCTCTTCCCGCTTTTATACCAATATTCATATCCATTATGGATTGGTATAATTATCATAAATGTAAAAGCTTATAGTAATTTTGTTATGCTGGTTTTTTTCTTCCTTTCCTAACATTATTTGACCAATTTGAATAGTTTTGCGTATTATGGCTATTCCCCGACTTAATCATATAATTAAATCTTTACAGAAAAGAGAACTCTTCACCTTGTATTAGAATATGCTTTATTTTAGGCTAAAGATAAATGTCAAAATAATTTCGCACATCAACAATCTATCAACTTTTCTTATTTTCTGCTAACTTTGTAGCCTTTATAATACACAAGTAATCTTCCATTGCACATCATTGTGATACAGATCATGAAAATGCAATTCTTATCAATGTCATAACCATTTTCTTAAAACGAATAAGCTTTGTACGCTCATAATTATAGTAAGCATTTTTTAGACATTCTTTTTCTATACTATTGCCTTGTTTTATGTGGTACGTGCCCCGCCCTTATTATCTATATTGCGCTTGGGATAGCATCTTTCATTATAAGGAGATAATATCATGGGTCGTCTATTTAGTGCTCTCCAGATTCCTCAACAAACAACAAAAGCCCTCGTATCATTGCAAAATGGCTTACCAAAAGCGCAATGGATCAACCCGCAAAATTTTCATGTCACCTTATCTTTTTTTGGCGAAGTTGAAAGTTCTACAGCAGATGAAATTATGCATACCTTTAACACTATAGAACTTCCTTCTTTTACGCTACAGATAAAGGGTTTTGAAGTTTTTGGTTCAGAAAATGCTCCCCATTCTCTTGTGGTTCGCATTGAACCTTGTGCAAAGCTTACTCTTTTACATGAAAAGATGCAATATATTCGGAATAAATTAGAGTTAAAGCCTGATGAAAGACTGTTTATTCCGCATATCACTCTTGCACGAATATTTGATATTAATCTTAAAGATCTTTCTTCTTATCTATCTTTTCAAAATGATTTTTTTGTCCCTCCTTTTGAAGTTGATCATTTTGTTTTATTGTTATCGGCCTCTCCCTTAAATAAGGCTCCCTATATTGTAAAAGGAAATTGGCCACTTCAAAAATAAAAGGGTGTTTGTCACACCCTTTAAAAACTCTTTGAGAAAAGACCCTATATATATGAAACTGCAGGGAATACTGCATTTTACGATAGAGGTTTGTTATTGATGTATTTTAAGTCGAATCAGCTTCAACAGAAGCTTCTTTTGCTCCTCCTTTAGCTACACCCACTATAGCTGGACGTAACACCCTTTCCCCGATAATATAACCTGCCTGAACCACTTGTTGAACAGTATTATCTGGAACATCAGCATTGGGAATTTCAAACATCGCTTGATGAAAGTGAGGATCAAATTTTTGCCCCTCTGGATGAATTTTTTGCACCCCATGACGTTCTAATGCTGCCATCATGGCACGTTCAGTCATTTCAACGCCTTCTGCCAATGATTTCAAACCAGCATCACTCTCCCGTGCACCTTCTGGAATAGCTTCCAAAGCACGATTGAGATTGTCAGAAACCGATAACATATCCCGTGCAAAATTAGCAATGGAATAAGCCTTTGCATCCGCCACATCTCGCATAGTACGGCGTCGAAGATTTTCCATATCTGCAACAAGACGTAAAAGCTGATCTTTCAGTTCTTTATTTTCATCCTGCAAAGACGCTAAAAGATCACTAACCTCATTGCTTTCTGTTTCAATGACTTCGTGTTCCTCTGTTTTATGTGTTTTTAAAAATTCATCGGCTGCCTGTTTAAGTGTATTACGATCAGCTGGATTTTTTAAATCACAATTTTCAAATGAAGCGTCAGTAAATTTGTTTTTTTCATCAGACATAAAAATTTTATTCCTTCATAAGATTCGTTATTCTCGATATCGAAATTCTACAGACAAAAATCAAGGGGTAGCGATGTATATAATACAATGAGCTTTTATAGTACAAATACTTACTTGCATCGTTTTAACGCAATAACTGTGACACAAGTTGAGCTGTATAATCAACCATGGGCACAATCCTTGCATAATTAAGCCGTGTAGGACCAATAACACCTAAAGCACCAATGACTCTTTGTTGTGAATCTCGATAAGGTGCTACAACTAAAGAAGAACCAGAAAGAGAAAATAACTTATTTTCTGAACCAATAAAAATTCTAACCCCAGAACCTTCATCCGTTAAATCGAGAAGCTGTGCCATACTCTCGCGCGTTTCAAGATCATCAAACAAATGGCGTAACCGTTCTAAATCTTCTTCTGCTTTTACATCTTCAAGTAAATTGCTACGCCCGCGAACAATGAGGTGTATTTTATGATCAGCATCTTCTCCTCCCCAAAGAGCTAATCCCGTTTCAACAAGATGATGTGATAAATCATCAAGTGCGGCCCTTGTTTCTGCGCATAAGCGGGCAATTTCCCCTTTAGCTTCACTCAATGTACGCCCTTGAATATGGGCATTGAGAAAATTCGTTGCTTCCGTCAATTGTGCATGGGTAACCCCTTCTGGTAAATGAACAATACGATTTTCAACTTCACCTTGTTGAGTCACCAAAACGGCAAGAGCGTGCTCCCTATCAAGGCGTACAAATTCAATATGTTTCAATGTTCCTTCTTGTTTTGTTGCTAAAACAAGCCCTGCCCCACGTGAAAGATCTGAAAGAACTCGGCTTGCTTGAACAAGAAAATGTTCAACCGATTGTGCATGACCAGCCTCTTTGACTTGCATTTCAATATTTTCTCGCTCTTCGTTTGGCAAATCACCCGCTTCCATAAATGCATCAACAAAAAAGCGTAAACCTGATTGTGTCGGCATTCGACCCGCAGAAACATGTGGTGCATAAATCAAACCGAGATGTTCAAGATCACTCATCACATTGCGAATCGTCGCAGGCGATAATGTCTGTTGTAAAAGCCGCGAAAGATTACGTGACCCTACAGGTTCACCATCATTAAGATAAGCTTCAACAATATGGCGAAAAATATCACGCGAACGTTCATCAAGATATTTTAGTTCATTATCAATAGTTTTGTGCTTCATCACAATTGTTTCACTACTTTTAAAATCCTCATCTCTTATATAAGTTTTGTCAAGGTTTGGTCAAATAGTCTAAGTAGTATAAAAATATATTATCCTATTGAGCTGTAAAATGCTACCTTTCAGAGTGATGCTTGATAAATTACGCAGGAAATATTTTTTGTTAGAGTGTGTGAGAAATATTTAAGATAAGAGTTGATCTGTAAAGTGGTCTGCTGTAGGGACTTATCAAGAGAATCTAGATTGATTAAAAACCGCTGTAGATAGAAAATTTCACCCTTTAGAGCAAGCAGGAAATTGGAAATTTACCATAAAAATGCTATATAAATAAAGAGATGTCTTTCATATCTTTGCAAGGTTATCTTCATACAAGATAAAAAATTTTATTGGAATAAAATATCATTAAACGTGTAAAATAATCATATCATGTAAAATGTGTGTGTATGAGCATTAAAGTCGGTTTTTAGCACAAAAATAATTCCCCTTTCATTTTTGGAGAAATCTATATGAGAAGCATAGCAGATAAAAAACTTGTCATTGCTACACATAACACCGGAAAATTGCATGAAATCACTACTTTAATTACGCCTTTCGGTTTAATAATACAATCGGCAAAAGAACTGGGCTTGCCAGAACCAAAAGAAACGGGAAAAACATTTGAAGAAAATGCTTATATTAAAGCTTTTTCAGCAGCAAAAAAAACAGGACTTCCTGCCCTATCTGATGATTCAGGCTTAGAGGTAGATGCATTGGAGGGTGCGCCAGGCGTTTATACCGCTGATTGGGCAATTCAAGCCGATGGTACACGTAATTTTCCAAAAGCTATGAAAAAAATAGAAAATGAACTCCAAAAAGTCGGAGCACGAGAAAAAAGTCAACGGAAATGCCGTTTTATATCCGTCATTTGCATTGCATGGCCTGATGCTCATGCAGATTACTTCCGTGGATGCGTTGAAGGAACGTTCATTTGGCCTCCACGGGGAGATAAAGGCTTTGGTTTTGATCCTATTTTTTTACCCGATGGATGTGAAAATACCTTTGGAGAAATGTCAACAGAGCAAAAACACAACTGGAAACGTAATGATATTCCCCCTCTTTCACATCGCGCACGTGCTTTCAAACTTTTGGCAGAAAACCTTTTAGCATTCTCATGAAAGAACCTTTTGGCATTTACATTCATTGGCCCTTTTGTGCAGCTAAATGTCCTTATTGTGACTTTAATTCGCATGTTCGCATCCATGGTGTTGATCAACCACGTTTTGTCACCGCCTTTAAGCGCGAAATAGAAACACAATACCACAAAATAGGCCCACGCCATATTACAAGTATTTTTATTGGTGGAGGAACCCCTTCCCTTATGGAGCCGCAAACTGTCGATGCCCTATTGCAAGCACTTGCAAAAAAATGGGTAGTCGATGATAAAGTTGAAATTACATTAGAAGCTAATCCATCCAGTGTGGAAGCAGAGCGCTTTCGTGGATACCGTGCGGCAGGTGTTAATCGCTTATCTCTAGGGATACAAGCGCTCAATGATAAAGCATTGCGCAAACTTGGCCGACTCCATAATGTGGAACAAGCTCTTTGTGCCATTGCTTTAGCACGGCAAATTTTTCCACGTTTATCTTTTGATCTCATTTATGCCCGCCCCGAACAAACCCTTGAACAATGGAAATCTGAACTTGTACAAGCAATTGATTTAGCAGCGGACCATCTTTCTCTTTATCAATTGACGATCGAAGAAGGAACTGCCTTTAAACGGCTTCATGATGCAGGAAGACTTATCCTTCCCCCATCAGAGCTAGCAGCAGATCTGTATCATCTTACTCAAGAAATAACGACACTACATGGACTTCCTGCCTATGAAATCTCAAACCACGCAATGCCCGGTGCCGAATCAGCACACAATCTTCTTTATTGGCGTTATCACCAATATGCAGGCTTTGGTCCAGGAGCACATGGACGTTTCATTGAGCACGCATCGAATCATTCCTCTTTCTGTTCAAAAACATTGTCATCACACCTTGAAAACCGCGAACGTTATGTCACAATAAATGAAAAGCATCCCGAACAGTGGCTTAATTTGGTAGAAACAACAGGACATGGCTGTATTGAAACGGAACATTTAACCACTGAACAACAGGCAAATGAAATGCTCCTTATGGGATTACGCCTTTGCGAAGGCTTAGAACTTATACGCTATGAAACCTTAAGCCCTAAACGTATCCCAATGGAAAAACTGATCGATTTACAACACCAAGAATTGATAGAAATGGTGGATAACCAACGCTTAAAAGCAACAACCAAAGGACGTATTGTTCTTGATCACATCATCAGCCAACTCGCAAATTAAAGTTTTTATAACAACATACTTATTTTAATCATAATTATCATTTTTCATAGCAAGGTGAGATTAGAATATTGTGAGATTCTCTCATTTCAAAACTATTTATAGCAAGTTAGTTATCGCCGTTTTCTTACACCTTAAAAATAGAGAAGCATGTAGATAAAAACTATAAAAAAGGAGTAAAAAGGCCTCTTATGAACACTCTTAAGTGCTAAAATCTATTGCAATATTTTGAGCTAGAAAGTGTATGGTGCTCTAACTTTATTTTTCATAAACATAAAGATGGGGAGGCATTATAGATTTTATATTACAACATTCATAAGCACCGTAGTAGCACAAATGTGACAAACATTGAGAAAATTCCTCTAAAACAAATACGTGAATGCATAACACGATAATGTATTTTTTCTTTATGAAATCGTGGCACCATTAAAAGAACCATAGAAATAAGCATGAAACCATGCATCAATTTTTGATTATGTAAAAAGATCTTACTCTATTTACTTTTGAAAACCGTAAAGCCGAATAAAAAAGAAAGTAAAAAAGCACGCTGATTTTCACCTTTATACCTTTATATTTTTCCTCAATGAGATTGTATGTCTGTTTCAGAGATTATAAAAAATAGATATACGCAATACTTTTATCCTATTCTGGCATGTAAAAGCGGTTATCGCAAAAAGTACTGAACCAATATTTATTTGAGATACGCGGCTGTATGATTGGTATTGATTTATAGGTCACAGCAAAATCACGAGCTTTATTAAACAAATAATGCACTCAAATAGCAAATATACCAGATATGAATCGAGATTGCTTTGTTAGCGAGCGAAACGATGTTAATCCCATATGATCTTACTTGTATGCATAATACTTATGAGTATCTGTACGCGTCCTTTAAGGTTATTTTATTAAAAAATTGAGAATAATACTAGGACAATCCTTGGCTCAAGAAGTCAACGTGCTGCTACAAAAAATTCTGTGTATCTTTATCATAACCAAGATTCAAGCTGATTAAATAAGCTCACCTTCTATCTCGTAATGATTTTGCAACGGAAGTTCTTGGGGACAAAAAAAGCATGGCAAAATATATGAAATAAAACAAACTTAAAGCGCTTTTCCTATAGGCTTTATTCTAAGAGAGTCTAATTGGAACAAGAAGTACCTTTTATGAGAGTGCAGAAAACATATCAAAACATGAGCTGTGAATGAGCGCATTTATGTTGTACGGACTTTTGACAATAGCAGCATGTTTTTGTGTATCTTTATGGCTTCAACCTGTCATCACACAATGATGATATAATATTCATTGTTTTCCATATATGATTGCGTGTGACTTCCTTTCTACACTTTAAAGAACGAATATTTTCAATCCAATATGGTCTAAACAGTTCTACTTCTTCAAGCAGGTCTCTCTTGGCTTTCCAATTATGTAATTCACTTAACTAAAAACTCTACAGGCAAGAATCCCAACTTAAGAATATTCATCACTTACTCTAAAACCACTTAATATATTAAGTCTTACGAGACTCATATCACCACACCTTAAATGTCAATATCTTATAGCTCAACAAGATAAAGGTATTTTTGAACCAAAAATCTTTTCTTTATGCAAAAAATTCAATAATAAAACGCTCATAAATAGTAGTAAGAGTTTCCACTGCATCAAGGGCCACACACTCATCTACCATATGCATCGTTTGCCCTGGTAAGCCAAATTCAATCACTGGGCAATAATCCTTAATAAATCGCGCATCTGAAGTACCACCAGAAGTGGAACATTCTGGTATATTCCCTGTTACACTTTTAATAGCATTGGATAAAGTTTGAATGAGTTTATCATTTTTGGTCAAAAAAACATCTCCTAAACTTGGAATCCATTCAAGCTGATAAGAGGGATATTGGTCACCATTGTTTTTTGATTGCACCAAAGCAAGACGCTTTTCAATTTCCTTCATCAGTGTTTCTTTTGTCCAAAGATCATTGTAGCGTATATTAAAATGAACTGTTGTCTGCGCTGGGATAACATTGACCGCTAAATTACCAGTATCGATGCTTGTTAGCTCTAGATTACTGGGTTGAAAATTCTCTGTCCCTTTATCTAAAGCAGTTTGTGTCAATGCTTGAATAAGCTTACTTGCCAAAGGCAAGGGATTAGCAGCCCGCTCTGGAAAAGCAACATGACCTTGGCGACCTTTCACGGTAATGATACCAGAAATCGATCCGCGGCGACCGATTTTGATGACATCCCCAACAGTCTTTACACTTGTTGGTTCCCCCACAAGAGCCGCAGTCCATTTTTCGCCTTTTTTTTCTGCCCATTTGAGAAGTTTGACGGTACCATTAACAGCAGGTCCCTCTTCATCACCGGTAATCAAAAAACTTACCATTCCTTTAATGGATCGTTTCTCAAGAACTCGCGCTAGCGCCGCAATAAAACAAGCGATTCCGCCCTTCATATCAACAGCACCCCGCCCATATAATTTCCCCTGATCTATGACAGCTTCAAAAGGTGAATAAGTCCAATCTTCCAATGCACCTGGTGGTACGACATCTGTATGACCCGCAAACATAAGATGGGGTCCTTCATTTCCCATTTTTGCATAAAGATTTTCAACATTATCTGTATTTTTATCCGTAAAAATAGGGCGCTCGACGTGAAATCCCATTTTTTTCAAAAATTGTTCCAAAGTTGATAAAGCCCCCGCTTCATGAGGTGTAACAGAAGGACAACGGATAAGTCTCTTTAGTAGCTGAAGTGGATCTGTAAGAACAGGCATAAGGTCCCTTCCCATTTTTTATAAGTCATCGGAACTTAAGGTTATTACGCTGAATTACAAAAAAGATAAAGAAAAAACATTGAAGACACTCAGCAAACCAAGCAGGGGAGAACAATCGTGCTGAGAGCTTCAATGGCTTCCTCATTATACATGAGCAAGCACACACACAACAAAACACTCAACAAAAAGTTCCGTTAAATGTTGCCTTCATTTGAAAGTTTTTTACGCCTCTAAATTATATGAATCAAAATTAATTGCTTGCAATCTATGGGCATTTTCCTTCAACCAAGCACGGTACGTTTTACTATCAGGACATAGCTCTTCACAAAGAGCCCAAAATCTTGGTCCGTGATTCATTTCAACAAGATGAGCAACCTCATGAGCAACAACATATTCCACAACTTCTTTTGGTGCCATAACAAGGCGCCAAGAAAAAGAAAGACGCTTATCTATTGAACAAGATCCCCAACGACTTCTCGTATCTTTATAACAAATTGATTTGACTTTACGCTCTACTTTATGGGCATAATGTGCCACCAAAGGTGTTATAATAAGTGCTGCTTGTTTTTTCAAAACGTCAGCAATGCGTCTTGGGAGATATTCTAATTGACCATAAACAATAATTTTAGGTCCTTGCTCCGCATCTGCTGTAAGGATTTCTGTTACCCCACGCCCTTCTCTATGCTTTATGGTATGGGAAACACCTAATAAAGGAATCATTGCCCCCTCTTTGAGATAAGCATTTTCATGAGAGATTTGTAAACGAGCAAGACGTGCCTCAATCCAAGATCGATGCTTTTCAATAAAACTTTGAATCGTACAGAGACTTATCGCTGGTGGTGTTGTTACACAAATCTCTTGACTGCTGGCATCAATACGTAAGGTAAGACGGCGTGCATACTTATTTTCCCGCACCCGTACAGGTACAGAGCGATCAGAAAAAATAAAATGCTGTTTAGAAATGCTCATATATTTTTATCTTCATCAATAAATGTACCCCTTATTTTGCATTAATCTGATTAATAAAAGATCTCAATACTGTTTCAAGGCAATCTAAATCTTGTGGACGAGAAAAGCGATGATCAGCATCACGAACAAGTGTCAACGTTACATCATGGAGAGGTAAATGATCAAGTAAAGTCAATGTATGCTGATAGGGAATATCTTCATCTTCCATCCCTTGTAGAATATGGACTGGACACCCAACATCAATGCATCCTTTCATAACACAATTTTCGCGCCCATCTTCAATTAATGTTTTTGTAAAGGGCATTGGCTCTGTATCATCAACAGAAGGTCGTTCAATATAGCCTTTTTCTTCCAAAATCTTCCATTCTTCTGGGCCTAATTTTGGTTCCACCAATGTTTGTGTAAAATCAGGCGCTGGAGCAATCAATATCATGCCAGCAAGCTTCTTATTTTTCTGTGCTAGCATCATAGCAAGCCTTAGTGCAATCCACCCACCCATAGAGGAACCAATCAAAATTTGTGGACCCTCACAATAGGTTTCAAAAGTCGCTAAACTTTCCTTAACCCAACGCGAAATTGTTCCTTGAAAAAAATCACCTTCAGATTCTCCATGTCCAGAATAATCAAAACGTAAACAAGACAAATCATTCTTCTGAGCAAACTGATCAACTAACGTTGCCTTACTTCCCAACATATCGGATTGATAGCCAGGAAGCCAAACCAAACCTGGAGATTGGCGCCCCTTGCGATAGCGTACTGCAAGTGTGGTGTTCTCAAACGAAAAAAACTGACAAGGAATATGTTGATCCATGATTCTTTATCCTCCATAAAACAATTTCTTTAAATTAAGAGAAAACTTTTATAATCTAAATCATTCCAAAAAGTAATAAATCAAATAATGAAAATAACACGAATTATAGTTGTTTTTAGGTGCATAATTGTATATTAAATTAACTGTAGTTGAATCAAAATTTAAGGAGCATAAACCATTCGTAAACCGTTTAAAATGACACCTACCCAAAAAGACGGACCACGTTCAAATAAGGATATTCGGGTACCTCATGTTCAGCTTATCAATGATGAGGGACAACATCAGGGAGTTGTTGCGATACAAGAAGCTCTTGCTATGGCTGCAGATGCGGGACTTGATTTGGTTGAGATTGTACCAAATGCAGAGCCACCCGTATGTAAAATCATCGATTTGGGAAAATTAAAATATCAAACCCAAAAAAAAGCTGCTGAAACACGTAAGAAGCAAAAAGTCATCGAAATCAAAGAGATTAAGATGCGCCCAAATGTTGATGTCCATGATTATGGAGTCAAGCTCAAGGCTGTTCATCGCTTTATTGATCATGGTGATAAAGTAAAGATTACTTTGCGTTTTCGTGGTCGTGAGATGGCTCACCAAGATCTTGGATTAAAGCTTCTTCAGCGTGTGAAAGAAGATACAAGTGAAATTGCCAAAATCGAATTGGAGCCAAAGCTTGAAGGCCGGCAAATGATGATGGTGATAGCACCTAAATAGTTTTGCATTGGAATAATATTCGCATGCAACTCATCAGCATGAGCGTATGGTATTTTTAGAAGCACCACATAGAGTTTTTGTGGTGCTTTTAAGGTTTTATAAATGTGTATAAAGCCTTTTAAGAGTTTAATAATGCTTGATCGATTTATAAGAAGAATTCGTTATTTTGCATATTAAATGAGAAAGCTCAAACATTGTAAGGCCTTCTTATTTCAAGCACTCTTATCATGCAATGCGGCGAAATTGTTTGCTTACACATCACAAATGGAGATGATACATAAAAAATTATTAAAAAAGCAGAAATGTTTTTTGTGAGCCATTTCAAGTGCCAAAGGCTATCACAATATGGAAATTGGTAAATACAATAGTGAAACCCGCCGGTATCTTTTATTGAAAACTAAAAATAATGATGAACAACGAATTTTCGTTATACCTTTTACAGAAACTTTGCACTACATTCTTCACTCTCGCCGTCGTGAAATTGATATGATGAGCCTTGAAAGAAAAGACTATTTTTGTAAAAAAGATTAAGGGGCTTTTTAATTAAGAGTGTTTCAATCTTGCATAAAATAATGAGAGAATATAGAAGCACTTCATGGCTAAAAAACAAATTTCCTCTTTCGACAAACATCTTATTATCCGCCTTTTACGAGAAAATTTTCGTAAACATATGCGTTGGTACAGTGCGGCTATCTTCTCAATGATCATCATTTCTTGTACCACAGCAACCAGTGCATGGATTATGCGGGATGTTGTTAATCAGATTATTGATGCACAAAATTTTCCTATGATTGTTTTGATTTCTAGCTTCATTGCTTTTATCTTTATTCTCAAAGGAGTTGCAACTTTTTTCCAAACTTACTTTCTAAACAAAGCAGGCAACAGTATCATTGCTGAACAACAGCGTAAAATTTTTGCACGACTTATGGAACAAGGAGTCTCTTTTTATCATAATAATACTTCATCTGATCTTCTTGTTCGTGTAACTCATAATGCAACAGCCGTACGTAATATAATTGATACTATTATCACAACTTTTGTACGTGATTTGCTTTCCGTTAGTGGTCTGTTGCTTGTCATGTTCATTCAAAACTTTGTGTTAATCTCCATTACTTTAATCGTAGGACCACTAGCTTTTTTAGGCGTTCGAATGGCTTTAAAACGCGTTCGCAGCTTGATGGAAAAAGAGCTCCTTTCACTTGGTGAAATTATCAAAATCGTACAGGAAACGGCTGTTGGTATTCGAATCATCAAGGCCTTTTCACTAGAAGAAGTCATGAAAAAACGGATGGACAAAGCCATTTGTGATGTTGAAAAACAAACAAACAGTATTGCAACACTCGAAGCTATTACCAATCCAATTATGGAAACACTCACGGGTGTTGCCATTGCAGGTATTATTTGTTTTTCCGGTTATCTTGCAACCCAACGCGCAGGTGTTCAAGGTGAATTTATGTCCTTTATTGTTGCTTTACTTTTAGCTTATGAACCCGCAAAAAGACTAGCAAATGTACGTGTTAAAATTGAATCTGGCTTGGTCAATATCCGTACGATGTTTGAAATACTCGATTGTCCCCTTACAGTTGTAGAACATAAAGAAGCTAAAGATCTGAATAAAACGCAAGGAACTATTCGTTTCGAACATGTTTCTTTTGCATACACTAATAACAAAATGATATTGAAAGACATCAACCTAGAAATAGAAGCCGGAAAAATGACAGCATTGGTGGGACCATCCGGTTCGGGAAAATCAACCCTTATCAACCTTATTATGCGCCTCTATGACCCCACAAAAGGACGCATATTGATTAATGATCAAGACATTCGCTACACAACATTTCGCTCTCTGAGAAACCTGATGGCCTATGTAGGACAGGATACTTTTCTCTTTCAAGGAACTGTTAAATATAATATCGGGCTTGGAAAAGAAGGGGCTAGTGATGACGAAATTATCGAAGCAGCAAAAGCAGCAAATGCTCATGACTTTATTATGAGTTTGCCAAATGGTTATGATACACAGATAGGTGATAATGGCTGTAATCTTTCAGGGGGGCAAAAACAACGACTCGCTATCGCTAGAGCAATGATTCACGATAGTGAAATTCTGATTCTTGATGAAGCAACAAGTGCGCTCGATTCACACACAGAAGCACAAATTAATGAAGCCATTCACCACCTTACTAAAGGACGCACAACGATCATTATTGCTCATCGCCTTTCAACGATTGCTCGTGCTCATAAAATTGTGGTCATACAAAATGGACAACTAATTGAACAAGGTACTCAAAAAGAATTGCTAGCAAAAGAAAATGGGTTTTATAAAAAACTTCATAATATCCAGTTCAAAAAACATACCTCCTAATTTCTAGATCCTTAAATAAGATTTGAAATAAAAAATGGATAGAAGGTAATGCTCCATTTATAAAAAAAGACTTGTTATCAAGAAAAAGCATTACTTCAATCAAGAATTGGTAAAGAATTTATGGTTTATTGAAAATAAAATCCTTGGATTTAGATGAAAACTTTACTCGTTGTTTTGTTGAATGCAAAAGATAAGATGTAATTTGCTTATTGCAAATTTTCTTTATATTTATGATGAATCAATCAAAAGCGCTTGTTGTACGTCATAAGAGATATTGGTATATGCATAAAAACTCTTAAGATAAGCAATAAAAATACCTCTACACTTTCAAGTGAAAAGATTGTCAGCAACATAAAAAGCTGGAAAATAGAATGATAATGCCGGCTTATAGCTTTAGCAAATACTTATACCTTTATTAATAACGGTAGTGTAGATTTTATACCATTCATAAGAGGTACTTTATACCATTTCACAAGCAATCTTATGAAATAGACTCAAGCGCACATTGAGAAATGTTCCTTTAAAACAAGTACATAAACTTGCAACACAATAATGTTATATTTTGGAGTATTCTGTTTGGGGAGCTATTCGTTATAAGAAAAGTGATCTCATTCAAGACACAATAAACAAAAATCTAAAATAATAGGTAATTTTTATTATTAAAAAATATTGCTTTAAATGCGTTTGACAATAAAATCGATATCTTATGAATTCTCTGCTTGCCTCATGCTTTTGACGGTCTTTAATGGAATCATGTCCTTCACGTAAAAACAGAATGCCATTGTGTTGCAAATTCACGTACTTGTTTTAAAGAGACCTCTCTCAAAGTCTTCCCTAAGCCCATTTCGCGATAACATTCGTGAATTGTATAACGATAAATCCATTAACCCCCTCTATCTTTACGCTTATGGAGTAATAAACCGGCACCATTCACACTATTCTGCCAGTCCCTAATGTTGCGACAGCTCTTAGCTCTCGAGATGATTCATAAGAGGCATTTTTAGTCATTTCTTAATAGTTTTATCCACACAGGATTCCCCGCTTGTAGCATACAAGCCGAATGGTTTTGATTGATTCAATACGAAAGAGATTCGTACGATATTCAAAGTTCTAATTCAAGTTGAATAACAATAAATTATCTTTATAAATCAATATATTGCACACACTACATTCTTTAGGCAACAGCACGATATGGGCTTGAAAACAAGGTAAGGTATTTCTCTAGAATAAATATATAGCAGCAAAATAATATACTATCTTTCGTGAAGATTTTGTCCCTTTAGAGAATAGCATAACAAAAAATCGAATATTTCAGATATATCTCTTCACGCCTCAACAAAAAGCTTCTTCTTTTATAGGATTTCTAGTCTATGCCTCCTTCCTCAGATTTAGAAATGAAAGACAAAAAACGAAGAAATTGTTTTTTTAAAATTCAATCTTTAATAATCTCTTTCATAAAAGAGACCTATACTAGAATTTTGTTCATTTCCTATAGCACCTTTAGCTTTGAGATGACGCGAAATATCTAAATTAATTGTCCCTTTCGTCGTTCCATCAGACCCTGCTTCAAAGCCCAAATAAATATTATTGTGTATGTAGCGTCCAATACGTAAGCCTGTATTACCCTTCTCATTAACGATAACATCAAGATCATCAAGTCCAATTTTAGTTCGTAAAGTATTCAACAAAGATGTATTAGAAGCACCTGCAAGATCAGCCGCTGCTGCTGCAAGTTGAGCAATCTGAAATGGTGATAATTCATTAAGAGAGCGATTAAAAATCAAACGAGCCAAAATCTCATCCTGAGGCAAATTTGGTTGTGAAGAAAAATTAATATCAAGATTATCAACCGTCCCACTTACAGTTACAGTGACGCGAATATCACCACTGTTATTGTTGGTTACAAAATAAACCGTAGGATTAAGATTACCACTAAAACTCGCTTGTCCTTGATCAAAATTAAGACGTTGCGACAGGATATCAAAACGTCCACGAATCATTCTAAATTCACCAACTGGATGCACATCATTCAATGGACCTGCTAGATTAATGCGTCCTCCCAGTTCAGCATCTAAGCCTTTTCCGCGTACAAAAAATTGATTGCGTGCTGTAATACGCATATTTGATAGCACGACAGATGACGATTCTTGTGTAACTATACGGCTTTTGCTTTTGTTCGTGTTCTTAACATCAGCACGTTCAAGTGTTGTTTGAATCGATTTAGTTAAATTCTTATTTCTAACATCAAGAAACTTGGCACTTTTAAAATGATCAGGAACAAAAACTTCAGCTTTTTCAACGATGATATCACCACCAAGAACAAGATTATTTAAAAAATGACCTGTCATTGTCATCTCACCTGATAATGTTGCCAGAATCATAGAACCATCATTATAATTGGCATTATCAAGATGAAATATCAAATCTGTCTCTAGACTATTAGAGATACGACCTGAAGCAGAAATTCCCCCCCCCTCAAACGAAGAAGCTGAAGCTTTCTCTATAAGGATATGATCACCTTTCAATTTGCCTTCAAGCTTTATATTATTCAATCCTACATTTGTTTGTGAATCAAAAAAGCTACCGTCGCCTATAGAAATATTTCCTAACAATTGTGGCTTTGATAACGCCCCATTAAGAGCTGTATCAATTCTTGCTGTACCCGTTATATGTGCACCACGCTTGGCTAATAAGAGATTAACAAAATCAAGAGGCATTATCCCTTTAACGTTTAATTTTGCCTCTGAACCATTAAGAGACACAGGCCCATGGATGGAAAGATCTAATCCTTTATCTCCAGTAGCTATCATATTTTCAATATGAAATGTCGATTTTTTATAAGAACCACGAGCATTTATATTGATTGACATCGGTCCTTTATGCGTCATAGAGGTTAAATTTTGACTAGAAAGCTCAAAATGAGCAGATGGATCCTTCATTGTTCCACCAATATCAACTTTACCTATCACTGTCCCATCAAGCGCTTGTCCTGCAATAAAACCATTCGCCAAACGTGCAGATAAATTTTGCAAATTAATATGAAGATCAAGCGCATTTTTCTCTAGAGATACATGCCCCTGAGCTTGTGCTTGTACTCCTTCTCCTGTTAAATTTGCATTCAAAGTAAGATTTTGATCTACAGTGTTCCCCGTAGCAGAAAGAGAAAAAGGCATAATTTTTTTATCTTGAAAAGCAACGGTTGTCAGTCCCTCACCTTTTATATCGTAAGTTATATTAGGTTTTTTTAAATGACCACGAATCATAACCTGCCCTGTTACACTCCCTGCTGCTCCAAGATCAGATTTCCACAGATTGACTAAAGCAGCAGGAAGCGCATTCATTGTAAGTTGCAAATTCATGGTATCTTGAATATTCCCTGCTAAGATGATGTTGCCTCCATTTATTGCAATTCCTAATTCATTGATTGTCATTCCATCTTTATCAAAAGCAATTATGGATGGCTTCGGCAATGTTGCATGAAAAGTATGTTGTTTTAAGTCCACAGTTTCAATTTGCACTTCTCGTTTTATACTTTCTGGAAGTTCCTCAACCATTAAACGACCAGAAAGCCGTGCATTGAGAGTATCATGCAACATCGCTTGGACAGTAAAAACCGTTTGTCCATTATTCCTATCAGCGTGAGCATTTAAACGATTGACCATTACCAAAGGTGTTTGAATATGTTCTGCATTGATAACTCCTTCAAACTGAGTCATGCCAAAAGGATCGAATATGTCAGCATCTATTGCCAATTTTTTTATTTTATTCTTGGAAAAATTCAAATGGTTAACATGCGCCTTCACATTGGTTTTTTGTCTGCCATTTTGTTCATCAAAAATAAAATCTCCTTTTACTTTTCCACTACCATCCTGCAAAAATAACGCTGAAAGTACGGAAATATCATCGGCATCAATATGCAGCGCTCCTTTCAAAAAACCGCCAAGTTGTTGAGAAAGATCACCCGTTATTTTTGCACTTCCCCCTCTAATATCGATATTTTTAAGTTTTCGAATTTTATGAGAATCTTCAAAAGAGGCCGATAAATGCAAAGGTTTCTTAGCAAAAATCCCTTCACCTTTTACCACCCCCGTTAAAGAAGTGATTGGTGCTGTATTATCTACAAATGCATCTATGTTAAGTGTTGTGTTTTGAAGTTTCTTCCCTACAATTAATGCTTCAGCAATATGGGCACGTGTATTTAGTTTTATATGGCTATTGCGCCCTCTCGCCGTACTTTGAATTGTAAGCGCACCGCTTATCTTTGGATCTAATTTGGACAAATCAGATATTTGAGCAGATAGATCCATTTTAGCGCTTTCATCTGAAAAATAACCATTAGCCTCTATGTTTGTATATTGATTTTTCAAATTAAAATGACGAAAAATGACACCCCTCGTATTTCGAGTAACACCACCTGAAAGAGTGATGTTTCCTTTGAATAAACGATCAAAAGACTGCATGCCTATTTTCATATCGTCAGCCATTCCTGATAATTGGAGATCAAAAATACCACTCAATAAACTGATCGTTCCTTTGGCTTTAATATCTGCACTACCAGAAAGTGATTGTTTACTGAACACTTCCAAAGGAGTTAATGTTTGAGCTTTTAAACCGAGATCGCCTTTAAAAACAAAATTCTCCATTGTCCCTTTTAACCAAGAAGAAAAACCCTGAGCCGTAACACTCAGATCATGAATCAAAATTGGTTTGTTCGAAACAATATCCGTATCTAAATGCACATGAACCGCTTGGCTTAAATTTTCTACTAACGCTCCCTTAATCTTTTTAACCCCTTGAAGCGTCCCTTTAACCTGAACACCAACATGACGAGAAGCTGCATTATCAAGATTTTCGCTTACTCCTCCCATATCAAAAATTGCATCGCGAATATAAATATTTTTATTGCTTAAATGATTTACAACCAACCGCCCACTCCAAGATTGTTGACCTTCGCGACCATAATCAATGTTCAAAGCAAGAGTATTCGCAGATTTTGGCACGTCTGATATAGGTAAATGAACAGAATCCTTTTCGTTATCAAGAGCCATTTTTCCATCAACAAAAAGCCGTCGCAAAAATCCATCGGCGGTTATTTCAGCATTGGCTATAACGTTCATTGCTTTGTTCTGAATAACCATCTGATCAAGGTGTGTCACACCTTCTTTTGTTCTTCTTGCCTTTGCTTTTAATGTTATATTAGATTCGAAGAGACTACGATATTGAGAAGGTATTAAAGGGCTCAGTGTTCCCTCTAGTTTCGTAGAAAAACTCTGTCCTTCTGGAACACTTGCAAGAATAACATTACCATCTACAATAGAATGATGATCAGACTCTAAAGAAAGTTTGATAACCAAATCATCAAAAGTACCATCACCTTTCAGGACGAGATTTAATGCTGGACATTGTTCAATGTTAAAAATATTCGCCAAAATACCATTTTGTGGTTCGTTAGCAGAAATATCAATTTGAGCTGTACGATTACTATCAGATATCTTGGTGAGAACAGAAAAAGAACCCGGTGCATCTAAACGATGCGCCGCTATATCGACATCAAAATTACCACTAGCCAAGGTGAAATTGCCTTTTAAGGACATATCAGCAGAAAAACCAAAAAGATTCTGTTCAAATGTCACATGTTGAGCAGTAAGCGTATTGATAGAAAGAGCAAGCGGCAATTTTGGTAAAGAAAACTTACCCGTTTCAAGGGAAGAAACAAAAGAAGAATTGCCTTGCGGTTTGCGTAAAAATGTAACCTGTTCTACCGAAAGCTGGTTAATATCCATCCGCCCTCTCAGCAATGCTAGACGATTCCAATCCATTTTAGCATTGGTAATTTTAAGCCAAACCCCTTTTTTATCACTGACAGTAATAGTATCAATTGATGTTTGAGAAGACAGTGTCCCTTGCATATTGTGTAAACGAACTTGACGATTAGGCGCTGAAAGCTTT
The DNA here is from genome assembly GCF_028618555.1 of Bartonella sp. CM31XJBT. Taxonomy (GTDB): domain Bacteria; phylum Pseudomonadota; class Alphaproteobacteria; order Rhizobiales; family Rhizobiaceae; genus Bartonella. The sequence goes on along the minus strand of NZ_JAQITD010000001.1, from coordinate 215,677 downwards.
CGTTCAATTAAAGAAACAAACCATGAGCGATCATCTGTTTTCATTTCGCTAGAGGGAAGAATGTCTCCTCTTTGCGCAAAAACAAAACCACCCACCCCAAAAAACAAAAATACAAAGAAGAAAGCTGATAAACGTACACCTTTTTTCATTAAAATGCTTGCCCTATACCCACATAAAAACCAATGCGAGGGTCACCCTTCTCTCTCTTTAAAGGAAAGGCTAAATCAACGCGTAAAGGACCAAGACCCGTCATATAACGTCCTCCTATACCGGCTCCCCATTTAATTTTTTGAGAAAAATCAAAATTCGCCTTTTCCCCTACTAAACCTCCATCAAGAAAACCGACAACCCCTATTTTATCATTTAAAGAAACACGCAATTCTGCCGATCCCTCAATAAGCGCCCGTCCACCAACAACCGCATCATTTTCTATTTTGATACCAATATTACGGTAAGCATAACCACGAACAGAGCCCCCACCACCAGCAAAAAAAAGCGTATTTGCGGGTACTTGTGCTGTATCATTCCCAAGAATTGTACCAAGCTTTGCCCGCGCAGCAACAACAAAACGATCCCCTTCATCCAACGCCCAATAAGAACGACCTTCTGCTGTTACTTTTGCAACAAAGTTGCTAAAACGCATCTCATAAAAAGGCTCAATGAAAACTTCACCATATAAACCTTTTGTTGCATTAAACTTATTATTACGACTATCGTAAATCAAGCCGCTAGGGAAACCGATTGTTGTAAAATTACGGCTCCCAAAATAGATATCACGTGAATAACCATTTGAAACTTCTACAGCAGCCTGTCCCGATAGATTACCATTGAAAATATGCGTAATACCTAATTTTCCTTTGATGGCTTTTGTCGTATAATTTTCTAAAACATCTTGTTGTATTTTTAATTCTGACCTGAGATCTGTATCTGGCGTGAGTACACCAGGCTTTATAAACGTGCCACCGAAAAGATAATCAAAATTTTTAAAATTATATGATTGCTTTTTATTGCTACCAACACCACTTATTTTTGTTTCAATTTTAAGAGTCTCTGCATGACCCAAAAGATTGTTATGCATCCAATAAGTCTCAAAACCAGCACCATCTAATGTTGAATAGCTACCGCCTACACCAAAACGACGCGGTTTACGTTCTTGTACAACAAGCATAAGCGGTAAACTACCATCTAGATTAATAGTATCAGCCTCACGTATATTGATAGCACGAAAAACACCAAGGCGCGCAAGACGTTCATTTGCCTTAGCTAACGCATCGGAATCGTATATCTGCCCTGGTTTCAATCCAGTCATCCACGCGATATAAGCTGAATCTACACGTGGTTTCTTACTTATATTACGCACACTTAAAGGACCATAATGAGCCTTTTGTCCAGGACCAACAACAATCCGTCCTTCAACACGCAATGTAGCATGATCAGCCACGACTTCACTCTTCATAATTTTAGCTTTAGCATAACCTTGTTGCCGCCATCCTTCTATCGCCCATTTTTCTGCTTTCAAAATGGTTTCAGATTTAGCAATAGCCCCAACTTTATAGCCCAATTCTTCAATTGTGGGCATTTTATGCGCTTTACGTTTTTCAAACGGAGCTACTTTATCAATATTGGCAATACTAAAAACATATTGTGGACCAGCATTAATTGTAATAACGATATTCGATTGTGCTGGAAGTTGAGTTACCGGACTTAAATCAGCGACTTCTAAGCCATTAATTTTAATACTAATAACACCACCATAGCGTCCATCAGCATAAAGAGCAGAAAGAATTGCTCGATAATCTGAACGCGCCTTGGCTAGCAAACCAGAAGAACTGGCGGATGCTTTCTCTTTATCAGCAACAAGAGAAGAAACAGATTTAACTATTTTTATACCTTCTAATGGCGCACCTGGCGGTGCAACAACATCAACTTTATAAAATCTCTCTGTACTTTTTGCATAATGTGAAGGAGAATTTGTTTTCTTTTTACCAAAAAGAGGAATGCCGAAAAAATCAAATGCAGCAAGAGGCTGTGGAAAAGAAAAAGAAAAACACAAGCCTATAAAGACACAGCGCACAGTCCCTGATTTTAACAAAATTCTTGTCTGGTATACCATAAAATCAGATACCTTATAATACACTTTGCATCTACTACGCTTTAAATAATATAAAAATAAGAAAGGTAAATATAATTACTTTGCACATTTTACGCGTTTTATCACATCAAATAACACTCTGCGATACATAACGTCACCCTCCCCTTATATTTTCATAAAATTCTGCACTGTTGTATAACACGAACAGCCTCATTCTTTTTTTCTTAACATATTTATTTAGCTTATTATAAATGTTTTATTGCGTCCCATATTATCATGGTTAAATTTGTACAAATGACTTTCCATGAGAACGCTAAAAACTGCCCATGTATATAGATCTCTCTATAAAAAAAACCATAGAGATGCTTCTTGATTTTTATAAATAGATATGATTGTCTCTACCAAGTCTAAAGGGGGAAAATAAATAAATGATCGCACGTATTACAACTGTTGCTTTTCGCGGTCTAGAAGCAGTCCCTGTCGATGTACAGGTTATGATTTCGTCTGGTAAAATAGGAATGGCTATTGTTGGATTAGCTGATAAGGCAGTTGCAGAAAGCCGTGAACGTGTACAAGCAGCCCTCCACGCTTGTGGACTTTCTATGCCTACTAAACGAATTACGATTAATCTTGCACCAGCTGATTTGCCTAAAGAGGGATCGCATTATGATTTGCCAATCGCCGTAGGCTTAATGCTTGCTATGGGAATCCTCCCTCCTGAAGTAGCACAAGACTATATCATTTTAGGAGAATTATCACTGGATGGTTCACTTACCGCTGTTAATGGTGTTTTACCAGCCGCCATGACAGCTTTATCACTCGATAAAGGGCTGATTTGTCCCTTCCAATGTGGACCTGACGCAGCATGGGCAAATGCAGAAATAAATATTCTTGCTCCAGAGACTCTGCTCACTATAGTCAACCATTTCAAAGGAACCCAAATTCAAAAACGTCCACAACCGCGCCAATATACTATCGAAACTGAACTTCCAGATCTTTGCGAAATCAAAGGACAAAAAACAGCCAAACGTGCCTTAGAAGTTTGTGCTGCTGGACGCCATAACCTTTTGTTTGTAGGCCCCCCTGGTGCTGGGAAATCTATGTTAGCGCAACGCTTACCTTCCATTTTGCCACCTCTTGATAGCCGTGAGCTTTTAGATGTCTCTCTGATTGCTTCTATTACAGGAGAAACGGTTCATAATACCATTTCACTTCATTGCCCCTTTCGTTCCCCACATCATTCTGCTTCCATGGCCGCAATGATTGGTGGGGGGCTTAAAGGACGACCGGGAGAGGTCTCCCTTGCCCATAATGGTGTGTTATTCCTTGATGAATTGCCTGAATTTTCTCCGCAGGTTCTTGATTCTCTTCGTCAACCTTTAGAAAGTGGGGAGTCAGTTATCGCCCGCGCTAATCACCATATTAGCTATCCTGCTCGCTTCCAACTCATTGCCGCAATGAATCCTTGCCGATGTGGTATGGCAGGCGAAAAAGACCATGTTTGCCCTAAAGGAATACGCTGTCAAATCGATTATCAGTCCCGTATTTCTGGTCCTCTGCTTGACCGAATTGATTTACGGATTGATGTCCCTGCTTTGACAGCTATGGACCTTATGCAACCAGAACAATCAGAAAAAAGCTGCGACGTTGCCAAACGCGTCGCACGATGCCGTACCATTCAAGCTAAACGTTTTTCAACAATGGGGTTTGATCATATTCGTACCAATGGCGATTGCCCTGCCAAAATTATAGAACAGATTGCCATTCCTGATAAAAGTGCGACCATACTCTTACGAGATGTGAGTGAAAAAATGCACCTCTCTGCACGCGCTTATCATCGCATTCTCAAAGTTGCACGCACAATTGCTGATCTTGACGGATCAGATACTCTTTCACGCTATCATCTCGCAGAAGCTATTTCCTATCGACTAGGCGCAGAAAGATTAACAGCCCTTAATTAAAAAACTATTCATCAATAAAAACTTATTGGAAAATAACGCAAATAAAGTTCTGTAAGTTTACCATCTTCTTCTAGTGATTTCAGCGCATAATTGAGTATATCAACCAATTTTTCATTCTTTTTTGCAACAGCAAGCTGCATTCCTTGCCCCAATAACTGTGGCGCCATATATGCCCCCCCAACAAAATGGCAGCAATCAACAGATTTTTGTTTTTTGAACCATAATGATAAAGCAAATCCATCATCAAAAATAAGGTCAATTTTACGCTCTTGTAACGCTTTATAGAGCTCTTCTCTCTTTTTAAATCCTTGCCATTTGGCTTTAGGAAAATAATGTTGAAAGAGTTTTTCGTGAACACTTTTAGACAAAACACCACTGGTTAAATGTATCAATTGATCGCTTATTGGCTCATCGAGATTTAAACGTCGAGAAGCAACAAATCGCGCTGGAAAACGTAAATATGACTTTGTAAAAACAAGATCTTGCTGGGTTTTACTTGTTTCTTTTAAACCCGCAATAATGACTTCCGCATCACCATTTTCAACATGTTCTACAAGCTCTTTCCAAGGAATCACTTCTACTTCACAAAGCTTCTCTAATTTTAATTTTGAACAAATAGCGCGCAATAAATCGATATTATAACCTGCAAGATGCCCCGTTTGATCAATAAAATTAAAAGGAGGAAAATCAAAAGTTGTTACAAAACGCAAACGAAAGATATCCGTTGTATCAGGTTGTACCAAGTGTTCATGCGAATCAAAAAAAGAAGGCAGCCTTTCAGCTTCTGCGTAAGAGGAAAATAGAACCCCCCCTGCTACAAATAAAATACGAATAAAAATATTGTATGGATTATTGAATAAAAGATACCGTAAACGCAATTGAAGATGTTTTACATATATAGATTTTTTTATTTTCAAAATCTCTCCCCCATTTTTCAAAACTAAGATGCAACTCTTCTTAACTATTATCTAACGCACTTCACCAAAATATCTGGCGTTTAATAAATAAAATTCTTGCTATTTTTTAAAACTGTTAAAAAATTGAACAGTTTTCATATATTTTTTTTGAAACCATTGAAAATGCTTAGATTTCTGATGTTAATTTTCCAAAATAAATATATAAAAGGTAATTTTAGAGAAAGGTGATTTAATTTTTTAAATATAAGAAATAAGCTGTATATACTTTAGTGGCACACTTTATTTTATCAAAATATCTCGCGTATCTTAAAATATTAAGACCATTTCCTTGCGTATCACAACTAGGGAAGTATATAGATACTATTGAAGAAAAGAGTAAAAATACCCCTCAAATGCCGAGGTTTTTCTCAACATTAAGGTTGCATCAACATTTAAGAGTTGAAAAATAAAATGATGATTCTGGTTTGTGCTTTATTGTCAAGATGGGAAAGGTGGGAGACATGAATCTTGTAGTATTCACAGGGTATTTTGCGCTATATTATTCAAACATCGTTGTAAAATGAGTTTGGAAACATTGAGAGATGTTCCTTAAAAAAGCGCGAGAATATCAGCGCAATGGTGCTTTGTTTTAAATGAGGGACGTAACCTCCATTACAGGAATGAGAAAAACATAAAGCGTAAGATAATGCGTCATCACCCTCATTATTCAAAAACATCACCGTAGACGTTTTTTAAAATTGTAAAGTTGAATATAAAAGATGATCGTGGAAACGTGTTTTTATATTTACGCGTTTATATTTTCCTCAAATGAGGCTTTTTTCACATTTTAAAGATGACACCAACCAATATACACAATATTTTCGCCTCAATCTAACATACAAAAGTTTGAACTGCTTAGAGAGCTCGTAACCTTTGTTTTAAATATATGGTAGAATTAGGATTGAAAATTGATTTATGGATAAAACAAGTAAGACCTCTGTTAGAGTAACACAAAAATGCATAACTAATTTTAAAACATTACGCATATGCAAAAATAAACAAAGTAAATAGCATCGTTTTATGAAACAACTTTTTGTATAAGTCAAAAGTGTTTATTCGCCTTATATCACCGCCCTCGTGTTTTACAGCATAACAGTACACTATCATTTCATCATTCTCTCCATTATATATCGACAGATATTGAATCTAGATCTGATATACGGTAAATATTTAATGTGGTTATTCCATAAATAACTGATCAGAACATTGAGCTTTGAAAAAAGCGGATAAAATATTGTAAATTGAACACAGGAATGGACTAACTTATGAGTGATGAAATAACCTCACCAGTACAAAGCAATAACTATGATGCCGCTTCTATCAAAGTTCTCAAAGGTCTTGATGCTGTACGCAAACGTCCTGGTATGTATATCGGTGATACTGATGATGGATCGGGTTTACACCATATGGTCTATGAAGTTGTAGACAATGCTATTGATGAAACTCTAGCCGGTCATGCTACTCTTGTAAACGTCACGCTCCATGCTGATGGTTCTTGTTCTGTTCGTGATAATGGACGTGGAATTCCGACAGATATCCATCCAACAGAAGGTATTTCTGCAGCTGAAGTTATTATGACACAGCTTCATGCCGGCGGAAAGTTTGATCAAAACTCTTATAAAGTTTCAGGCGGATTACACGGTGTTGGTGTCTCTGTTGTGAATGCATTATCCGTTTGGCTTAAATTGCAAATCAAACGCAATGGTAAAATTCATGAAATATCATTTACCCACGGGGTAGCTGATGCTCCATTAAAAGTTATTGGCGATTGCGATAGAGAAAGTGGAACAGAAATCAGATTTTTACCAAGTTCTGAAACTTTTACTATGGTTGAGTTTGATTTTGAAACTTTGGAGCGCCGCTTACGGGAATTAGCCTTTCTAAATTCTGGGGTTTATATTCTTCTTGTTGACGAGCGTCATGCTGATATTAAATCAGTTGAATTGCATTATGAAGGTGGATTAACGGAGTTTGTCAAATATATTGACCAATCAAAAAAAGCCCTGCTTGATAATCCTATTTATATTGCAAGTGAAAAGGATGGTATGAGCGTTGATGTTGCCCTATGGTGGAATGATTCCTATCATGAGAAGGTCTTGTGTTTTACCAATAATATTCCTCAGCGTGACGGTGGAACTCATTTGATAGGTTTTAGAAGTGCCCTTACGCGCCAAATTAATGGCTATGCTGAATCTTCAGGTATTGCTAAAAAAGAAAAAGTGAACTTAACCGGTGATGACTGCCGTGAAGGATTAACAGCTATTCTTTCTGTCAAAGTTCCTGATCCAAAGTTTTCTTCACAAACAAAGGATAAGTTAGTCTCTTCTGAAGTGCGCCCTATTGTTGAAAATTTGGTCAATGAAGGTCTTTCAGTATGGCTGGAAGAACATCCTCATGAAGCAAAACTTCTCATTAGTAAAGTGGTAGAAGCTGCAACAGCACGTGAAGCAGCGCGCAAAGCACGTGAACTCACAAGACGAAAAGGGGCACTTGATATCACTTCTCTGCCAGGAAAGCTTGCCGATTGCCAAGAACGTGATCCTGCAAAATCAGAAATCTTTATTGTCGAGGGGGATTCGGCTGGCGGTTCAGCAAAAAGTGGGCGCTCACGTCAAAATCAAGCAATTTTACCCCTTCGTGGTAAAATCCTCAATGTTGAACGAGCACGTTTCGACCGCATGCTCTCATCTGATATGATTGGAACACTTATTACAGCTCTTGGAACGTCTATCGGTAAAGATGAATTTTCACCGGATAAATTACGTTATCATAAGATTATTATCATGACGGATGCGGACGTTGATGGAGCCCATATTCGAACTTTGCTGCTTACTTTCTTTTTTAGACAAATGCCTGAATTGATTGAACGTGGTCATCTTTATATTGCTCAGCCTCCTCTTTATAAAGTATCGCGTGGAAAATCTTCCCAATATATTAAAAATGAAGCAGCGTTTGAAGAATTCTTGATCGATACTGGATTAGAAGAAACAACGCTTGAGCTTTCAACGGGAGAAGTTCGTGCAGGGGCTGATTTGTATCAACTCGCTAAAGATGCTCGTATATTACGTCAACTTTTAAATGGTCTTCATACCCGTTATGATCGTAATATTGTTGAACAAGCAGCAATTGTTGGCGCTTTTAATCTTGAAGTCTTTGCATCACAAGAAAAAGCGCAAAAAATAGCAGATACTATAGCACACCGCCTTAATCTGATTGCTGATGATATGGAACAAGGTTGGAGTGGACAATATACAGCAGATGGAAGTTTATGTTTTGAGCGTATTTTGCGTGGTGTTAAAGATGTTGTTACGCTTGATGTGGGACTTATAAATTCAACTGATGCACGTCAAATTGATCGCATTTCCCAAAATTTTATCGACATATATCATCCTCCTGTTCTTTTACGTCGCAAAGATAAAACAGAGCGTATTTTTGGTCCTATGAGCCTCTTAGAAAGCATTTTTACAAACGGTAAAAAAGGTGTTACTCTTCAACGTTATAAAGGTCTTGGGGAAATGAATGCTGAACAACTTTGGGAAACAACGCTTGATCCCAATGCACGTTCTCTTTTACAAGTAAAAATTAATGATGCAACCGATGCAGATTCACTTTTTTCTCGTCTCATGGGTGATGAAGTTGAACCTAGACGTATTTTTATTCAAGACAATGCCTTAAACGTTGCCAATCTTGATATCTAAAGGTACTCTTCTGTTTTTGGCTGTGTAAATGTCGTAGTTTTATACGTTGTTTTTTCGTAGTTGAACATTCCCTCTCTATTTCATTTACGATAAAAGAAAAATAAGGAAGATCATATACATGGCAATTGAAACAGAACGTGTAGGAACCAAGGGTGGCATGGAGCACTCTTTTGGTTTTACAAGAGTAGATGAAACGCAAAAACAATCCATGGTGGATGGTGTGTTTCATTCTGTCGCTGAAAATTATGACAAGATGAATGATATCTTATCCTTAGGGCTACACCGTGTGTGGAAAAATTCCATGGTTGCTTGGCTTTCCCCACCAGCACTTTCTCATTGGAAAGTTCTTGATGTCGCTGGCGGTACAGGTGATATTGCTTTTCGTATTCTTAATGCTTCACGCCAAAAAGCCCATGCTACAGTACTTGATATTAATGGCTCAATGCTCAGCGTTGGCAAAAAACGCGCACAAAAAAATGGTCTTGCCCCTCTGATTGATTTTGTTGAAGCCAATGCAGAAAATCTACCTTTTGAAGATCAAAGCTTTGACGCTTACACGATTGCTTTTGGAATTCGCAATGTTCCTCATATTGATCAAGCTCTTAGAGAAGCTTTTCGTGTTTTAAAGCCCGGTGGACGTTTCTTATGTTTAGAATTTTCAAATGTCGAGATGCCTTGGCTCGATAAAATTTATGATCTTTGGTCTTTCCATGCTATCCCTACGCTGGGTCAATTTATCGCAAATGATGGCGATGCTTATCGTTATTTGGTTGAATCTATCCGCAAATTTCCTAAGCAAGATGATTTTGCCCATATGATCAAGCATGCGGGGTTTTCGCGGGTATCGTACCGCAATCTCACCGGTGCGATTGCAGCGCTGCATTCAGGTTGGAAAATTTAAAAATGGTGCAAATTTCCCCTTACTTTCAATTGATGCGTGCAGGATGGGTTTTAACACGTGAAGGTGTTTTAAGTGCTCTTCCTCATGATGATCTTCAAGGATTTCCAGCGCTATGTCATCGTATAGCGGGCGCATTAGCAAGACGCAAAACAAAAAAGAAACAGCGATCTGAAAATATTTCGTATGCCATTAATAAGCTTGGACCCTCTTACATAAAACTTGGTCAATTTCTTGCAACAAGGCCTGATATTGTCGGCCATGATATTGCGAAAGATTTGTCACAACTACAAGATCGCGTCCAAACATTTTCTTGTACCGCCGCTATTGCTCAAATTGAAAGTTCTCTTGGTCGCTCTATTGATGATTTATTCGTAAATTTTTATCCCCCCATTGCCGCCGCTTCTATTGCTCAAGTTCATCCAGCTGAATACAGTGATGAAACTGGCCATACGACAAAATGTGCTGTAAAAGTTATTCGTCCCAATATCAGAGCACGTTTTTCTAAAGATCTTAGAGGATTCTATCTCATTGCTCATTTACAAGAGCGCTATATCCCTGCCTCTCGAAGGCTTCGTCCTGTTTGTGTAGTGGATACTTTAGCACAAACAACACGGCTTGAAATGGATTTACGCCTAGAAGCAGCAGCTATATCTGAAATGGCTGAAAATATTCAACATGATACAGGCTTTCGGGTTCCACGTATTGACTGGGAACGGACAGGACGTAATGTCCTTACAATGGAATGGATTGATGGTATAAGAATATCCGAAACTTCCAAACTTAAAGAAGCAGGTTTTGATTTGAAGGCGCTCGCTATTACGCTTATTCAATCTTTTCTTCGCCATACATTGCGTGATGGTTTTTTTCACGCCGATATGCATCCTGGTAATTTATTTGTAGATGAAAAAGGATGTATTGTTGCTGTTGACCTAGGCATTACAGGAAGGCTTGGTAAAAAAGAAAAGCATTTCCTTGCTGAAATCCTTTATGGCTTTATTACCCGCGATTACCATCGGGTTGCACGCGCCCATTTTGAGGCAGGTTATGTTCCTTCACACCATAATATTGAAAGCTTTGCGCAAGCCAACCGCGCTATTGGTGAACCAATTCACGGACAATCAGCACAAAGCATTTCCATGGCTAAATTGCTCACTTTATTGTTTGAAGTCACTGAATTATTTGACATGCAAACGCGACCTGAACTTTTATTGTTGCAAAAAACGATGGTTGTTGTGGAAGGCGTTGCCCGCACATTAGACCCCACTTTTAATATGTGGAAAGCTTCTGAACCCGTTGTCAAAGAATGGATTAGTAAAAATTTAGGACCCGTAGGCGTTGCCAAAGACTTTAGTGAAGGAGCACAAGCTCTCCTTTCGCTGGCACGCAAAACACCACAATTGGTTCAAAATTTCCAACGGATAGAAGAAGATTTTAATCAAATGAGAAAAACAGGTTTTAATCTTTCTCCTACTACCCTCAAACAACTTGCTGTGGAACAAAGTCATCGAAACCGTTATGGTCGTTATAGCCTTTTCATCATTGCACTTTGTTGCACTTTTCTTACTTTTTACTTTTTTCATCTTTTCTAATCTCCTTAATATGCTAAAAATATCAACAATGAAATCATTGCAATCATTTTATTTCTTGGAGGTATTTTATGGCCAGTATTACCATTCGTAACCTGTCTCCTGAAACCAAAGAAGCTTTGCGCATACGCGCCGCGCAAAATGGTATTTCTATGGAAGAAGAAGTCCGACGCCTTTTAAGCAATCCCACTCCTCTCACCACACAACCCCTTCATGCTAGTGCTGTTGAAGTGAAATCATTGAAATCAAAATCTCTCCTTCTTATTATTGGTGGAAGTATTGCATCCTATAAAGCACTTGATTTGATTCGCCGTTTACAAGAACGTGGAGCACACTTAAAAGTTGTAATGACAAAAGCAGCGCAAAAATTTATTACGCCTTTAGCCGCTGAAGCTTTAAGCGGTGGTACTGTATATACTGATTTATTTTCACGCGAAGAAGAACATGATATTGGACATATCCGATTAGCACGTAATGCTGACCTTATTATTTTAGCCCCTGCTACAGCCAATCGCATTGCAAAAATAGCCAATGGCATAGGAGATGATCTGACTGATTGCATTCTTTTAGCGGCACGCTGTCCACTCTTAATTGCACCCGCCATGAATCCGTCCATGTGGGCGCATCCTGCCACTATTCGCAATGTTGCACAACTGCGCGCAGATGGCGTTCATATCATCGGACCAGAAATCGGAAATATGGCTGAACGTGACGAGATAGGATATGGGCGCATGAGCGAACCTTTAACTATTGTTGCTACCATAGAGGCTCTTTTGAATGGGCATGAAAAACCTCTCTCTGACCGCCATTTCATCGTTACCTCTGGCCCTACCCATGAACCAATTGATCCAGTACGTTATCTTGCTAATCGGTCTTCAGGTAAACAAGGCCATGCCATCGCAACCGCTCTTGCGCATTTGGGTGCAAAAGTAACACTTATTTGTGGACCTGTTAATCTTGCAGACCCACAAGAAGTAAAAACCATTCATGTTGAAACAGCACAACAGATGTTACAAGCCGTTCAAACCGCATTGCCTGCTGATGGTGCCATCTTTGTTGCCGCTGTTTGTGACTGGCGCAGTCAAACGCAGTCTTTACACAAAATTAAAAAGAATGCTCATAAAATACCACCATCCCTTCATATGGTCGAAAATCCTGACATTTTAGCAACGATTGGACACGCTCCAAACCGCCCCTCACTGGTCATTGGTTTTGCTGCAGAAACATGTGATATCATTGCCAATGCGCAAAAAAAATGTGTTGAAAAAGGAGCTGATTTCATTCTTGCTAATGATATTTCTCTTCAACTAGATGGCACAAGTGTCATGGGTGCTGATACAAATCAAGTTTATCTCGTAAGTAGAAAAAAAGTTGAACAATGGCCCCATATGAGTAAACAACACGTAGCGCAAAAATTAGCAAACGTGATTGTATCATTTTTTGCCCCCAAAACACCTACTCCTCATGAGGAAAATATACCCCTTTGCAAATAATAACTCTTCAAACGCGTTGATATTAAAAAAACCTATAAAATAGAACTGACAATAGGTGTCTATTCATCTCGATTGTTATACAATATTTTTGATTTATAATGATAATCTCGCATTGTTCATATTAAATTAGAACCCAAATATCGTAAGATTCTCTCATTTCCAATCTCTCTCATGTTAAAGCAATAAAAATCATTTTCTTGTACATTGCAAACAAGGATAGCTGTATGAATACAAAACGTTTAAGAAAGAACTAAAAACGCTTATAATGGGCCGTCTCGGGCAACACTGAGGATGATGGTGCCAGCGTGCTCTTTTTATTAAGCGTAAAGATAGTGATGCCCTATAAGTTTTATATTATTCACGAGAACTTTGCCCTTATACCATTCACAAGCGCTGTCGCGAAATGGGTGTGACGAGCGTTGGGAAATATTTTTTTAAAATCCCGTATCACCTTAGCCTTCATAAAAGTAGGATCTCTTGCACCACTGTCTCCCCAGCTTATAAAAAACAAGCTATCATTTACTTTGGCTACCATCAATTTTGACAAAGCTCTTGCACTGGATAAAATTTATAAAAAGCATTTTCTTTCTTCAATGTTTTTATCCCCATATTGGTCATATTTATGATATGCAAATAAATGATTTTGATTGTTTCATGATGAGAGCAGTTAATGAGAAAATATGACAACTTTATTTGGAGCTCTTATTCACTATGAAAAATAATATATAAATCAATATATTATAATATCTCAATGCAATTTAAAGCATATCTCACATTAACGCTTATAAAGAGTATAGACAAAATTCACTGCACCACTGTCTAAACTGACGCCTTTATTATTTTCCTCAGTGATCGGTCTTTAAGATTAAATGTGTGTGTCCTCTCTCCAGCATACCAAGACCACAAAGATTAGAATTTTATCCATGATATCCTCCATTGTAATGATTCATGAAAAGCATTTTTATTCCTCTATCGAAAGCCTTGTATCCATACATTGGTCTTGTCTATAATGTGCAAGTAAATAATTTTTTGATGTTGAATAGAGACTTTGAAATTAAAGAATATTTCTATATTTTGGATTCTTATTCAAGTTGAAAATGATCAATTCTCTTCATAAATTAATGGTGTTATTATCTAAAAATTATTTGATACAGTGCACCACTTGTACGAAAAGTGCTTCAATGAATTCTTATTTCATTGCACTTATAGCTTTTAAAATCTCATCATTTTTAATCATCAGTGGTGTCTCTCATTCTTTGCCTCTTCTTAAGAAAGAGCTCTTCCATGGGATCGGACGGTCAATCGCCTAAGCTTATTTTTTCCACTTTTATCATATTAATCATTCTGTTGTCCAAAATCAGAATATCTACGGCGCTACTACGTTACTCCTATATAACTACGTGCTTGTTTTACACAGATATCTTTCAATAATTGCCAAAACACTCTTATGAAGAGTATACACTCTCCATGAATGGTATAAAATACATTATGCTATCCATTTTTACTGAAATAGAAGGTACAAAGCGGCACCATCATACTCTTTTTCAGTTTTCAATGCGACGATAATGTTTGCATTAAGAGGATTCATAAAAGATATTTCACGCCTTTTTGAAAGTACTCTTATCTGCACACCACCTCCGTTTATGACATATTAACAAACGATTTCAATTGATCTAATATGAATAGGACTAAAATGAGAAATCCTCATGATATTTAGGTTTTTCACTCATGTTGTGAAACAATAAATTATCATTATAAATCAATATATTGCTTTAATAAAAGATAAAGTATAAAATTTTATATTATGCTTTCTTTGGCTAGCAATTTTTATTAACCTTAAAGCCAAGGAACACTATTTTTGTGTAATGCGTGCCATGGTCTTTTGGGAAAGCATTTTGTGTAAATATGTCATAAAGGCGGCTGCAAAAAGCGGTGTTGCTAAATTAAGAATTGGAATTGAAACAAAAAGCGCTATCAATAATCCTGCACCAAAAACCGTTGTGTAATGAGTATGTAAAAAAGCACGTGCATCTTGCTCTGTTCGAAAACGATAAGCAGCAAACAAGAAATATTCATGACCGAGCAAATAACCATTAATAAGATAAAAAGCAATTAAATTAATACCTGGTATGAAGAATAAAATAAAAGCAATTCCATTACCAAGAAGGCTTAAAATAACAAATTTAAAGGAAATGATAAGAGAACGCCGAAACGGCAAAGCTTGTCCAATAGGCTCGTTTGAGTAATCCTCTTTTTCAATAATTTCAGCAGCAGAGTCAATGAAAAAACCACCAATCATAGCTGCGATTGGTGCAATCAAAAAAGCCAACAAAAGAGCCAAACCAAGATTAAAAATGATAAGCATGCTAAAACCAATCCATCCTGCCCAACTAGGGAGTCCAGGAAGAAATTGAGCAATCCAGGGCCAAAAGTAAGACACAAAAAGTTGGTGCACACATAACCATAAAATGGTGAGAGTGAAAAAAGTAACCCCCAATGCTTTCAGTATCATAATACGATATTGCGAGGTCAAAAGACGTTGTAAAGCACGATAAGCAGCAGTAAAAATCATAGATTAATAAACTAAGGAAAGACGCAAAAAAAACAAGAAATATATTTAAAGAATGTACTGTATAATTTTTTCTTTCTTTGAACTACAAGATTTTTTTCAAGAACATTATAAAAAACGGCTAGGGCTTCTTTGTTTAAAATAAAGTTTTAATGAATAGAAATTTTGAATTTTAAAAACCAAGAAGAATTTAAAAAGCAGCTGTTGTAGAAGAAATTTTTAATATTTTTGTACAGAGTGTAGATTATTGCATTTGTATGATATATGTAAAAAATTAAGGAATAATAACTATTTGGGAGGAAAGTTGTTTACTTTTATTTATTCAGTAGAGTTGTTTAACTTCGTTTAGCTACGTGCTTAATTGTTTTGCACAATTCCTAATACTCTGTACTTTTCTACTATTTGGCGGCATGCTTTTTCCTCTTGTTTTTATTCAAAACAATATTGAGTTCAATGGAATAGGAGTATTTTGAGCGTATTCAATTTTAATTGTAAAAAGCATGCGCTTTAAAGAAACCTTTTGAAAAAAACCTTGCTCTGATGTTAGCGTTTCGCTAATATAGCGTTGTCGTATTCATTATCTTTAATGGATTATTTTAGCCTTGTTAGCGCCTTATACTATAAGGTTTCTTTTCTTCAAAACTGTTGATACGAATGATTAATTGGATATTCATTTTTATTAAAAAATAAGGCGTTTGTTAACCACACAAGGAGTGAATTTTAATACCAAAGTAAAAAATAAAAAAATGTAAGTTCTTAAAACTTATGAGAAATTTATTATAGGAAATACTCTTCATGATGCATATGATTGTTATGATATGGGAAAAATTAAAAATTAAAAAACAAGCTATACGTACACTGATAAAAGTATTAAATAGACTCCTTTGTTCAACCGGTAAAGCAAATGTGACTGCTTAAGTTCTATATTCTTTCAAATCATGCAAAAGATGCACAATATTTAAAGGAAGGTTATAAAGATGAACTGGATTACAAATTATGTTCGTCCTAAAATTAACTCTATATTGGGGCGCCGTGAAATTCCAGAAAATCTATGGATTAAAGATCCTACCAGTGGTGAAATGGTCTTCCATAAAGATCTGGAAGCTAATCAATTTGTAGCTCCCAATTCTGGCCATCATATGCGTATCAGTGCTAAAAATCGTCTCATGCATTTTTTTGATGATGGTGTTTATACAACTCTTGAAAATCCAAAAGTTGTAACAGATCCTTTAAAATTTCGTGACGAAAAACGCTATATTGACCGGTTAAAAGATTATCGTTCTAAACTTGGTGTTGATGACAATATTTTAAGTGCACGTGGTACGATTGAAGGCTTACCAATTATTGCAATCGTTCAAGATTTCGCCTTTATGGGTGGATCACTCGGTATGGCTTCAGGAGAAGCTATTATCAAAGCTTTTGATACTGCTATTGCTGAAAGGCGCCCGCTGGTTCTTTTTGCTGCTTCTGGTGGTGCACGCATGCAAGAAGGAACACTCTCGTTGATGCAAATGCCTCGTACAACAGTAGCGATTGAAATGTTGAAAGAAGCAAAACTTCCCTATATTGTTGTGCTGACCAATCCAACCACCGGTGGTGTTACTGCTTCTTACGCCATGCTTGGTGATATTCACATTGCCGAACCTGGCGCTATGATTGGTTTTGCTGGTCCACGTGTAATTCAACAAACTATACGCGAAACCCTACCAGAAGGTTTTCAAAGTAGTGAGTATCTGCTTGAACATGGTATGATTGATATGGTTGTATCGCGTTTAGACATGAAAACAACCATTGCACGTCTTTTACGCTTGATGATGAAACGCCCTGCTGTTTTTAACCCTTCTGATCCATCCCCAACAGACTCTCAAACATCGCTTTCTACAACAAAAGCAGCTTAAATTTATGCAACAAAGCCAAATACAAAGGGTGGTGGATGATTTACTAAAAAATTATCCGAAGAAATTTGATCTTTCTTTAGAGCGTATTGTTCACCTTTTAGAGCGTCTTGGTAATCCACATTTAAAACTTGCACCTGTTATTCACATCGCTGGAACAAATGGCAAAGGATCTGCCTCAGCAATTTGCCGTGCTCTTTTGGAAAGTGCAGGCTACCGCGTTCATGTCTATAGCTCACCTCATCTCGTCAACTGGAATGAACGCTGCCGGTTAGGTCAAAAAGGAGGTGGTCAACTTGTTACAGAAAACCAATTAGCTGAGACAATCCATGAAATTATAAAAGTAAATCGTCAAGAGCCGATTACTATTTTTGAAATTTTTACAGCCGCTGCCTTTATGCTGTTTAGTATACATCCAGCTGATGTTGTCATTTTAGAAGTTGGATTGGGAGGACATTTTGATGCTACCAATGTCGTTAACAAACCAGCTGTATCACTTATTATGCCCATTGATTATGATCATGAGATCTTTCTTGGAAAGACAATTGCTCAAATCGCTTTTCAAAAAGGAGGGATTATCAAACCAAACGTTCCTGTAGTCATTGGAAAGCAAAATTATGAAGAAACTCTTGCTACTCTAATACCCCTTGCTAATAAAAATAAAGCATCTTATTCTCTATTTGATCAAGATTATCAAAGTTATAAAGAACATGGACGTATGGTTTTTCAAAACAATCAAGGTCTCATGGATCTTCCCCTTCCTAACCTTATTGGAGACCACCAAGTTGCTAATGCTGGCGCGTCTCTTGAAGCAGTCTTTCAAGCAGGTTTTCAACTTTCAGAACAAGCCATAAATGATGCTTTGAAAAATATTTATTGGCCCGCACGAATGCAACATCTTACCCAAGGACATTTGGTTGATCAACTGTCTCCTAATATCGATTTATGGTTAGATGGTGGTCATAATCCTGCTGCTGGAAAAGTTATTGGAGCAGAACTTGCACAATGGAGAAAAAAAACAGATCGTCCTATTATTATGATTGCTGGCATGCTCAATACCAAAGATGCTGTCGGTTATTTTCGTTCCTTAGCAAACCTTGTCGATAAAGTATATACGATACCGCTGATTAACAATAATGCAAGTATCTCTCCAATAAACTTAGCTGAATCAGCGCAAAAAGCAGGAATCCTTGCTACTCCACAAGCTCATCTACAAGATGCTTTGCATAAGATTAAGGTGGAATATAAAGAGGCAATTGTCCTTATTGGTGGTTCCCTTTATCTTGCGGGCGATATTTTGCGTGACAATAAAACACCTCCGTGCTAAAAATTAGCCATTTTTAAAACTTTGAAAGATAGACTTTTTCATCATGCAACTTGATTGTGCACTTTATCAACATCCTAAACTTATTACTGTTTTTGGCGGATCTGGTTTTGTAGGACGACATGTCGTTGAAACTTTGACTAAGCGGGGGTATCGCGTTCGTATCGCTGTTCGTTGTCCACAAAAAGCTTATTACATGCTTCAAATAGGAGAAGTAGGACAAACCCAAATGCTTAAAACAGATATCAAGCATCGTGCTTCTGTTGCACGCGCATTGCTTGGAGCTGATGCAGCAGTGTTTTTGCCTGGTAGCTTAAAACAAGCAAATCAATCGAATTTTAAAAAAACACAAATTGATGGTGTTTACAATGTTGCTGAATTAACAGCAGAAACTGGTATTCCGCTAATCTATATGTCAACACTTGTGGCTAACGAGAATGCTTCATGTCTTTATGCACGTGTTAAGTTTATGGGTGAACAAATCATTCATAATAAGCATCCTCAAGCAATTATTATCCGTCCATCCGTTATCTTTGGACCAGAGGACTGTTTCTTTAACACCTTGGCAGATTTGTCACGTTTTTTACCAATTATGCCTCTTTTTGGAGGTGGGCAAAGCAAATTGCAACCCGTGTATGTTGGTGATGTTGCTGAGTTTATCGCGCGCGCTTTAGATGGACAAGTTGCTTGGGGAAAAAATTATGATCTTGGTGGTCCCCAGATTATCACCTTCCAAAATACTCTTGAAAATATACTCAAAATTATTCACCGTAAAAAAACAATCCTATCCATGCCCCTTTCTGCTGGTCTATTGATTGGAGGAATTTTGGGAACAGTCGGTAAATTGCCTTTTGTACCAACACTCGTAACAGCCAATCAGATACGTTTTTTGCAAATGGATAACATTGTTTCTAAAGAAGCTATAGAGAATGGATATACTCTAGAAGGTGTGGGAATTACCCCCAGAGCAATGGCAGCATTCTTGCCAAGTTATCTTTGGCGATTTCGTCCACATGGTCAATTTTCCCAAAACCTATTCGTTTAGAATAAATTCTTCTAAAACTGAGTTAATTATTTGATTTATAATTCATCGCTCGTTGTTAGCAGTTTTAAAATCAGAGTGTTCAATAGAGTGATGTTTTTACATTTTAAATACTCTATTCAGTATCACAAAAAATGTTTAATCGTATATCTATAATCTTTTGATAAAAATCGTTGAAAACAAGAGAAAAGCACTTCTTATAAACTGTCTTTATCCAAGAGCAGATGCAACATTGGAATCCTAAAGAACCGATTCTGAATTGCCTATTCATAAACATGATAGCCTATGGCTTTGCATTATATTATTTTGCTAAAAAGCTTAATAATGAGATTAAAGTAATACTTCCTTTTTCAACAACCGCATAAGTGAGTAGAATATGGGTATACTACTTTCGATATTATCCCATAAAAAATCGATATAAAAACTGTGAAGCAATGCACCATTTTTATTATTTAAAAGGTATTCCCTCTAGAGATTTTTAAAAGCTTTAAAGTTACGTGAAAAGGATAGAGTTTTGTTTATATAATAAGACTTATCATGAAGATCTCTTATTCTGTTAGTAACATCACTACTCAGATCCGTAAATGCATATTTGTTGCACAAATTTATGGAGATTTTAAAAGAGCTTTTTCACATAGAGAAGTCCTCTTCTTGTCTTGCATTTTTTTTTAATTTCTCCTACCGTCTTGGAAAAACTTATTTTAAAGGAATGAAGAATGGCAGCTCAAGATTTTGTTGTCAAAGATATTGCACTTGCCGCTTATGGTCGTAAAGAACTTAATATTGCTGAAACTGAAATGCCTGGTTTGATGGCTTGTCGTAAGGAGTTTTCTTCCAGCCAACCTTTGCGCGGAGCGCGTATTTCTGGCTCATTGCACATGACAATTCAAACAGCTGTTTTAATTGAAACATTAAAAGCGATTGGCGCCGATATACGGTGGAGCTCTAGCAATATTTTTTCTACGCAAGACCATGCAGCAGCAGCTATCGCCGCAACTGGCATTCCTGTATTTGCCGTTAAGGGTGAAACATTGGAAGAATATTGGACTTATATAGATGCAATCTTCCAATGGCCAGATGGTAATCCTTCCAATCTTATTTTAGATGATGGAGCTGACGCCACAAACTATATTTTAATGGGAAGTCGTGCAGAACAAAATAAAGATATTTTATCGCATCCCAAAACAGAAGAAGAAGAAATTTTTTTCAAACAAATACAAAAGCGTATGGATGCAACGCCAGGTTTTTTTACACGACAGCGTGCAGCAATTAAAGGTGTAAGCGAAGAAACCACAACAGGTGTAAACCGTCTTTATCAGTTACAAAAAGAAGGACTTCTACCTTTTCCTGCTATTAATGTTAATGATAGCGTCACTAAATCAAAGTTTGATAATAAATATGGATGTAAAGAATCATTGGTCGATGGTATTCGACGTGGAACAGACGTGATGATCGCCGGTAAAACTGCCATTGTCTGTGGTTATGGTGATGTAGGTAAAGGTTCAGCAGCATCTCTTTCTGGTGCTGGGGCTCGTGTTAAAGTAACAGAAATTGATCCCATTTGCGCTCTTCAAGCCGCTATGGATGGCTATGAAGTTGTTAATTTGGATGATGCTGCTTCCAGTGCTGATATTATCATCACGACAACAGGCAATAAAGATGTTGTTCGTTTAGACCATATGCGACAAGTAAAGGATATGTGTATTCTTGGAAATATTGGTCATTTTGATAACGAAATCCAAGTCGCTGCCCTTAGAAATTTGCCATGGACAAATATAAAACCACAAGTTGATATGATCACCTTTCCCGATGGAAAACGCATCATTTTGCTCTCTGAAGGGCGTTTGTTAAACCTCGGGAATGCGACTGGGCATCCTTCTTTTGTCATGTCAGCCTCGTTTACTAATCAAGTTTTAGCGCAAATTGAACTTTTTACCCGTGCAGAACACTATACAAATGAAGTCACTGTTTTGCCTAAACATCTTGATGAAAAAGTTGCACGTCTACATCTTGATCGGTTAGGAATAAAATTAAGTGTTTTATCAGAAGAACAAGCCGCCTATATTGGAGTCTCACCACAAGGACCTTATAAACCAAACCATTACCGTTACTAATACGTTTCCTTGGGTTAAAAAAGGGAAAGATGCCGTGCCTAGCTTTGGTGACTATAACCCCAAAGAAAA
Source organism: Bartonella sp. CM31XJBT (assembly GCF_028618555.1). GTDB lineage: Bacteria > Pseudomonadota > Alphaproteobacteria > Rhizobiales > Rhizobiaceae > Bartonella. The sequence continues at coordinate 193,977 of NZ_JAQITD010000001.1, read as the reverse complement.
AGCTCAAAAAGTGATCCGAATCTATACGTATATATTTTGCCTTTTTTTCTTTTTTTCTCCAACATGCGCTGTTGCTCAGTCATTGGAAGGTTATTTACCATTTTTCTTCACTTTTCCAAATAGTCCATGGCTGCTTTTAGCGCTGTGTGGAGGAATTTCTTGTGCTTCACTTCTCTCGTGCATAGCTGTTACCGTGCGTGCAAAAAAAACTGCACAGAAGCCTTTGAAGATACTTCAGGCAAATTTTTCTGAAAAACTTAAATATTATGAATGGCTTCTGAAAGAAACCGAGCAATTCCTTCTTATTTGGGAAAATCCAACAACCTTACCCCGTGTTGTTGGTGCTCTTTCTGCATTGCAAAAAATAGGAATCGATCAGAAAGATTTTCAGCGTTTTGAGCTCTGGGTTGAAGAAAATTCTCTGCGAGAACTTGATTATGCATTGACTCAACTACGTTGTAAATGTCACCCTTTTGATCTTTCTATCACCACCACAAACAATGTACTGCTACAAGTTACAGGAGTCATCGCAGGAACAGTCGCTATTGCTCGTTTTCAAGATATCTCAAAACAACAGAGTGAAAATGCTCGTTTACAGAAAGATATCGCCCGCCTTCTTACTGAACTGAGAATGCAGCGTAATCTTCTTGATCTTATTCAAGAGCCCGTATGGATAAAAGATTGTGAAGGAAAAGTTTGTTTTATCAATCGCGCCTTTAGAGAAATGACAGACTTTCCTGAAGACAGTGATGACGTGGGGGATCTTTTCAATGAAAATACACAACGCAAAACAGATGAAACAGAAACAATTTTTCAAGAACATGTTCATACGGTTATTGGTGGAGAACGGCACCGTTTTCATCTCACACGTATTACAACAGCTGAAGGAATGGCAGCTTTTGCACGTGATGACAGCGCATATGAAAATCTTGCTCATGAATTAAGATATGTTCTTCAAAGCCATTGTGAAACACTTGACCAAATTTCAACAGCTGTAGCCATTTTTGATACAAACCAAAAATTAAAATTCTGTAATCATGCTTTCAAAATTTTATGGCCGTTGGAGAGTTCTTTTTTAGAAAGTGAACCAAGCCATACATTGTTTCTTGAACGTTTACGTGAAAAGGGGCTCATTGCTGAACACCCTGATTGGCGCGCATGGAAAGAAGAACTTTTAAAAGCCTATTGGCAAACAGAATCAAACCAACAAATTTGGAATCTTCCAGATGGGCGTACGGTGCGTGTTGTCTCGAACCCTCATCCACAAGGAGGTGTCACTTGGCTTTACGAAAACCTTACAGAAAAAATTGATCTTGAGCGCCGTTATAATACACTTATTAAAATACAAGGTGAAACACTTGATAAACTTTCTGAAGGCGTGGTCGTTTTTGGTACTGATGGACGCCTTCGCTTATCGAATCCTGCCTTGTCGAAATTGTGGTCTCTTCCTTATAATTTACTGGTAGAAGGAACCCATATTACACAGTTACAAAGCCATTGTTCAGCCTTAACCTTGGGGACAGAATGGGATCAGTTTACCAAGTTCATTACCGGTTTTGCTGAAAAACGTGAAACATTTTCAGGTCGTATAGATCTTAAAAATGATATGATTATTGACTATACTCTGGTCCCTCTTCCTAATGGACAAACGATGCTTACTTTTGTGAATGTTACGGATACTGTCCATGTTGCGCGTGCTCTTCAAGAAAAAAATGAAGCATTAGAAAGTGCTGATCGTTTGCGTAATGAATTTGTCCAACATGTTTCTTATGAATTGCGCACACCTCTCACAAATATTATTGGATTTTCCGATATTTTACGTGATCAAATTTTCGGCTCTATCAATGAACGTCAACAAGAATATCTTGAACACATTCATTCAGAATCAGGAACTCTTTTAAATATTGTTAACGATATTCTTGATCTTGCTACCCTTGATGCAGGCATTATGGAGTTGGACATAAAATCGGTTAACATTGCCGATGCTATGATACAAGCAGTAGCACGCGTAGAAGATCGCCTTAATGAACGTCATATTACGCTTTTACAACAAATTTCCCCTTCCTTAAATTCTATTTCTGCTGATGAAAAACGCTTGCATCAAATTTTTGTGAATGTACTGAGCAATGCTATTAATTTTGCAACGGAGGCGAGTACTATTGAATTTTGCGTCGATGAACAAGATGATAACATTGTCTTTAGCGTTCACAATCAGGGCTCTGACATCCCAGAAGACGTCCTTGATCGTATTTTTAAACGTTTTTCTTCCCATTCACACCATGGTGGGCGTGCGGGAGCGGGTCTTGGCCTTTCCCTTGTGAAAAGTTTCGTTGAACTACACGGTGGACATGTTGAAATTCTTACCGGTTCTGGAAAAGGAACAACAGTTAAATGTTTTTTCCCACTCTCCAAAGGAGATAAGATTTTTTAATTTTAACTCTTATGATAACAAAAATTTTTCATCCATTTCATGGAACTTTTAATGAATTTTAGTTTTTTTCTTGAAAATGAAGAGGCAACAAAGCTTTTTGCACAAAATTTAGCTCTTTCTTTAAAGCCAGGAGATCTTGTAACGCTGCAAGGGGATCTTGGAACTGGAAAGTCAACCATTGCACGTACAATCATCCAAACACTTGCAAACGATAACACTATGGATGTTCCAAGCCCTACTTTTACTCTTGTGCAAAGCTATCAACTTCCAAAGTTTGAAATTATTCATGCTGATCTTTATCGCCTTTCTATGGCAGAAGAAATTGATGAATTAGGGCTTCATGAAGCTCGTGAGAAAAATATTTTACTTGTTGAATGGCCAGAAAGAAATACAGCTCTTTTAGAGCTTGCCACTTTTGCACTCACCTTACACTATAAAGAACATGGGCGTCATGTAACAGTTAAATCAGCACAACATTCCATTGAATGTTTGCAACAGTCTTTTACAATTCGTACATTTTAAAAAACATAGATATAATCATGGGCATCATCATTTTAATTTATAATACCTCAGTACGTACCTATGAAATTTGAGATGATGAACAACATAAATAAGGCTTCATGGAGGCACCGACCATGGAAGATGAAACGAAGTGCTGACTCTTTCATATAACAATGACATAAATTGCAAAGGACAGCCGTTAATTTATAGGAATTCATCAATTTATTTTAGAGAATCTGATACCTACAATTTTGATTCTAGAGAATAGTATAAGAGAATTTTAAATTGAAGTGGTAACCCTTTAGAAGAGCATTCTATAACCTGTAGTGAATTGCTTGTTTCTTTCTGCTTAAAAATTGTGAGCTTCAGAAAAGTAATTTGCAAAGTTTTTGCTTAAAATCTCCTTTTATGTGTTGAAAGCACTATCTATCTCAATAGTCTTATCTAAGAAAAAATACCTTTATGAAATTATCATTCACCCAATATTTTTAACACGCATATAAGGAAAGAATTGCCTATATTCTTCATACAAAGTAATTTTTTATAAAAATGGTCAATTGAATCATGCATAAAAGCACGAATTCTTAAATTCATTTAAAATTTTGATTTTTATTGTCTTTTCATTATAATATAATGCAAAAAAGAATATTTTAAAAAAGTCAAAAGGAGAGACAAAACTTCTCTCCTTTATAGTGATTATATGTGGAATTAACTAAGCCCATCTTTTATCCATTCAGAAAGACGTCCTTTAGAGGTAGCGCCAACCATATTCGATGAAATATTTCCATTTTTAAACATTAATAATGTAGGGATAGAACGTACTCCGTATTGGGTAGCCAGTTCCGGATTTTCATCAATATTTACCTTAGCAATTTTAACTTGATTTTGCATTTCTATTGAAATCTCATCCAACATTGGAGCAATCACTTTGCAAGGGCCACACCATTCTGCCCAAAAATCAACCACAACAGGGGTGGAAGAGGTTAGAACTTCACTTTCGAAATTGTCCTTATCAACTTTTATACACGTCATTGATTTATCCTTTATATTCACTTTTTATAGATTGGTATAATAACAATTCATATCAAGTTATTGCAAAGATAAATTATTAAAGGACTTTTTTACACTAGAGATTGTGCATTGTGTTTGTTTGGGCGATTTTATGAAAGTAAATAAAGTGTAAAGATGATTTGCAAGGAAAAGAGTAGCTTATAAAGCAACTTCACTAAGAAATGCCTCAAGTTTTTCTGGAGGAAGTTTAAAAATTTTGGCTTCTTTACTGTAGATAAGCAGAGCCTGGATATCTTTATCGGGATGAATAGCTTGCAACAATTTTCGATAAAGAGCCATTTGCAACCAGTGATGGGAAGCAATAGCAGCTTCATTTTCTGGCGGGGTTCCTGTTTTAAAATCGGCAAAGATAATACTGTTTTGCGTGATGTAAAGACGGTCAATTTGACCAGAAATTGCTTGTTCTTTTCCACGAATTTTCACAATACCCATTAAGGAGACCTCAGCACGTGAATGCTCAGAGAAAAGGGGCTTGAGGTAAACATGATCTAATATTTTCCAAACATGGCGAAGAGCATCTTCTCTTTGGCTTTCATCCCAATGAGAGGCTTTGATATTGAGATAGTTTCGAGCATAATCTCGACGTTTTTGTGGGGGACAATCGGGTAAGTATTGTAACAATCGGTGAACGAGATTACCATATTCAATGGAAAAAGCCCTGTTGGTATTTTTTTCTCCCAAAACAGGCGAGACGCTATGATATTTTGAATTAGAAGAAATATCGGTATCAGCCTCAATGGAAAGACTAGCAACTGAGGGTCTTAACGGTTTTGGTAGCACTGGTTCCTCTGGTATTTTATGGGAGAAAAAAGCAGGTAACGGTGGTAAGGTTTGGCATTCAGCACAAGGGACTTTTGAGTTTATAGAAGCAGAAGAAGCAGGTGTAATGCAATAACGCCAAGCTGCAATATCTTCCGAAGAATCTTTTATAGCAAGGGCATGCGGTTCGAGGGCTTTTTTTACGAGTTGTAACCATGTATGAGATGGCGTTTTCGGGCCTTTATATCCACAAATAAACAAGCGATCTTCAGCACGTGTCATTCCTACATAAAGAAGACGCCTATATTCTTCTTCTGCACGCTCTTTTAAATATGAAATTGCTTGTTTAGAGAGTTTTGTATCAAACTTTTCATTGGGATGCCAAATAAAGGCTTGTTTTCCATTCCATTGTGCATTGTTTAAAGGAACTTTAAGCAAGTGAGGCGCATGCTGAGGATGCCAAATCGCACTACCTGGATCGACTAAAAACACAACAGCAGCCTCTAGTCCTTTTGCAGCATGAACAGTCATAATGCGAATTTCTTCATTACTTTGTTCAAATTCACGTTTAATTTCTGGTTCGCTTGCACTTAATGTTTCTAAAAAAGCTTGTAATCCTGGTAATCCTGTTTTTTGAATAGTGAGCGTATAATCCATAAAAGCATCGAGCACATCATTTGCTTCAGATCCTAAACGAGACAGAATTTTTTGTCTTCCCTTATCATTATTCAAAATATGGCTATAAAACTCGAAAACCGGTATTTTATCCACTAAAGCGCGATAATGGTTTAGCTTTTCAAAAGTATCTTTAAAAGATACCTGCGATGATGTATGCGCACACAGACTTTGCCAAAGAGAGCCGGTGCGGTGTGCTGCAAGCTGATAGAGTTCCTCTTCACTAAGAGCAAAAAGTGGGCTTTTTAAAACACAAGCAAGAGAAAGATCATCTTGTGGCTGTAAAACAAAACGTGCAAGCGCCATTAAATCACGGATACTAATATGTTTGGTAAGCTGTAAACGATCAGCCCCTGCTACGGGAATATTACGGTGTTTAAGAGCACGAGAAAGAGCTGAGACAAATTGATCACGTTTACGGACCAAGATCATAATATCACTTGCACGTATTAAGCGTCCTTTTGCTGGAAGCATTTCGCCTTTTTGTAACCAGTCGGCAATCGTTTCAGCAATTTTTTCTGCTAAACGCACTTCAGGTGTATCTAAATGATTAACAGTTGCATGCCAATCTTGAGGAAAGTCACTCGTTTCTTTGGAAATGGCATCCCATATAACAACTTCACCGGGACTATGAATACGAATAGCTTCATGCACCGTTTTTGTATTTTCTGCCGAAAGTCCTTTATAGTTTTCTGGTGTTTCAAAAACAAGATCAACACTTTTAAGAACATCTGCTGTAGAGCGAAAAGAATAATGCAGTTGTATTTTTTCAAATTGCTGATTTGTTTGCTGCACTTTTTTTTGAATAATTCGTCCATTTGCAGCAAAATTTTCTGGAGCAGCGCCTTGAAAAGAATAAATAGATTGCTTTTCATCTCCAACAGCAAAAAGAGTGCGTATGTTTGTTCGTTGGCTATACCCTGAAAAAAATTCCTGTGCCAACAGTTGAATAATTTGCCATTGCTCAGGGTTGGTGTCTTGTGCTTCATCAAGTAGAATATGATCAAGTCCCTGATCAAGTTTATAGTGCACCCATTGGCTTGCACCTTTGCGCTGTAACAAATGAAGTGTACGCTCAATAAGATCATCAAAGTCTAAGAAGCCATTGGACTTTTTTAGATTCTTATAAATTTTGAGATAAATAGCACAAAGCTGAAAAGCAGCCATATTGAGAGTGGCAACCTTTGCGCATTGATATTTTTCTAAAAGAACAGAAAGCTTGTTTTGTTTATCTTCAAGCATTTGTTGAATAAAAGGCCAAATTTCGTCTGATTTTTTACGAGATAAATTTGAAAAATTACGCGGCTCACCTTTGATTGTAAAATAAATATCAGAAATAATATTGAGAATATTTTTCTCATCATGCACCTTTTCTAATTGGGAAAGTTTTTCCACCATATCCTTAAAGCTTTGACTACCATTGATTTCACAATGCTTAAGAGCATAAAGAGGAAGGCGCGCTGTTTGTTTAATTTGTTCCAGCAGATATTGATTTGTTTCATTGGGCGCTAAGTTAAAAAGCGCGCGCAATTTTTCTTCTCCATTTTCAGATAAAAGAGAAGATAAAAAATCAGACAATTTATGTTGCTTTTCAACTGCTTCATAGAGCAATTGGTTAAAAGTATGTTCGCTAATAACTTGAAGTAACTGTTGCAAAGCAGGTTGTACATCACGACGGGCTAAAAGTTGACGACGGGATTCTTGTCGTAATTTTTTTCGACCGATATCATCGGGAAGTTCAAAATGTCCTGCAATATTGGCTTCTAACATAAATTGATGTAAGAGAGCTTCACAAAAAGCATGAATCGTTTGAATTTTTAAGCCACCAGGCGTTTCGAGAGCACGCGCGAAGAGTTGTCGTGCATAAGTTAGTTTTTGCGCATTAACAGGCTTTTTTTCAAACCGTGTTAAGGTTTCTTGCAGCTGTGCATCATCGAGCTCATTCCAACTGGAAAGCGTGCGAAAAATTCGTGATTGCATAACAGCAGCAGCAGCTCTTGTATAAGTAAGGCATAAAATACGTGCTGGAGGCGTACCGTTTAAAAGCAAACGGATAACACGTTCACTTAAAACGTGGGTTTTTCCAGATCCAGCATTTGCAGAAACCCACACGTTTTTTTGGGGATGTGTTGCTGTTGCTTGTGCATCAAGAGCGGCTTCAGGAATAGAAAAAAACGTCATGATTACTCTTCTTTATGAAAACCACTTGACCATTCCCACAACCGAGCCAAATGGTCGTAGTCACCTTCATATCGTTTTGACATGGGGACAGCATGTGAGAGATAACCTTGTTGTGGATTTTGATAATAAGTTATGAGTGCGATAAGATTTTCCCATGCATTGTCAGCAAGATCAACAGCACTTAGATGAGTTTTTCCGTCTTTTTTCTTTAAAAGAATTGATTGGGATTTAATTTCACCTTTTTTGTTAAGAGGAATGTAAAATAAATTTGAGGGGGTAAAATCTTGAAAATCTGGGAAGCCCCCTTGTATGAGTAAAGCTGTTTCTAAAGCCAATTGCGGAAATAATAATTCACGAACTTGTTTTGATGAAGGAGGGGTTCCGGTTTTGAAATCTAGAATTTCAACCGTTTTATCTGGCAAAACATCAAGACGATCAGCACGTCCTGAAAGGGTTACTCCTGTTGTTCCTATAGGAATTTTTTGTGATACCACTTCCGAATATCGCTCTCGCAGTCCTAAACTTTGTTCCCATTGAATAAAGCGTGGAGCAAGGTTTTCAAAACTATTCCACCAAATTACTTCAATATCGGGTGGAAAATTGAATTTATCAAACTCTTTACGCCCAATAGCAAGCAGTACATTGAGTGCATTTGCAGCATTTGGATTTTTCATTTGTGTGCAAAAAGCTGCAAGAATAGCGTGATAAAGTGTTCCTCGTTCTGAAGCGCTAGGATCATGAATAAGTTCTTTAAGTGGTTTGAGCCTTAAGATTTTTTTAGCATAAATAGCATAGGGATCATATCGCAATGTTTCTATTTCAGTAACTGAAAAATGACGCGGGCGTATATCAAGAGGCGGAGCAGGGCAAGGACGTTCCACCTCAGAAGTTATGCTTGTATGATCAAGCATCTTTGCCCAATGGCGTAGTATTTCACCTCGTTCACGGATTTGTTCCCAAACCTGTTTTCCTACAACTGTTTCCATGCGTTGTAGCCAGCGTGAAGGAATGGAAGGCGTATGATTAACGCGCAATGCGCGACTCATCACCACTTTTTCCATTCCCATCGCCCATTGAAAATCATGCGCAGAAATACCAATACGCTGCTCTGGTGGTTCCAGAGTTAACATCATTTTCATCGGTCGCGATAAAAAAGCATCATTTCGGGTTGATATCGGCCATGACCCTTCATTAAGACCGCCGATGACCACTGTATCAACCGTTTGCAAACGCGATTCCAAAGTACCCCAGATGAATAAACGTGGATGTCCTCCAGGCGAAGGTGCGACGGAACGAGTTGCTATTATGGCAGAAAACATAGCGGGCCATTCACAAAGATGAAATGTTAATCCCGATTGATCACTGACCAATTCACGCAAAAAATTTGATAGGGCTTGTCCTGCTTCGTGTTGATAAAGATGTGCAAGAGAATTATCCTCATTGCGACCAAAATTTTCAAAAACCTCAACAGTTGCTATTGCAGCCTCATTGATGGTGCATTCTTTCTCTTGTTTCATAAGAGATGTTAAAGGTTCAACAGCTTTTTTCAAAAGATGACAAAGGAGACGTGCTTCTTCACATTTCTGCTGATCAAGGGTGTTGACTTCAGAACTATTATGAAAGGATGTATCAATCCATTTTTCGAGAAATTGATCACACTCGCAAAGATTGATGCGCCCTGTATTCCCTCGAAGAACAAAAAGTTCAAAATTTTCTGCCATTTCCCGTAAACAATGACGGTTTTGTTGGAGTGTTGTAAGGGGATGTTTAAGAAGAGAAAGAAAAGCAATGGGATCATCAGCTTGCAATACATTTTCTAAAATAAGTCGTAAGAGAGTTACAGGCAATGTTTGTGCAAGTGGTATTCCGCCTGAATCATTTGCTTCAATTCCAAATCGCTGTAATTCCACAGCAACACGGCGTGCTAAATTACGGTCATTTGTAATAAGGGCTGCAGTTTTTTTGGGTTCTTCAATAGCTTTGCGTAAGGTAACAGCTATCGCAAGAGCTTCTTCACGTTCATTTATAGCTTCAATAAATGACCAATCTGCACAAAGATTTTCATAATCGTTACGGACAATTTGTACCCATTTATCTGTTGTAGAAGCTGGTCGGAGTGCTTCTGATAAAAGAGCCATTCGTTTTTTCTTTATGCTACTCTGTTGGCCAATTTCGCAAACATGATGACGTTGACACTCCATGAGAGTTAGAAGTTTTTTTAAATGATATTGAGGATGGCTAAAAACATTTTCTGCAGGATCAAAAAAATCACAAGCTGTTTTTTCTTTATTGCTTGTGCTTAGTGCATTCCATTGTTCTTCATCCATATGAAGATCAAGACCAGGAAGAACAACAGCCCCTTTGGGCAGAGAAGATATAACCTTTAAAAGATGAGAAACTGCGGGCATAGAACCTGACACACCAGCTGCAATGATCGGTTTATCAGGCTGCATGCATCGTAAAGTCTCTGCATGCATTGTGAGTACTTGATTACGCCATTCAGCGGGATTACTTCGTTGTTTTTCTTTCAAGATTTTTGGCCAATTTTGCGTAACAATAGTCAAGAAATCGAGCGTTATTTGCCACCATTCAGCGACCATATCAGGTGCAATATTTTTAAGTTCTGACCAATCTGCTCCTTCTGCTTCAATTTCGTCCATCAAATGTGCTAAATCTTGCGCAAGCCAAATCGCATCAGCACTATGAGCCGGAATAAGTACATCTTCTGTACCAAACATGGCACGCAGATGCGCAGGCAAATTTTCACGCCATGGACGGATAAGACGCGCTAAAAGTAAAAGACGTTCGCTTTCTCCAATAGGTGGATCGAGAGCGCTGGTATGATTTTCAACAAAAAGAAAACTGTCTTCATCGACATCTCCTAGAGCACGAATGGTTGGCAAAAATGTTGATTGTGTATCACTTCTTTCAACAAAGGCTAAACGCAAAGCGCGAGCAGCACGACGTGTCGGAACATAAATAAGGCTATCGGCAAGGGCAGTTTGAATGTCTCCACTTGAAGCGAAATTATCAATAAGGCTACCAGAAAGTAGTGCATCAACAAAGTGAGGCAAAAAAGCAGTTCCCGGAGAAATAGAAAAGACATGCGGTTTATAGGTCATATGATCTCATATTTGGGATAACAAATTTCAGCTTATTGATTATTTGTATTATTTTGACTGTATACAATATTTATACAAGGAAAAACTGAAAAGCTATGTTTATAAAGCAGATTTTTTAGTTTAGATTTAAAAAATATCGAAATAAATTATATGTCTTAAGTCATCGCGAAAAAATATATAAAATTTTTCTGATATTTTTCAACGTAGAATTGGCTACAGTTTATTCTCTAACTCAAATAGGTAATATAAAAATAAATATTAAAGTTTTAAAAGGTTCTAGAGGTACCAGTGCGCTGTAACTCTTTTAATAATAAATAAATTTACCGTATTTTTTATACAGTTCAATCTAAAAATATCCTTTACATACTCCATCACTTTCAGAAAAAAATAGATATCATGATATTGCAAAACTTAAAAAATCAGTTTCATAAATAATATTTTAGAATCCCATAAAAAGCTTGGAAAAAAATAATAATATTTCCACATTTCACAGCGAAAACAGATTACTTTGAGAGAGAGAGTTTTGCGAAATTTTATCGTGCAAGCCTCTATCTTGCTAGAATTACATCCCTTATGCAAAATAGAATGCCCAAAAATATCATTATGTTGCAATTTTATATGTTTGTTTTTAAAGGGACATTTTTTATTGTACTTGATCTTACCTCGTCATGTCATCCCGTAAATAATATAAATGAATAGTATAACGTAAACTTCCGTGAATGGGATGAGATACATCACACACCACCATCGTTACATCATAACGCTATAACCACCATCATCATTTTTACCCTCACCCAATATTTTGAAAGCTCTTGGCTATAGAGAAGATCTATAAGAGGTATTGTATTTCTTGCTTCAAGTGTTTTACGCACACACCAATCATACTTATGATTTTTAAACAAATGATTTTGATTGTTCCCATATAAAAAACGATAAATTATCATTATAAATCAAATTATTGTAGAAAAGATTTTTCTTTATTTTAAGAGCGTACTTGATAATCTTTAAAAGCAGAAAATTTTATTTTAGGAGCTCTTTCTGCCTCATAATTCAATGAAAAATGGTTCTCCGCTAAAAAAACTGGATCACCTTCTAAATCATACGCAATAGCAGAGCGGTGATTGCTGAGAAACTTTTGCAACTCATCTTTGCTCTGCGCTGAAATCCAACGGCATAAATTAAAGCGCGCAGACTCAAAATTCACTGGCAAAGAATATTCTATTTTTAATCGTTCTTTTAAGACATCAATTTGCAAAGCACCAATAACACCAATGAGAGAAGGCGACCCATCATCAGGAATAAACAATTGTACAACCCCTTCTTCAGCCATTTGTTGCAAAGCTTCTTTGAGCTTTTTTGCTTTCATTGGATCGCCTAAACAAACACGACGCAAAATCTCTGGTGCAAAATTCGGTACTCCCTTAAAGAGGATATCTTCTCCTTCAGTCAAAGTATCGCCGATACGCAATGTTCCATGATTAGGGATCCCTACGATATCACCAGCATAGGCTTGATCAGCAATTTGGCGCGAACGCGCAAAGAAAAATTGTGGAGCCGAAAGTGTCATCGGTTTTCCTGTTCGAACCAACTTTGTTTTCATACCACGTTCAAGCGTTCCCGAACATACCCGAAAAAATGCAATACGATCACGATGATTAGGGTCCATATTCGCTTGAATTTTAAAAACAAATCCCGTCATTTTAGGTTCAGTTGCTATGACATTGCGCTGATCTGCACTTTGATCACGAGGACTTTGACCAAAATCTATAAGCGCATTGATCAAATCACGAACACCAAAATTTCGCAAAGCTGAACCAAAATAAACCGGTGTCATATGACCTTCACGGAAAGCTTGCAGATCAAAATTCTTGCAAACACTTTGAGCAAGTTCTACCCCTTCAATAAAAGTTGAACGTTGATATTCAGGGAGTAAATGGACAACCTCTCTGGGATTTGAAACTATCTGCTGTATTATCTCATCATCTTTTTGACGAAAACGATTATGATGAAGGTCATAGGTACCAACAAAATCTTTACCCGACCCAATTGGCCATGTTATAGGCGCAGTATCAAGAGCAAGCTTTTCTTCAATTTCATCTAAAAGCTCTATAGGATCACGTGCCTCACGATCCATTTTATTGATAAACGTAACAATAGGAATATCCCGCATCCGACACACTTCAAACAATTTTAATGTTCTAGGCTCAATCCCGCGGGCCCCATCCAACACCATGACAGCACTATCAACAGCTGTGAGTGTGCGATAGGTATCGTCTGAAAAATCTTCATGTCCTGGAGTATCTAGGAGATTAAAAATATGATTTTCATATTCAAACGTCATCACCGAAGTCACAACGGAAATACCACGATCACGCTCAATATTCATCCAATCAGAACGGGTTTGAATACGATCTTTTTTGGCTTTTACTTCTCCTGCAAGTTGAATAGCACCACCAAACAATAAAAGCTTTTCTGTTAATGTTGTTTTCCCCGCATCTGGGTGAGCAATAATTGCAAATGTACGGCGTCGCTTTACTTCCTGCACTCTTCGTTCCATTATTCCTCCGTCGGCCGTGCAAGTGTTTCAGCAATCAGTGCACGCATTTCATTAATCCCATAAAGCGCTATAAATGATCCCCATCGTGGACCTCGCTCTTGTCCAAGAAGGACTTCATACAACATTTGAAAAAAAACATTAGAAACACCAGGCCCACCTTCAGGGCTTTTTTTGCTATGATCTTGATAGCGTTCCGTTAATCGTGCAACATCAAGAAGCATATTTTGTAATATGTTGCCATCAACAGTTTCAGGTAAATGAGCTAATTTTTCATCAATTTGTGCTAATGTTTCTCGTTCGCTATCATCTGGTATACGAAATTTCTTGTTTGGTTTAACAAAAACATCAAAATATTTAATAGCAAACTTCACCAATTGATCAAGTTCTGGATAAGTTTGTGCATTCGCTCCTTTAGCGTAACGAGAAATAAAACCCCAAAGAACTTCTGCATTCTCCGCATTTGAAGCACTTACCAAATTTAAAAGCATCGCAAAGGATACAGGCAAATCAACCTGCGGTGGACAACCATTATGAATATGCCATACAGGATTACTAAGCCGTTCTTGCCATTTTTGACGACCATAGGCTGAAAGATGCGCATAGTATTCATCTACAGCTTTAGGAATAACATCAAAATAAAGCCTTTTTGCTGTTTTAGGTTTTGAAAACATATAAAGCCCTAAACTCTCTGTTGGGGCATAAGTAAGCCATTCATCAATGGTTAAGCCATTTCCCTTGGATTTGGAAATTTTCTGCCCTTTCTCATCTAAAAAGAGCTCATAGTTGAATCCTTCTGGGGGCTTTCCACCTAATACTTTACAAATTTTAGAAGAAAGATTTGTGGAATCGATAAGGTCTTTTCCGGCCATTTCATAATCAATGCTAAGTGCTGTCCAACGCATTGCCCAATCTACCTTCCACTGACACTTAACTTTGCCCCCCGTAACCTCTGTTTCTATAGTTTCTCCTGTTTCTGGCTCAATATAAGTGACTGTACCTTTTTCAACATTACGCGCAATCATCGGTACCTGTAATACTTTTCCAGAAAAGGGAGAAATCGGTAGAAAGAGTGAATAGGTCGCTTGCCGTTCTTCACCTAATGTTGGTAAAATAATTGCCATAACCTTGTCATAACAGGCAAGGATTTTCAAAAGTGTTTCATCAAAACGACCAGAATTGTAATAATCCGTAGCACTTGCAAATTCATAATCAAAACCAAAACGATCAAGGAAAGCCCGTAACCGCGCATTATTCGCTGCCCCAAAAGAAGGATAATCATCTCCAAAAGGGTCGGGTACACGACTCAACGGTTGACCAAGATAATGTTCCATCCTTTCGCGATCAGGCACATTCTCAGGAACCTTGCGCAAACCATCCATATCATCAGAAAAACAAAGTAATTTTGTTTTTACTTTATTCTCCGTGAGAATATGAAATGCATGACGCACCATGGTTGTACGTGCAACTTCCCCAAAAGTTCCAATATGCGGTAAACCAGAAGGGCCATAACCTGTTTCAAATATCACATTGTCTGGATAACCCGTTTTTTCATACCGTTTGATAATCTTACGTGCTTCTTCAAATGGCCAAGTTCTCGATTGAGAAGCTGCATCTTTTAATTCAGGCGTAAGGTTGAGGGTATCACACTGATCACGCATCATTATTTATCCTAAAAATTACACTCTTTTAAAATAGGGTGTATGGTTCTTGAATTTATTCGTCAATAATAGCAAGCAAAAAGATGAAAATTTCTTTATACTCTTAAGTCACAATACAAAAACCGCCCTCGTTATAAACATATTTTGTTCTGATAAAAATCAAAAACATTCAATATTATAAAGCAAAATTGACTTGTTTTGATTATCGAAGCCTTCATTGCTATTATTATGCTTATTATATTTATTAGCGCAAAAGATAAGCCTCTAACATTGAATGAAAGAACGGTAAAAACCAACAGAAAAAATGCTTAAATTAGGCATTTCATACAAAAGCACTAATCCATATTACACTTGTCACCGTAATTTTCTATTTCTTTTCTTTATCACCTTGATGACGCATTGCTAATGTACGCAAACGTAGAGCATTTAATTTAATAAAACCAGTTGCATCTCTTTGATCATAAACACCTTGATCATCCTCGAAAGTTACCAACTCACTAGAATAAAGTGATTTTTTACTTTGGCGCCCTTCAATAATTACATTCCCCTTATAAAGCTTTAACGTGACTTCACCTTCAACATGTTCTTGAGATAAATCAATAGCTGCCTGCAACATCTTACGTTCCGGCGAAAACCAAAATCCATAATAAATGAGTTCTGCATAACGTGGCATCAATTCATCTTTCAAATGAGCTGCGCCACGATCTAACGTTAAAGATTCTATCGCTCTGTGAGCCGTCAAAAGAATGGTTCCACCTGGTGTTTCATAAATACCCCGCGATTTCATACCCACAAAGCGATTTTCTACCAAATCTAACCGACCGATACCATTATCGCGCCCATAATGATTTAATTCTGCAAGTAAAGTTGCAGGAGATAAATTTTTTCCATTGATTGAAACAGCATCGCCTTTTTTAAAGCCAAGAGTAATTCTGGTTGCTTGATCTGGAGCATCTTCCGGCGAAAGAGTACGCATATATACATATTCAGGAGCAGGAAGTGCTGGATCTTCTAAAATCTTTCCTTCTGATGAAGAATGCAATAAATTTGCATCCACTGAAAAAGGCGCTTCACCTTGCTTATCCTTTTCTACAGGAATTTGATGAATACGAGCAAATTCAAACAGATCTGTCCGACTCTTAAAATCCCAATCACGCCATGGAGCAATAATCTTTATATCAGGATTAAGCGCATAAGCGGAAAGCTCAAAGCGTACCTGATCATTGCCTTTTCCTGTTGCCCCATGAGCAATGGCATCAGCCCCTGTTTCCTTAGCAATTTCAATAAGGCGTTTTGAAATAAGTGGACGTGCAATTGATGTTCCTAAAAGATAAGTCCCCTCATAAATGGTATTGGCTCGAAACATCGGAAAAACAAAATCACGCACAAACTCTTCACGCAAATCTTCAATATAAATTTCTTTAACACCTAGCATTTCAGCTTTACGACGAGCAAGTTCCAGCTCTTCCC
Organism: Bartonella sp. CM31XJBT; assembly: GCF_028618555.1. GTDB lineage: Bacteria > Pseudomonadota > Alphaproteobacteria > Rhizobiales > Rhizobiaceae > Bartonella. The sequence continues at coordinate 177,552 of NZ_JAQITD010000001.1, read as the reverse complement.
CCTGCCCCAAATCTGCTGTAAAAGTTACAACTTCAACGCCTAGCGTACTTTGCAACCATTTAAGAATAATTGACGTATCCAATCCACCTGAATAAGCCAAAACAACTTTTCTAATATTTTGCCACTTTTTCATTTTAACGTTCTATATGAGCTACTTTTTTTATTTCTACCCAAAAATCAAAACGATACAAGAAATATAAAAATAAATTCTTTTTAAGCAACATTAAAAAGACGTAAAAAGCGTAAATAAAGGTGCCTCAAAGTATAAATAGTGAACACTGCTTAAAAATAAAAGGAGATTTACGTGTCATTTCTACCGGAGTGGTCTATTGTTGTACAATTTGCTTTAGCATCGTTGATTTTAGCACTTATTCCAGGACCAGATATGATGCTTTCTGTAGGACGAACCATTACACAAAGCAAAAAAGCTGGAATTATGTGCGCCTTGGGTAGTGCAACAGGGTTTGCCATTCAGGTTACCGCTGTAGCACTTGGCTTATCAGCGCTTATTTTTGCTGCACCACATACTTTTGTTCTTCTGAAAATTGTTGGCGCCTTTTATCTTTTATGGTTTTCCTTTCAAGCGTTACGGAAAAACCCCACTTTTTCCTTTGAACAGACATCTTCTAAATCTCAAAGCGCTAAACGTAACTATCTTGCTGGTATTGGAATTAATCTTCTCAATCCTAAAGTTATACTCTTTAACGCGACATTCTTACCACAATTTATCAATGCGAATGATCCTATGGCAACACAAAAATTGCTCTTTTTAGGACTCTCTTATATTCCTATTTCTTTCCCCATTACAATTGCAATCGTTTTTACAGCGCATAAACTTACCAAAACTCTCAAAAAGAACCCTCTTTATATTCGCTTTCTCGACTGGCTTATTGCTGGTACTTTTACCAGCTTTGCCCTCCATCTCCTTATCGTTACAAAACATTGATTTATATGTGTAATGTATCGCTTTTAATTTAAATAAAAAAACAAATATTATAAGATTTTTTCATTTCAAACCCGTTTATGTTGAATAAAACAATACCTTTCCTTTGCACATCACAAGCGAAGCTGGAGTTTTCGTATGGATAAAAACTGTCTAAGAAAAGAATAAAAATACCTCTTATGAACCATCTTAAGTGCCAAAAGCTGTTTACAACATTGGGAGCTAAAAAATAGAATGGTGGTATCAACTTACACCTTTATTAAACATAAAGGTGTAGGAGTATAGTACATTTCACAGAGCCTTTTTGTTATACTCTTCACAGGCATTGTCGTGATATGAAGAGTGCACTCAGAGATACCTAAAAAACATATCAATGGACAACACAATGGTATTTATATTTTAGATCCTCTGTTGTGCTTGTGAAGCGTGATCTTATTAAAGAACGTAATAAACAAAAGCATGAGGCAGTGCACCATCTCCACTTTTTAAAAGATATTACCGTAGATGCTTTTAAAAGACATAAAACCGAATTAAAGAGTATGATAATAAGGTAGAAATTAGTTACAATCCTTAAGACCTCATATTCCCTCTAAATTAGGCTTCCTTCTTATTTCAGAGATTATGCAAATAGACTATAGACAATATCTTACCCCTTTTAGCATATAAAAGCTGAGACTGTTCGTCTAGCACTTATCTATCTTAATCTCTGTCTCACACATGCTATTATATGATGATTTACTGAAAAAAAGCATAGGCCTCGATATCGCTGAAAATTGCGTTAACTAATGACCAATGGCATTTTCAAGTCGTAACCGTTCAGATTTACGTAAGCGCTCTGAAGCTGATTTAAGCTGTCCACATGCAGCTAAAATATCGCGTCCACGCGGTATCCGAATAGGAGAAGCATAGCCCGCTTGATTAACGACATCAGCAAAACGCTCGATTTGCTCCCAATCAGAACACTGATAATTACTCCCTGGCCACGGATTAAAAGGGATTAAATTAATCTTAGCAGGAATCCCTTTCAATAACTGAATCAATCGCTTAGCATCATCTAAAGTGTCATTGATATCTTTCAGCATAACATATTCAAATGTGATTCGTTTTGCATTGGAAAGACCAGGATAATTACGGCAAGCCTCCATTAGTAAAGCAAGCGGATATTTTTTATTAATGGGAACAAGCATATCCCTTAGTGTATCGTGTACTGCGTGGAGTGAAATTGCTAACATAACACCAATTTCTTCTCCGGTTCGGATAATTCCAGGAACAACCCCACTAGTTGAAAGCGTAATTCGACGTTTTGATAAAGAAAGGCCATCGCCATCAGAGGCAATCAATAAAGCTTTTTTAACAGCTTCAAAATTATAAAGAGGTTCTCCCATTCCCATCATAACAATATTGGTAATTTTTCGTCCTTCAATGGGAACAATTGCTCCATCAGGGGTATTCTTATCAGGAAAATCACCCAAACAATCACGTGCAACTAATAGTTGTGCTAAAATCTCTTCTGCGGTCAGATTACGAACAAGCATCTGCGTTCCCGTATGGCAAAAAGAGCAGGTTAACGTACACCCTACTTGCGATGAAAGACATAAAGTACCACGTCCTTCTTCAGGGATATAAACCGTTTCAATTTCAACAGGTCTTCCAGCTCCACGTGCAGGAAAACGTAAAAGCCATTTACGTGTACCGTCTTTTGATATTTGTTCTCCAACAATTTCTGGACGCATAATGGAAAAATGACACTTAAGTGTTTCTTGCATTGCTTTAGAAATATTCAGCATCTCATCAAAATTTGAAACACCACGCACATAAAGCCAATGCCAAAGCTGACGCATACGCATACGCGTTTGATGCTCTGGTACACCAACTGTCTTTAAAGCTTGTATCATTTCATCTTGCGACAAACCAATTAAAGAGAGCTTAGAACTCTCCTTCACGACCACATTATCTGTTTTTCGTGCAAAACATGAACCAACTGGTCTAAGGTCATAGGAAATGGCCATTGCTTTCCAATTCACATCACTATTTTAGAAGTTATCGAAACCTTAATGGCACTTTTGAGCTGCGTTTAATGCAGCAGTGACCCCTTTTAAGGAATAAGTATAGGTGGTATGCGTTCCTCTTTTTGATATAGCTTGCACTGTCATATTGTTTCCAGCACGTATAGCAGAAACAAGCTGCTTTTCTAGCTCTGATGACGCCAACCAAGCTGAGGAATCCTTCGTGAAAAAATTAAAGTCCTTATTTCCAATGGTCACTGTCACTCTCGATCCTTCTTGAAGCGTATAACCAGCCATAAACTGCGGTTCGAACGAAACAGGTGAATGAGAACGCTTGGTAATTAAGAAAAAGTTATCACCATGATTAACCGTCGTTGGAAGAGCCTTCAAAGGTACCGATAACACATAGCAAATCGTATTTTGGGGCGATTTATAAGAATAGACCCCCCATGCTTCAAATTGATTTAAACGATTTGGCGTTTGTGCACATGCTGCCCCAGCTGTAACCAGAACCATTACAGATGCAGCAATAACAGTCTTTTCAAACATCTTTATTTAGCTCACTTCTTTAGTCTCTAACAAGATTCTCTTCATTGGAAAAATTCAAAAAAACCTCGATACTCATGTATCACTGTCCTAATTCTTCCAATAAGCAAAATATTTTCACACCAATTAAAATAGATCTCTACGTTTCATTGTGACCTTTTAGGTGTTACCAAAATATAAACTTCTTATTCAATAACCACATTAAAAAATAACATTTTCATTTTATGCTACTCATTTCGTTTTTGTATAAAAAACGATTTCTTTAAGCAATAGAACTTCAAAACGAGATGAAAATACACTACCACTCTGTTAAGAAATAAACTATACTCTTTAATATCACAAGAAATCTGCTGCAAAATTTTGCAAACACACCCTGACCTCCCCAAAAATTTCACAGCCTTGCGAATATCACTTCTCGACTTCACACATTCAATACATTTATGTTCGTAAATACCTCACCTTTTATCCATTATAGTGCATTCATACTTCGTATTCAACATCGTTCCCATATCGCCTTTTCATAATCTTCAAAATATCTTAAAAAAATAATAGACTATTATCACTACATTGGTCATGAAACATAAAGTACTTAGATTTTGTCTCAACAACTACATGTAACTTTGTTTCTTTTGCTCCTATTAACTCTTCCTATATATTTCATCTCCAATTTTTAAGTTCTAAAGTGATTCTAGTAGCTTATAATAGCTTAAACATATTATTTTAAATGTATTAGACAATTCCTTTCTTCCTGTTACCAAAAACGTTTTAAGAATTTTTTGACAAGTTCTCTTATCTTATTTCTAAGTAATTTATAACAAGAAATATAAAACTTTTTTCTATAGAAGTTCTAACATTACCGTTTTTTAAACAACATTTTAATCAATTAAAGACACTTGAATAAATCTTCTTATGCACAAAAACTCTTTCACCCAACCTAAAGGTATAGTTTTCATTCTTACCGTACAAAATTATTTTTTAGTATGAGCTCTATACAACAGCTGACATCTAAATCATACTTAATCACACTTTGCCAGCTTCCAATATTGCTACAGCCCTTGGCACTTGAGATGGTTCATAAGAAGCATTTTTACTCCTTGTCTCATACAGTTTGTCTTATACAGTCTTATCCACACGGCTTTCCTTGATTGTAATCGTGTAAGTGAATGGTTTTGATTGATTTAACATAAATAGGTTCGGCATGAGGGAATCTTATGATATTCGGATCTCTCATTCAACATGTAAAACAGTAAATTATCTTTATAAATCAATATATTGACACACACGGGATACAATATCCCCTATTTTCTACTTGAATCTTAATAATATTATCCCTAAGTACCAAAATTTAATTTACAAAAAAATTCAATGCACGAATAAACTTTTCTATTGATTACTGCCCCACCCTCAGAGGGTGAAGATTTTTAACCCAATTTGGTGTATAAGAAGTTTGGATTCTTGTTGAGTCGAGTTCCCCTTGCCTTTCCACTCATGTGATTCACTTAACTAAAGGCTCTACAGACAAATCCTGCTTAAAAATATTTACCACGCACTCTAAAAGCACTTAATATATCAAGAAGATTTCCAGAATTTATCTCACCACACCTCAAATGATAGTGTTTTTATAGTATAATAGGATAAAAGAATCCATGAACATAATAATTAGGTGCTTTAATATACGAGAACAAGAAAGGACAACTCCTTCGTTTTTGTTGCTTGCTCTTTAAAAAGAAGGTTCACTTAGAAATGATTTTTTTTAAATCTCATGACATAACCTTTTGTTATTAGTCTTAAGATGCAAATTATATTATTTCCTACGCTCTGTGGTGCATACCTCGCAATTTATACGCTCATAATACCTTTTAAGCTGCATTTGATTCTGAAGTTTGAATCAATAAAGCATAAAGCGCATTGGCATTATGCGTATTGCGCAACTTTTGCACAACATCAGCATGGCGCAAAACACGTGCAATCTGAGATAAAGCTTTTAAGTGATCTGCACCAGCATTTTCAGGTGCCAAAAGGAGAAAAACGAGATCTATAGGTTCGTCATCGAGAGCTTCAAAATCAACAGGACTTTCAAGACGTGCAAATATACCAACAATCCGATCAATATCAGGTAATTTCCCATGAGGAATCGCAATACCACCACCCAAACCCGTTGAACCAAGCTTCTCGCGTTGCAAAACAACATCAAAAATTACATGCTCACTAAGACCTGTCAGCTTAGAAGCCTTTTCGGCTAAAATTTGTAGAACTTGTTTTTTCGAATTAGCCTTAAGAGCCGGAATGATCGCTTCCGGTGCTATTAACTCACTCAAATTCATACTTTAATTTTCCTCTTACACGCTCAAATGCTCATCAATAAACCTATAAACGGTATAGATACTTAATGTTCTTTCACTTTTCGCAACATCGCATGTGTTTTTATTTTTCAATTTATAACGGATGATAACTCAATACATGTCATATCACTTTTAACACAACAATAAATAGTATTTAGCTCCTCATTAACGGCATGAGAAAACAAAGAAATGAAGTTGTTCATAAAGTTAATTTCCTTACGACTCTAGAAAAGGTCATTATTCATAAATTTATTAAACTTGTCATAAGAATTGATGTATAATTCGCTATCAGAGTTTTTCATTTTCTTAAAAATGATCCCTTAAATTAAAATGAAAAGCATACTGAGCAAAATGGACCTTTACTTTGAAAATTACTGTATAGCTTGAATACCGCCTTATAACAAGAATATAAAGGTTTTTAGAGATTTAATGGTTATTTTAAAAGATTTATAGATTTAGCCTGATATCTGTAGTCAAGCTCCTATTTTTTAATAGGGCCATATAAACCAATAAAATACGACAACTCCTATTGAATAACCGGCGCTCCTATTAAAATACCTAAACCAGCATCATCGATATATTACAGAGAAAAATATGATAAACATCTCTTACCTTTCAATAACACACGCATTTATTGAGAGTTTCATTTATCACTCATTATCACGTTAATCTAGTGATATCTTTTCTATGATACAATCATGAGTAAGCTAAACTTATAAAAAAACAAACTAACTCTTTAATGATGAAGCTTTTTTCACCACTCAATAAAAACATTCTAAGGTTATAGTCATAAAAGAAGTTTTGGCATAAATAAGGAGATTTTCAGTAATAATGTTTGGTTAAACTTAAATGGAAACTCGTGAAAGCTGTAAAATCAAAGAGAAAACTGATTTCCTAAATAAATTCTGCGTACATCAACGTTGTTGATAATATCGTTAGGACAACCGTGAACTAACACCCGCCCTGTATGAATAATATAAGCGCGATCGACAAGCCCTAATGTCTCACGCACATTATGATCCGTTATTAAAACACCAATGCCACGCTTCGTTAAATGACGAATAAGTTGTTGAATATCGAAAATAGCGATAGGATCAATTCCTGCAAATGGTTCATCAAGTAACATAAAATGGGGACGAGAAGCTAAAGCGCGCGCAATTTCAAGTCGCCGACGTTCACCTCCAGATAACGAAAGTGCAGACATTTTACGTAAATGATCAATTTTAAATTCATGTAAAAGGCTATCTAACTCTTCACGCTGTTTAAGGCGATCTTTTTCAACGACCTCTAAAACAGCTTTAATGTTATTTTCTACTGAAAGACCACGAAAAATAGACGCTTCCTGTGGAAGATATCCAATACCTAAACGCGCACGTCGATACATCGGAAGATGCGTAATATCAAATCCATCAATTTTAATGGATCCTCCATCAGATTTTATAAGCCCCGTAACCATATAAAAACAAGTTGTTTTACCTGCCCCATTGGGTCCTAAAATGCCAACGGCTTCTCCCGTACGAATGCCAAAAGAAACACCATTAACAGTTCGTCTTCCTCGATAAACTTTAATCAAATTACTGGCAATCAAGGTCCCTTTTAAGGGGTTTTTTGAAGCTTCACTTTCAAGATTATACCTATCGGTCTGTTTTTTTATTTTGATTCCAAACATGAAATCTTAATGACCATTCTTTTGATTTTGTTTTAAAATAATAGAAACACGACCTTTTTTCTTAGGTGTCTCACAACCTTCTAAAAAAGCCTTTCCGCTTTCCATATTTGCCGTTAGTTTGCACCCCGTTGCCACATTGTCACCATCAGTTAACACAACATGATTCCCTGTCAAACTCATCATTTTTGACTTTCCATCAAAAACGCCTTTATCACCCGTAGCAACTTGCGTAGCAATTTTTATATAAACTTTTCCTAAAGCTTCCATTTTTTGTATACTCGACGAACCAAATAAAGAAACAGATGATACCTTTGTATTTTCCTGAGTTTTATCAATTTCTTTATATGCTTTATCGTAGTAAACAACTAATTCTGCCGTTCTTAAAAGACGTTCACCTTGCACCACTGAAACATCACCCTTAAAAAGCGCTATCCCTTCTTTATCACGTATTTCCAAAGAATCTGCATGAAGTTCTACCGGTTCTTTATCGCTTGATAGACTTATTCCAAAATGGGCCACTTCAGCATATCCTAAAACTGCTCCTCCTCCTAACATTCCCATGCTAAAAGCCAACATCACACCTATCCATCTTTTGTACGATTTCATTATTTCAATTCTTTTGTTTGTATATACACATACTTCTCTTTATAAATATCCTTTAAAGATTTGTATTGATATTGCGTTATTGCTTTTGAAGCACTAAATGCACTCCACCATGGAAATACATGTTTTTTCCTTTTTCTCGAATTTGTAAGGCGTTTGCGGCAAGATGAAAACCGGCTTGCTGAATATTAACACGTTGATCTGTTTTTAACTGTCCCTCGGATAAGTTAATACTAGCTGACATAAATTGTACCATCATCCCATCATTCGTCGTAATGGTGAATGGCTTGTCCAACTGTAAAAAACCATTAATGTTATCGTAAACCCCCCCTTGTGCTGCGAGAAAAATCTGTCTTTGTTGGCCCATAAATGCTCTAGCTGTAATGTTTTGCAACCCAATCATTCCAGCGTGTGTATGGTCTTGAAATGCCTTTTCTGCTTTAAGCCAATAAGGTTCATGAGCACGCGTATACCCTTCTAATTTTGGATTGAGCATCGTCAAATTCATCACGCCACTTTCTCCATTGTTCAAAGGCATAGAATCAGAAGTAATGGGAACCAAGAAAAACGTAAACCAGCAAAAAACCAGCGCTGAAATCAACGCTAAGAGAGGTAAAAAGATTTTTAATATGCTAATGCGACGCGAATGACGGGATGCTTTTTTTAAAACATCTCCACAAGATGATTGCGTTGAAAAGGCTTCATAATGATTGTGTACGGACATACTCTCCTGATCTCTTAAATACTCCGCATTTTTAATCTGTATAACCTTTATAGAAGGTATTTTCAAATTTTGTTTCTTGCAATTTGTTTTTTCTTGATTTTATTTTGCTTTTATCCGTTTATATATTGTAATATGCATGGAGTGCACAATTACAAAATTTTTTTGTGTGAAAGTGAGGCTATTGTGGTAAAATCAGAGCTTGTGCAAATTATCGCTCGTCATAACCCGCATCTTTTTCAACGGGATGTGGAGAATATTGTAAACGCTATTTTTGAGGAAATTGCAACAGCACTTGCAAATGGCAATCGCGTTGAACTTCGTGGATTTGGAGCTTTTTCTGTAAAAAGCCGTTCAGCCCGTAATGGACGTAATCCACGAACAGGTGAAGCTGTTTCTGTTGAAGAAAAGTGGATTCCTTTTTTTAAAACTGGCAAGGATTTACGCGACCGTCTTAATCAGTGAGAAACTTATGATAATTAAACGTATTCTTCTAACAAGTATCGGTGTGATTCTCGCAGCGGTTTTGATTGTTTTTATCGTGGCTAATCGTCAAATGGTTCCGTTAACCCTTGATCCTTTTCGAGCAAATCCTGAAAGTTTTACTTATCATGCTCCCCTCTTTATATGGCTCTTTATTTTCTTTGGTTTTGGTATTTTATTAGGAAATCTGATAAGTTGGTTTTCCTATCACAAATACAAAAAAGCTCTCAAAAAAAGTAAAGCCGAGATTGAAAAATTGAAAACATCTATCACAAATCTGGTGTAATGGTATTTAAATGAAATCTTTTCTCTTTAGTATTTTATATTCAGTACAGAGTTAAAAGTGCTCTTTTTCTTTTTTTATACATGTTTTAATTGACTTTAGCTTTTTTGCACTTTTACGAAACATTTAAGAGCTTTATAATATCTTTTTATACCTCATATACCGTGATACAAAACATGCCCGCACAATACTTTCAATCCTCCCATAACAATAGATATCCGCAGGAAAAGTTGCCCCTTATTTTAGAAACGGGTATAAGCGAAAACTATGCTCTCATTGATTCTGGTCATGGACAAAAATTAGAACGTTATGGAACTTACCGCATTATTCGACCAGAAGGTCAAGCACTATGGAAACCCGCTTTACCTCAACAACAATGGGCTGATGTTGATGCTATTTTCACAGGAAACCTTGATGAAGAAGGGGTTGGGCGTTGGCATTTTCCTAAAAAGCCACTTGATGAAACATGGGCTCTTGCTTGGAATGGATTGTCTTTTCTAGGCCGTTTTACTTCCTTTCGTCATGTGGGGGTTTTTCCTGAACAAGATGCCCATTGGCGCTCTATGGAAGAACAAATTGTTCAAGCCAAACGCCCTATAAAATTGTTGAATCTTTTTGGCTATACAGGTATTGCCTCTTTGATTGGAGCACGAGCGGGTGCGAATGTTACCCATGTTGATGCTTCTAAAAAAGCCATTGCGTGGGCAAAAGCTAATCAAGAAAGAGCAGGATTACCAGATCATTCTATTCGCTGGATTTGCGATGATGCTATGAAATTTGTCGAGCGTGAACTGCGTCGTAAAAAAAGCTATGATATGATTCTTCTTGATCCCCCTGCTTATGGGCGTGGACCCCATGGTGAAATTTGGCAACTGTTTGATCATTTACCCGCCATGATCACAAATTGTCGTAAACTTCTCTCTGATAAACCGCTCTCTGTTGTCCTTACAGCTTATTCTATTCGTGCTTCCTTCTTTGCACTTCATGCTTTAATGCGTGATGCATTTGTAAATCTTGGTGGTACGGTCGAATCAGGAGAACTCATTTTGCGTGAAGAAGTTGCAGGACGTGCTCTTTCTACTTCTCTTTTTAGCCGTTGGATTGCTTGAATATGTGTAGACCCAAAACTGGTAGAGTGAAAGAAATTACCTCTCTTAGCAACCCCATCATAAAAGATCTTAAAGCACTTAGCCAAAAGAAAAACCGTAATAGAGAAAGTCTTTTCATGGCAGAAGGATTGAAATTGGTCATTGATGCTCTCAATCTTGGCTGGACAATACAGACGCTTATTTTTTCTAAAAGTAAAATCGGTAATGCTACTATCGAAAATACTGCCGCACGTGCTGTAGCCAACGGTGGTTTTGTTATTAAAGCCTCACAAAAAGTTATGGAATCACTTACCCGACGCGATAACCCACAAACAGTTATTGGTATTTTCAAGCAAAAATGGCACTCTTTTGAAATGATAAAAGGACAGATTAAAGATGTTTACATCGCGCTTGATCGTGTGCGTGATCCTGGAAACCTTGGTACCATTATTCGAACCGCTGATGCTGTAGGTGCTAAAGGTGTTATTTTAATTGGTGAAACAACAGACCCTTTCTCGCCTGAAACGGTCCGTGCAACCATGGGATCTATTTTCTCTGTACCACTTTATCGTTTTGATGAAAGCGCCTTTTTAAACTGGTCTTCTCACTTTAAAGGTATGATCGTTGGAACACACCTCAAAGGATCTCTGGATTATCGCACACTTGACTTCAAAAATGGCCCTATTATCCTTTTAATGGGGAATGAAAAACAGGGATTATCAGATCTTCTTACGAATCGGTGTGATAAACTTACGCGTATTCCACAAAGCGGACGAGCAGACTCGCTTAATCTAGCTGTAGCAACAGCTGTTATGCTTTATGAAATCCGTCGCCCCTATTTAATACTGGAACCATGTGAGGAAAAACATGATTCGTAAATCACTCCCTTTTCTTCTCTTGGGCTTGGCTTTTACAGTAGTACTTGATCAAGCTGTCAAATACTGGGTTATGCACAATATGCCTTTAGGAACAGAAATTTCGCTTATTCCTTTTCTTTCCCTTTATCATGTGCGCAATTCTGGCATCGCATTTTCGTTTTTTTCTTCCTTTTCTCAGTGGGGAATCATCGCCATCACGATCATTGTGATTATCTTCCTTCTATGGTTATGGAAAAATACTGAATATAATAAGTATTTAATGCGCTTTGGCCTTATTTTTATTATTGGAGGAGCCATCGGCAATCTCATTGATCGTATTCGCTTTCATCATGTCACTGATTATATACTTTTTCATATTGATGATATTTTTTATTTTGCTATTTTCAACCTTGCAGATAGTTTTATCACTCTCGGTGTTATTGCCATCCTTATTGAAGAATTGCGTACTTGGATGAAAGCAAAGCCTCATTCCAATAGTACATCTCCTCATTGATATGTTCATTGCCTTAGAAAACAGAGAGCTTTGATCATCACAAGTCTGATTACGCATTGATTTCTCTTAATCAATTCTTGTTGCTCGTCATTTCACGTGTTTCTCTTCATGGGACGATAAGATCTTACTTTCTTTTCAACTTCACATTTCTACACTTAGTTAGTGCAAAAGAAATGAACTCAAATAGAAATCAATATTTTTTATCCATGTGTCCTACATCATAATTTTTGAGGAGATATTTCACAGCATTTAAAGTTCCATTTATTTAATTAGAACAATTGCTTTTCGTATGTTTTTTAGTTTTTACAGATATCGCTTTTACAGAGCTTTTCTTAAGTGCTTCGTTTAAAAACTCTCCTTTTTTATTTTATATATTGTTTAATAAAAAACATTTTTTCAACTATTTTCAATGGTGTCTTGTTAAAGCAACATATTGATTATAAATATAAATTACCTTTTTTCATATTGAATAAAGCCCTTAATAGCCTAAATCTCTTTTATTTGGAATCTGTTCATGTTGAATCCATAAAAACCCTGTCTCTTGCAAGACACAAGCAAGTTAATAATCTTGATTAATATAAACAGATTTGAAACCAGAGAAGCTTGCGATATTTAGAGTATCATTTAGCATTCAAAAAGACAATTTATCATTACATATCAATATATTATATAAAAATCCAATTCGATAGCTCTTATAACCGTGCAAAACAGATGCAATATTGGAAGTTGAAAAATAGTGTGATGATACTTGCCGCTCTTCTCATAAACGCAAAAATAGTGAATATTTTATAAGGGATTGTATTACATAGTTTCTGTGAAAATAGAAAAGTTTTTAAGTATAGTCTTTTTATCTTGCAAAAATATGGCAAAAAATGGAAATATTTTTTATTAAAATGAACTATTTCCTTACCAATTTGTAAGGTTCCTTCTTCATATAAATCTCTTGTAATTTTTAAATAAATCTCCATAATAAGAGCATATATGCTGGAATTCTGTCAGTGATTCTTAAGGGTTTTTGTATTTGCCCAATTAAGGCTTATACCAAGCTTATCTGTGTAATGACAGAGACACTTTTAAAGCCCTATACCTGACAGAACATATGCTAAAGGATTTTATATTATGGCTAATTTTAAAGATTTACGTTCGGCACCTGCTTCTCATGCCGATGCATCAATTGATCAGGGATTACGCGACTATATGTTGGGTGTCTACAATGCAATGGCCATTGGTTTGCTTATTACAGCTGCTGCCGCTTATGCAATTGTATCATTAGCAACGACAACAGATATGAGCCAAGCAGCAGCTCAAATCAATAGCAGTGTTTATCTAACACCACTTGGAGTAACATTTTATACATCGCCATTCTCTTATATTGTTATGTTTGCACCACTCATAGCAGTCTTATTCCTCAGTTTTAAAATTAATACATTGAGCACAAATGCTGCTCGTAGTCTCTTTTTTGGTTATGCTGCTCTGGTTGGTCTTTCACTGTCTTCAATCGTTTTGCGCTATACGACAGAAAGTGTTGTGCAAACCTTTGTCATTTCCGCCGCAACTTTTGGAGCTCTTTCACTTTATGGATACACAACAAAGCGTGATCTCACAGCAATCGGTTCCTTCTTATTCATCGGATTGATCGGCTTGTTTCTTTCCATGATTGTGAACATTTTTCTTGGATCAAGCGCTTTGCAGTTTGCTATCTCTGTGATTGGTGTTTTTATCTTTGCTGGTTTAACAGCCTACGATACCCAGAGCATTAAGTTGATGTATTATGAAGGAGATGAAAGCGATACCAGAGGACGTAAAGTTATTATGGGCGCGTTGAATCTTTATCTTGATTTCATCAATATGTTTGTCTTCTTGCTACAGTTTCTTGGCTCAAACCGTGATTGATTGCAAAAATCATAACTTAATTAAAGAACCTTGTTTCTAAAAGAGACAAGGTTCTTTTGTTTTTAGTGTAAGTCTTTACCCTTGGCCTCTTAGGGACTATTCTTTTCGTAAAATGACAAAAATACCTTATAAGCAAAAATTCCCTTGGTTTACCGGTTTTATCCAACAAAAACTCCACAGCTCCCTTTTTAATGCAATTCACAGCCGCTCTCATCATCAATCAAACATCATCAATCAAAATAGTAATTATGATCTGACCGTTGCTTCCTATAATGTGCATAAATGTGTAGGTGTTGATAAAATTTTTAATCCTACAAGAATTGTCCGTGTTATTACTGAATTACAAGTTGATATTCTTGCTCTTCAAGAAGCAGATAAACGTTTTGGGGAACGCATTGGTTTGATTAATCTTCAGCTATTAAAAGCTGAAACCGGTTTGATTCCTGTACCTCTTAATACTATGTCACCTCATGGCCATGGTTGGCATGGGAATGCTCTTTTTTTGCGAAAGGGATATGTACGTGATACTTTACAAGTCACTCTTCCTAGTATTGAACCACGTGGGGCTGTAGTTGTAGAGTTGGAAATGGAAGCAGGCCCTATTCGTATTATTGCGGCTCATTTTGGCTTATTACGTTACTCTCGTAAACAACAAACAAAAATGCTCCTTGAAATTTTCCAAAAACGCCCCCTTATGCCTACACTCCTTATAGGAGATTTTAATGAATGGCGGATGGGAAAAGGCTCATCTTTAAATCATTTTTCTCCCTATTTTGATAGCACTTTTGAAGTTGTACCAAGCTTTCCCTCTCGCTTTCCTTTTTTAGCCCTTGATAGAGTTTTTTCTTTTCCCCACCAATTGGTAACAAGTATTGAAAATCATCTTTCACCGCTTGCACGCATTGCTTCAGATCATTTGCCTATCAAAGCCTATCTTAATCTTTCTAACGCAATCAACATTCTTAAAAATAAATAAAAAAATTAATGTGCCTCATCCCAATTTTGAGCCGTCATGACTTTTACTTCAAGCGGTACAGATAAAGATAGAACCGGTATTGTAGCATTTTCCATAACATTTTTAACAACAGTCATGGTTTTTTTACTTTCTTCTTCTGGTACTTCAAAAATCAGTTCATCATGCACTTGCAGCAACATTTTTGCTGATAGTTTTTCTTCTTTTAAAGCATCTTCCATATGTATCATAGCGCGGCGAATAATATCGGCCGCAGAACCTTGAATTGGAGCATTGATAGCAGCCCGCTCATTAAGAGAACGAATTTTTACATTCTTTGCTTTTATTTCTGGATAATGGATACGACGTCCAAAAATTGTTTCTACATAACCATTTTCACGTGCAAAGATTTTGGTCTTCTCCATATAATCTTTAATTCCTGGAAATCTTTCAAAATACAGTTGAATATAACGACCCGCTTCTTGGCGTGAAATTCCCAATTGATTGGCTAATCCAAAAGCTGAAATACCATAAATAATACCAAAATTAATCGCTTTTGCACGCCGTCGTATATCTGAATGCATTCCTTCTATCGCAACACCAAACATTTGTGATGCCGTTATAGCGTGAATATCATGCCCTTTAGCAAAAGCTTCTTTTAATGCTTTTATATCCGCAATATGTGCAAGAATGCGCAACTCAATTTGACTATAATCAGCAGAAAGTAACACACGTCCTTTGGGAGCAATAAAAGCTGTTCGGATTTTACGTCCTTCAGCAGTTCGCACTGGAATATTTTGCAAATTTGGCTCTGATGATGATAACCGACCTGTTGATGTTATTGCCAAAGAATAATTCGTGTGAACTCGCCCTGTTTTTGAAAAAATATAAGAAGGCAAGGCATCTGTATAGGTAGATTTTAGCTTTGCAAGTTGACGCCACTCAATAATTTTACGCGGTAAAATATGACCTTCAGCAGCCAACTCTTCTAAAGTCTGTGCAGAAGTTGACCATTGTCCACCCTTAGTTTTGGCGCCTCCAGGCAATCCCATTTTGCCAAAAAGGATATCCCCTAATTGCTTTGGCGAAGCAATATTAAACTTTTCATCAGCTTGTTTATAAATTTCCTCTTCTAGAATCAAAGCAGCTTGTGCCAACTCTCCAGAAAGACGCAATAAAATCTGCCTATCAATAAGAATCCCCCGTTCTTCCATTCTTGCAAGAACTTTTACAAGGGGTCGATCAAGACGCTCATAAATTTTTGTCATCCCACGAGCAACAAGTTGTGGTTTCAATACTTGCCAAAGGCGTAGCTTTATATCAGCATCTTCCGCCGCATAAAGGGTTGCTTGTTTTAAATCTACTTGTGCAAAAGAAGTAATTTTTTTTCCGTTATGCGTTAAATCTTTATAGGCAATTGGTTTATGCTCAAGCCAACGTTCAGACAAATCATCCATATTATGGGTTAAAGTTCCAGCATCAAAAGCATATGATAAAAGCATGGTGTCGTCAAAAGAGCTTATCATAATGTCGTATTGCTTCATCACCAACCAATCATATTTTATATTATGACCAATTTTTAACACCGCTGAATCTTCTAATATCGGTTTTAAAAGTGCTAAAGCTTTTCGGGCCTCAATCTGTGAGGTAATGCGCCCGCCCCTCAAAAGGTCCTCTTCTCCTTCATCAAAATGTTCAAGAGGTATATAAGCTGCTTTTTCCGGCTGTAATGCAAGTGAAAAACCAACAAGCTTTGCTTGCATCGGATCAAGAGATGTTGTTTTAGTATCAAAAGCGAAAAAACCCTGCTCCTGTGCTTGTGATAACCACTCTTTTAAAATTTTCTCATCAAGAATTGTTGTATAAGCAGCTCTTGTAATTTTTTGAGTCAGCGCTTGATCTTTACGTTTTTGTGCAAAAACTTGTGGAGAATTTTCAGAAAAACTATGAAGAGATGCGTGCTCAGTATTCTTGATCTCAGAATCATGCCTGGGACTTAGTTTTTCCCATTCAACATCTATATCAAGTGCGTCAATAACAGCTGCATCGCATGACGTTGCCTCTGCCACGCGACGCGTTAATGTTGAAAACTCCATCGCTTTCAAAAAAGCAATTAAACGTGGACCATCTTGTGGCTCCAAAACAAAATCATCTAAATCATTATCTATAGGAACATCTGTTTTAAGCCTGACAAGTTCACGAGACATTTTAACTTGTTCTCTATAAGCTTGAATGTTTTCACGCCGTTTTGTTTGTTTAATTTCTGTTACGCGTTGCAATAAAAGATCAAGAGAACCAAATTCATTTAATAACTGAGCTGCAGTTTTTGGACCAATGCCTGGAATACCCGGTACATTATCTGTTGAATCTCCAATTAATGCTTGTAAATCAATCATTTTTTCAGGCGCAACACCCCATTTTTCTATAACTTCTGAGATACCTATATGCTTATCTTTCATTCCATCATACAAAGATACATGCGTATTTACGAGTTGCATAAGATCCTTATCAGAAGAAATAATGGTTGTTTTTGCCCCAACCTTTGTTGCAAATTTTGCATAGGTAGCAATTAAATCATCCGCTTCAAAGCCTTCCTTTTCAATACAAGGCAAATTAAAAGCCTTCGTTGCTTGGCGTATTAGCGCGAATTGAGGAATTAGATCTTCAGGAGGTTCAGCGCGATTCGCTTTATATTCAGGATAAATTTGTTTCCGAAAAGTATCAGATGAATAATCAAAAATAACAGCAAAATGTGTTGGAACAACACCCGTAGCTGTATTACGAGCATCACATAGTAATTTCCATAACATATTGCAAAAACCAGCTACTGCTCCTACAGGAAGTCCATCCTTTTTACGTTTTAAAGGCGGCAAAGCATAATAAGCACGAAAAACATAGCCTGATCCGTCAACCAAAAAAAGATGATCTGTTGCTTTCATTACAATTTTTTCTCCATTTCAGCTAAAAAAACAATTTGTCCTTATATATTTTTTCACTTTGCCTCTAAAAAGCCATTTTTTCTTTTCATAAGACATGAAGTCGTTGCACTTTATATTAAGTACCTAGAGCTTTTCTTTGCTGTTACAGGATTAATAGCTTTCATTTTGCTCCTCCTATGATAGCTGAGGTACGATGTAGCGACAGGGTCGTTGTGGTGTTCCCCTCCCCACAACGACCGTTTTTTTTGACATCGATATTCTTTAATTTCAATCGTGACTTTTTTAGAGAAAAGATGATGTTATTCATGAATTTTGAAATTATTCCACAGAGCTTTTTCACCCATTTTGTAGATAAAATCAGCATGTAACTTTTTTTCTTGCGTACTCAATCTTGAAGGTAAAGCCTGTGGGCGAATTTTAACGGCATAAGATGTATCTTTATCATTCTGGATATGTTCATCAACACCCCTTCTGTTATCAAAACCCAATACACCTTGTTTTCCACCGATAAGCTCAATATAAACATCGGCTAGAATCTCTGCATCAAGCAAAGCACCATGAAGAACACGATGGCTGTTATCAATTCCAAAACGTTTGCATAAAATATCAAGAGAATTAGGACCCATAGGAAATTTACGCCGCGCCATAGCCAGTGTATCAAGAATATTATCAACACTGATAAGCGGTTTGTTGACACGTTTTAATTCTGCATTAATAAAACCAATATCAAAACTCGCATTATGCGCAATCATTGTCGCGTCTTTGATAAATTCTAAAAACTCATCAACAATATCACTAAAACTTTTCTCGTTTTTTAGGCGTTCATTGGTTAATCCGTGAATTGCTACAACTTCATCAGGAATAATAACGCCTTCAGGGTTTAAATAAACATGAAATTGGCGCCCCGTAAGATAACGATCAACCATTTCTACACAACCAATTTCGATTATGCGATCTTTTTCTTTATCTAAACCTGTTGTTTCTGTATCAAAAATAATTTCCCGCATAACTTCAATTCTTTAGTTTTTTTATTACATCAAAAACCTGTTGACGTGTATTCTCTAAATCTTTCCCTGTATCAATAATAAAATCAGCACGTTCTCGTTTTTTTTCATCTGGCATTTGTTGAGCATTGATAAAGGCAAATTTTTTCTCATTCATACCTTGGCGAATCATGACACGTTCTTTTTGTATTTCTGGTGGAGCAGAAACAACAATAACGCTATCCACACGACTTTCACCATTTTTTTCAAACAAAAGTGGAATATCAAGAATAACGAATTTTTTCCCTTGTTCACGCGCTATATCAATAAATTCCCTTTCTTTTTCTTGCACTAAAGGATGAATTATTTTTTCTAATGTTTGTAATTTTTCTTTATCATCAATCAAAATTTCAGAAAGTTTCAAACGGTTAACTTCACCGTTTTCAACAACACCAGGAAAAATACGCTCTATGAATGACAAAGCTGGCTCACTTTTATAAAGCTGTTTTACTGCTTCATCAGCACTAAAAACAGAAATACCCGCTTGCTTGAAAAAATCAGCAACTGTTGATTTTCCCATAGCAATTGATCCCGTTAATCCTATGATCTTCATTCTCTTTTTTTACTCATATCCTCTAAAATAGCTGTCCGTAAAGCTTTTGTTACCTGTGGTCTTATTCCAAACCACTGTTCAAACCCTATAACAGCCTGATGTAGAAGCATCCCAAGTCCATCAACCGTCTTGAGATCACAAGCCTTTGCCTGTTGTAAAAAAGGAGTTATCAATGGTGTATAAATAATATCTGTTACTAACGCCGTTTTTTTTGCTTTATGAAAATCGCAAAAAAAAGAATCACTTTTTTCTTCTGGATTTTTTATACCAATAGAGGTTGTATTAACAATCAAATCAGCTTGATGAAGTATTTCATGGATTTTATGCCAATCGTAAACTTTAATGATTTTTCCAAAATGCTGAGCTAAATTATCAGCGCGTTGTTTTGTACGGTTAATCAAATAAATCTGTTCAAATCCGCGTTTTTTTAAGGCATATATGATAGCGCGTGCGGCACCACCTGCTCCAAAAACAAGAGCTGTTTCCCCTCCCCAATCAGATGCAAAATCATCAAGATTAGCGCTAAAACCATAGGCATCACTATTCGTGGCACAAAGCTTATCTCCTTCATACCAAAGTGTATTAACAGCACCAATCATTGTTGCTCTCTCATCTTTATAATCTGCTAAACGAAAAGCTTCCTGTTTATAAGGTAAAGTAACATTTCCTCCACAAAAGCCTATTTTTTGTAAAGACGCAATAAAATGACTGAATTCTTCAGATGTTACTTCTTGTGCAATATATTCTCCTTGTAAACCATATTGTTTAAGCCAAAAATTGTGAATTTTTGGCGATTTTGAATGATGAATTGGAGAACCAACAACAAAAGCACGCGGATAATTTGTTTTTTTTATTGTTAAGTCAACCATCAATAATTCCTAAGTGACGCAGTTTTATGAGTAGAGGCAGTAAAGGTAAACCAACAATGGTAAAAAAATCTCCTTCAATTTTTTCAAAGAGATGAATTCCTTCTCCTTCAATTTGATATACTCCCACGCTGTTTAAAACATCTTTTCCTACGCGTGCTAAATAACGTTCAATAAATTCTGATGAGAGTAAACGGACGGACATATGTGCACTAAAAGCTTCAACCCAAATTTTTTGACCATTTTTAAATAAAGCTACCGCACTATGAAGAGAATGGGTTTTTCCTGATAATTCACATAAACGTTGATGTGCTTCTTTAATATTTGTTGCTTTGTGAAAAACTTGACCTTCAAAATCAAGAACTTGATCACAACCAATAACGAAAGCATCAGGAAAACGGTCTGAAACATTTTTTGCTTTTGCACTCGCGAGAAAACAACAGAGTTCTTTAGGTGTTTTTTCTTTTGCTTTTTTTTCTACTTCTCTTTCATCAAAAGAAGTTCCTTCAATGGAAAAATTTAAGCCTGCTTTTTTTAATAATTTTGCACGATAAAAACTAAGAGATGCTAATATTAACGTATCTGCGTTCATGAGAATTTTCTCTCATTTCCTTCACGAAATCGTGATAACAGTTCAAATATTGCAGCAGCAGTTTCTTCAATAGAACGTCTTGTGACATCAATAATAGGCCAACCAAAACGTTCGCAAATGCGTTTTGCATAGATTAATTCTTCAGCTATGTTGATACGATTTGTATAATTATCAAGAGCAAAACTTTCTCCCAAATCTCGATTTTGGCGGATATGTGAGATTCTTTCAGCTGAAGCAATTAAACCAATAATTAAAGAATTTTTTGCCTCTAAAAGGGATTCTGGCAAATCAATATTAGGAATAAGAGGAATATTAGCCGTTTTTATTCCGCGATTTGCTAAATAGATACTTGTTGGCGTTTTAGAGGTTCTTGAAATTCCCACAAGAATCACATCTGCTTCGGATAAGCTACTGGAAGACTGTCCATCATCATGCTCTATTGTAAAATCCAGTGCCTCAATACGGCGAAAATAATCCGCATTAAGATCATGTTGTGCGCTCGCACGTAAATGTGTTGGCATTCCAAGGTAAGACTGAAAAGCATTTAAAACAGGATGTAATATATCAATACAGGGAACTTTTATTTTTTTACACATTTTTTGAAGGAGAAGTTTAAATTCTTCATCAATCATTGTGTAAAGAACAATACCTGGTTCTTGTTGTATTTCATCAAGAGCTTTTTGTAACTGTATTCTATTACGAATCATAGGATAGATATGCTCTGTTGCCTGACTCATTGCATATTGCGATGCTACAGCTCTTCCAACAGAGATTAATGTTTCTCCCGTTGCATCAGAAAGCATGTGTAAATGAAAGAATTTTTTTTCTTTTGTCACAAAAATTTTAACTCCTTGTTAAGATATGTGTATATATCTTCACCGTTTTTTATAAAACTAAAATTTAGGAAAAATTCTCCTTTTTTATGCACAAATTAAATGCTTGTGATAATTTAATCCCTCTTATAAAAAAAGAGGGGATAATATCTTTAAGATAGTGTTATTTTTATTCTTTTTTAACTTCCTTTTGTGGATAAAATTGAGGATAAATAATAATCCACACTAAACACAGTTATAAATAAGAATAATCCTTTCTTTAATATAAATTTATTAATATAAATTTCTGTAAAAATACTTTTGAATAGCATTTCATTAATGCTATAAATTTAACTTACATTTTTGTTATTAAAATAATTAAATACTATTTGGATTTTATATTTTTTCAAGTTTTTCATATAATTACTTAATATTACAGGAATAAATTTCATATAAATGGTACTTGCAGATTAAAAAAATTGAGTGTAGAATATTTTTTTCTTAATAATATTTCACTCATAAATTTCCATAAATTATTTAGAACAATCTTCTCCATTACAAAGAGCATATTTCATGCAAAAAATGAAACTACAAGAACTTAAAAGCAAAAATCCCGTTGAGCTTGTTTCTTTTGCTGAAACATTAGAAGTTGAAAATGCCTCCCTTATGCGCAAACAAGAATTAATGTTTGCTATCTTGAAAAAACTTGCTCTACAAGACGTAGAAATTATAGGAGAGGGTGTTGTTGAAGTTTTACAAGACGGATTTGGATTCTTGAGATCTGCTGATGCTAATTATCTTCCTGGTCCTGATGATATTTATCTTTCACCTGCACAAATACAGTCGTTTTCTTTAAAGACAGGTGATACAATTGAGGGTCCTATACGCAGTCCAAAAGAGGGAGAACGTTATTTTGCTCTCCTTAAAATTAATACAATTAATTTTGAAAAACCTGAAAAGATTCGTTATAAAATTCACTTTGATAATCTTACTCCTCTTTATTCAAATGAACGTTTCCAAATGGAAATACAAGATCCTACAGAGAAAGATATGTCATCACGCGTGATTGATTTGATATCTCCATTGGGAAAAGGACAAAGAGGGTTAATTGTAGCTCCTCCTCGGACGGGAAAAACAGTTTTACTTCAAAATATTGCTCATTCTATTACCACTAATCATCCTGAATGTTATCTCATTGTTCTTTTAATCGATGAACGACCAGAAGAAGTTACTGATATGCAGCGTTCAGTGAAAGGAGAAGTGGTTTCTTCTACTTTTGATGAACCAGCAATACGTCACGTACAAGTGGCAGAAATGGTCATTGAAAAAGCCAAACGTCTCGTTGAATATGGGCGTGATGTTGTTATTCTTCTCGATTCTATTACACGTCTTGGGCGTGCATATAATACAGTTGTTCCTTCTTCGGGTAAAGTTTTAACAGGTGGTGTGGATGCAAATGCTCTCCAGCGTCCAAAACGTTTTTTTGGTGCAGCACGTAATATTGAAGAAGGCGGATCTTTAACCATTATTGCAACGGCTTTGATTGATACAGGAAGTCGTATGGATGAGGTTATTTTTGAAGAATTTAAAGGAACAGGTAATTCGGAAATTGTTCTTGATCGAAAAGTTGCTGATAAGCGTATTTTCCCTGCTATGGATATTTTAAAGTCAGGAACGCGTAAGGAAGAACTTCTGGTAGAACGACAAGATTTACATAAAATTTTTGTTCTTCGTCGTATTTTAGCATCTATGAATGTAACAGATGCAATTGAATTTTTGATTGATAAATTAAAGCAAACAAAAAACAATAGTGAATTTTTTGATTCAATGAATACGTAGAGTCATTAAAGTTTTTATTAGGATTAAGACCTGTGGATACAATCTTTGCTGTTTCGAGTGGATTGTTACCTTCAGGGGTTGCAGTCATTCGGCTTTCTGGTCCTCATGTTGTAGATATAGTTAAAACGCTTTGTGGTCGTTTACCTAAAGCACGTTTTATGCATTATGGAAATCTTACTGCTCGTGATGGTAGTTTTTTAGATTCTGGTTTAACTGTTTTTTTTCCTGCTCCTCATAGTTTTACGGGGGAAGATTGTGCAGAATTCCATTTACATGGAGGAAAAGCCGTTGTTAATCGTTTTCTCGATGAATTATCGACATTTTCTGGATGCCGTATTGCAGAGGCAGGTGAATTTTCACGTCGTGCTTTTATGGAAGGAAAATTAGATCTTGTTCAAGCAGAAGGTCTTGCTGATTTAATAGAAGCAGAAACGGAAAGCCAACGGCGTTTAGCTGTTATGGGTACAAGTGGACATTTAACGACGCTTTATCGTGATTGGCGTCATAAGCTTATGAAGGCGCGTGCTTTTATCGAGGCAGAACTTGATTTTGTTGATGAAGCAGATATTCCCAACGCAATATCTGATAAAGTTTGGAAAGATATTGAAGATCTTTGTACCTCTCTTCGAGAATATATTACTGAAGGAGAGCGTGCGAGTATTTTACGTGATGGATTAAAAATTGTTATTGCTGGTGCTCCTAATTCTGGAAAATCAAGCATTATGAATCGTCTTTCAGGAAGATCTGTTGCTATTGTAACGGAAGAAGCAGGAACAACCCGTGATGCTTTAGAAATGAGAATTATTCTTGGTGGTTTACCTATTTTTTTAACGGATACTGCTGGTTTTAGAAAAACAGAAAATAAAATAGAACAGATGGGAATAGAAATTGCTAAACAGCATGTTATGGAAGCTGATTTGGTTATTTTGGTTTATGATATAGGAAATCCTAAGCAGGTTGATTTACCAGAAACATCGGCTGAAATATGGTGTGTTGGCAATAAGCTTGATCTTTATGAAAAAAATGATCAGCGTTGGTCTATACAATTTTCCGCATTAACTGGTTTAAATTTTGATTATTTTATAAAAGAACTTGAATCATTTTGTCATCATCGTGCTTCTGAAATTGGAAATATTGTTCCAGCACGTAAAAGACAACTTCAATTGTTAAAGGAGGCTGTTAAAGAGATTGAATTTTCTCTTAATTATCATTCTCTTGATCTCAGTTTACGTGCAGAACATCTCCGTTGTGCAAGTGATTTTCTTGGTAAAATTACAGGAGATATTGATGTTGAAGATTTGCTTGATATTATTTTTTCAGAATTTTGTGTTGGTAAATAATGATTCACGTGAAACATTGATTATTTCATAGACAGATTATAAAGATTATGTAATTTATATATTGTTTCACGTGAAACCTTAGAATATTTTCTACGGAATGAATTAAATGCAATCATATGATGTTGTTATTGTTGGTGGTGGTCATGCTGGCTGTGAGGCAGCTTCAGCTTCAGCGCGTGTAGGAGCCAAAACAGCGCTTGTTACACATAAAATATCAGCATTGGGAACAATGTCGTGTAATCCTGCTATTGGTGGACTTGGAAAAGGGCATCTAGTTCGTGAAATAGATGCATTAGATGGTCTCATGGGAAGAGCAGCAGATGCTGCTGGAATTCAGTTTAGACTACTTAATAGACGTAAAGGACCGGCAGTAAGAGGACCACGAACACAGGCAGATAGACAACTTTATAAAAAAGAAATTCAAAAATTATTAAAAGAACAAGAAAATCTTACTCTTATTGAGGATGAAGTTATTGATCTGGTTGTTAAAGATAATTGTGTATCAGGTGTTATTTTAAAAAAACAAGGAATAATTTTATCTGGTGCTGTTGTTTTAACAACAGGGACATTTTTAAATGGCTTTATTCATATTGGTGATAAAACATGGGCTGCTGGACGTATGGGGGATCAGTCAAGTGTGAAACTTGCTAAACGTTTAAAAAATTATCATATAAAACTTGGTCGATTAAAAACAGGAACCCCTGCTCGTTTGAGTAAAAAAACAATTGCTTGGGAAGCTCTCCAAAAACAACAAGCAGATGAAAATCCCATACCCTTTTCTCTTTTAACAGAGAAAATTGAACAACCACAAATTGAATGTGCAATAACACGTACAAATGAGAAAACACATCAAATTATTCGCGAGAATATTTATCGTTCTGCTTTATATTCTGGAAATATTGAAGGGTTAGGACCACGTTATTGTCCTTCTGTTGAAGATAAAATTGTTAAATTTGGAGAACGTGATGGACATCAGATTTTTCTAGAACCAGAAGGATTAAATGATGATACCGTTTATCCAAATGGTCTTTCTACTTCTCTTCCTGAAGATGTGCAAATTTCTCTATTGAAAACCATTGAAGGATTGGAAAATGCTATAGTTTTGCAACCTGGTTATGCTATTGAATATGATTTTGTTAATCCACAACAATTAACGAGAAGCTTAGAATTACGCTCTTTACCAGGTTTATTTTTAGCAGGACAAATTAATGGTACAACAGGATATGAGGAAGCAGCAGCACAAGGACTTTTAGCTGGATTAAATGCTGCACGTAAAGTAGGTAAATTAGATGAAATACTTATAAGTCGATCTACGGCTTATATTGGTGTTATGGTTGATGATTTGGTTTCACGTGGTGTTTGTGAACCTTATAGGATGTTTACATCACGTGCTGAATTTCGTTTATCTTTACGATCTGATAATGCTGATACGCGTTTAACACCTTTGGCACAAAAATGGGGTATTGTGAGTAAAATACGTTGGGAATGTTATCAGAAAAAACAACAACGGCTTGATCAAGCACGATCAATATGTCAAAGTATTTTTTTAACACCTAATGAAGCTTCTGCTCATGGATTACATGTTAATCATGATGGAATTCGGCGTTCGGCTTATGATTTTCTTGCTTATCCTCATATGACCTTAGAGCGTCTTTCAGATTTTTGGCCACAATTACAAAAAATTGATTCTAAAACAGCAGAATCTTTAGAAATTGAAGCACAATATGCGGTTTATTTAGATAAACAAGCACAAGATATTGCTTCTCTTCAGAGAGATGAGCGTTTAGAAATTCCTTCTTCTCTTGATATTCAGGCAATTTCAGGTCTTTCAAATGAACTTAAATCAAAAATTAAAGAAGTATCGCCGCGTTCAATTGCTGATGCACAAAAAATTGATGGCATGACACCCGCTGCGTTATCTCTTATTATTACATATATTCAACGTCAACGACGTGAAAAGGCTAAAACAGCTTAATGGATTTTTCTATAGAAAAAAAATATCAACAATTATTAAATATTGTTCCTTCTGTTTCACGTGAAACAATGGAAAATTTAATTCAGTTTGAGTCTTTAATACTTCAATGGAATGCGCATATTAATTTGATATCTGCTACAACAATACCAGATCTATGGACACGACATATTCTAGATTCAGCACAAATTTTTCCTTTGTATGCTCATTCTTTACATTGGTGTGATTTAGGATCAGGAGGAGGTTTTCCTGCAATTGTGATTGCTATCTTTTTGAAAGAAAAAAAAGCAGGACATATTAATCTTGTTGAAAGTAATGGGAAAAAAGTTGCTTTTTTGCGAACAGTTATTGCTCAACTTAATCTTCCAGCAACGGTTTATCACGCTAGGATTGAAGATATATATCAAAAAATTCCCATGTCTGATATTATAACGGCACGGGGATTAGCGCCGCTTAATACTCTTTTACAACTTATTTTTCCTTTATTAACAGAAAAAACTATAGCTCTTTTGCAAAAAGGTCGGGATTACGCTACAGAAATAAAAAATGCCTCTGCCAATTGGCACTTTGATCTGTTAAAACATAAAAGTAAAGTTGATGAAAATTCTGTTATTTTGGAAATTTCTCATATTCGATCATATAGAGGGTAGAGCAAAATGAGCGAAACACGAATTATCGCTATTGCAAACCAAAAGGGTGGAGTCGGAAAAACAACCACAGCAATTAATCTTGCAACAGCTTTAGCAGCCATTGGTGAAAATGTTCTTATTATGGATGTTGATCCACAAGGTAATGCAAGTACTGGTTTGGGGATTGATCGTAATAGCCGTCCTTTATCGTCTTATGATGTTTTGGTTTCAGGCGTTTCAATTACACAGGCGGCTTTAAAAACAGCTGTACCCAATCTTTATATAGTTCCCTCTACACTTGATCTCTTAGGTGTGGAAATGGAAATTTCTTCATCAAAAGATCGCATACAACGCTTACGTAAAGCTCTCTATGATGATCCGGAAATGGAAAAAAAATTCAATTATATTTTAATTGATTGTCCTCCCTCCCTTAATCTTTTAACACTTAATGCTATGGGGGCCGCGGATTCTGTTTTGGTACCTATGCAGTGTGAATTTTTAGCACTTGAAGGTTTAAGTCAATTACTTGAAACAGTAAAACAAGTGCGATCCGTACTTAATCCATCTTTAGAAATCCAAGGTATTGTTCTAACAATGTATGATGGACGTAATAACCTTTCAAATCAAGTTGTTGAAGATGTACGTTCTTTTATGGGAGATAAAGTTTATCGTACTGTTATTCCACGAAATGTAAGAGTATCAGAAGCACCTTCTTTTGGCAAACCTGTATTGCTTTATGATCTCAAATGTGCTGGAAGCCAAGCTTATTTGCGTCTAGCATCAGAAATGATACAACGTGAAAAACAAGCACGCGCTGCTGCTTAAAAATATAAAAAATAATCTAAAAATTCAAAGAGAAAAATTATGAATGATGATCTCTCAAAAAAAAGACTAGGACGTGGATTAGCGGCATTGATTGGAGATATCAATTTAAACAACAATATTGCACGTTCATCAAGCTTTGATAAATTAAATGAATCCGGTAGTATTTCTGAGCGATTTATTTCTATTGAATCTATTTCATGTAATCCTCACAATCCTCGGCGTCATTTTACTGAAACAGAGCTTGATAATTTGGCACAATCAATTCGTCAACACGGTGTGGTTCAACCGGTTATTGTAAGGCCTTTAAGAGATCATCCTCATCGGTTTGAATTGATTGCGGGTGAACGGCGCTGGCGTGCAGCACAACGTGCAAATTTAAGTCAATTACCCGTTATTATTCGTGATGTGGACGATAAAACCGCTTTGGAATTGGCTATTATTGAAAATGTTCAGCGGGCAGATCTTAATCCTATCGAAGAAGCAAAAGGATATGAGATGCTTTTGAATGAGCATGATTATACACAAGTAGATTTAGCACAAGTTATTGGAAAAAGTCGTAGTCATGTTGCAAATACGCTTCGTTTATTAAAACTTCCAGAAAGAGTACAACAATTCTTAACGGATGGACAACTTTCTGCTGGTCATGCACGTTGTCTTATAACCGTTGATGATCCACAAAATTTAGCTGAGAAAATTATTCGTGAAGGGCTTTCAGTACGTCAAACAGAAATACTTGCATATGAGAAAGCCAATCCTAAAACTAAAAAGCGTACCAATACGGAAAAAGATGCTGAAACAAAATCTTTAGAAAAATTACTTGCAGATGTGATAGGAATGAAAGTTATTATTCGACATGGTAAAAAAGGTGGCGATTTAAAAATACATTACTCTTCATTAGAACAATTAGATGAAATTTGTCGGCGTTTACAAAGTTAATCAATTGTTATAAAAAGATTTTTAACAGTTATCTCTTAAAATTTGGATTATTCTATACATATGTTCTTTAACAAATTCTAGATTTCTTGAAGGTAAAGAGTTTTTTTCATAAGTATAATTTTCCTCATCAGTAAGTACATATAATGTCGCTTTAAGTGCTAAGTGAGCAACAATAAAATCTTTTGGTGTGATATTATTTTCTTTTAAAATATTCACAAGTTTTGGATTATTAGAAATATAGGCAGCATATTTTTCAATATGATCATCATAAGTATTGATATCACTTTTTGTATTTGTTTGTTCTGGTTCTGAAGATAAATTTCTACATTCTGCTTTGATTTTTTCCAGCTTTAAAAGAATATTTTCTGTTAAGGGATAATTTGCAATGAAAGGCGGTATAAAAGAAGGATCATCTATTTCTTGTTTTTTTTCTTGAGCGTATGATACAAAAGGAAAAATGAAGAAAAAACACAATAGAAGTTTAAACATGACTAAAAATTATCCTTTCTTTTTTGAATTTCAATAAATACTTTTCCGTCTGTTATTCTTTATTTTTAGAAAAACATTTGTAAATATAATCGAAATAAAAACAATTATTAGGAATGATAAAAATACGGTGATTTTTTAATGCACTGACTTCTTTATTAGATTAAAGGGGTGATATTTTCTAACATTTCATAACTGATTAGTTGCTCAAAATGAGTTTTTCACAGCTATCTAAAAGAATTGTTGCTTTGTAAAAATGTTTTTTAACAAATTCAAGATTGTTTAGAAATATAATATTTTTCTCAGTAGAATATTCCTTTTCAGGTGCAAATATGAGAAGCGCGGATATTTCTTTAAGTACTAAGGTTCCAGCAGCAAAATCTTCTGGTTTGATATTATTTTTTTTAAAAATATTCATAAGTTTTGGTTTACTAGAAATATAGGTAGTGTAGTTTTCAATATTAGAGTGGATACTAGAATCATAAGTGATAAGATCATTTTTTGTTTCTGGAAGTAAATTTTCACATTCTTTTTCAATTTTTTCCAGTTTTAAAAAAAAATCTTCTGTTAAGGGATAATTTGCAACGAGAGGGGATATAAGAGAAGAATTATCTGTTTCCTTTTCCTCTGCTCTTGTTAGTTGAATATGTATCACGAAAAGAAAAAGGAGAAACAAACGTAATACGAACTTAAGCATGGTTAAAAATTATCCTTTCTTCTTCGAATTTCAGCAAAAACTTCTTCATCTGTTTCTTCTTCCATTACAAGGTTCCTTCGCAACACACTATCATCCCAGCGGAGAAAGGGATTGGTGGCTTTTTCTTGCCCTAAAGTGACAGGTAAAGTCATAGCGTTTTTTGCACGTAGCAAAAAAACTTCCTCTATTCTTTGGTGGAGTTTTTTATTATGTGGGTCAATTGTTAGTGCGAAAAGAGCGTTATTTTTTGTATATTCATGTCCACAATAGAGAAGTGTTTCATCAGGAAGTTTACGAAGTTTTTTTAAAGAATTTAACATTTGTGCAGGTGTTCCTTCGAAAAGACGTCCACAGCCCAATGAAAAAAGTGTATCTCCAGCAAAGAGTAAACTCTTCTCAGGAAAATAGTAAGATAATGCGCCTAAAGTATGACCAGGTGTTGAAAGAGCTAAAAGCAGGTGTGTGCCAAAAGAAAAACTTTCATCAGGTTGAAGTGTTTGATCAAGATAATTGATCTTTTCTTTTTCTGCTTCTGGCCCGATAACCATAGCGTTGTAAACTTGTTTTAATTCTGATAGGGCTTCTACATGGTCGTGATGATGATGAGTTACAAAAATAGTGTTAAGTGTCCAATTGTGGCGCTTTAAAGCATTGTGGATCGCTTTGCTTTCAGGAGCATCTATTGCAGCTGTCATACCACTTTTTTCATCATGAATGAGTATACCAAAATTGTCTTCTCGACAAATAAACTGTTCAATCAACATATTTTTTCTCCCGAACAGTGTTTGGCGATGAATCTATAAAATAATCGGTAGTGGTGATTTTTTTAAGAATCAGATTTGTCCTCTTCTGTAAAAAGTCCTTTTGAATGTTTTATAATTATAGGCATTTGGGTAAGCATGAAAAGGACTGTTATAGGCATGACGCCAAATACTTTGAAACTTGTCCAGAAATTATCGCTAAAATTACGCCAAATTATTTCATTCAAAAGGGCAAGAAAAATGAAAAAAAACGCCCAACGATAGGTAAGTTTTTGCCAACCTAAATCATCAAGTTTTAAGGTAGAATCAAGAGCATAACGTAAAAGTGGTTTTTTAAAAAACATCCCACCAAAAAGTATAAAAGCAAATAAGCTATTAATGATTGTCGGTTTCATTTTTATGAAAGTTTCATTATGAAGCCAGAGAGTTAGAAAGCCAAAAACTAAAACAAATATTCCCGAAATAAGAGGCATAATAGGAATTTGTCTTGCAAGGATCCATGATAAGCTTAGGGAAATAATTATCGCTACCATGAAAATAGCTGTTGCAGGGAAAATAGATTTGTTAAAATTTTGAAAAAATCCAATGTTTTTTATCAGCCATTCTCCCTTATAATTGGCAAAAAAGAAGGCAACCAATGGACCCATTTCCAAAAGAAACTTAAGTGTTGGTGAGAGAGATTTTTTTTTATTGTTATTCATTTTTTTTTCAGAATTATTGTGTAAATTAGGATTAGATAAAGGCTGTTTCATGCATGTTTTCCTGCGATAGTTTCGGCAAAGTCAGAAGCAGAAAAGGGTTGAAGGTCTTCAATATCTTCTCCTATACCGATAAAATAAACGGGTAATTTATATTTTGCTGCGATAGCGACAAGAATTCCTCCTCGTGCAGTCCCATCTAGCTTTGTCATGACTAAACCATTAACACCAGCAATATCGCGGAAAATATCTACTTGGTTGAGTGCATTTTGTCCGGTTGTTGCATCAAGCGTTTGAAGGATTGTATGGGGTGCTTGGGGGGTATGTTTTTTTAAAACACGAATAATTTTTGCTAATTCATCCATCAATTCAGATTTATTTTGTAAACGCCCTGCTGTATCAATAATTAATACATCACTGTTTGTTTTTTTTGCTTTTTCATAAGCATCAAATGCTAAGCTGGCGGCATCTGCACCCAATTTTGTTGAAATAACAGGAGAATTGGTACGTTCACCCCAGATGTGTAGTTGCTCAATAGCTGCGGCTCGGAAAGTATCACCAGCTGCCAGCATAACTTTTAATCCCCCTTCTGTTAATTTTGCTGAAAGTTTTCCAATAGTTGTCGTTTTTCCAGTGCCATTTACACCTACCAGCAAAATAACATGCGGTTTATGGCTGAGATCAAGTTCCAATGGTATTGCAACAGGTTCCAGAACTTTTTTGACCTCATCCGCTACAATAGTATGAATATCATCTGGGGAGAGGTCTTTTCCGTAACGACTGGAAGCTAAAGTATTTGTGATGCGTGTTGCCGTCTCTACACCTATGTCAGCTTGGATAAGAATATCTTCGAGCTCTTGCAATGTGTCTTCATCAAGTTTTCTTTTAACAAAGAGATCGCTAATTGATCCGCTTAAGCGTTGTGAAGAAAGGGATAGACCTTTTTTAAGGCGCCCAAACCACGCTGTCTTTTTTTGTTCAACAGAAGGTTCAGATAAAATTTCTTCATTCTTTTTTTCACGGATGTTGTCTGTGACAATAATTTTACCAGAAAAAGGAATTTTATCAGAACGGGATTCTAGAAATGGAGATTTTTCATCATATTTTGTAAGTATTGACTCTGGATTTTTTGTTTGTTCTTCTTTTTCTGTGTCTATAGAAACTTGGTTATTTTTTGTCTTTTCATTTTTGTCTTTATTTTCTTCTATTATATCGCTTTTATCAGGAATAGAAATCTGTTGTTCAATTTCTTGCTCTTGAGATTTGTTAAAAGAGAATATTTTTTTAATAAAAGATTTCGTCATAAGAATTTTCCTGCTCAAGCAGCGTTTAATTTTGGAAGGACAGCAATCAATTTATCGCCATCATGATCAACGATAAGGGCTTGAACAATTGTTCCTGCTTTTGCACCTTTAACCTGTACAAGGGTATAATCTTCTGTTCGTCCGATTTCATCTTTTTCAACGAGAATTGTTTGTAGACTGTTTTGTAAATGAGCAAGATGCTTTTGGTAAGCCATCTCACCTGCTTTACGCAATTTTTCAGCACGCATCTTAACTATTTTACGGTTGATTTGTGGCATACGTGCGGCAGGTGTTCCTTCTCTTGGACTAAAGGGGAAGACATGGAGATGGGTTAAATTACAATCTTTGATTAAAACAAGACTGTTTTGAAACATCTCTTCTGTTTCTGTAGGAAAACCAGCAATTAAGTCAGCACCATACACCATTGTAGGACGTTTGGCACGCAACTCTTGGCAAAATTGAATGGCATGTTCGCGCAGATGACGCCGTTTCATCCGTTTTAAAATCATATTATCACCTGCTTGCAAAGATAAATGCAAATGGGGCATGATTCTTGTTTCATAAGCTAAAAGATTGATGAGTTCTTCGTCTGCTTCAATAGAGTCAATAGATGAGAGGCGTAATCGCGTTAAGTCAGGAACATGATGCAAAATTGCTGAAGTTAATTTTCCTAGAGTAGCTTTTCCAGGAAGGTCGTGGCCATAACTTGTAAGGTCAACACCTGTAAGGACCACCTCTTGGATACCCCCACCTATCAGCTTTTTAATTTGTTCTATGACAGCACCCATGGGAACTGAACGAGATGGTCCTCGTCCATAAGGAATAATGCAAAATGTACAGCGATGATCACATCCGTTTTGTACCTGTACAAAAGCGCGGGTGCGCTCTTGCATTGCACTGACCATATGTGGGGCAATTTTTTGTACTTCCATAATGTCATTGATACGCACCTTTTCAGAATGATTAATACCAAAATCAGGAAGTTGACGATAAGAATGGGCGTGAAGTTTATCTTCGTTTCCTAAAACGAGATCCACTTCTGTCATTGAGGCAAAATTTTGTGCTTCTGTTTGGGCTGCACACCCTGTTACAATGATACGCGCATGAGGATTTTCACGTCGTGCTTTGCGGATAGCTTGTTTTGCTTGTCGTACGGCTTCGGCAGTGACAGCACAAGTATTAAAGATAATAGCACCATCTTTAAGTTGATCTAGCCCTGAAGAAGTACTTTCTTTGCGAATGATTTCCGATTCGTAGCTGTTAAGTCGACAACCAAAAGTTACAATTTCTATTGCCATCAGGAGTGATCCTTTTTGTAGGACCCTGTTAAAGGGCTTAAAAAACCACTAAATTGATATTTTATTGGTCCTGTCATAATAATGTGATCGTCTTCTCGGTAAAAAATATTAAGTGTTCCCTTTGGTAAGTTCACATCAATATGGCGCTCTGTAAGTCCACGACGATAAGCAGCCACTGCACTTGCACAAGCAGCACTCCCACATGCTTGTGTTAATCCTGCTCCTCGCTCCCATGTACGTAAATTTAGACTTTTCTTTGACGTTATGCAAGCAATGGAAATATTGCACCGTTCGGGAAACAGGGGATCATGTTCAAGGTTTGGCCCATATTCCTCTAATGGAATATGTTGAATATCATTTTCAACAAAAAAGATAGCATGGAGATTGCCAATGGATATGAGACAAGCGTCTTTTAGGGGACCAGCCGTAATTTCTACGTGATTTGTATCAACTATTTCACGTGAAACAGGCATCTCTTTTGCATTGAAATTTGGGCATCCCATATCAACAGAAATGAGATTGTCGGTTTGGTATTTCCCTTCAATAATTC
Source organism: Bartonella sp. CM31XJBT (assembly GCF_028618555.1). Lineage (GTDB taxonomy): Bacteria > Pseudomonadota > Alphaproteobacteria > Rhizobiales > Rhizobiaceae > Bartonella. The sequence continues at coordinate 142,512 of NZ_JAQITD010000001.1, read as the reverse complement.
CAGCGGGAGTTTCTAAATGAAATTTTTCACCAAAATTGTGATCTTTAAGCCATGCGATGACACAGCGGGTACCATTGCCACAAGCTTTAGCCATTGATCCGTCGGCATTCCATATTTCGATGCGGAAGTTGGCTTTTTTCTGGGTTGGTGTGTGGATAGCCATGATTTGATCAAAATGCATTTCAGGATCTGCTGACAAAGCAAGGATTGCTTTTGGTGTAAGAGCATGAGTGCTTTCACGCATATCAACAACAATAATTTGATTTCCAAGACCGTCCATTTTGCTAAATGGCGTTTTCATGAAACTTCTCTATTTCTAATGATTACTTATAAAAGAGATATATGGCTGAAAATATTATAAATTTCCAGTGTTTAATAAATATAAAATTTGGTACATAAGTTATTTCGTTTAAAATAAGTGATTTTAACCTGTTTTTTTTAATTTGTTAATTTATCTTTGTAACTATAACAAATATTCGCTTAATTTTTTTGTGAACTTATTTATTGTCGTGGGAGAGAGTACAGACATGGCGTTTTCAAGAGTTTCGTTTTTCGTTGCACTATCAACTGTAATGTTTTTAGGGGGATGTTCAACAACACGGTTTGATGGTAATGACGATAATAACGCATTAGAAGTTTTTTATCCATCTCAACAAATGACAATATTGGAAGCGTCTGATCTGTCGTCTCCTTCTTCGTCGATATCTGAAGACGCAAACGCTTCGGTGTATGAAAAAGGAGATTCTCAGAGCGATGGACGAATGGCTAGTCTCGAATTGCCAAGCAGTGCCACTGATTTATTTCCTGCAAGTATTGCTGGAGTATGGAATCTTTCTATGGGAGGAAAAGTTTGCCGGATTGCAACTCCACAAACAAAGTTTGGAAAAGGGTACCGTGCTGGTCCTTTACACTGTCCAGGAATTGCTTCCCAAGTGAGATCGTGGGACGTTAAAGGAAAAAGATTATATTTTTATAATAACTCTGGACGTGTTATCCTCGTTCTTTATTCTTCAAATGTTGATCGTTTTGAGGGACGTACACTTGATGATCATCCCGTTGTTTTAAGTCGTTAAATCATTTTTGACCGTTTATGACAAGCTAAGCTAGACGGACAGATTCGTGAAAAGTATTTGTATTTTTCATTGAGATCGGTTTGAAAAAGGTTTTTTGGATGATTCTCGTTTCAACACGTTATAAGGAGCTTGTCGCTAAAGGAGAGGTTTGTTTTGATCCCGCTCAATTAGCTATAACAGAATATTTTGATCATTTATTAAAAAAAATTACGGAACAAAATATCTCTCGTCCTTGGACTTGGATATTTTGCTCTTTCTTTAATAGAATATTTAAAAGGAAAAAACAAAATATTTCTTGTGTTGTAAAACAAGGAGATGAAACAGGTTTTTTTCAGGGACTGTATATTTATGGTGAAGTAGGACGGGGCAAAACCATGCTGATGGATTTGTTCTTTTCTTGTTTGCCTAAAGGTCATAAAAAGCGTGCCCATTTTAATGATTTTATGGCTGATGTGCATGAGCGTATTAATTTTTATCGTCAAGCATCTGGGTGTGCAAAATTTAAACAAGATAATCCTATTTTAGCTGTTGCTGAGGATCTTGCACGAGAAGCAAAAATACTTTGTTTTGATGAGTTTAGTGTAACAGATATTGCTGATGCTATGGTATTGGGGCGGCTTATTTCTGCTTTGTTTGATAAAGGAATTTTCTTTATTGCAACCTCAAATGTGGCGCCGGATAACCTTTATTGTAACGGTTTAAATCGTGAACTCTTTTTGCCTTTTATTCAAGTTTTGAAAGCATATGTTCGCGTTGTTAATCTTGATGCAAAAACAGATTATCGCCTTGAAAAATCAAATCTACAACAGGTGTATGTGTCGCCGTTGGGGGTCCCGGCAAATGAATATATGGATCAAGCATGGGCACTTGTATTGCAAGGACATAAGGAGACATCTGATGAGCTTTCTATAAAAGGGCGCCTTATTCCTATTCCGCGCTTTGGTGCAGGATGTGCTCGTTTTGATTATGGGGATTTATGTGCAAAGCCTTTGGCCGCGGCTGAATATTTGTTATTAGGAGAGCGTTATCATACGATTTTTATTGATAATGTACCGGTCATGGATGATACATGTCGCAATGAAACAAAACGGTTTATTTTGCTTATTGATATTCTTTATGAGCGCCACATACGGTTGTTTATGTCGGCTGCGGCAGGGGTAGGGGATTTGTATAAAGGGCATGCGCAGATTACGGAAACATTTGAATTTAAAAGAACACAATCACGTCTTTTCGAAATGCAAAGCTACGATTATTTAAAACTTTGGGAAGAACATTTTCTTTTGAAGAAGAAGCATTGATTATACTTTTACCTTTACGTAAACTGTAAAAACAATAACTTTTTGAAATTAAAGAAATATAATAATTCTGTTGTATTTTTTTTAAATTCACTTTATCGATACATCGTGATAATTTTCTAATAGTTGTTTCAGCGGAGGGTTGTTGTTTCTGTAAAGAGAGAAATTTGTAAATTTCATTTCTTTACTCCTTTTTATGATATTGTTTGAATATGGTTGAAGTCAAAAATATTCAGTATACGGACGCTGATGGGTGTGCGCTGAATTATCTAAAAGTTAGGAAAAAATAAAATGGCACGGAAAAAAATAGCTCTCATTGGTTCAGGTATGATTGGTGGTACTTTAGCACATATTATTGGGCTTAAAGAGCTTGCTGATGTGGTCTTATTTGATATTGCAGAAGGTGTGCCACAAGGTAAGGCTCTAGATATCGCCGAATCTTCTCCTGTTGATGGTTTTGATATCAGTCTAAAAGGTGCTAATGCTTATGAAACAATTGAAGGTGCTGATGTTGTTATTGTAACAGCAGGCGTTGCGCGAAAACCTGGTATGAGCCGTGATGAACTTTTGGGCATTAATTTAAAGGTTATGGAACAAGTTGGAGCTGGAATTAAAAAATACGCTTCTTCGGCGTTTGTTATTTGTATTACTAATCCCCTTGATGCGATGGTGTGGGCTTTGCAGAAATTTTCAGGTCTCCCTACACATAAAGTGGTTGGTATGGCAGGTGTTCTTGATTCAGCGCGTTTTCGTCATTTCTTATCTGAGGAATTTAAGGTCTCTATTAAAGATGTGACAGCGTTTGTTTTAGGGGGCCACGGTGATACAATGGTTCCTCTCGTGCGTTATTCAACGGTTGGTGGTATTTCTTTGCCTGATCTTGTAAAGATGGGCTGGACAACACAGGAAAGAATTGATCAAATTATCCAGCGTACCCGCGATGGTGGTGCAGAAATTATTGGTTTGTTAAAAACAGGTTCTGCTTATTATGCACCAGCAGCTTCTGCTGTTTCTATGGCTGAGGCTTATCTAAAGGACACTAAGCGTGTTGTGCCTGTTGCAGCTTATCTTTCAGGAGAATATGGGGTTAATGATACTTACGTTGGTGTTCCTGTTGTACTTGGTGCAGGTGGTGTTGAACGAGTCATTGAAATTGATCTTGATAAAGAAGAAAGAGGTGCTTTTGATCATTCAGTAAATGCGGTTAAAAAGCTTTGTGAAGCTTGTATTGCTCTTGTACCTAGTCTCAAGTAAATTGAACAAGGTTTAATTCATTAAAATAAGTATTTAGAATATTAAAACTTTAGGATTAATAAGATCCATGATCCATAAAAGAAAAGGACAAATGCATGAATATCCATGAGTATCAGGCCAAACGTCTGCTTCATGAATATGGAGCACCAATTGCAAATGGTGTCGCTGTTTATTCTGTAGAGCAAGCGGAAAAATGGGCGGAAAAATTGCCCGGACCTCTCTATGTGGTTAAAAGTCAGATACACGCTGGTGGTCGTGGTAAGGGTAAGTTTAAAGAACTTGATCCTGATGCAAAGGGTGGTGTTCGGCTTGCACAATCTGTTGAAGAAGTTGTTGCAAATGTTCAAGAAATGCTTGGAAAAACTTTGGTAACCAAACAAACTGGTCCAGAGGGTAAGCAGGTCAACCGCCTTTATATTGAAGACGGTGCCGATATTGAACGGGAGCTTTATCTTTCACTTTTGGTTGATCGTAGCATTGGTCGAATTGCTTTTGTTGTTTCAACAGAAGGTGGAATGGATATTGAAACGGTTGCTGAAGAGACACCAGAAAAAATATTCACGCTTCCCATTGATGCTGGAGAGGGTGTTACTTCTGCTGATTGTGCAAGACTTTGTGATGCGTTGAAACTACAAAGTAGTGCGCGAGAAGATGGTGAAAAGCTTTTTCCGATTCTCTATAAGGCATTTTGTGAAAAAGATATGAGCCTTTTAGAAATCAATCCACTTATTGTGATGAAAGATGGTCGTTTGCGTGTTCTTGATGCGAAAGTTTCTTTTGATAATAATGCTCTGTTTCGTCATCCAGATATTTTAGAATTACGCGATCTTTCAGAGGAAGATCCAAAGGAAATAGAAGCATCAAAGCATGATCTTGCTTATGTTGCTCTTGAGGGTACGATTGGTTGCATGGTTAATGGTGCTGGGCTTGCTATGGCAACAATGGATATCATTAAGCTTTATGGAGCAGAGCCAGCGAATTTTTTGGATGTTGGTGGTGGAGCATCAAAAGAAAAGGTGACAGCTGCTTTTAAGATTATTACGGCCGATCCAAATGTTAAGGGCATTTTGGTTAACATTTTTGGTGGTATTATGCGTTGTGATGTCATTGCTGAAGGTGTGGTTGCTGCTGTTCGTGAGGTTGGTTTAAAAGTTCCCTTGGTTGTTCGTCTTGAAGGCACTAATGTTGAGCAGGGTAAAGCAATTATTAATGAGAGTGGTTTGAATGTTATTCCTGCTGATGATTTAGATGATGCTGCCCAAAAAATTGTTGCAGCCGTGAAGGGAGCTTAAGCTATGTCGATTCTTGTGAATAAAGAGACAAAAGTTCTAGTTCAAGGGCTTACAGGAAAAACAGGAACATTTCATACAGAACAGGCGCTTGCTTATCATGGTACGCAAATGGTTGGTGGCGTTAATCCTAAAAAGGGTGGAGAAACATGGGAAGGTTCAAAAGGTGAAACTCTTCCTATCTTTGCTAATGTTGCAGAAGCAAAAGAAAAAACAGGTGCGGATGCTTCCGTTATTTATGTTCCTCCTGCAGGGGCTGCGGCAGCTATTATAGAGGCTATTGAAGCTGAAATTCGTTTAATTATCTGTATTACGGAAGGTATTCCCGTTATGGATATGGTTAAAGTGAAGGCGCGATTAGAAAACTCAAAGTCTCGTCTTATTGGTCCTAATTGTCCCGGTATTCTTACACCAAATGAATGTAAAATTGGTATTATGCCTGGTTCTATTTTTAGAAAAGGTTCTGTTGGGGTTGTCTCGAGGTCGGGAACTTTAACTTATGAAGCCGTTTTTCAGACGAGTCAGGAAGGTCTCGGACAAACAACTGCTATAGGGATTGGTGGTGATCCTGTTAAGGGTACTGAATTTATTGATGTGTTGGAAATGTTTTTAGCAGATGATGAAACTCAGTCTATTGTTATGATTGGTGAGATTGGTGGTTCTGCTGAAGAAGAAGCAGCACAGTTTCTGCAAGATGAAGCAAGAAAAGGTCGAAAAAAGCCAGTTGTTGGCTTTATTGCTGGCCGTACGGCTCCTCCAGGACGGACAATGGGACATGCCGGTGCTGTTATTTCTGGTGGTAAGGGTGGAGCAGAAGATAAAATTGCAGCAATGGAATCAGCAGGGATTCGTGTGTCTTCTTCACCATCACAGATAGGTAAGACTTTGATGTCAGTTTTGAAAGGCTAAAAGAAAGTTTCACCTGAATAAGCAAAGGTTCTTAGATTCAGGTGAAAAGACTTGAGTATAAAAAGGTAAAACTTTTTTGAATGTTCAAATTACTGCTTGTTTGTAAGCATTTAAAGGTCAAAAGAGATATAAGGAGACGGAATAGATGTTCCGGAGAGGTATATGGCAAGGCAGGACGAAATAAATAGCCTTTTTGCACAGACATCATTTCTTTATGGTGGGAATGCGGATTATATAGATCAACTTTATGCTCAATATGAAAAAGATCCTACCAGTGTTGATTCACAGTGGCGTGCTTTTTTTGAAGGACTTCATGATAATAAAGAAGATGTTCTTAAAAATGCTGAAGGAGCAACATGGCAGCGTGATCATTGGCCATTAAAAGCAGAGGGTGAATTGGTTTCTGCTCTTGATGGTGATTGGTCTTCTCTTGAAAAATATCTTGGCGATAAATTAAAGGAAAAAGCAATAACAGGTGCTGCACAAAAGGGAAAAACTTCCAGTAAACAAGATATTATTCGTGCAACACGTGATTCCGTTCATGCAATTATGATGATTCGTGCGTTTCGAGAACGGGGACATCTTCATGCGCAGCTTGACCCTCTTCAATTGGCCGAAAAACAAGAAGATTATAAGGAACTTTCTCCAGAAGCTTATGGTTTTACTCCAGCTGATTACGAGCGTCCCATTTTTATTGATAATGTTTTAGGATTGGAATATGCAACTATTCCGCAAATGCTTGAGATTCTCAATCGGACCTATTGTTCAACAATCGGTGTGGAATATATGCATGTTTCTGATCCAGTTCAGAAAGCATGGCTTCAAGAACGCATTGAAGGGCGAGATAAAAAAATTTCTTTCACACAACAAGACAAGAAAGCTATTCTGAATAAGCTTATTCAGGCAGAGGGATTCGAACAGTTTTTAGACACTAAATATAAAGGTACAAAGCGTTTTGGACTCGATGGTGGTGAGGCGCTGATTCCCGCTCTTGAACAAATTATCAAATGTGGTAGTGCTTTGGGGGTGCAGGAAGTTATTTTAGGAATGGCACATCGTGGTCGTTTAAATGTTCTTTCACAAGTTCTTGCCAAACCGCATAGGGCTATCTTTCATGAATTCAAAGGGGGATCTTATAAGCCTGATGATGTGGAGGGATCCGGTGATGTCAAATATCATTTGGGAACTACCGCTGATCTGGACTTTGATGGTAAAAAAGTTCACTTATCGCTGTTGGCTAATCCATCTCATCTTGAGATTGTTGATCCGGTTGTTATGGGGAAAGCACGTGCTAAACAAGATCAACTTATGGGACCTGCGCATACTGATTTACTCCCATTAAGTGAGCGTTCAAAAGTGATGCCATTGCTTATTCATGGTGATGCTGCTTTTGCAGGACAAGGCGTTATCCAAGAAACTTTTGGTCTTTCAGGTCTTAAAGGTTATCGTGTTGCAGGCTCACTTCATGTTATTATCAATAACCAGATTGGTTTTACAACATCTCCACGTTTTTCACGTTCTTCGCCTTATCCATCAGATGTCGCAAAAATGATTGATGCACCAATTTTCCATGTGAATGGTGATGATCCTGAGGCGGTTGTTTTTGTTGCCAAAATAGCAACAGAGTTTCGCCAAATTTTCCATAAACCAGTGGTTATTGATATGTTTTGTTATCGCCGTTATGGGCATAATGAAGGTGATGAACCTTCCTTTACGCAGCCGCTTATGTATAAAGCAATTCGTAATCATAAAACAACACTTCAACTTTATAGTGACCAATTGGTAGCAGAAGGAATGATTTCTTCAGAAGAGATTGAGCAACAAAAAAAATTATGGCGCGATAAGCTTGAAGGTGAACTTGAAGCGAGTGCTTCTTATAAGCCTAATAAGGCTGATTGGCTTGATGGAAGCTGGACGGGACTCAAAGCTTTTAGTAGTTCTGATGAGCAGCATTCTAGAGCAACCGGTGTTGAATTAAAAACTTTAAAGGAAATTGGTCAGAAAATTGTTGAAATTCCGGCAGATTTTCACGTTCACAAAACCATTCAACGTTTTTTAAATAATCGTGCTAAAATTTTTGAAACCGGTGAGGGTGTTGACTGGGCAACCGCTGAAGCTTTAGCTTTTGGTTCACTTTGTTTGGAAGGTGCACCGGTTCGTCTTTCCGGTGAAGATGTTGAGCGGGGAACTTTTTCACAACGTCATTCCGTTCTTTATGACCAAGAAAATGAGGCGCGTTATATTCCTTTGAATCATTTACAAAAGGGGCAAGCGCTTTATGACGTTGTTAATTCTATGCTTTCTGAAGAAGCTGTTCTTGGTTTTGAATATGGATATTCTCTTGCTGAACCACGAGGATTAACACTTTGGGAAGCACAATTTGGTGATTTCTCTAATGGTGCACAGGTCATTTTTGATCAATTTATTTCATCCGCAGAGCGTAAGTGGCTTCGTATGTCTGGTCTTGTGTGTTTATTGCCTCATGGTTTTGAAGGGCAAGGGCCGGAGCATTCTTCTGCACGTTTAGAACGATTTCTTCAACTTTGTGCGGAAGATAATATGCAGGTTGCTAATTGTACAACCCCTGCAAATTATTTTCATATTTTGCGTCGACAAATTAAGCGTGATTTCCGTAAGCCATTGATTTTGATGACACCGAAATCACTCTTACGTCATAAGCGAGCGGTTTCTCTTCTCAATGAAATGGGGCCAGAAACAAGTTTCTGTCGTGTGTTGCTTGATGATGCAGAATGTCTCAAAGATTCTGTCATTAAGTTGCAAAAAGATAATAAAATTCGCCGTGTCGTTCTTTGTACTGGTAAGGTTTATTACGACCTTTATGAAGAACGTGAAAAAAAGGGTATTGATGATGTTTATCTCCTTCGTATTGAACAGCTTTATCCTTTCCCTGCAAAAGTTTTGGTGAATGTGTTATCGCGCTTTTTGCAGGCGGAAGTTTTTTGGTGCCAAGAGGAACCAAAAAACATGGGGGCTTGGTCATTTATTGAGCCTTATTTGGAATGGGTTTTGACGCATATTAATGCGCAATATTCACGTGCTCGTTATGCAGGACGTCCTGCGAGTGCGTCACCGGCCTCTGGGTTAATGGTGAAACACCTTGAACAACTGGCTGCGTTTCTTAAAGACGCGTTAGGTTCTTAATTTATTACTACTCTGATGTATGGAAAAATATTATGACTACTGAAATTCGTGTTCCTACTTTGGGCGAATCGGTTACCGAAGCAACGGTTGGCAAATGGTTTAAAAAACTTGGCGAAGCTGTCGCTATGGATGAGCCTTTGGTTGAATTAGAAACTGATAAGGTAACCGTTGAAGTTCCTTCTCCTGTTGCTGGGAAATTATCTGAAATCATTGCAAAAGAAGGCGATACGGTTGAAGTAAATGCTCTTTTAGGAGTGGTGAAAGCTGGAGAAGCTGGTGTCTCCCAATCATTTTCACCTTCTGCTACGCTTGTTCCAGCGGCTTCATCTGAATCGGAGAAGCCTGCTTTGAGCAGTGCAATGCCTCCTTCTCCTTCAGCAGCAAAATTGATGGCTGAAAATAATGTTGCAAAAAGCGATATTTCAGGTTCTGGAAAACGTGGACAAATTCTTAAAGAAGATGTTCTTGGTGGATTAAAACAAAGTACAAATGCCCCTACACCCTCTTCTTCTGCGACGAGTTCTTCGGCAACTCCTGTCCAAGAAACACGTGAAGAGCGGGTTCGTATGACGAAATTGCGTCAAACAATTGCTCGCCGTCTTAAAGATGCACAAAATGTAGCAGCGATGTTAACCACATTTAATGAGGTTGATATGTCAGCTGTGATGGATTTGCGCAAGCGTTATAAGGATCTTTTTGAAAAGAAACATGGTGTTAAACTTGGTTTTATGGGGTTTTTTACCAAGGCTGTTTGTCATGCATTAAAAGAACTTCCTGCTGTTAATGCCGAGATTGATGGGACAGATATTGTTTACAAAAACTATGTCAATGTTGGAATTGCTGTTGGAACGGATAAAGGGCTTGTTGTTCCAGTAGTGCGAGATGCAGATCAAATGTCATTGGCAGAGATTGAAAAAGAGATTGGTCGTTTGGGACGTCTTGCGCGTGATGGAAAATTAGCCGTTTCTGATATGCAGGGCGGAACTTTTACCATTACCAATGGTGGTGTGTATGGATCGTTGATGTCAACACCGATTTTGAATGCACCACAATCTGGTATTTTGGGAATGCATGCGATTAAAGAGCGAGCAATGGTTGTTGAGGGCCAAGTTGTGATTCGTCCCATGATGTATTTAGCGCTTTCTTATGATCACCGTATTGTGGATGGGCAAGAAGCTGTGACTTTCCTTGTGCGTGTTAAGGAAAGCTTAGAAGATCCGGAACGCCTTGTTCTTGATTTGTAAAATACAGTTTTCAGGATGAAAGGAGAAACGGATGTCTTATGATGTGGCTGTGATCGGAGCGGGTCCAGGTGGTTATGTAGCAGCAATAAAGGCGGCACAACTGGGACTTAAAGTAGCGATTATTGAAAAGCGTACAACATTAGGAGGAACATGTCTCAACGTTGGTTGTATTCCTTCTAAAGCGTTGTTGCATGCTTCAGAAGTGTTTTCTGAAACCCAGCATGGTTTTGAAACGCTTGGTATTTCTATTGGTAAATCTAAGCTTAACCTTGAACAAATGATGGTTCATAAGAAAGCTGTGGTAACAGCCAATACGAGTGGTGTTTCTTTTTTGATGAAAAAAAATAAAGTTGATACTTTTTTTGGGACAGCCAAAATTTTGAGTGCGGGTCATGTGGAAGTTGTTGCCAGAGATGGTAATAAACAAACAATTGAAACAAAAAATATTATTATTGCTACCGGTTCAGAGAGTTCAGGCATTCCAGGGGTGAATGTTGAAATTGATGAAAAGACTATTGTTTCTTCTACGGGAGCTCTTTCACTTGAAAAAGTACCAGCGCATATGATTGTAGTGGGTGCTGGTGTTATTGGTTCAGAACTTGGATCAGTTTGGAGCCGTTTAGGTGCTAAGGTGACCATTATTGAGTATCTTAATAAAGTTTTGGGCTCAATGGATGGTGAAGTTTCACGGCAATTTCAGAAATTAATGGAAAAACAGGGGATTGAATATAAAACGGGTGCAAAGGTGACAGCTGTTACACAATCTGGCTCAACTGCTCAGGTGAGCTTTGAATCTGTCAAAGGTGGTGAATCTGAAACTTTAGAGGCTGATGTTGTGCTTATTGCTACTGGACGTTCTCCCTATACAGAGGGGCTTGGCTTACAAGAGGCTGGTGTTCAGTTAGATGAACGCGGATTTATTGCAATTGATGCTCATTGGCAGACGAATGTTCCAGGAATTTATGCAATTGGTGATGTCGTAAAAGGACAAATGTTAGCACATAAAGCAGAGGAAGAAGGCGTTGCTGTGGCAGAAATTTTGGCAGGTCAAAAAGGACATGTTAATTTTGATGTTATTCCTAGTGTTGTTTATACACAGCCGGAAATTGCGAGTGTAGGAAGGACAGAAGAAGAGCTAAAAACTGCTGGTATTGAATATAATGTTGGCAAATTTCCTTTTATGGCTAATGGTCGTGCACGTGCAATGCAAAAGAGTGATGGGTTCGTTAAAATCCTTTCTGATAAAAAAACAGATCGGGTATTAGGGGGGCATATTCTTGGATTTGGTGCTGGTGAAATGATCCATGAAATTGCAGTTTTAATGGAATTTGGTGGTTCATCAGAAGATCTGGGACGTTGTTGCCATGCACATCCTACCTTATCAGAAGCCGTGCGTGAGGCAGCTTTGGCAACATTTGCTAAACCACTTCATATTTAAAAAGCTTTTAAAAAGTACATTTTAAAAGGCACATGAGGCGGAAAATATTAGTGAAGCATGCAACAACATTTTAAAACTTTAAAAAGGAATATAACCAATTGTATTAAAATGTTCCATTTGTTGTATGCTTTTCGATAATTACTGTTTTAGATATCTGTTGTGCAGTTTTGATTGATTATTCTGTTGTGCACTATCGTTTAGAGCGGTGGTGTTTAGTCTATGTAAAGTTTTATATATGGGGTAGTTTTTATACTGTTATAAAATATTTAAGATAGGATTCTGAGCCTATCTGCGTGCTTTGTGTTAAGAAAACATCTCTCAAAATGCCCAAATCTACTTCGCAATGGTGCTCGTGAATGGTATAGCTGTAAAGTTTCTCTTGAAATATATGAAATTCATTCAAACTGTTATACGACCTATTGTGCACCATCATCTTTATGTTTAGTAAAAGTACACGCTGACATTGATAATACACTTTTTTAGTTCTCAATATTGCTAAAGCTCTTTATTATTTGAGAGTTTTCATAAGAGAATTTTTATTCTGTTCTTTTATCATTTTACCTCACACGCTCGCTTTGTTTGTGATGTGCAGACAAAAGATTTTAATTGCTTCAATGTGAGAGAGCTTGTGATAAGAAAATCTTACAGTATTCAGCGTTATAAATCAAGTTGAAAATGATATTTTATTGTTATAAATCAATGTGTTATATATGATGATGAATCATATGAAGAGAGAAGCCAAGAGGAATTCACCCAAAGAAATTGAATTGTTTAATGATTGGTGTGGGTTAAGGATCTTTGTCATTTAAGATGAAGAGGGGAGGGATTGGATATTCTACAAAATACCGCTCTTCTTTAAAAAAGCGGTATTTTTATATCTTTTGTTTATGACACTATCTTTTTGATGATAATGACAAGTCATACAGTGTGATTAAGTTAGTTTTTTCTTCTCTGCTTTTCTTGATCATTGCTTGCTATGTCTTAAAAAGATGATATGTCTCTTCTTTAAGGTTGTTAAGAAATCGTAATGTTGCCAAAATATAACGAATAGCTAAAATTTTTTTGAAAACCATAATTACACGAGAATATTAAGTTTGTTTTCATTGGGCAGTTTTGTGATAACTTAAAAAATCAAGCATATGCTTTCTATAGGTATTAAAATTGTAATTTTTTATCTTCTTGTTGTTCTCTTATAAAAGTGGGAAGCCCCATATGATCAAGATATTTAAGGAAAGGGTGGGGTGGTAATTCTTCTACATTGACCATAGTTTTAACATCCCATTCGCCTGTGGCAATAAGAAGAGCTGTTGCGGCTGCTGGTACGCCAGCTGTATAGGAAATGCCTTGTGCCCCAGTTTCATGAAAAGCTTGTTTGTGATCGGCTATATTATAGATAAAAATTTCTCTCGAGTTTCCATCTTTTTCGCCTTTAATAAGATCTCCGATACAGGTTTTTCCTGTGTAGTCTGGGGCGAGAGAGGAAGGGTCGGGTAAGACGGCCTTCACGACTTTCAAGGGCACGACTTCTTGACCTTCTGCCGTTTTAATTGGTTGTTCGGATAAGAGTCCGAGGTTTTTTAGAACCGTAAAAACAGTGATATAACGATCACTAAATCCCATCCAGAAACGGACATTCTCTACATCAAGATTTTTGGAAAGTGAATGAATTTCATCATGTCCTGTCATATAGGCTTTTTGTTTTCCCACAACGGGAAGATCCCATTCATGGCTGATTTCAAACATTTTATTGGAAGTCCATTTTTTATTTTGCCATGACCATACTTGTCCTGTAAATTCACGGAAGTTAATTTCTGGATCAAAATTTGTAGCAAACCAACGCCCATGATTTCCGGCATTAATATCAATAATATCAATATCTGTGATTTTATCAAAATAATCATCGCGCGCTAATGCAGCATAAGCATTCACTACACCTGGGTCAAAACCTGCTCCTAAAATAGCGGTTATACCAGCTTTTTCACATTCTTGACGTCGAGGCCATTCATAATTGCCATACCAAGGAGGTGTTTCACAAATTTTCAATGGGTCTTCATGAATTGCGGTATCGATATAAGCGCATTTGGTTTCAATACAAGCTGAAAGAACAGACATATTAAGAAAGGCAGAACCAACATTAATGACAATTTCGCATTTGGTCTTTTGGATGAGCTTTATAGTTTCTTCTACATTCATGGCATTGAGCGAATGGCTTTTGAGAACACCCTGTTCTTTCATTGTGTTTTTTTCTTTAATAGAAGCAATGATGGCCTCACATTTTTTGAGTGTTCGTGAAGCAATATGAATTTCACCAAGAATATCGTTGTTTTGAGCGCATTTATGCGCAACAACTTGTGCAACACCTCCGGCACCAATAATGAGAACATTTTTTTTCATTGTAGGTCCATCTCCTTTTTAATACTGTTGTATGACGTTTTTTATGGTTTATCTTTATGAAAGGCTTTCCTGATAGTCGTTATAGCTGAATTGGCGTTGAAGTGTTAATGTACCATCGCACTCTTTGAGAACAATAGCAGGCATTGTAACGCCATTAAACCAGTTTTTTTTGACCATTGTATAACCTGCTGCATCCTGAAAAGACAGTCTATCGCCTATTTTAAGAGGTTTTTGAAATTGAAATGTTCCAAAAATATCGCCGGCAAGACAAGACTTTCCACAAATCATAATTTCGTGTGGACCTTGATTGGGTTCTAATTTGGCATTCTCACGATAAATTAAAAGATCAAGCATATGAGCTTCAATGGAGCTATCAACGATGGCAAGTTTTTTTTCATTATACAATGTGTCAAGAACGCTTACTTCCAGTGTGGTGCTTTTGGTAATAGCAGCTTCTCCTGGTTCTAGAAAAAGAGTGACACCATGAGTTTTAGAAAATTGTTTTAAGCGTTTTGCGAAAGCTTCTAGAGGATAATTTTCAGCCGTAAAATGGATTCCGCCGCCAAGGCTTATCCAGTCAACAGCAGAAAAAAGTTCTGCAAATTTTTCTTCCATATACCCAAGCATTTGGTTAAAAAGATTAAAGTCAGCATTTTCACAATTGTTATGGATCATCAATCCGTTGATAAGAGGCAGAACTTCTTTGATAGCGCTTTGGTTTGTTTCTCCTAAGCGGCTAAAAGGGCGAGAGGGGTTGGCAAGATCAAAATTTGATGCGCTCATTCCTGGGTTTAACCTTAAACCTCTTTGAATGGTTTTTGTTGCATCAGAAAAGCGTTGAAGCTGTTGGATGGAATTAAAGATGATTTTATCTGCATAACCACAGGCTTCATCAATTTCATCATCTGCCCAAGCCACTGAATAAGCATGGGTTTCTTTGCCAAATTTTTCTCTTCCTAAACGCAGTTCATAAAGGGATGATGATGTGGTTCCATCCATGAACTCAGACATTAAATCAAAAACACTCCATGTGGCAAAACATTTCAAAGCAAGTAAAATTTTAGCTCCGGACATTTCCCGTAAACGAGAAATTGTTTGCATGTTTTTGATGAGTTTCGATTTGTCTATAAGATAGTAGGGGGTTTTTATCATTATTTATTCATTCTTTTTTGTAGGATCTTATTGCCAAGATCAACGTTTAGTACAAAGAGTAACAGAATGTCTCAAGAAAAAAGAATCTTAAGAAAAGAATCTGTTTCTGTCCAGCAAGAGAAAGGCTTTCTGTAATTACTGTTGTTTATTATGTTGAGTTTTTTGTTATGAGTATGAAAAAAAAATTATATTATGCTTTAGCTTTTGTATTTGTTAGCAGTTTTTTCATTATAATAACCACTCTTGTTAATTGGGGGCAAAATAGGAGTGATGCTAAAGCCAAACTGGTTACTCAGACCTCTCTCCAAGATAGTTCGGTGCCTTTGATTTTTACGGGGCGTAGAGAACTTAATGGTTTTAAAGGTTATCGTCATTATCGGCGTGGTTATCGTAAATACAGTGATAATTGGTGGTATCCTGAAGTGGCATTTATTACATCACCGCACTTAAGCACAAAAGGCGCATCATTAAAAGTTGTACCAGATGCTAAAAAAGTGTTTTTAACTTCTTCTTCGGAAAAATTAGAAAAAAAAGAGCCATGGATGCTTAAACAACATATTGAATCTTGCCTTGCGCGTTATCGCTCTTATAATAAAAATGATAATAGTTTTCAGCCTTTTCATGGGGGGCGTAAGCAGTGTTTATCACGCTTTTTTAAAGGATAGAAATTATTAAATAAAATTTTAATTGCTTCTTGTCGTGGGCGTTATTGTTCTTAAAATAAAGAGAAGACTTGTGTGGTGCGCAGTATTTTCATGCCAGCATTGTTTTTTTTAAAATTTTAAATGCTTTTAAGTTTTATTAAATCTTATTATCATTAAGTGTGGAATGGGGGGTGAGAATATAAGTTTTTGTCGATGACAAAATATTAAGGCAAAATGGAGTTTAAAGAATGACAACACGGGAAGCAATGTTGGTATTGCTCGTTTTGCTTCCCTTTGGTGGAAGTGCTGTCATTGGCTTTTTTCGTTCGACAGCAAAAAATAATGAAGCCTGGTTTGCTGGGATTGTCGCGCTTTTCTGTCTTATTTTTACAATAATGCTTTATCCGGAAGTTCGCGGAAACCACATAGTGCGTTTAGATATTTCTTGGCTTCCAGAATGGGGAAGCGATTTGATTCTTCGTATAGATGGTTTATCGTGGCTTTTTTGCTTGCTCATTACAGGGATTGGGCTGCTTGTTGTCATTTATTCACGTTATTACATGGATCCAGCGGATTCTGTACCTCGTTTTTTTTCCTTTTTTTTGGCTTTTATGGGATCAATGATAGGAATAGTTTTATCAGGTAATCTCGTCTTTTTGGTTGTTTTCTGGGAACTCACCAGTATTTTTTCTTTTTTGTTGATCGGCTATTGGTACCATAATGCAAGTGCGCGTGAGGGTGCGCGTATGGCTCTAACGATCACAGGTTTTGGCGGCTTTGCCCTTTTTATTGGAGTTTTATTGATTGGGTATACTGTTGGCAGTTTTGATTTGGATAAGGTGCTACAGTCTGGAGATATGATCCGGTCAAGTTCTCTTTATAGTCCTATCCTTATTTGTATTTTATTGGGAGGGTTAACAAAAAGCGCGCAATTTCCCTTTCATTTTTGGCTACCCAACGCGATGGCTGCTCCAACCCCCGTATCGGCTTATTTGCATTCGGCAACAATGGTAAAAGCGGGATTGTTTTTGCTTGTTCGTTTATGGCCTGTGCTCTCTGGAACAGAATCTTGGTTTTGGCTGGTTGGCTTTTCAGGACTCTCGACATTGCTGCTAGGTGCCTATTTTTCCATGTTTCAGCAAGACTTAAAAGGACTGCTTGCTTACTCGACTATTAGTCATCTTGGATTAATTACAACGCTTTTAAGTCTTGGTAGTCCACTTGCATGTGTTGCGGCGATCTTTCATATGGCCAATCATGCTACTTTTAAGGCCTCTTTATTTATGGCTGCTGGCATTATTGATCATGAGACAGGAACACGTGATATGCGTAAACTGTCAGGGCTTTATCGTTCTATGCCTATTACAGCAACTCTTGCTTTAGTTGCGAGTGCAGCGATGGCTGGGGTTCCTTTGTTGAATGGTTTTTTATCGAAAGAGATGTTTTTTGCTGAAGCTGTTGAAACGCATATGGAATCATGGCTCGATTGGATTGCGCCTTATGTGGCAACGCTAGCTAGTCTGTTTAGTGTGACTTATTCTATACGCTTTATTCACGGTGTTTTTTTAGGACCAAAGCCTGACAATTTACCCAAGACTCCCCATGAACCACCGCATTTTATGCGTTTACCAATGGAGCTTTTGGTGTTTATTTGTTTAGCGGTTGGTATTTTTCCTAATTTAACAATAGGACCTATTTTAGATAATGCGGTCGTGTCTGTTTTAGGACCAATGACAATTCCTTATAGTTTGGCTGTTTGGCATGGGTTTAACACTCCATTAGTGATGAGTTTTGTTGCATTATTAGGGGGCGGATTGCTCTATGCTGTCGGGCATCGTTATTTTTTATCCTGTGATGATGGGGCTCCTTTTTTCCGTCACTTAAAAGGACCGCGTATTTTTGAACGCATTCTCGTAATTATTTCTTGGAAATGGGCCCGTGCGGTGGAATCTGCTTTGTCAACACGCCGTTTGCAGATCCAGTTGCATTGGATTTTTTGGGTCTGTTTTGCATTTGTTGGTCTTTTACTTTGGTGCGATGGTTTCATTCCAGTGGGGACATTACCGCTTTTTCCACTTGATATTCCTTTTCTCGCTCTTTGGCTGGTTGGCGGATTATGTGCGCTTTTAGTTGCTTGGCGAGCAAAGTTTCATCGTCTTGCTTCACTTATGCTTTTAGGGGGAGCTGGTTTGATGACTTGTGCAACCTTTTTATGGCTTTCTGCTCCTGATTTAGCAATAACACAATTGGTTGTTGAGGTTGTTACAGTCGTTTTATTATTGCTTGGTTTACGGTGGTTGCCTAAACGTTTGCATGATCCTGGGCCAGCTGCTGTTCATTTTTGGATTCGTTTGCGTCGTTTCCGTGATTTCATCATATCCCTTGTAGGAGGTGCTGGTGTAGCATGGCTTTCTTTTGCAGTGATGACACGTCCTCAAGGTACAACGATTTCTGATTTTTTTCTAACGCATGCTTACTCAGATGCTGGTGGTCGCAATGTTGTGAATGTGTTGTTGGTTGATTTCCGTGGTTTTGATACCATGGGAGAAATTGTGGTTTTGGGTGTTGTTTCCCTTACTGTTTTTGCCCTCTTACGACGTTTTCGTCCTGCGCCTGAGAGTATTGATGCGCCTTTTCAACAACGTATCCAGAAAGCCTTTGATATAGCACAGCCTAATCGAAATGTGGGAGATACAGTATTAAATTATTTAGCTGTTCCTGCTGTTATTATGGGTTGGCTCTTTCCGATTATTATTGCTTTTGCTATTTATTTATTCATGCGAGGGCATGATCTGCCAGGAGGTGGATTTGTCGGTGGTATTACTTTGGCGATAGGGTTTATTTTACAATATCTTGCACGCGATATTCGGTGGGTGGAAACGCATTTGAGAGTTTTACCTTTGCGTTGGATAGGCTTTGGCTTATTGTTGTCAGTTGTAACGGGGATGGGCTCTTGGTTTTTTGGATATCCTTTTTTAACATCCTTTTTTCGATATATTCATCTTCCGTTAATTGGGAAAGTTCCCATGACATCTGCTTTTTTGTTTGATTTTGGTGTACTTTCTCTTGTGTTGGGAGCAACTGTTCTCATTTTAATTGCACTTGCACACCAGTCAATTCGGAGTTACCGAATCGGTAAGAAACCTATTTTAAAAGAGAAGGAAAATTAATGGAAATTGTTCTTTCTTTGGGTATTGGTGTTTTTGTCGGATCAGGTATTTGGCTTGTTTTGCGTCCACGTACTTTTCAAGTCATTCTTGGTTTGTCCTTGATCTCCTATGGTGTTAATCTTTTTATATTTTCAATGAGTAGACCGCGTAGTAATGCTGCTCCAATTGTTGATCCTACCACTGTTATTAATCCAGCTAATTATGTCGATCCTCTCCCACAAGCCTTGGTGTTAACTGCGATTGTGATTGGTTTTGCAACAACAGCTTTATTTTTAGTTATCTTGTTGGTTTCACGTGGTTTAACGGGTTCTGATCACGTTGATGGACGTGAGGTGCAATAATGGAAGTAGGGGTGCATCATCTCCTTATTTTGCCTATTCTTTTGCCGTTAATCACTGGAGCACTTCTTCTTTTTTATGATGAACGTCGTGCAAAACTTAAATCATTCATCAGTCTTTCTTCTGCGGGACTGTTGGTCGTTACTGCCATTTTATTGATTATACGTACTCTTGAAATAGCACCGGCTTGTGATGTTTATCGACTTGGTAATTGGCCGTCTTCTTTTGGAATTGTTTTAGTCCTTGATCGCTTAAGCGCTATGATGCTTTTACTTTCCAGCTTGTTGGTGACTAGCGTGTTGGTTTTTGCGCGGGCTCATTGGTACAAAGCTGGTTCTCATTTTCAGTCACTAATGCAATTTTTTATGGTGGGAATAAATGGTGCTTTTTTGACCGGCGATTTATTTAATTTATTTGTGTTTTTTGAAGTTATGTTAACGGCTTCCTATGGGCTTGCTTTGCATGGTTCTGGTCAGACACGCGTGCGCGCAGGGTTGCATTATGTCGTGGTTAATCTTGTTGCTTCATTATTTTTTTTAGTGGGTATAGCGCTCATTTATGGAGTCGTTGGTACTCTTAATATGGCCGATTTGGCTGTTAAAATAAAATATATATCTTCTACAGATATTGTTTTGTTCGAAATAGGTGTTGCACTTTTAGGTATTGCTTTTTTGCTTAAAGCGGGTATGTGGCCGCTTAATTTTTGGTTGGTGCCAACTTACAGTGCAGTAGCAGCACCCGTTGGAGCTTCTTTTGCACTTTTGAGCAAGGTGGGTATTTATATTATTTTACGTTTAACGTTGCTATGGTTTAGTCCTGAAAGTGAATATTTTAACCATTTTGGTCATACGGTTTTGTTTTATGGTGGGCTTGCCACTATGATTGTTGGTTTTATTGGGGTATTGGCGAGTCAAGTTTTGGTGCGTTTGGCAGCTTATAGTGTCCTTGTCTCTTCTGGTACATTGTTGGCCGCGATCGGCATCGGCAATGCAGCACTGACAGCAGGTGCACTTTTTTATATTGTTTCTTCAACTTTAGCACTGGGAGCTTTTTTTCTTTTGGTAGAGTTGGTTGAGCGCTGTCAAGATGTGGCTGCTAATGTTCTTGCTGTCACAATGGAGGTTTATGGCGACGATGAAGAGGAGGAAGAAGATGAAGTTGGCACATATTTCCCTGTAACCTTGGCAATTCTTGGGGCTTGTTTTGGTATCTGTGCCATTTTGATTATTGGATTGCCACCTTTTTCTGGTTTTGTTGCTAAACTTATGATGTTCATGGCAATTTTAAACCATAGTAGAGAGGATTTTTTTGCCTCTCTTCCGGTTTACCAAGATTGGCTTTTTGTAGTTTTTGTCACCCTCTCTGGATTTGCAGCTTTGATTGCACTGACACGAACGGGTATCCGAACTTTTTGGATTTCTCTTGAAGGTCGCGTTCCCCGTGTGCAGGTGATAGAATTTGCACCTATTGCCGTTCTTCTTGCCTTGTGTTTTCTTATAACAATTGTAGCCAGTCCTGTTAGTCATTATATGTCTGAAACCGCTAAGACTTTGTATGAACCTCAAAACTATATTGGGAGCGTTTTAACGGATTTTTCTCTCGAAAATAGGGAGATGAGTAAATGAATCGTTTTTATACTTCCCCTTTTTTCAGTGGTGGCATTGTCCTTATGTGGCTTATTTTAAATGGTTTTAGTTTAGGGCAATTGCTTTTAGGGATTTTAACCGCTTTGTTTTGTGGTTGGATGATACGGCTTCTGGAGCCAGAGAAGGCTGTTATTAAAAGCTGGAGTGCGGTTTTTCGTCTCGTTTTTCGAGTATTTATAGATTCTATATTCTCAAATGTTTCGGTGGCTTGGTTTGTTTTAACAAAAAGGTCTCGAGAGCAGAAATCTGGTTTTATTGTAGTACCTCTTCTGCTTCATAATCGCACTGCTTTGGCTATTTTAGCGTGCATCCTTTCGGCAACCCCTGGAACTGCTTGGGTTGCCTATAATAGTAAAAAGGGTGAACTTTTGCTTCATGTCTTAAATTTAAAAAATGGATATGATTACAAACAGTTGATCAAACAACGGTATGAGCAATTGCTTTTGGAGATTTTTTTATGAGTATGGTGATTCTTTATTGGGGGCTTTTCTTTTCACAGTTTTTTTTAAGTTTAGCGGTGATTTTCGCGCTGTTTCGGTTGATTCGTGGTCCACGGGCACAGGATAGAATTGTTGGTTTGGATGCCCTTTATATAACCACTATTCTTTTGTTTCTTACATTCGATATTCGTTCTGGAACAACCATTTATTTTGTCGCAGCTCTCATTATTGGGTTGTTGGGTCCAGTCTCGAGTATTGCTTTGGCGAAATTTCTCATGCGAGGGGAGATTATTGAATGAAAGATGATGTATCGCTTGTGGTTGCTATTGCTATCACGATTTTCTTAATATTAGGGTCGGGACTGACATTGATCGCAACAATAGGTTTGGTGCGTTTTTCCAATTTTTATAAGCGTTTGCATATGCTTTCAGTATGTACGAGTTGGGGCGTTGGTAGTATTCTTATTTCTTCATTTCTTTATTCAATATTTGTGGACCATTATTTTGTTTTTCATGAAGCGTTGCTGATGTTTTTTTTGTTTTTAACAGCGCCGATAGCTTCTATGTTGCTTTCACATACAGCAGCTTATCGACATCATTCAGAAGAACAGTCAGAAAAACCGCTGGCTCTTTTATTACACCAGACGGAGGAAAAGTTACCCACATCAGAAGGAACATCAAGAGATGAGAGCCAGCGCGGTTCTTGAAATGTAAGAACCTTCCTTATTCTGTGCTTTTTTCTTCTACACAGTGGATGGGCTTTTCTTCTTTTGGATCATTAATAAGATCGTAAAATATGGCTTCATTTTTAGTTATCCACCAAATGTATTGACCACCCACATATTTTCCTCCAGAAGCGGCAATTACATTAGAACCAACGATGCGCTTACCGTTCCATTTTAAATCAACAAGCGCAATATTGCCAGCATTATGATAAGTTGCTTCAACATGCTCTTTGCTTGTTCCCATATCGCATTGATAGGAGACGGTCTCTGTTGTTGGTTCTGGATCATCTGGTACTTTAATGACTAAAGAACTTGCTAATGCATTAATTGAACCGAGGAGGAACACACTTAAAGTAATGAAAAATTGTTTAGTAAAAGAAATTTTTTTCATAATATTTCCCGTGTTATTTAAAATAATAATGTTGACTCATCTTTACAGAGGATAGGTTTTTTTTCTTCTGGATCCTGAGCAAGGTCATAAAGCGTGACTTCTTTGTTCTTCTCCCACCAGATATACTGAGCTCCTGCAAATTTTGCTCCTGTCGCAGCGATGACATTAGCAGCAATGACACGATCACCGTTCCATTTGAAATCAACCAACGAAATATTATCAGCATTAAGATAGACTGCCTCAACGCGCTCTTTACCTGTTTCAGTATCACACTGATAGGTAATGATCTCTGTTTTGGGCTCTGGATTGTCTGGTACTTCAATGATTAAAGAACCAGCTAAGCTATTGTTTGAGCTGAAGAGTGATAAACTTAAAGCGGTGAAAAATCCTAAAATGTGCAAAGTTTTTTTCATGATGCTTCCCTATATTCCTAATATTGTGCACAAAGAATAATTTGACTGATACGATGGTGTCTACGGCAGGATTCGAACCTGCGACCCCAGGATTCATACCACTTCGATTTTCACCGCCAGCCTTATCGGCTGTTTGTGGTCTGGACTGTCTCTTCACCTTGAAGCTTTTGCTCTTTAGGTGCTGCCCGTTCAGTCTCTACACCTTTCTCTCATTTGAAGAGAGACTTGGCTCGGGATTGGCATATAGTCGCCCATGAAGCTTTCCCCGAATTTGAGCAGATTCACTTTGAGGATTTCTCCTCAAAGTGCCCAATTTCTTTAGGAATCCTGTGCTCTATCCTACTGAGCTACGCAGACATCATCATATTTAATCTTTAATAGAAGTATAAAAACGAATCAATTATATTCAATATGAATTAACGAATTTCTGTTAATTTTTGTTCCAAAAAGGATAAAACTGCATCTGGTGAAACATTTTTTGCAATAAATGATTGGCCAAGTCCGCGCGTTAAGATGAAGGTCAAATTATTTTGTAAAACTTTTTTATCTTGGGCAATGAGAGTCATTAAAGTTTCAGCATCTGGTAGACACCCTGGGATATCCTTTAATTGTGTAGGTAATCCTATTGCTTTAAGGTGTGCTTCAACGCGTTGTGTAAGCGTGGGGCTTATTAAATTTAATTGAGCAGAAAATTGATGCGCTAGAATCATTCCAATTGCTACAGCTTCACCGTGAATTAAACGCTTTGAGTCATAAGCGGTTGCTGTTTCAAGCATGTGTCCAAATGTATGGCCGAGATTTAAGAGTGCGCGCTCTCCTGTTTCGTGTTCGTCACGTGCTACAATGGCAGCTTTAAATTGGCATGAGCGGACAATGGCTTCTGTTCGCATAGGGCCATTAGAAAAGACTTCTTGTCCATTTTTTTCAAGCCATTCAAAAAAATCAGGCTGGTTAATGAGTCCATATTTGACCATTTCCGCGTAACCAGCACGAAATTCACGCAGTGATAGGGTATCAAGAACACAGGTGTCAGCAATAACGCATTGCGGTTGAAAAAAAGCACCAATAAGATTTTTGCCATATCGGCTGTTGATGCCCGTTTTTCCACCAACAGAGGAATCAATTTGTGCAAGAAGCGTTGTGGGCATTTGAATGAAGTTCATACCACGGCGGATTATACTTGCCGCAAATCCTGCTAGATCGCCAATGACACCACCGCCAAAAGCAATAACACAGTCGCCTCTTTCTAAACGCGCAGCAAGAATTTGATCGATGACAACTTGCAGGGTTGAAAATGATTTTGATTGTTCTCCCGCTTCTACAATAATAGGGACAGTATGAATTTTATTTTTTGTTAATTCTGCTTGCAATATCTCCAAATGAAGGGAAGCAACATTTGTATCTGTAACAAGTGCAAAGCGCGTTGGATAAGGATCTTTTTTGTTAAGAGCATGTTTAATCTGTGAAGCAGCTTGTGTAATCAGACCCGGACCAATGATGATATCGTAACAGTGTTTGTCCAGTTTAACAGTGACGGTTTTGGTTTGCATGCTGGTTATCCCTATTGTTAATTTCTGTGTATAGGTAGTGCTGTACGGATCGTATAACATTTTGTGCTACGGTATGACGGCTTTCTTTATGACTGTTAATTGTTAAGTTTGCCTTTTCATAGATAGGATAACGCTGTTCCATGAGTTTTTGCATGGTTTCTTTAGGATTGGCTGTTTTAAGCAGGGGACGTGTCGGGTGCTTTGAGACACGTTGCATGAGGATATCAAGATCGACTTTTAGCCATATAGATATACCATTTTTGTGAATGGCTTTTCGGATATTTTCATTTATGTAGGCACCACCACCTGTTGCTAAAATAAGGGGACTTTTTTTCATGAGGTTTAGAATAACACGCTGTTCAAGAGCACGAAATTCGGATTCACCATAAATTTCAAAGAGTTCCGTGATTGTCATTTGTGCAGCTTTTTCAATTTCTTGGTCAGAATCATAAAAGGGTAAACGAAGCATGGTGGCGACGCGTTTTCCGATCACTGATTTGCCTGCCCCCATAAGGCCAACAAGGACAAGTGCTCTTTTATCAAGGGACGATAAGAGCTGATTCTTTATTTGTGTTATGGGGATTCGTTTTGGTCGATTGCTTTTCATAACTTTATTTCGGCATTTATCCATCTTAAAGTCAATTCCTGTTAATCTTTGTGAGGCATTATACGAGATAGAATATTTTTGGGTAGGTTATTGTCTTATGCCAACATTGACTAGATTTTTGATGATTCTTTTCATTTTGTTTTCTGTTTTTTTCATTATAATGGGTGCTCTTGTGGTTTGGGTTGAACCAGTAACTGTGGATATGTACATTGATGTTCCCTTGGATTCATGGAATCTTTCTACGGAAGTGAATCAATGAAATGAAAAGTGGTGCTGTGATAGATCATTTTCTTGAGATGATGAGCGCGGAGAGAGGGGCTTCACCTCATACACTTGCGGCTTATCAGCATGATTTGCAGTGGGCACAAGACGAATTGTCTTCACACTCTGTTTCGCTTTTTTCAGCACAAAAAGAAGATTTAATTACCCTTTTGTCGCTTATGCATACTTTTGGTTTTGCGGCATCATCGCAAGCGCGCCGTTTATCGACTTTGCGTCAGTTTTATCAATTTCTTTATGCTGAAGGGTTGAGAGCAGATGATCCCTCTCATGATATTGATGCACCTCGTCAGGGGCGTCCTTTGCCCAAAATCATGAGTGAAGATGCAGTGATAAAATTGCTTGATTTGGCACAGTTAGAAGTCAATCAAGCAGATTATGGGTCCAAAGAGTATTTCCGTGCACTACGTCTTCAGCTATTGATTGAAATGCTGTATGCAACGGGATTACGCATCAGTGAGTTGGTGAGTCTGCCGGTTCAGTCTGTTCGAAGGAAGGAGTACAGCGTTTTGGTTCGTGGTAAGGGCAAAAAAGAACGAATGGTGCTGTTATCAAAAAAAGCATGCCAAGTTCTTTCACAGTGGTTAAACTTGCGTGATCAGGGAAAGGGTGCTACGAGTTCTTATCTTTTTCCCGCGCATTCCGAGACAGGATATATTGCTCGTCAAGTCGTTGCGCGGGAGTTGAAAAATCTCGCTAGAAGAGCAGGAATAGAAAGTGATAGCTTTTCTCCCCATGTGTTGCGTCATGCTTTTGCTAGTCATCTTTTGCAAAATGGTGCTGATTTGCGTGCCGTTCAACATTTGTTAGGTCACTCTGATATTGCTACTACTCAGATTTATACCCATGTGTTGGAAGAGGGACTTTATCGTTTAGTCAATGAGCATCATCCACTTGCCGATGAGCAAAAGGCTCGTTAAAGAAAAGGTGATGTTTTTGAAAAAGACTTTATAAAGCAAATTATAAGTGTATAAGTGACACTGAATGAGTTGACACAAATGTATAATTATCTTGATTTTGAAAAACCAGTTGCTGATCTTGATGGGAAAATTCTTGAATTAAAAAAAATTTCTCAGGAAAAAGGCAGTCTTGATATGAGCGATGAGATTGCTCGCCTTGAAACGCGTTCCCAAACAGCCTTGCGCGATATTTATAAAAAATTATCGCCGTGGCAAAAAACGCAAGTTGCTCGTCATCCTAATCGTCCCCATTTTATGGACTATTCTAAACGCCTATTGAGTGACGTTACGCCTTTGGCCGGAGATCGCAAGTTTGCTGAAGATGAGGCTATTCAAGCGGGGTTTGCACGCTTTAAAGGTGAGGCCGTTGCTTATATCGGTCAAGAGAAAGGTTATGACACGCAAACACGTTTGCGCTATAATTTTGGTTCTGCACGTCCAGAAGGCTATCGTAAAGCTGTACGTATTATGGAAATGGCTGATCGTTTTGGTTTGCCACTTCTCACTTTTGTTGATACGGCAGGCGCTTATCCTGGTGTGAGTGCTGAAGAACGGGGGCAGGCAGAAGCAATTGCCCAATCAACAGCTACAACTTTGCGTTTGAAAGTTCCTGTAGTTTCCGTTGTTATTGGAGAAGGCGGTTCTGGAGGGGCGATAGCAATCGCGGCTGCCAATAAAGTTTATATGTTGGAGCACGCAATTTACTCTGTTATTTCACCAGAAGGAGCAGCTTCTATTTTATGGCGTGATCCAGCTCGTGCGAAAGATGCTGCAATGAATATGCGTATTACCGCTCAAGATTTGTATCGCTTAAAGATTATTGATGGCATTATTTCGGAACCTTTAGGGGGAGCACATCGTGGCAAAGAGATTGCCATTGATGCAACGGGTGATGTTATTTCAGAGGCTTTAAAAGCTATGGCTGGAAAAGATGGGGAAGCTCTTAAACAAGAGCGAAGGGAAAAATATCTTCAAATTGGTCGATCTCTAACATAGGTTATTTTTTGTGAGGGGTGTTGGATTGGAGTTTTATTCGATGACATTTAGCAGATTCCTCGCTGTGTGCATGTTGTTTGTAATGGGAATATTGACAGCATGTGAAGGAAGATTACCAGCTTCTATTCGTGCTAAGGTTGAGCAGCCGTTGCCGCAAGAAATCCAGAATAGAATGGCTTTGTACGATATTGATCCTTATGCACCAATTGTAATGCGATTTTTCAAGGAAGAAAATCTTGCTGAAGTTTGGAAACAATCTCGTTCAGGACCTTTTATCTTGGTTGCTCGCTATGGTATTTGCAAATGGTCTGGTAAGCTTGGACCTAAATATAAAGAAGGGGATCTTCAGACACCAGAGGGTTTTTATACTATTAGCGCAAACCAAATGAATCCTTATTCAAAATATTATCTTTCTTTTAATATAGGATTTCCTAACCTTTATGATCAAGAAAATGGTCGCACAGGAAGCAATCTTATGGTGCATGGTTCTTGCTTTTCCGCAGGTTGTTATTCTATGAGTGATAAGAACATGGCTCAGATTTATGCGTTTGCACGGGATGCTTTTAAAGGAGGACAAAGAGAGTTTCAGTTACAGGCTTTTCCTTTCCGCATGACCGAGGATAATATGTCACGTCATAGCAAGGATCCTCATTATCAATTCTGGGTTATGCTTAAGAAAGGTTATGATTTTTTTGAAAAAAATCGTCAACCTCCAACTGTTGAGGTTTATGGAAAACGTTACGTTTTTAATCGCGATATTGATAAAACTTCAGTTTCTCGAATGCCGTGAGTGTTATTGTATTCTATTGCACTGTAACACTATCACTTAATAATGGCGATACAGGATATGCAAAAACTTTGCACATAAGGTGTTTAAGTGAGTAGTCAATATTTTAAAGCGCAGAGTTTTTTCATAGAGCCTTATGTAAGTAAATCAGATGAGGTGGGAAGCCAAGAGGAATTTTCTCAAAGAAGTTGGATTGTTTGCACATCGGCACTGGTGTCAATCTTCGTTTTTAGTGAAGAGTAAGTTAACATAAAATGCACCTCTCTTTTTATTTCTTTCAAAGAGTTTTATTCTTTTATGCTGTAAAATATTGTCTTGTCGTGCTGTTATATAAGATACATTCACATATTTTAAAATGCGATATTGCCTCTGTCTGATTTTGGTTTTTTTCTTAACAGGGATTTTGATTTCAATTAGCTTGAATAAATATAGAGTTGAGCAGAATATTTTAGAACCAAGAATTTGGCCAATCTGTCTGTGAAATGAATCACATGAAGTGGTTTGCAGATGAAGCGCATTTAGAGAGAAAACAATCTGTTTACAGATTGATGGATATTGAAAATTTTTATCATAACAATTTGATTTATAATGATAGTTTATAATTCTTCAGTTTGAATTAGGGACTAAATATCATAAGATCCTTTTATCTTAAAATTTGTTTATGGTGAATCAATCGAAACCATTTTTTGCACGCCATAAAATTGGATTGGCATGTGAATAAAATTTTTAAAGAAAGGAGTACAGATAGTTCTCATGAGTACTCTAAAGTGCCAAGTTTTTTCAAAACATTTTTAACTGGCAAAAGTATGAGGCGATCAGTTTACATATTTATAGAGTAAAGATGGAGAATGGGCCTTATACATTTCATGGAGAATTTTGTATTATATTATTTATGGGTAGCGTCTTGAAATAGGAATAATGCGTATTGAGAGACGGTGTTTTTAAACGAGTGCGTGAATTCGTGATACAATGGTATTCTATTTTGTGTGAGGGCGACGATTTTACAGATAAGGGTAATATGTTAGCGCTGGAGTGTTTTAATAGATAGTCATTTTCCGGCATGTGATTTTGTAAGAGAGCTAAAAAGTTTCAATTGTGGTAGTCTATGGGGATTTTGCCGCTCAGTGAAAAGGTACGAATAATTTTATGAGAGGCATTATTGTGCAGAAAGCATTGTTAAAAATGTGTATTTTCTTATTTTTTATTCCATTATGTTAATAAACTTGAATAGAAATATTTATGAAAGTTTTTTATAAATTTATAACATATTGATTATAAAGATAATTTAGTGTTATTCAACTTGAATTAGAACCCTGAATACCGTAAGATTCCACATTTCAAAGCTGTTGCATGTTGAATAAATTAAAACCATTTGCTTGCACATTACAAGCGAGGATTGCTGCGTGGGTGAAATTGTACAAGAAAGACTAAAATGCTTTTTACAAACCGTTTCAAGTGCCAAAAGCTATTTCAACATTGGGAATTAGCAAAGTGTGTAATGATGTGCCGGTTTGCTCCTTTAAAAACATAAAGATGGTGGTGTCAATGAATTTAATGCTATATCATTGAAGAGGAGAAAAAATTAAAATTTTATTCCTGGAATGACCAGAGGATTTTCTAAGAGAGCTGTTTTGTCTGCAGTATCTATTGCTGGTTTATTAAAAAAAGCATTGAGGAGTTTTTGTATAGCTTCTTTTTCAACACCATCAGCAATGATGACGAAACGTGTTTGTTTTATTCCTTTTGGCCATGCTGGCAATCTTATGGGAGGGTGAAAAAATGTTTGTACGCCATGTAATACGAGTGGGCGATAAGGGTCATCACGCAATGCGATAATTGCTTTAATACGTAATAATTTTGTACCATAACGCTCTTGTAGGAGATCTAAAAAGGCTTCAATTGTGGCGTAATCAACAGGACCCTCACAGTTTAGTGAAAAGGTACGAATGGTTTTATGGGGGGTATGATCATGCGGGGTAGTCGTAAGATTTTGTTTAAGTTTTGTATTTTCTACTTTTTCAGCCCATAATGTGTTATTTATTAATAGATTTGAACAGAAATCTTCAGAATGGGCGTCAATGATTTGTGCTGTAGGATTCATTGTTTTAAGTGTGCTAAGGAGTGTATCTGAAAGCGTTTGTGGGTCTCTAAGATCTGTTTTGGTGAGAATGATTTTATCAGCAAATATTAATTGTTTATATATTTCAGGATAGCGCTCACATATGGAAAGCGGGCTTAATGTATCAAATGTTGCAAGAACAGCATTTATGGACAATGTTTGAATAAACAACGGGTGGCTTAAAAGTATTTGTAAAATAGGGGTGGGATCAGCTATCCCTGTGGTTTCAATGATAATATGATGGAGTTGTTTGATCTGTCCTGTCTGAACGCGATTTATTAAATCAATTAATGTGTCGATGAGATCACTGCGTAAATTGCAGCATAAGCAGCCATTGGCAAGCTCAATAATTCCTTCTGTCGTTTTTTCAACCAGAAGGTGGTCAATACTGATTTCGCCGAATTCATTGATGATAACAGCACATTCTGTTAAAAGAGGGTCTTGTAGCATACGGTTGAGCAAAGTTGTTTTGCCAGAGCCTAAAAAACCTGTAATAAGCGTGAGGGGGATGCGCTTTATTTTCATGTTAATCATCAATCATAGTTTTGTTTTTAAAAAATATATCTCACTATGTCTAACCAATTTATAATGGTGTCCGTGAGGGATATAATGGTTAATCCCCCATGAAATCCATTGTACCACTATCTTTACGCTTATAAAGGTAGGTGCACGTGGGTATATCATACACTTTTTAGCGTCAATGTTACGATAATTCTTGGTTCTTGAAAGGACTTATAGGAAGAATTTTTATTCTTTGTTTTAATTATTTTATCTACATGTTTATCCACCTTGTGGTGGCAAGAAACTGGTTTTTATTGCTTCAACAAATACAGATCTGAAATGAGAGAATCTCACAATACTTGTGGTTCTGACATAAGGTACAAAATAATTAATTATCATTATAAATCAAAGTATTATAATTAATTTTAGATTATGATTTATGACTTTTTATAGAATGGTTTGCGTGCCTTTTATACGGAATATAGGGTTTTCTTAGTGGTTTTACTGTCATTTTAGGTGTTTGTGGCGTACGAATGAGATGTACTAATAAAGGATGAGAAAAAGAAGGTGGAGCAGTGATAAAAGGTGAGGTGAGAATAATATTTCCTTGATCATCATATGAATTTGCATGCATTTTTATGGCTTCAGGTGTGCATGTTTGTTGTCTCATATTGTTGGCTTGTGTTATGTTGCTCCCATAAGGTTTTAATGTTGCTAGTGTTAATTGGGGGTTTCCTTGGTGCAAAAATCCTGTTTCAAGAAGTTGTGCAGCTTTTTCTTCTCTTTCACTTATGTTGTTAGCACCTAGAATGACAGCAATAATTGTACGTTTATTGCGGGTGGCTGAGGCAACAAGATTAAAACCAGAGGCACAAATAAAGCCTGTTTTCATACCGTCTATCCCATAAAAACGGCCAATGAGGTTGTTTGAGTTATGTTGGATTTTTCGATTATTACCAAAATCAATGGCTGGAATAGAAAAATAATGAGCATATTGTGGAAATTCTCGACGTATTTGAACGGCTAAAAGAGCAATATCGCGTGCCGTGGAGTAGTTTTGAGGATCTGGTAAACCACTTGCGTTCGCAAAATGGGTGCCAAACATGCCTAAACGTTTAGCTTCGCTATTCATTTTACGTACAAAATCTTTCTGTGAACCCGCAATAGCTTCACTCATGGCAATGGCTAAATCATTGGTAGATTTAACCATGGTAATACTTAAGGCTGTATCAAGTGTGAGTACAGAACCAGCTTTATAGCCTGAACGATATGAGGGAGCTTTTGCGGCGTATTCGCTGATGGTGATATGTTTGTTTGGTGAAACTTCCCCTCGGCTCATGGCACGAAAAATAACATAAGCGGTCATTAATTTTGTCAAGGAAGCAGGATACCAACGCTCAAAAGCTTGATTATGTTTTAAGATACGCCTCGTTGTAACATCAACAGAAATAAAAGGCTGCGCTAGAGCAACAGCGCTGGATAAACTCAAAATCACAGAAAAAAATAAATTATAGAAGAGACGTTGCATTAATTTAAATCTAGTTCCCTCTTATTCGTTATTTAGAATTGTTTTAATGTAGCACACAAAGCTTTTAAGTCTAGGATAAGGAGGAAAGATGGTTAATTGCTGTATCCGTTGTGTATGTGGGATAAAAAACAACACTCATTTTTATTTTCCCCTTGAATTTGGTTTGATGACTTAAGTATCTCAAGAAATACTTTTTAAATAATGAAGATTGTACAAGATTTCAGATTCTTGGGGGATTGATGTTTCTTAGGAAGGAACGAATCTGCATAATCATACATTTTTCTTGCTTTCCTATTAGGACAGCCCTTGGTATTTGAGACGGTTCGTAAAAAGTATTTTAATCTTTTCTTGTATCGTTTTATTCACACGAGGTATCCCCGTTTGTAATGTGCAAGAAAATAATTCTAATTGATTCAACCTAGAGTATATTTGAAATGAGAAAATCTTACGGTATTCAGGGTTCTCATTCAAGTTGAATAACGCTAAAATATCCTTATAAATCAATGAGATGTATGTTATTTAAATGATTTTAAAGAGAGGAAGAATTCTTTTTCAAAAAAATTTACACAT
Organism: Bartonella sp. CM31XJBT; assembly: GCF_028618555.1. GTDB lineage: Bacteria > Pseudomonadota > Alphaproteobacteria > Rhizobiales > Rhizobiaceae > Bartonella. Next base: position 109,640 of record NZ_JAQITD010000001.1, on the reverse strand, counting down.
TGATTATTTCTTATCATGTACATGTGTTTTATAATTTTGAATTAGAAAGTTTGAAGTATCTTTCTTATATTTTTGTTCCCTATACTCCGCTCAATATACAAAGTGATGCATTATTCTTATCAATCAGTGCATTGTTTCATGATGATTTAGTTTTTGAAGTTTCTGAACAGCGTATGGTGGCATAGGAGGAGGGGTAGGATCTTGAGCTGCTAAGAGAAGCAGTTCATCACACGCTTTTTCAGTTTTTTGGACAAGTTGATCTAGAAAATCACGTTTGCTTAAACCAGCCTCTATCGGGGGAAGAATACGGACACGAATTGTTCCAGGATAGCGGCGAAAATTATTGCGTGGCCAATATAAACCCGCATTATGTGCAATAGGAACAACTTGAAGTCCTAATTCATTATAGAGCGCGACAATTCCTGACTTATAATCTGGTTCTTGACCGGGTTGTCGGCGTGTTCCTTCGGGAAAAATCAAGATTTGGCGCCCTTGTTTTACTTTCTCTTTTGCTTTTTGTATAATCATTTTTAAGGCTTTGATGGGTGTTGTGCGGTTAATGGGGATAATTTGCGTTTTTGCCATATACCAGCCAAACAATGGAATCCACATCAATTCACGTTTTAAAATGAGAGTGGGATCATCAAAATAGGGAACAAGACTGAAAGTTTCCCAAGCCGATTGATGCTTTGGAGCAATGATGTAGGGTCCTTTGGGAAGATTTTCTAAACCTTCAATCTCATAACTTGTGCCTGCGATGTATTTTTGCAAAAAGAGAGTAACGCGCGCCCATGTTTTAGGGACAATCCATGCCTTTTTGCGGGGCATTAAAAAATAAACGGGAGCGTAAAGAATCATTTGTATGAAAGTTGTTGTATAAAAAGCGAACGTAAAAAGAATAGAACGAAGGATAAGCACTACATTTTCCATTTTATATCTATAAGAAGACTTCGTATATAATATAATTCACATGAGAAAACATCTTCTTTATATTTTTTCAAGCATCTATTTTTCGGTAACTCATTTTCCGATATTTAAAAACAGAAGGAAAGAGGTTGATGGAATTACAAAAAGATAAACTTTTTATTCCACGGATTTTATCTATTGCGGGAACAGATCCTTCTGGTGGCGCTGGAATGCAGGCGGATTTGAAGGTTTTTTCAGCTATGAAAACTTATGGTATGAGTGTGGTTACAGCTGTTGTTGCACAAAATACTCAGGGTGTGCGTTCTTTTCAGGCATTAGATGCTTCTTTTGTTGCAGATCAAATTGATTCTGTTTTTGAGGATATCCATGTTGATGCTGTTAAAATTGGTATGGTTGCAAATGCTCAGATTGCACAGGTTATTGCAGAACGTCTTGCTTATCATAAAGCGCGTTTTATTGTTTTTGATCCGGTTATGGTTGCAAAAAGTGGTGATGTTCTTTTAAAGTCTGATGCAATTGAAATTATGCGTGATGTTCTTGTGCCGATGTCAACTTTGATCACGCCAAATTTGCCTGAAGCTGCATTGTTATTGGGATGTGAAGTGCAATGGTCTTTAGAGACTATGTATCAATACGCTCCACGACTTTTGGCGCTAGGGTGTCATGCAGTTTTGTTAAAAGGGGGACATTTGAATACGCTTACCAGAAATAGTACAGAAAATTACGATTGTTCTAGTCCAGATCTTTATTGTGATTGTGAAAACCTTGTTATACTTGAAGCCTCTCGTCTTTCAACCACTCATGATCATGGGACAGGGTGTACCATTTCTGCTGCCATTGCAGCTCTGTTACCTACCCAACCTTTGGATTGCGCTGTTAAACAAGCAAAAGATTATTTGCATGGCGCTTTAACTGCCTCAGATGCTTTAAAAGTAGGGAAAGGGCGAGGGCCGCTTCATCATTTTTATGCATTATGGAAAGATTAATACAACGATTGATAGTGAAAAATCTTCACTCTATGAATTTGTTTCGTCATTATATGCTGTTTTGGACTTATGACTATAAGTGTTAGCGCATTGTAGCTTAACAGTTATTTTGTATTAAGAAGGATGAGAAAAAAATTTTATAATTTGTTTCTTTTATATATTTTTTACGATTAATCTATCCTGTTTCAGAGGCAATTTTGAGTATAAAAAAAGAGAGAGAAAGGAATTGTAAAATCAGGATTTGATAGAAAAAAGGATAGAGGGAAAGACCAATATTAAAGCTGTCTGATCCCACTATATTTGCTGTTTCTTATATTGGTGGCAAAACAGGATGAGCCAAAATCGTTATCAAAATTATTGAAGATATCTAACATTTACAGAGTTTTTTGTCGGCATGGATAGGGTTTTCTAAATAGAAATTGATACTTTCTGATGGAATTATCAATGATCTTTCAGGTGATGTGGTAAATTTTTTTCGGATATTACAACGTCATTATCCTTTTTATGGAACTGCTTTATGGAATTATTGGCGTTTCAGATGAGTAGCCATGAGGAGTTTCAATATTTAATACAGCAAGATCTAGAAACTTTCACGCATTTAGAGCGGGTTTTAAGGTTTTTATATTTATAGTGATTAAATTTTAGCGAGAAGATAGTCGATCGTACAATCGGAGTTTCAATAGACCTGTAGCGTATGGTTTAATCTTTTCAAAATTGAATTTTTATTCTGTTGTTTAGCAGATGTTACCATTAAACATTTAAAATGGCCTGATTTTATTGTGCGCTATGACGGTTTCAACACCTTATGTTACCTTATCTTGATTAAAGTTATGTTCCTCATGTAAAATAGAATGCACTTATATTGTTAATTCACATGTTTATTTTAAAGAGATTTCTCTCAAGGTGTGTAACATCCATTTTATAATAATGTTCGTGAATGGTCTAAAGCCTCTATGAAGTGTATAAAACTATTATGCTTCCCATTTTTACGTTTTCAAGGTGAAAGGGGTCCCCCCCCTATACTATTTTAGCTCCCAATGTTGCGATAATCTTTGGTATTTCAGAGCGTTCAGAAGAAGAGTTTTTATTCCTTTCTTCAAGTGAATTTTATCGATACGTCAATTTTGCCTGTTATGCGTGAGAAGATGATTGTGAGTGATTTTAATGTATAGAGATTTGAAATGAGATAGTCCTATGATATTTGAGACGCTTGCTCAATATGAATAATTATAAATTATCTTTATAAATCAAGTTGTTAATTTATTTTTGTGTTGAAGATTATTCTGGATAAGAATTTGTTCAAGCAAGAGGATTACCAAATGATGTCCACGCTGTTTGCACAAGTACAAGGGAAAATTTCTTTTGTCTTTCAAATGATGTGCCAGAAATCCCAAAAACTTAATTTACTCTACATAATAGGTGAAAACAGTTTATTTCGTGTAAAAATAATACAATTAGCGTGAGAAATTTCTGATCATCAACTGTGATATAAAAAAGAAACAATACACATAAAGGACCTTTAAATGCTCTTTGAAAGTTTTTTTAAGCTCCTTTGGTTATTTTATAAAGCGAAAATTTTTTCTATTAATTAACTAACAGACTAACCATCTAACAAACTATAATGCAACTGTCGTTCTAAATATTTGCTTTCGAGTTCTTCATAATTATCAGTAACAAACAGTAGATTATTGATCATATAAAAAATTTACACTTATTCAACTTAGATTTGTGATAGATATCTTTATTTAAGACAAAGTAAGAAAATAAGAAAATTTGAGTGAGTCATTTAAAACAATTATATTTGTCAATGATTTTAGCTTTTCACTATCAGTAGTCAAGGGGATTGGCCAAGCGTCCTTGGTTTTATCGATTGCTTGATCATATTTGAGCTCTGCTGAAAATAATAAATTCTTTTAGTTGATGAGCAAAAAAGAATTCATCACTCAATGACCATGTGTTTATTGGAATAAATTTTAAATTCACCAAAGTTTGTAAAGCCCAATTTTTTATAAATGCCAATTCCCTCGTGAGAGGCTTGCATACCAATAACATGACATTTCTTTCTTTTTAAATGCTCAATAGCAATTTTTGTCATGAATGACCCGACACCTCTTTTCTGAAAATCTGGATTGGTGACAATATCATACACTCCACCAACTCCATCTGCTTTAATACAAAAATATATTGCTATAGGATTGTTATTTATATAACCAACGAACATCTCTACATCAGAGTCTTTATTTATAACAACGGCCTATTGTTTCATAAAATATAACTGCTTCTTCATCAAAAGGCTCGAAGACTGATGCCATAACATTTCCATAATCTCTAAAATCTTGAAGTGATTCAACTTCCTTGATTTTGAAGTTATCCGGCATAGAAGTAACATGTGAGTCTATATTTTGCGCTAAAGCTGCCATGCCTACCTCTGTTTCAACATGCTCTAAGCTAATAGATAAGAGAACTTCATCAACTTTATAATGAGACGAATGAGGTCCAACCCACCAAGCTAAAGGTAGTTTCTGCGCATTAAAGGAAGCGATTATAGATTTTGCCTGCTCTACCGGTATAGTTTCTTGTAAATTTTTAGCAGAGATAATATTGAATGTATCTGAAGCAAATGTTGAATTAATAGAAGATACGCCATTTTAAAAATAAACAACCTTTATTTTAGGGCACAATTTTGGTAAAAAACGTACTTTTGAACAAAAATTATTCTCTAATGATAAGTCAATTTTTGATTTGTTTAACATTTGTTTTTCTTGTTATTGCTCATCATTTCTAATTAATCTTTTATACGGGGGCTGTAAAAAAATCCGTCTAAGTTAAAAATTATTATCTTAGATCTAAGCCCCCAATCCAATAGATGCTTCACAAGAAATTACGAATCTTAGAAAAACTTTTGTAGTTTGACACTAGGTTTTATACTAAGTGGGAAGAGGTAGGATTAGGTAGGAATACGTGATAATTTGTTGTTTTTATGTATAAAATTTAGCATTAAATGCGCGTTTTGTCAAAATAGATTTTGACACCTAAAATTGTAAAAAAGAGCTAAAAAGAGCGAAAATCAGAAAAAAGTGCGTTTTCATGGTAAAAATGAGAGAAGGCTTTGAAAGGTCTTTGAAAACCCTGTGAAAAATTTTGAAAAGTCTGTGAAAGCCCAGAAAACCGCCTTTGAAGACCCTGTGAAAAAAATTCGGTAAATTGTGAAGCTCACTCCGAAATCAGCCAAAAATAACCAAAAAAGCAAAAAAGATTTCCATATATAAGTGGAAATCTCTAAAAATTGAGTAAAAAGTATTGTTTATCAATAATTTATATAATTTTTTTAATGTAAAAAGATTTCCACTTTCATTTTTCATATTAAAGAGGCATTAAGCTGTATCTTATGTAGTTTCTGGATGTGCATTTTCAGCTTCTATTTGACGCTTTAAATGCAGTTTTAAAAGAGGTAAAATAAGCTCTACTTCTTCCGTGTCGTTGATGTCTTGAACAAGCTCTTGCAACTTTATACAAAGTTCCGCCGCGCGTTCCGCTATATCTTCAGGGGGGATTTTTATATTTGCATCGCGATAGGTTGTATAAGCCACGCGACCGAGCTTTTTCATGAGACCAGTAGGGATAGTTTGTGGTTTAAAACCAGCTGCTTTCGCTTTTGCCATGTCACTAAACATTTCGCCTTCACCAGTGAGAAGCCAATGAAAGTCTACACCATAAATTTTGTGATAGGCAATTACGATAGATGCTGGTGGCTCATTTATACCGAGCTCATAATTTGCAAGCGTATTTTTCGCCAAATCAAGAGATTTTGCAAAAGCACCACGTTCTTCGTTTCCGAGGATTCGTCTTATTTCACGCAGGCGTTTTGCCAATGGTGTTTTAGGTTCTGTTTCTAAACGTGCCAAAAATGCTCCTTATTCATATTGAGGTTTGTTTTAAGTTACGGGATTTTAAAAAGAGATTTCCCCATTCATTTTAGAGAGGCATTAAGCCGTATTTTGTGTAGTTTCTAGATGTACTCTTTCAGCCTCTATTTGACGCTTTAAATGAATTTTAAGAAGAGAGAAAGTCGCTTCGACTTCTTCCGTGTCGTTGATGTCTTGAACAAGCTCTTGCAGTTTTCCATAAAGTTCCGCCGCGAGTTCCGCTATATCTTCAGGGGGGAGTTTTATTTTAGCATCGCGATAGGTTGTATAAGCTATGCGACCAAGCTTTTTCATGAGTCCAGTAGGAATGGTAGGTGCTTTAAAGCCTGCTGCTTTCGCTTTTGCCATGTCACTAAACATTTCGCCTTCACCAGTGACAAGCCAGTCTAAGGATATTCCACAGCGATCTTTATATATTCGCATTATAGATGCAGGGGGTTCTTGCAAACCCGTTTCATAATTGCGCATAGTCGTTTCGGGGATTTCAAAATGTTTAGCAAATTGTTTGCGCTCTGTAAAACCAAGGGTGTGCCGTATTTCACGCAATCGTTTTGCCAGTTCTGTTGTAGGTTCTTTTTCAGGGCGTGCCAAAAAAATCACTCCAAATCCATTTTCGGTATTTACAAAAGCCGAATTTGGCATTATACATCTAATTACCGCCCGATATAGAGGGCAGATATTTTACAATTAACCCCACAAAAAACGGATGGTTTGAGCATCCGTTTGAAGCAGGAGCGAAAGTTATGACAACCACACAAAAATGGGATCGCCATAGTATTTTAGCCGAGCTACGCCGCCGTAACATGACCTTGGCGGAGCTCGCGAAAGCTTATCAACTCTCGTCATCCAGTGTTCAACACATTTGGACACGGTCTAACGAGAAAGCCGAACGTGCTATTGCCGATTTTATCGGTTTGCCCGTTGAGCAGGTTTTTAGCGACCGCTACCCCAAAAGTCGCCGTCGCATTTTTAAAGCAGCAAAACATGCCAACACAGATTCGCGTGCGCATTCTGCTTTGCGCGGTAATGCTGCTTAAACTTCGTTACACGGCTTTGCGTTTTTGCGCATTTGCCATGAATTTAAATACCATAAGATAAAAAGGTTTATCAATGTCTAAAGATCAGTACGAAATAGGCAAGATAAATTGCATAGAGTTGCATCATAGAACAGCCGTTTGGATGGGTTGGTTCTGGCGATTAAATGGTGGTCATATTGTTTTTATAGGGGGTGGTTATGGTTGCTGCTTGTAATTTATGGATGCCAGATGTCAGAAACGATATCGTTAATCCTTATTCAGAAGTTGAACGTTTACAGGTGATGCTTTCCTGTTCTTTAAAAGCCGTGAGTAGTGGATTTAAGCATCTGCCGATCCGGTATATTATTGACCCTCCGCATGGCTTATTTGATGCGGCGTTAGCACGACAGATTGTTATTCATATTTTGCATTATCAGTTTGAGGTGCCACGGCGGCGTATTGTTGCGATACAGGCACGTCAGCGGACTTCTATTTCTCTATCTATGCAAGTGATTAACCGGCGTTTGGAAGAACCCGTTTTTGCGAAAGCTTATCGAAGATGGGCGGGGCGTGCGATGGATTTGTTCTTTAAAGAGATCAGAAAGGCGGCGGCGTAATGGCACAGTTTCAAAAGCTTGCTCTTGATGTGATTGTGGTGCCGGAGCGTATACGCCCTGTGGATGATGAGCATGCCAAGGCACTTGCGCAATCAATGGCGCGGGAGGGATTGATGAATCCGATTACGGTGCGCCATACCCCCAATGCTAAAGAGGGTAATTACACGCTTATAGCTGGTGCGCATCGGCTTCGTGCTGCGGAGCTTTTAGGCTATAGCGAAATTGATGCGGTTGTGGTGCAGGCGGATAAGGACAATGCTGCGCTTTTAGAAGTGGCTGAAAACCTCTTTCGCAATGAATTGTCGGTGATTGATCGTGCGCTTTTTGTGCAAACTTACCGCGAATTGTGGGAAAAGAAGTATGGGGAGATTAAGGTTGGTCGAAATAAAAAATCAAAGGTGCAAGTTGCACCTTTGATCGGTGGTGAGACAGATTTTGAGAAATTGGTGCAACTTGCACCTATTTCTCAAAGGGACAGCAATGCAACTTCAGATCACAATAAAATCGGGAGTGAAGGGGATGAAAAATCAAAGGGACAACTTGTCCCTTTGATCGGTGGTGAGCAATTGGGACAAGTTGTCCCTATTGCTCAAATGGAGGGAGAAGATGGCAAGAGGAGAACTTTATCTTTTGCTAAACATGTGGCGGACCGCATTGGTTTCTCTCAAGATGTCGTGAAACGTCTCAACTGTATTGCCCAGCATTTACAGCCAGAATTACGCTCTGTTTTGCGGGGGACGGCATTGGCTGATAATCAAGCGCAGTTGTTAAAATTAGCCAAGATGGAGCCGGTTGCGCAACGGCGGGTGGCGATTGCGCTCCAACAGGTTGAGGGAGATTTACGGCGGGCTGTTGATTTGGTCAATGGGATTAATACACCTCCGCAAATTAATGAACAGGAACGGATTTTTGCTCAGTTATTAGGGGTGTGGCAGAGGGCGGATGCGCAGACAAAGGCGCGGTTTTATGATTATTTGAACAAGCAATCGGGGGAGGTGCTGTCATGAAGAGGCATGGTTGCGGGCAGCTTGATTTTTTCCAAAAGCCGGTTTTTCCCTGCCGTGAACCCGTTGCGCAGATTGATTTAGGGCGGTTTCGCTCGCGCATTAAGCGTGCGATGGCGCGGGCTTTGAGAGAATGCCGGCATGAGCGCAGTGTGATTGCGGAGCGTATGGCGCATTATTTAGGGATTGGGTGTTTAAGTAAGGCGAGTTTGGATGCTTATGTGGCAGAAAGTAAGCAGGTGGATATTTCCCTGCCACGGTTTAAGGCATTTGTGCGGGCGACAGAGGCATTTTGGCTCTGGGATGAGGTGGTGAGTGAAGATGGATTGTTGCTGTTGCAAGGGGATGAGGCGCGGTTAGCAGAAATTGCGCGGCTTCAGCAGGAACAGCGGGAGATTGCGGCGCAATTGAAAGCCATGCGCGCAACGCCGGTTCGCATTAAAAGGGGGCAGCCATGAAGGAATGGTTTACTATTGCCGAATTGGCTGAAGCAGCTTTGCCAGGGTTGCCGAAAACATATAAAAGTCTTGAAAACCACGGACGGGCATATTGGAGAAAAAACTCTGAACTTTCGAGGAAAGTGGGAGGCAAAACCAAGCCGGTTTGGGAGTATCACATTTCTTTATTGCCGGAGGGGGCGCGGGCGGCATTGTTGGTGCGGTTTGGTGGGGCTGTTGATGTGAAACAAACGCAAGGGGAGCAAAAGGCAAGCATTTGGGTGCGTTATGAGGGGCTTTCCAAGGCGCATAAAAGGCGCTGTGAAGAGCGTTTGAAGGCACTTTGCTTTTGGGAAGATTTACTCCATGCCGGTATGGGTGTGCATGATGCGGCAAGTTTGAGTGCGGTGCAATTTGGTGTGAGCCGGATGTCGCTTTTTAATTGGCGGCAGATGGTGGAGGGGTATGAGCGCCCTGATTGGTTGGCAGCTTTAGCGCCTTGTTATGGTGAGGAGAATGTTTCGCAATTTGCGCCGTGTCATGAGGGGGCGTGGGAGGTTTTTTGTTCGGATTATTTGCGCCCCTCTAAACCTGCTTTTTCGGCGTGTTATCGGCGGATGGTTTCGGTTGCACAGGAGCGGGGTTTTGAGCCCATTCCTTCAGAGCGGGCTTTGCGGCGTCGTTTTAAGGCGCAAGTTTCCAAAGCGGTTGTGGTTTTAGCGCGTGAGGGAGAAGAAAAGGCAAAAAAGCTTTATCCAGCCCAACGGCGTGATCGCTCGAGCTTGCATGCATTGCAAGCAGTGAATATGGACGGGCATAAGCTGGATGTTTTTGTGAGCGTTCCTTGGACAGAGAAGCCTGTGCGGCTTTATCTGATAGCGATACAAGATCTTTATTCGGGCAAGATTTTATCGTGGCGCCTGTCGGATGCTGAGACTTGGGAAATCGTGCGTTTGGTGATTGGGGACATGGTGGAAGCTTATGGCATACCAGAGCGTATGACCTTGGATAATGGGCGCGCTTTTACCAGCAAGTGGATTTCTGGAGGTGTGCAAAACCGTTTTCGTTTTAAGATTAAGCCGGATGATCCGCAGGGGCTTTTGACGAGCTTGGGTGTGCAATTGCAATGGACCACCCCTTATAGCGGACAGTCTAAACCGATTGAGCGGGCATGGCGTGATCTGGCAGAAGTGATTTCGAAACATCCCTTTTGTGCGGGGGCTTATACGGGCAATAAACCGGATGCCAAGCCTGAAGATTATGGAAAACGCGCGATAGGATTTGAAGCGTTTAAAGCCCATGTTGGTGCGCAAATTGTGGCGCATAATGCGCAAGCAGGGCGTAAGGCGGTTAATTGTGCGGGGCGCAGTTTTGATGAGACCTTTACTGAGAGCTTGCAAGCCGAGGGGACGATTATTCGGCAAGCAACGGCAGCACAACGGGCTTTATGGCTTTTAACCTCTGAGGCATTGCGTGCGCAAAAGGGTACGGGCGAGATCCATTTTTATGGCAATCGTTATTGGGCGCGTGAACTTAACCAGTATGCGGGGCAAAAGGTGATTGTACGCTTTGATCCGGATAATTTGCATCAAGATTTACGGGTTTATGATTTGAATAATCGGTTGCTTTGTTTGGCACCATGCCTTTCTGATGTAGGTTTTTATGACCAGCAGGCGGCGCGCTTGAATGGGCGTTTGCGTAAAGAATATGTGAAGGCTGTTAAAGCAGAAAAACAGCTAGCGGCAAAGCTTGCGCCTGATCACTTGGCCGATGTTTATGGGCGCCTTGAGAAAAAGGATGAAGCGTTCAAATCTAAGCTTCCGATAAAGCCAAAGGTGAGCCGCTTGATGCCAAACAATGTGGGGAATTTAGCTTTGAAAGAAGACGATGATGAGGCTTTGGGGGAGGAAGAATTCAGTCAACACTTGCATAAAGCTTTGAGAAAGCTTTCCGCCTCTGATGAGGGGCGTGAGGTGATCAAGTTTCCCAAGCAATAGAATAAGGAAAGAGGGGGGATTTGTAAGAATTCTCAAAAGGAAGCTGGTTTTGTATCGCGTATCAGCTTGAAGCGTTAACAAAGAAAGGGGGGGAGGAATCTTAATCCTTTAAAAGTCTAATCAATACATGAAGTTTCTAGGTATCTTTACCTGATCGGGTGAGATGCGTGGAGTTAGCAAGTTCCCTGATGTGTGAGAAAGAGAGGGGATTTGCAAGGTTAGCCGTTTTAGTATCGCGTACGGCTTTTAAATGTTCATTCTAAAGACAAAAGATAAGGGGCGGGTGGGAGCCCTTCCCCTTATCAATAGTCTAAAATCAATACAGAGGGGAATATACATGAAAAACGCGATAAATGCAACGGTCGATAAAAATCCTTGGGCGCGACCTAAAATCCAGCCTAATGGAACAGCACAAAACCGCAACAGTGATGACATTGCTTTATGGAATGAGCTTGTGGATGCGGTGAGAGCTTTGGGACAAATGAATGATTGGTCGAAAGCAGAGGTGGCGCGGCGCATTGGCATGCCGGATGGGACGTTTTCGCAATGGTATGCGGGCAGTTATGCGGGACAGTTGGGGAAGCAAAATGCAAAGGTTCAACAATGGGTTGAGGTTTTAAAGGAAACGGCGGGGTTTTTGGAGCGCATTCCTGAAAAACCAGCCTTTCAGAGAAATCGAATTGCCAGTGAGATTATTGATACTTTAACACTGGCACAAAGTACGGGGGATATGGTGATGATTACGCTTGATGCGGGCAGTGGTAAGACCGAAACCTGCCGCCATTATCGCTCTACCCGCCCGCATGTTTATCTGGTGACAGCCAGCCCGCATACGCGCAGTGTTCACGGTATTTTGAATGATATGGCAGCAGAATTGGAAGTGGTGGAATATAATCCCACCCGCTTAACGCGTGCGATTGGCAAAAAGTTAGAGCGCGTGGGCAGTGGTACGTTGTTGATCGTTGATGAGGCGCAAAATTTAACGGATGAAGCGATTAATCAGTTGCGCCACTTTGTTGATATCAATGGTACGGGGCTCGCTTTGGTTGGTAATGATGAAATTTCGGGGCGGTTGGTTCACCGTCAAAATGGTCCCTCTTATGCGCAAATTAAAAGCCGATTGGCGATGCATCTGAAGCGTCGCAAGCCCTATAGTGAGGATATTGCTGCGCGCATTCATGATTGGGGGATTGAAGATGTTGGTGCGATAAAGTTTTTGACAGGGATTGGCTTAAAGGCTGGTGCTTTGCGGCAAATTGACAAAACCATGATGTTGGCACGCATGGCAGCGCTTGGAGATGGGTGTGAGGTGACCCTGAAACATGTCAAAGCGGCATGGAAAAACCGTGACGTGGAGGAATTGGCATGATCTCTTTATGCGACAAAGAATTATCCGATACGCTTGTTGGTCTTTATGACGATTATCAATGCGGTTTTGATATTGGAGAACAGCTTAAATTGTGTGTTGATTTGGCGTTATTGCTTGAATTGGAGTTGAGTGTTCACCGTTTGGGGGAAGCGGATGCGGTTTTGGAAGGCCAAGTTTCAGAAGTTTTGGCTGAGTGTGAAGGCTCTGATGCGGATGAGAGCAATCGTGTGATTTATATGGATTTTGGAGGAAGCAAATGATGGAACGCAACCCCTATATGGTGAGAGATAGCTTGATTGCTTTGCGCTCTGCCTTGTTAAAACATGAAATGGATGGGATTTTTTTGCATGGACAAGATGTTCGAGAATTGAATGAGTATTTGCGTCGTTTGGCAGGCTATAACCACGTTTTAGGTCATGAGCTTATGCGGTGTCGTTGGCAATTGAAAGCGGGATGTGCGCCTTCTTCAGGGGATGTTGTGCCATTTCGTCGGTTTCAAAAAACATAAGGAGGAAGTTGGTGATGAATCCACAAATTGAACTTGAAGGTACGCGTTATATGAAGGATGCAAAAGGGGCTTTGGTGCCGGTAAACCTGATCCGCCCTGCGGATTTGTTAGAGGATGAAACGGTGCGCAAAATTATGGTTTTTGCGAAAGAGTTATCGGCAAGGATTGCGCGTTTTAACAACCATACGATTGCGGATTTGAGTGATTTTGATAGCTTGCTTGCGCAAGAATATGGTGTGGAGCGGCGTGGCAAAAAGGGCAATTGTACTTACACAAGCTTTGATGGTTTGCAACGCATTAAGGTGCAAGTTCAAGAGAGTGTTGATTTTGGACCGCAATTGCAAATTGCCAAAAGCCTTCTTGATGAGTGCTTGAATGAGTGGTCTGCGGATGCGCGCCCTGAAATCCGTGCGATTATTACGCGTGCTTTTAATACGGATAAAGAAGGCAAGGTGAATCGGGGGGAGATCTTTATGCTGTTGCGTTTGGATATTGATGATCCACGCTGGAAAGAGGCGATGCGTGCGATCCGTGAAGCCATTCGTGTGACGACATCTAAGGAATATGTGCGTTTTTATGAGCGTGAAACATTAGAAAGCGCTTGGCGTGCTGTAACCATTGATCTGGCGAAGACGTGAGGGGGGAGAGATGTCTTTAGCTGTCCTTCATATGGGAAAACGCGCGTTAGGTCTTGATGATGAGACCTATCGCGCACTGCTCTATCGCTTAACAGGCAAGCAATCGGCGAAAGATTTGAGTGTTTTAGAGAAGCGTTTAGTCGTCGCTGAAATGAAAGCGTGTGGTTTTGAGCCGAATGTGAAGCGTTTAGAGGGTAAATATGCTAAGAAGTTACAGGCGCTCTGGATTGCTGGGTGGAATCTTGGCATTATTCGTGATCGTTCAGACAAGGCGTTGCTTGCCTTTGTGAAAAGACAGACAGGGATTGATCATATTCGTTTTTTACGCGATAGCGATGATGCATGCAGAGCTATTGAGGCGTTGAAAGGTTGGTTGCAGCGTGAGGGTGGGGTTGACTGGAAAGGGAAAAAGATTCAAGATTCTTGGCAGAAAATGCCAGGATATTTGATTTTGTGTGCCCAATGGAAGTGTTTGAATCCCGATGCTGTGTTTGATCTTGGGGCTTTTCACCAAAGTGTTATGGCGTTAAGTGGTAAAGCTTTGGGTGAGATGAATGGGGGCGACTTTAGAGAAGTTATGAATGTTTGGGGGCGGAAAATCCGTAAAGGTGTTAAAAGCGAGGGGTAAGCATGTATGCAAGAGGAAATCTATAGCGATTTTCCTGCCTTATTGCGTGAAATAGCTGATGTTGCGGGCAGTGAAGCAGCATGGAATATGATGCGGGCTTTTGGTGGACGAGAAGTTTATATACCCGGGCGTCTTGAGAGTGCGGATTGGTTGATTGAAATTGTTGGGTTTGAAGAGGCGCAGCAATTGATCAACCATTTTTGTTTTAATGGTTCTGGTGTGCGCCTTCTTATCCCCCTTGGCAGAGATGCTGAACGGCGGCAAAAAATGGTGCAAGCGTTGCAAAAAGGCTGGTCGGTGGATACTGCAGCTGCTGTTTCTGGTATGCATGTGCGTACAGCCTATCGCTTGAAGAAGAAAATTTCTTTGCAAGAACCACAAGGTTTATTATTTCCAGAGTTTTATGAGTATTGAGAGTTTTGACTGACAGTGTCAGGCTTATATTGGGGGAGTGAGACCCGATAAACTGCGAATGGATTTTTATTCATTGAGTGGTTTGTTATGGTTTCAATAGATGCCTCTTTTCTTCATCGCCTTGCGCCTAAATTGGCGCATCATGCGCGCCAAGATTTTATTATTGTTGAAATGGCACGTGTGTTGCCTGAAGCTTTGTCTTATGGTGCGATCACGACACCATTGCGTGTTGCGCATTTTTTAAGCCAATGTGCCCATGAGAGTGATGGCTTTTTTACCGTTTGTGAATATGCCTCAGGGCGCGCTTATGAGGGGCGGCGTGATTTAGGCAATGTCAACCCTGGGGATGGGGTGCATTTTAAGGGGCGTGGTTTGATCCAATTAACGGGGCGGAATAATTATCGCCGTTTTACGAAGTTTTGGCGCTTAGTCGATGAACAAGCGGTTGATTGTGAAGCATTTCCAGAAGTGGTGGAACAGTTTCCAGCTGCTCTTTGGTCTGCTGTTTGGTTTTGGCAGACGAAAGGTTTGAATAGGTTTGCTGACCAAGATGATGTCGTGAGGATTACCAAGGCAATTAATGGGGGCAAGAATGGACTTGTGCAACGTTTGACGTATCTTAATCGCGCCAAAAAGCTTTTGGGGATTGGAGGCGAGGTGAAGGCATGAAACCGTCTTATCGTGGTTCTAGGCTTTATTTATGGTGGTCCTTTTGGTTTGCTTGGGGGGTTATTTTTTTGCTCATTTCTGGTGGCTTGTGGGGGGCACCGCATATTGTTGATATGGCCAGCATTTCTATTCCTTCGATGGTGGCGATTATCGTTGGCAATTTGGGTGTGCACCGCGGTTTTGGTTCTGTGGATTTTTCCAATAGGAAACATTCCCATAAGCGGCATAGCAGTTCCTATGATGGGGTGGAGATAACGGGGTGGGGGGATAAGCGCAATGTTTAGCTCTGTTTCAAAACTGTCTTTTGGTCTGCTTTTTTTGGTCAGTGTGATGTTGGCGGCTTTTGGCTTTATGAAAGCGCAAATTTTAAAGGCGGAAAAGGCGCGTGATTTGTATTGGCAGTTGGAGATTGCCAAGGCTTCTGCACGTGCACTGCTTGTACAAGAGCGACAAAGGCAAGCCGCGTTTGAAGCTGAGCATCGAGCGCAAGGGGTGATTTCGGCTTTGGAACAAAAGCTTGAGAAAATGGAGGAGGTCAATGCAGTATTGCCAACTACTGGCTGTGCTATTGGGCTTGAGCGTGTGCGCTTGCTCAACACCCAAGCCAAGGGATAGTTTTGCGTATCAGTTTTTATCGGTTGAATTGCCGCCTGTTGTTCGCATGGCGTGTGCCCGCCCATCTTTACTGCCAGAGCGTGCTTTGAATGGGCGCGAAGTGGTGCATTATTGGAGCCGTGATCGCGCAGCTTTATTGATCTGCGAACAGCGCAGAAAAGCAGCGGAGAGAGCGCTTTTAGGCAAGAGGGAGGGGGCTTTCAAGTGAATTTGGATATCAGTGTTGCCAATGGCTGGTTGTCTTTATTGTTATCGGTTATTGCGATTTGTGGGGTTTTGAGAGCCTATTTTTCTTCTGGTGCGCGGGAAATGCTGAAAGATATCACGACGCTTAAAGAGCGTGTGCAAAAGTTAGAAACAGAGATGGACTTTTTGCCTGATCGTGATGCGCTGCAAAGGTTGGAAGTGAATATGGAACGTTTAGATGGTCGTCTCAATACGCTTTCTGCACAATTACAAACGGTGGGGGCGATTGGTGAGCGCTTGCAAGAGTTTTTACTGGAGAATGCCAAGAAATGAAAGCAGATATGGATAAAATCATCCGTGAAGAAGCGCGGCTGATTATTTTAAAAGGGCTTGCTTGTGAGCGCAGTGAAACTTTATCGAGTGCAATGATTGAGCGGCTTTTATACAGTTATGGTATCCGGCGCGATCGCGATTTTGTGCATAATGAACTGGCTTTTATGGAAGATCAAGGTGCTGTCACGTTAAAACAGGCAGGTTCGGTTTTTCTTGCGGCTTTAACAGAACGGGGAGCGCGTCATTTAGACCGAAGCTTTTCCATTGAGGGGATTAAGCGGCCTAAACGTTCATCAATAAAAGACGAGGTGAAGGATGCGCAAGGTCGGGCGTGGACGTTTAACGGCGATTGATTTATTGCCGCAAGCTTGTGATCAAATCATTGCTGCAGCTGCTGAGGCTTTAAACGGGCGTGAGAAGACACAAATGGCTATTTATAGTGAGTTTAAAGCGGCTTTGAAGGCTTTACAAAAGGAAACGGGTTTAAGCTTTTCCATTCCCTCTTTTTCCAGTTTTAATCGTTATTCTTTGCGTTTAGCGGTGATGTCACGGCGCTTAGAACAGACAAGAGAAATTGCAGCAAGCCTCTCGCAGCGCTTTGATGCCAAAGCTTCTGATAATATTACTCTGTTGACGGCGGCGGCGATTAAAGAACTGATTTTTTCCACGTTAAGCAGTGGCAAAAACCTTTCACCAAAAGCGGCACAAGAATTGGCCAATGCGCTCAAAGGGGTTTTGGCGGCTGAACATTTGTCGACCACGAGGCGGCAAAAGTTGGAAAAGGATTTTGCCTCCAAAGCAAGTAAAGCGGTTGAGGTGGCAGCAGCAGCGGCGGGGCTCTCTAAAGAGCGGGCGCGGGCTATTCGCGCGCAAGTGTTGGGGGTTAAAAATGACTGAAAGGCTTCCCTTAAAAAGTCATGTCTTTGATCATCAAAGTGGTTTTGATATTTGGCAGGCGAGTACTTTTCCAAAAGAGCAAGATCCTTTAGCGGAAGGGATTTTGATGGCGCATCAACGCGCATGGATTGAAGATAAGTCTCCATTAAAATTGGTTGAAAAGGGGCGGCGGACCGGCATTACTTTTGCGGAAGCTTTGGATGATACACTGATTGCGGCAGCAACGCGTGAAGCGAGGGGCGATAATGTTTTTTATATTGGAGACACCAAAGACAAGGGGCGGGAATTTATTGGCTATGTGAGCAATTTTGCTTCGGCAATTACGAGCCATAGTGGGGATGTGGAGGAATTTTTATTCTCTGATCAAAGGGGGGATGGGTCAACAAAATATATCTCTGCTTATCGGGTGCGTTTTGCTTCAGGTTTTCGGATTGAGGCGCTTTCGAGCCGCCCTGAAAATATCCGTGGGTTACAAGGTATTGTAGTGATTGACGAGGCGGCGTTTCATCAAGATGTGCGCTCTGTTTTGGATGCGGTCAATGCTTTGTTGATTTGGGGAGGCAAGATCCGTGTGATCTCCACCCATAACGGTGTTTTAAACCCTTTCAATGAATTGATCCGTGAGGCGCGCGCAGGCAAAGTGCCTTTTTCGGTGCATTGTTACCCCTTTGGTGAAGCTGTTAAAAATGGCTTGTTTAAACGAGTTTGTGCTATGAAGGGGGAGGTGTGGAGTTTAGCATCTGAACAACAATGGGAAAAGCAAATCCGTGCCTCTTATGGGGTGCGTTTGGCTGCTATGCGCCAAGAATTAGATGCGATACCGGCCGATCAAGAAGGGGCGGCTTTAACACGCTTACAGATTGAAAATTGTTGTGCGCCTGATATTGCGGTGCTGCGTTTTTCTTGTGTGGATGATTTTAAAAATCAATCGGAACATCAACGAAGTGTTGCTGCTTTTGCTTGGTGTGAGAAACATATAAAACCTCTTCATATTGGGCTTGACCGGCGGCGCCAACATGTTTTTGGCGTTGATTTTGCCAGATCGGGTGATGCGACGTCGATTGTTGTGATGGAAGTGGGACAAGATCTGGTGCGCCGTGTCCGGTTTATGGTGGAATTGCGCAATACGCCGTTTGACCAACAAAGAGAGATTTTATTTTATGTGGTGAATGGCTTGCCGCGTTTGTTGGGGGGCGCTTTGGATGCACGGGGCAATGGGGCTTATTTAGCCGAAAAAGCGGCGCAGCGTTATGGGGGGCTGGTGCGGGAAGTGCAATTGTCGCAAAGTTGGTATGGCAAAGAGATGCCGGCTTATTTGGAAGCTTTTGGGGATGGGTCCATTGTTTTGCCGCGCGATAGTGACATTGTTGCGGATCATCAAGCGCTTGCTTATGTCAATGGCATTGTGAAAATTCCAGACAATCATCGTTTTAAAGGCAGTGATGGTTTTATGCGTCATGGTGATAGCGCGATTGCTTGCGCTTTGGCTTATTTTGCCAGCCGCCAGACGCCTGAAATTTATGATTATACACCTGTGAGAGAGGCTTATCGTTTTGATGAAAGCTCACTCTTTTCAACCCCTTTTTTTTCAACAATGCGATCAAAGATTTATTGATGGGATAATGAGATGGTAAAACTTTTAGATCAGTGGGGCAGGGCGCTTAATATCAAAGGGCTAGAGCGGGAGGTGGCAGCGCCTAGCATTAATGGTGTTCGTGATGTGTGGTCACAAACCATTGTGAGTGGTTTAACCCCTGCGCAACTTGCCGATATTTTACAACAGGCAGCACGGGGTTATCCAGAACAGTTTTTCCAACTTGCCGATGATATGGAAGAGCGTGATTTGCATTATCGTGCTGTGCTTGGCATGCGTAAAAATGCTTTGACAGGGGTGGAGCCTGGAGTGATTGCAGCAAGTAACAGTACACAGGACAAAAAGATAGCAGATGCGGTGCGAGAAATGATTAGTGCGCCCACCTTTGTTGATGATTATGTGACGGATTTATTAGATGCTTTGGGAAAAGGCTATGCGGTTGTTGAAACCTTATGGGACAAGAGTGCTAAGGAATGGTGGCCGGTTGCTTGGAAATGGCGTGACCAGCGGTTTTTTCAATTAGATCGACGGGATGGTTTTCATTTGCGTTTAAAAGAAGAGGGGTCTCACTATGGGATTGAGTTGCCTGCTTATAAATTTTCCATTCACCGCCCAAAGTTAAAAAGTGGTTTACCTATCCGCACGGGGCTTGCACGCCTTGCAGCTTGGGCATTTTTGTTTAAGTCTTATACCTTAAAAGATTGGATGGCTTTTTTAGAAGTTTACGGCATGCCGTTGCGTGTGGGGAAATATGGTGCGAGTTCTTCTCATGAGGAACGGCGGGTTCTCATTCAAGCGGTGCGTGATTTATCTAGTGATGCGGCAGCGATTATTCCCAAAGAGATGGAGATTGAATTTATTGAAGCGGCAGGGGGCAGTGGCAATGCGGTTTTTGCCGCAAAGGCTGAATATTTAGATCGGCAGATTTCAAAGGGTGTGTTGGGACAAACGATGACGACGGATGATGGGTCGTCCTTTTCGCAAGCGCGCATTCATGAAAATGTGCGCCATGATATTGCCAGAGCTGATGCACGGCAATTGGCTTTGACGGCCAATCGTGATTTGATTGTGCCTTTTGTTGAGATTAATTTTGGGCGCCAAGAGCGCACCCCCCTTGTCTATTGGCCGATTTCGGAAAATGAAGATATTAAAGCGATTAGTGATGCGCTGGAAAAACTTGTTCCTTTAGGTTTGCGTGTTGGGGCGCAAGAAGTGCGCAATAAGATTGGCTTTTCGCAACCAACAAAAGAAGAAGATGTTTTAAAGGCTCCTGATAATGCGCCTGATGAAGAGAGGGGACAAGAGGATGATGCGGGGCAACAAAAAGCTCATGTTTGTGCTGATTGTGGGGGTGCTGTTGATGTTTCTGTGACAAGAGAGGGCAAGGGTGGAAAAAAGCAGGGTGGGAAATATCACGATGAATTGGACCGACTTTCTGAAGAAGCTTTAAGTGACTGGGAAGAGGATTTAGAACCCCTTTTAGAGCCTTTTAAAAAGCTTGTGAGAGAAGCAAAAAGTTATGAGGATATCCTCAAAGGCTTAGATGAATTGTTGGGCGAGATGGATCATCACGCATTAGCAGCGCGCTTGGCAAAGGTGCAAATGATTGCGCGGGGACTGGGGTATCATGGATGAGGAACTTTTTAAAACCGCCCCTAAAGAGGTTACCCGTTATTTTGAAGCCAAGGCACTTGTTCCAAGCTTTGATTGGCGTGATGTGGCACCAGAAGAACATGCTTTTTCCTTTACGGTGGCAAAATCGGTAGGCTATGACATTTTGGATGATTTTAAGCGAGCGGTTGGAGAGGCCATAAAACATCAAGTTCCTTTCCAAGAGTTTCAAAAAAATTTGATGCCGATTTTACAGGAAAAGGGTTGGTGGGGTAAAAAGACTGCCATTGACCCGAAAACGGGTGAAAAGAGCGTGGTGCAATTGGGCAGCCCACGGCGTTTAGAAACAGTCTATTGGGCCAATACCATGAGTGCGCATGCAGCAGGTGAATGGGAGCGCACACAAAATAATAAAGAATTTTTGCCCTATCTCACCTATGCTTTGTCGAGTTCAGAACATAAGCGTTTAGAACATGAAAGTTGGGTGGGGTTTACGGCACCTGTTGATGATCCCATTTGGGATTGGCTTTATCCCCCCAATGGTTGGCGGTGTAAATGCAGTGTGCGACAGGTAAGCCGTTATGAGGCGGACAATTTAGGCTATGAAGAGGGGGTAGAGCCACTTCATGTTGAAAAGCAGGTTTGGCGCAATAAACGGACGGGACAAGTTGAAAAGATACCCGTAGGGATTGATCCTGGATGGCATTCTAATCCTGGGAAACATCGTGCGCAAAATTTAAGCCGATTTTTGAGTGATAAAGTCTCTGTAATGGAGGACAATGACAAGCGTATTGCCATTGAAGATATTGTGGGCTCACCACTTTTGGAAGCCATGTTTGAAGGACGGATGTCTCGCGGGTTTATACCCATTGCACCTATACCACAAAAGGTGCGTGACGCTTTTACAACAGAAAGTTCTCTTATTCGCTTATCTTCAGACAGTGTGAAACATATTTTGTTAGAGCATCAAGCGCGGTCTCTTCACTTGGAGGATTTTCGAGGTGCCATTCAAACCTTCATAAAGCCCTATGGCGTTATCAGACGTAAAGATACGCAGGGTGTTATGTTTTTTGGTGAAAGTGGTGGGACATGGTGGCGCTTTGTGGTTAAATGGGTAGCAAGCAAACAAGAATGGTGGTTGACCTCCATGCATAAAAAAAGCTCTAGAGAAATTGGACGCTTATTGGATGCGGCTGAAAAAAAGGGCGAGAGGTTGTTGTAAAGAGAATACCGTAAAGCTCTGTTGGTGTTTGTGAGAAGGAACCGGTGTGTGAGGAAAAACGAGAAGGCGTGGAGGGCGGTCAACTCCTCGCAGATCCGGAAAAGCCGTCCTGGTATAACTGGCTCACGCCTCGTGGATAGAAGTAACAGTTTAAAAGTTTAAAAGCAATCTTTTAAAAAAATGGTGCTCTATCGCCAGTGTCTTTGAAAACAATTTTATAAGAGTGTTTGACTTTTATTAAGAGTGTTTGACTGGGGGTGTTTTCTTTAAAAGGGAAAAGAAGAATGAACGGTTGTTGTAAAGAGAACACCGGAAAGACCTGTTGGCTTTTGTGAAATGAGAAGGCGTGGAGGGCGGTCAACTCCTCGCAGGTCCGGTAAAACCGTCCTGGCAAAACTGGCTCACGCCTTACATCCCATGATATAATGTTTTTAAGCCAAAAAGCAATCTTAAAAAAACGGCTTGAGAGAGGCTTTTTTGTGTGGAGTGATAAATTCGTACCTTTCACTTCACAACGGCGCTCTATCGCCTTTGAAGTGCCTTTGAAAACGATTTTATGGGATGGTTTGGCACGGAGGTTTTTCTTACAAGGAGAATAATAGGGAAAAGAGTGCTTTTTTGAGAAATGCTCTTTTGACTGACAGTGTCAGACTTATAGTGGGAGTAAGTTTCATGCATTGTATTGCCAATGATAATTGTAAAGCAATAGGCAATGATGGAACAGGAATTTCACGAAAATGGCGAAGATGAGCATGCTGAGATATTTCATGCTGCGTTAATAGATCTTTGCCCAGACGTTTTATGTGAAGACATTTCATGTGAAGACGCCACCGTTAGCCAAGCGCCTGAATGGGTAGAGCTTTTGCCCAAAGCGCCCCATGTGAAGGCACGTGATGGACGACAATGGCATTATAACCCGCAAACCATTTTAAAAGCCTTTGCAGCCAATAAAGGACCGCTTGTGATTGATTATGAGCATGGGCAACATCACCGTGCGAGAAATGGTTTAGAAGCGCCTGCTAGTGGTTGGATTGAAGAATTAGCAGAGCGGGATGGTGCGATTTGGGGACGCGTTAAATGGACCGATATGGCTACCAAAAAAATTATTGCCCGAGAATATCGCTATCTTTCGCCTGAGTTTCGCCATTCCAAGAAAGGTGAAATTTTGAATTTAGCCGGTGCTGGTTTGGTGAACCGTCCAGCCCTTGTCATGACGGCTTTAAGCCGTGAACAGCCTTCCCCTATAACTTTGACGGAGAAAAAGATGGATTTGACAGCCATTGCCAGTGCACTATCGCTGGCAGAAGATGCTAAAGCGGATGAGGTTTTAGCAACGCTTAAAGCGCGCGAAAAGGAACGCGTGGAATTAAACGCCCAATTAACAAAAGCGCAAGAAGATTTAGCGCTTTTGCAAGAAGAGCAAAAAAACAGTGCCATTGAGAGTCTTTTAGATAAGACCATTGAAGAGGGCAAGATTTTGCCGGCTGCTCGCGAAGAATATCGTGCGCTCTGTAGCCTTGAAGGGGGGATGGAGCATTTTAAAAGTTTGGTCGAAAAGTTGCCGGCGCTTGCCTCAACAAGCCCTTTAGAAGTGTGTGCCTTAGCACAAGAACCAAAGCTTGCGCCAGAAGAGGTTGCCCTTGCGGCACGCCATTATCAACAAGAGCAGAAGCAAAAAGGCTTCGACATCACCATTAGCCAAGCGGTTGAGTATATTAGCGAGCAAAAGGAGCGCCAATCATGAGTACGATGATTTTGATTAAATCTTTTCGCGCTGGAGATGTGATCTCACCTTATTGCATTGTTGCAGCCCGCACTGAGGGAATGGTGGCAACGGCTTCTGGTAAGGGTGATAAATTATTAGGGACTGCAGGGTCTTGTGAAGCCAAGGCTGGTGAGATGATTGATGTTGGCCAATGTGGTTGGGGTGAAGTTGTTTGTGGGGGCAATGTTTCCTTTGGTGATTTTTTAACCTCTGACCCCAAAGGGCACGCCATAAAGGCAGAAGCAGCAGACCGCACCATTGGTATTGCCATGAGTGATGGTTCTGCTGGTGATGTTATTCCTTTTAAAATTAATTAATCGAGGCTTAAAATGAACAGACCTTTTCCCATTGATCCAACACTCACTGCTATTGCTATTGGTTATCGCAATCCAGCAGGTTCTCTTATTGGCGATAAAGTTTTGCCACGCGTTTGTGTTTTAAGTGAGGTGTTTAAATATAGTGAATTTCCTTTAGCGGAAAATTTTACGGTGCCTGAACTTGAGGTTGGGCGAAAAGGGCGCCCGAATGTGGTGGAATTTTCTGCCTTTGAACGGGAAGCCAGTGTCAAAGATTACGGACTTGATGATCTTATCCCCAATTCAGATATTGAAGCAGCGGCACGCGCCAGGGCGGAGCGACGCTCTCGTTATAACCCCGAAAAGACAGCTGTGGAAGGACTTGCCAATTTGCTAGAATTGGGGCGTGAAGTGCGTGTTGCAGCCCTTGTGCAAAGAAGTGAAAATTACGCACCAGAGCGCGTGATAACGCTCAAAGGTGAGAATAAATTCAGTGATTATGAGAAATCTGATCCTTATGCCACTTTAGATGAGGCGATGGATAAAGCTCTCGTCTATACGCCCAACACCATTGTGATGGGTAAAGTTGTTTGGTCAAAACTCAAACGTCATCCCAAAATCATTAAAGCCGTTAAAGGGGGTGGCACTGCTGATGGTTTTATCACCAAGGCGCAATTTGCTGATCTGATGGAAATACACCCCGATCGTTTACTCATTGGTGAATCGCAAGTGAATTTGGCACGTAAAGGGCGTTCGGCACAATTGGCACGCGTGTGGGGCAATAAGATTGCACTGCTTTATATTGACCCTACCAAACAACAGGCAGATGGTTCGGTGATCAGTTGGGGCTTTAGCGCCCAGTTGGGCGAGCGTTTGTCTGGAGTGATCCAAGATCCAGATATCGGCTTGTCGGGTGGTAAACGGGTGCGTGTGGGGGAACGTGTGTGTGAATTGGTTGCCGCAAAAGATGCCGGTGTTTTGTTGCAAGAAGTTGTCTAAGGGAAACTTTTAAACATGGCTTATGCAAGCAAAACATTGATTGAAGAGCTCTGGGGTGATGACTTCTTGGATGATTTGTGTGGGATGGATGAGAACTCTGATCCAGTTTTTTCAGAGCAAGCCATTGCCCGCGCGCTCGAACAGGCAAGTGGTGAGATTGATGTGCATTTGTCTCATCGCTACTGCGTCCCCATTGCTGGACAGCCAGCGGCTCTGGGTATGATCTGTGTCAATATTGCTGTTTATAATTTAGCCATACGCCATACGGCACTGACCACGACTATTGAAGATCGTTACAAACAGGCGGTTGATTTGCTGAAACGTATTGCCGAAGGCAAAGCGGGTTTAGGCATAGATGAACCTAAAATTATGAGCGAAGATGGTCCCGTGCGTGATGGGGCTTTCTTCCATGCCAAGCCGCGTTTGATGGGAAGATAATATGTCTGTTGCAACCCATATTGAGATTAAAGAGACAGGGCTTGAAGCGGCTTTATCCTTTTTGCAAAAGGGAGCTGATAGCTCGATGGGGACTTTGGCACAAGGGGTTGGGCGTCTCATCCAAGAAAGCACAAGGCGGCGGATTCAAAGTGAAAAAATGTCTGCTCAAGGAGAGAAGTGGAAAAACAATCATGCCCGCACCTCCATTCTTTATGCCAGTGGGGCGCTTTCACGCTCCATTGATATGAAAGCTTCACCAGAACAGGTGATTGTGGGCTCTGGGTTGGTTTATGCGCGGATTCATCAATTGGGTGGGGTTATTCGCCCGAAAAATGGCAAGACACTGCGCTTTTTTCTTAAAAGCGGCAATGCACACCGCTTTGTTTGTGTGCATCAAGTGACCATGCCCGCACGCCCTTATTTGGGGCTTTCAGAGCACAATAAAGTGGAAATTGTCAAAGCGACAGAAGATTGGCTGGAAAGGGTCTTTTCATGAGTCAAACGATTAAAAATGCTGGGCGCATTAATCAGTTTCGTGAAGCGGTGATAAGAAGCCTTAAAGGCGCTTTACCGGATGTGCGTGATTGCGGCTGTCAATTTGGACGTTTTAACTTAGAAGAATTGGAAACACAGATGCTGGTGGCTCCAGCCGTGCGTGTTGCGGTGTTAGAAAGCCGTTTAATTTCTGTTGCTTCTGGACAGATGAGTGCTGATCTTCATTTAGGGGCTTTTATTATTACCACAGGTAAAGAGCGTGATGTTTCCAGTTGGCTTTTAGCAGAAGCCATTGCGGTGCTTTGTCATAGCGGGCAATTGTGGGGACTAACGCATTTGAGTGCCCCGCGTGAGGTGCAAATTGAACCGATTATCTCTGCGGCGATTAAGCAGCGTGGTGTATCGATAAGCGTGGTGGAATGGCACCAAGATTTGCATCAGTTGGGACAGGATATTTTTTGTGATGAAGGACAACTCAAAAGTGGTTTGATTTCATGGGACAATGAGGTGGGGGCATGAATGACGCACATCTTTTGAGTGACACCTTGCGGCAAATCATGAAGCGTCTTGATGCGCTTGAACGCTGTCTTGCCAACCAGCACATGATTGGGCGGGTTGCAGAAGTTGATGGACATAGGGTGCGGGTGAAACTTTCCGAACAGGGTTCCAATGGACAAGCGGTTTTATCGCCTTGGTTGCAAGCGCAAGAAGCTTCTGGCGCTCTTTCAAGCAATATGCCCCTCCATGTTGGTGACCCGGTGCGGTTGTTAAACCCCCATGGCGAAATTGGTTCTGCCTCTCTGGTGGTGCGCGATAGTTATAGTGAGGATGCACCTAATCCCGCACGCTCTTTCCAAGAGTTGGCGCTCTGTTATGCCGGTGGCGCTTTGCGAATGACAAAAGATGAACTTATTCTCTCCCATGGGGAAAACCAAATCCATTTGAGTGAAAAAGGTTTGGTGCTTTCTCATCAAGCAACCCGTGTTGAATTAACGGGTAGTGTGCGGATTCAAGCAGAAGATTTGCAGCACAATCAAAAATCTGTTGGTGCAAGCCATAAACATGGTGGGGTCAAAATGGGTCCCTCCACAACCTCTTCCCCCCTTTAAAGGAGTTTTATCATGCGTGAGAACACTTATGTTATTTTAACCAATGCCGATTTTGTTGCAGGCAAGCGTTCACCGGGCAAGGGTGAGGAAATTTGTTTAAGTGAGGAAGAGGCTAAATATCCGTTGCTGCTTGGTCAGATCACTGAAAAACCAGCACCTGTTGTTTCTGCGCCCCCAACTGTTTCTACCACAAAGACAAGCAAAGGAGCTTAAAGCATGCGGTGCGGGATGAGCGAAAAGGATGGCTCTCTTTTATATGGCTTTGCGCATTGTCAACAGTCACTCCGTAAATGTCTGACGACAAGAATTGGGACACGGGTTTTGCGTCGTCATTATGGATGTGATGTTGGAGCATTCCAAGACGCCAATGCTGATCCTGCGACGATGATGCAGCTTTATCAAGCAATTGTTGAAGCACTCGATGATCCAGAGTGTGGAGATCCTGGGTTTTCGTTGCAGAGGATTGATCTGACAAAAGCAACGCGTGAAGGCACATTCCATTTTGTTTTAACGGGTGTTTTTTATCCCGATGGGCATTTGGGGGATTGGTCACACCAAGAACCAATGAGTATTGATTTAGAGGTTGGTGATGACTGAGTTTGAACCTTTATCCTTTTCACAGATTCCCCCTCCACAACTCCCTCTGCCACAAATTATTGAAGAGCTTTCTGTTGAAGCAATTTTAGAGCAAAAGATCACGCGTTTGACTGAGCTTTTTGCGGCGCATCATATTCCTTATAATGTGGAAAAGACGGCTTATGATCCGGTTGTCATTCAATTGCAAGCGGCGGCTTATGAAGAGTTGCTATTGCGCCAGCGAATTAATGAAGTGGCGCGGGATAATTTACTCACATTTGCGCGTGGAACAAGTTTGGATCATTTGGGGGATTTTCATGGGGTCACGCGCCTTTTGGATGAAGATGATGAGCGTTTGCGCCGCCGCATTCGCTTGAATAGACAAGGACATTCCACAGGTGGCACAGCGCCACGTTATCAATATTTTGCCCTCTCAAGCGATATCCATGTCAAAGATGCTTTTGTTTATCGTGAGGGTAAAAGTCCGCTTATTCATGTTGCGCTTTTCAGTGACGCCCCTTCAGGGGTGGCTGATGAGGCTTTAATTGCAAAGGTGCAAGCAGCCCTTGATGCCCCCCATGTTAAAATGACCAATGACCACATCCTTGTGAAAAGCGCGGTACAGCGGATGATCAATGTTTCTGCTGATTTTTGGTTGTTACCGGATGAAGGCTCCTTTGTTTTGGAAAGAGCGGAGCAGAATTTAAGAGCAGAATGGGCGCGTGCGCAAAGGCTTGGGCGTGATTTGTCTTTAAGTTGGATACTAAGCCGCTTGATGGTTGAGGGCGTTCACCATGTGAACATAACGCAACCTTGTGAGGATATTTTGGTCGCACCTGATGAAGCTGTAGCTTTGGGGGATATTGTCTTGTCTGAACGGGGGCGTGCTTATTGATGCTTTCCTCACTTTTGCCTCCAAATTCGAGCTTGTTTGAACGTTGTTTTGCCGAAGCAATGGCTCTTGACCCTCACGTTAAAACGGCACTCGAAGAAATACCCCGCGCGAAATTTATCACGCGTCCGCCTTCTTGGTTGCCCTTTTTAATAGACGAATATGGCTTACAAGAATTAAACCCTTATTTCTCTACCCTTTATGATTTAATTGATCAGGGTCTTGCATGGCAAAATATTCGCGGCTCCCTTGCGGCAATAGAGATGGGGCTTGAATGGCTAGGGATTTCGGCACGCTTTCAACCCGCATGGACAGGGCGAGCATGGTGGAATTCCTTTCAACTTGATTTTGATCAGTTGCCTGAACGCAAAAGCCTTGAAGCTATTGAAGCGATTACAGATCTCTCCAAAAGTTTGCGCTCCGATTTTCGTCGTGGTGTTGCGGGGTATGATGTGCAAGCCATGGAAGGCAATATGTCACGCCTTGATGACAGCATGTTGGAGTATGAGAGCGGTGTGCGCTTAACAGCTGGGAATACTTTGTTTTCCTTTGGACGCACGACAGAGATAGAGCGCATTCTCACAAGAGAAGAAGGCAAACTTATTGGCAATTGGATAGATGATGGGGATGAAGAATTAAGCTGGAACCAAATCGATTATCCTTGGGATTTGGCAAATTTTCCGTGGTGTTCGGTCAAAAAACATGAACGCGATATGCTCATGGCAGAATGGTTTCATGGTCGCACGCTTTATCTCGTGTTAAGAGACAGCCAAGATGGCGTGATTGGGTATCGCAGATGCTATGCTGTAGCGCCTGTCGAACAAGCTTTGGATGGTGTGTACAGCCATTGTGGCGTCAGGTTTCAGCCCTCCTCGATGGGCACTCTGTTGTTTCTGGCAGCACGCACAGACTTTCACGATGTTGATGGGAAACAAGCAGCATTTGTTTCTATTCTCGTTCACGGCATTCCCAAACAAGATGTCCCTCTTGATATCCCCTTTGGCAAGCTTTGGTGTGACGCCAATGAACTAAATGGCGGTGTCGAGATACTCAAAACACCTATCAATATTCCTTTGCGTGCCGATGTTCGCGAACAATTCAAGATTTTATTGAGGTTTTAATATGAAGCATGAAAGTGGTTTACCCTTTGCAATTGACAGATCTCGCGGCAAAGAGGAACAACAAAGTGTTGTCTTTTATGGCACGCGTCCCTTTATTCAAAGTGGTGAACTGAATGAGGTTCAAACCATTATAAGGGGACGGCATGACCGTTTGGGGCGCCTTGTTGCCAAAGAAGGAGACCGTGTTGAACGAGCAGATGCGTTTGTCAACAAAGATACGCAAACAGTGACTTTAACGGATGGCAAGATTTATATCGCAGGCGATATTTTCCCCGTTGCACCAGCTGTACTCAACAATGTTGCCATGATTGGGCGCTTGGAAATTGGTGTGAAGCTGCAAAAAAAATGGATAACCCATGAGGATGATCCAGAGTTGTTGGGGCAAGTCCCTGGCACATTGGCAGAAGGAGAGCCTGGTGCCGCACGCGAAACAGCACAGCTTGTTTGGGCACTAAAAGAGGATGCGCAGAATGGCACTTTCTTTCCGGTTTATATTTTACAAGATGGTGTTCTGATTGATCAAAAATCCCCCTCATTGCTTGAACCCGCCATGCAAGCTATTGCGACGTACGACCGCGCCCATGGGCATTATATCGTGAGTGGCTGCCGTGTGACAGCATTAGGACCAAACAACAGTTGCCAAGTGTTTAGTATTCAAGAAGGAGAAGCCAATATCAATGGCTTTAAACGTAAACGCCTTGCCGCCTTGCGCCATGAAGAGATGCAAGATTTTTCGACAAGCGTTGTTCCAAGCGAAACGCATATTTTTGCGCCTTCAAAAGGGAAAACAAGCTTTACCTTTAAACCCTATTATTTTCCTATTGCCGATATTCAGTCTCTTTTGTTGACAAAAGAAAAAACCGTTAACGTCACCCGTGGTGCAGTTGCCGCAGGGCGTGATGGGGTTCCTGATAAAAGCATCACCGCGTTTATCAAAGTCGTTCAAGGAAGCAAGGAATTTAAAGAAGGCACAGATTTTAAAAAAACCGGAGACACCATTGATTGGGCGCCCGTAGGAGACGAACCTTTAGCGGGAAGTAGCTATAAGGTGACTTATCGCTATCGCGCAAAAATTACCGCTGATAAGGTAACAGCAAAGGAAATCACAGTCTCAGGTGGGGCGGAGGGTGGTGATATTATCGTCAGTTACACTTATAAATTGCCCCGCATTGACCGCATAGGACTGAACACGGGGGGCAATGTGGTTTACATCAAAGGTATCTCAGTAGACCAACCCATGGCACCCAGTGTCCCTGATGATGTGTTGTCCCTTGCAACCATTACCAACAATTGGCTTGAAACGCCGGTTGTGGTCAATGATGGCACACGGGTTGCCCCCTATGATGAGATGTGGCGCTATTTTCAACGGGTGCTTTCGCTTGACCGTCTCATGCAATTAGAGCGCATTAAAAGCAATGTGGACTCTAAAGAACCTGTTGCCAAAAAGGGCATGTTTGCAGACCCTTTTCTTGATGATAGTTACAGAGATGAAGGCTTTCAACAAACAGGTGCTGTAGGCAATGGCATTTTGCAGCTTGCCATTGACCCAACCTTTTACACCGCTAATCTTACAGCGCCTGTCACGCTTGACTGGACAAATGAAGTGATTATTGCGCAAGAGTTGACAACGGCTTGCGAAAAAATCAATCCTTATCAAAATTTTGCACCCCTGCCTGGTACAGTAACCCTTGAACCCGCGACAGACTTTTGGCATGAACAACGCACAGATTGGCTCTCGGGTATCACCAATCAACTGAACATGGGATGGAACCGTGGGAGAAGCATTCGTAAAACAGAAATCAGTGATGATTTGGTGAGTGCAACCCAAGAGAAAATCGACTTTTTAAGACAAATTACCCTTCACTTTAAAATTGAAGGTTTTGGCAGTAGCGAAATCTTGGAAAGTCTTACCTTTGATGGTGTGAATGTTTTACCAAAAACAAAGCTTGTTGCTAACACCAAAGGCACCCTTGAAGGAAGCTTTACCATTCCTAAAAATATCACCGCTGGCACAAAAAATGTTGTGGCACGGGGAAAAGGTGGAACCATTGCTACGGGTCTTTTTACAGGGCAAGGCGTGATTGATGTGAAAGTGATGCGGCGCACCACCACGGTGAAGATCTGGACGCAAGTGGACCCACAAGCGCAAGTCTTTACCCCTGATGCAACACGGCAAATCACCGGAATTGACTTTCATCTTTGTAAAATCGGCAATCAGAACCATGATCTGGTGATTGATTTGGTCACCACAGAAAACGGTTATCCGACCGCCGATATTCAAGCGCAAAGCTTTTATTCTATGAAGGGCGCAAAGCTAGGTTGGGCAGAGGCACGCTATGATGTACCACTCCTTGTGATGGATGACCGTTTAACGGCTTTTGTCATTAAAACCGATGATGCTGATCATTCCGTCTCTTTAGCAAAGCTTGGAGATTTTGATGCAGAACACCAAAGATACGTCTCGAGCCACCCTTACGTGACCGGTCCACGCTTTTCTTCTGTCAATGCTAGGAGCTGGACCGCTCATCAAGATGAGGCTTTAGCTTTTAGGGTGCTGGCGGCACGCTACACACAAACAGAAAAAGTCGTAGACTTAGGCACTTTTGATCTTGTGGACTGCTCTGATTTGCAAGTACGCGCAGCGATTGAATTGCCTTCAAGCGATTGTTCTGTCATCTTTGAAATTGAAAGAAACAATGGCACAATTTATCAACTCCTGCCCTTTCAATTGCTAAGCCTTACTGAATATATCAGTGAAAAAGTAAAACTTCGTGCCATTCTTAAAGGAACAGAGAAACTCTCACCTGTTTTGTTTGCTCCTGTTCAATTGGTTGCGGGGAAGATCCATAAAGAAGCCACTTATGTCACGCGTGCTTTTGCCTTTGGGGAAAAGGCAAGGTTGACCAGTTATATCAAAACATTTTTACCAGGCGGTGCAACATTTACACTCGAGATGCAACTGGATGATGGTGCTTTTGTTCCTCTCACATTAGAGGAAACAGAGCAGTTATCCGAGCCCCTTTGGACAGAGCGCAAATTTATCAGTGGTGATAAAGGCGCCAAACAAGCGCGCCTCAAACTCACCCTTACCGGTGGACCAGCAGCGCGGTCAATGGTGTGTGATTTTGGCGCCGGCATATTGTGATGGGAAAACAGACATGACAAAAACCAAAAAACTCGACATGGAATTGCCTAAAGAAGGTCGTTTTATCAGTTCTGAATTCCCAATCTTGCGCGAAAACTTGACCAAAATTGATCAAGCCATTGTTGATATTGAGGACAAGGTAGACCAAAAAGCGCCTTCAAAACACACGCATAGCATAAGTGATGTCACAGATCTTGAAGCAGCCTTGAAGGGCAAGATGGCAGCGGATAAAACTTTCACTTTAAAAGATTTAGGTGATATCGAGGGTGCACAAGATGCTGCCAACAATTATGTTCTCTATAAATCAAGCAATAATAACTTCACCTTTGGGAGTGCTATCTCTCTGTTAGGCGCGCATCAACATAAAACCGAAGATATTGTGGGGCTTGATGATTTTAGAACCAAAATCAACGAAGATCTGACAAGCTATGGACGCCTCACAAGTCCAAATGAATGGAAAAATTACAATAAATTTACCAGCAAAGTGACTATGAGTGGTGCCTTAGAGCTTTTGGGCAATTCGTCGTTTAGCCTCATCCACAATGGTGAAATGGTTACCAGTTTAAGCACAAGCGGAAGCTTTCTTAAAGGACCGCTTAAAGTGGACGGTGATGTTGTTTATACCAAGGCGCAAGTGGATGCCCTCAAGCAGGAAATATGGGCAGAAATAAAGAGTCTTAAAAAAGTTTTTACTGATAAACCCATTAATTGGCCAGAACTTGCTGATGCTGAATTGCTGTATACGCAGGATGGTAAAATTCAGTGGCCAGATTGGGTAAGCAATAAAACCAAAGTTGAGATCCAAGCATGGGGCGGCGGCGGTAGTGGGGGTGGATCTGATACACCAAGTTTAGGAGGAGGAGGTGGTGGTGGTGGTTGTTCAGTATGGTATGGCTATAAAGCGAGTTTAGCTGGGAATGAAGCTATCATCGTTGGAAAAGGAGGAGCTTCTGTTGCCTCGCGTGGTGCGACAGGAAACTCTGGAGGAACAACAATCATTGGCAAGGATTTTATCACAGCAACAGGAGGTCATGGTGGTGGAGGGGCTTATTCATCATCTTTTCCAGGAAATGGTGGAGCTGGAGGAGTGGGGGGAAATTTTGGCTTGGCGACGAATGATCGCCCCGGTCTTTTCAAGGGCGAGAATGGCCATCCTGGAACAGATGGTAATCGTGGTGGTGTAAGTGGAAGTGGAGGTGATGCTGGGGGTGATACATCTCGAGGTGGTCCTGGAGGAACAGGAAAAGGTTTTCGTGCTTCAGGAAAAGGAGGGGGTGGTTTTGGTGGAGGTGGTGCTGGCTCTCATGGAGATTCCTCTCCAAGCGGTGCTGGAGCTGATGGTGCCGTTCTTATAAGATTATGGAAAGAATGAATGGTTTATGCAAGTATAAAAAACGAATGATACGCTCTAAACGGACAATTATTGTCTGATGGCTTGTAAACTGTATAGTTTCTTCTTATAAAGTCCCCTTTAAAGCTCCTTCAAAGCCCTTTAAAGAGCTTTTTGACTGACAGTGTCAGACTTATGGAGCATGGTGATGGTTGTTATTCTCTCTTCATTGATTTGGAGAGCAAGATGGCAATAGAATTTAATCATGGGATTCGCATTGTAGAGGCTGGTGAGGATTCCCGTCCTTTAGCAACATTTGATCAGACCGCCATTGGGGCGGTTGTTACAGCCCCTGATGCTGACAACCAAATTTTTCCCCTCGACGAGCCTGTCCTTATTTTTAGCCATGAGGGTGAGAAAATCCAAAAGCTTGGAACAAGAGGCACGGCTCTTGATGTGATTAAAGCCGTGTGCGCACAGGGGATTGAGGCACAAATTATCCTTGTGCGTGTGGAAGAAAAATCAACCATTGCTGAGACACAAACTGAGATGGTGGGGTCCAATACGGCTTTGACTGGTGTGCATGCCTTAGCGCATGCGCGGGGGCATTTAGGGGTAGAGCCTGGGATTTTACTGGCACCGGCTTATAGTGCAGGGCGCTTTGATAATGGCAAAAACCCCGTGGCGGATGCATTGGAACAAGTGGCAGAAAAGCTACAAGCGATTGCCGTGTTTGATACGGGGGGTAAAAATGCGGAAGAAAGCCTTGCCTATCGCGCAGATTTTTCCTCACGCTTTTGTTATTTGATTGACCCCTTTGTACGGGTGGCAAATCGTGAGGGGGGTGTTAGTGTTAAACCCGCAAGTCCTTTTGCTGCCGCCATGTTTATCAAACGTGATAAGCAAAGGGGTGGTGTTTTTTGGTCTCCTTCCAACCAAGATGTTAAAGGCATTTTAGGCACGGCACGCCCCATTAGCTATTTTGATGGTGAAATTGATCATGAGGCAAATCGCCTTAACCAAGCCGATATTGCGACCTTTATTCCCGCCCTCCTTAGCCAAAATGCCCAAGGTCAATTTGCCGCCAATGGCCGCATTTTATGGGGAAATCATACCACCTCTAGTGACCCATTGTGGCGCTTTGTCAATGTGGTGCGCACCCGTGCAGCATTGGAAAAAACCATCATCAACAGTTTCCGCCCTTGGGCCAATGACGAGAATCTGACCGGTCAACATGTTATTGCCATTACCCGCAGCCTTACACAGTTTCTTGATGATATGATTGCGCGTGGTGCCCTTTTGGGTGGGCGGGTTTGGTTTGACCGCGATTTAAATTCCAACAGCACTTTACAATTGGGAAAATTGCGGGTGGAATTTGATGCAGAAGAAGTGCCACCTTTAGAAGATTTGAGTTTCGGCAGCCGGCGCAATAGCGCTTATTTTGACCGTTTGGCGCAAGATATCCAAAAGAAAATGACTTATCAATTTGGCGATACGCTTGAAACTTATCGCAAAGCAGCAAGGAGTTAAAGCATGACTTTACGCATTGTACGCGGTTTTACCTTGATTGTTGATGATGATGTGAATCTTCACCTTGATCTTGAGACATTGAAACTGCCCACGTTGGAAGAAATCACTGAAACCTATCAACCGGGCGGCTCTGATATGCAAATTGATGTGAGCGGTCTTGGTGTGAAAGCTTTGAGCATGCAAATGAAAATCCGCAGCCACACCCCCGAAATTATCGGCATCTTTGGTGGTCCTCCTGGTCTTCGTCATAAATTTACCGGCAAAAAACATGTGATCTCTGAAGAAGATGGACGCGAGCATGAGCATTCCATTGATGTGACAGGGCGCTTGGTCAAAGTGGATAGCGAAGGCTTAACGGCTGGAAAAGCGACAGGCTATGATTGCGAGATCAAAAATGTTTGGGACTATACGGAATTTTGGGATGGCTCTGTTTTGCACCGCTTTTCTTTTAAACGGGGCGGCTGGCTTGTCCGCAATGGGCAAGAGATTGGTTCTCGCCGCCGCTCTATTCTCAACTTATAGGAATTGATCATGACAAGTTTACAAACCAGCATTGACGTGGAATTGCAGGTTCCGCTTCCTTATCAAGATAAAGGTGGCAAAGAATCTCTCTGCAAGAAACTGACCTTTTATCGCCCCACTTTTAAGCATGCCAAGCAATTAGCGGTGCTCATTGGACCACAATTGACAGAGCTGCTGCTTCCTGAGTTTGGAGAGCAAAAAACAACTTTGAGCAATGATGTGCTTATCACGAAGCTTTCTCAAGTTTTGTTCACAAGTGAGGCAACAGAAGGCATCACAGCACTTTTGGCTGATATGTCACATGAATCTATTGAATTGATTGATCGAGTTGATGTGATGGATATTGTCGCAATATTGAAGGCTTTTTTTGCTTTTTTTACGCAACGCCAATCCTCTCTGCCAGACAATTTGGGGCAGAACTAGCCCTTTATTATCACTGGGCGCCTTCAGAGATTAACCAGATGGATTGGCTGGATGTGATTGCCTATCGAGAAGAACTCGCACGCCTGAAAGCTCAAGAATATGAAAGTCATCAGTTAGGATAAGAGACGATCATGGATGTTTCCCTTGTTGTGCGTTTTGTTAATCATCTGCAAGAGGGGATCGCTTCTGCCAAGCGAGATCTTGCAGCCTTTAGTTCAGATGTTGCGCATTTCCAAAACAAGACAAGGCAACACTTTAAAAATTGGTTTGACCCTGAACATTTGAGCCAAGCTACAGCCAATGCGGAAAATGCTTTTATCCAAGCACGCGGGCGTATGGTGGGTGCCATTGCGCAAACAGCAACCTTAATTGCACCCCTCTATAAAGCCATGCAATTTGATCAATCGATGAAGGGCTTGGAAAAGGTTCTGGATGCGCCCCTTGATCGCTTAAAGGAATTGCGCCGTTTTGCGCTTGAAACCTCCACCAAGATTCCGCTAGCGGCGCGTGAAGTCTTAGAATTGATGACCAGTGCCAGCCAAGCAGGGATTGGCGAACAAGATCTAGAAGCTTTTAGCATCTATGCCGCTAAAGCAGCTGTAGCTTTTGATATGACGGGAGATCAGATTGGGGAGCGCTTTGCCAAATTGCGCAATGTCTTTAAGCTTAATCAAGCAGGCATTGAAGATCTAGGCGATGCTATCAATCATCTCTCTAATCACATGGCGGCAAAGGCAAGTGAGGTGTCTGATTTTACCAATCGAGCCACCGGTGCGGCAACCATGTTTAAGCTGACCGCGCGCGAAACAGCAGCATTTGGTACAGCGATGATTTCTGCTGGGATTGTTCCAGAGAGTGCCGCGCGTGGTTTTAATGCCATGAGTGCGCGCATACAGGCGGGGGGCAAACATATTGAAGATGCTTTTGCCAATATCGGGCTTTCTCGCGAAAAATTCATGCAAGATCTGGACAAAGATGCCACAGGTACCTTGGTGCGCTTTTTTAATGTGTTGGGTAAATCCGAACAGGGGATGCGTTCCCTGATTGCCATTGCTGGGCGCGATTTTACCGGTGATTTTGCCAAATTGGTGGGCAATCCCGAATTGTTAGGGCAAGCTTTAGATTATGTGAAAGATCCACAAGTCTTTAAAGGTTCGGTAGAGCAAGAAGCAGACAAACAAGCAACCGGTGCCATGCGGCAATTTGAATTGTTGCAAAACCGCATTGTGGCTTTGGGGATTAGCATTGGTGAAGTGCTTCTGCCCCCCCTCAACAGTTTGATGGAAAGTGTTGGCAATTTTACCAATGGGTTGATGGCGTGGGCGAATGCCCATCCCACTTTAACAAGTGCCATTATCAAAACCATTGCCGCCCTTATGGCTTTTAATATTGCTCTACGGGTTTTGCGCTTTACTCTTGCCGGGACACGCCTTGGGTTTCTTCAATTGATCACGTCTTTTATTAAGCTTAGAGTACTCAGTCGTGGTCTTTCTGCAAGTTGGCGGGGCTTAGCAGCCGCAGGGCGCTCTCTGGGTTTAATAGCAGCAAGCTTTGGTGGAAGTGCGCTGCGTCTTCTTCGCCCCATAACTTTACTGGTAGGGGCTTTACGAGGGATAGCCGTTTCAGGTGCGGCATTTTCTACCTCTTTTGGCTTTATGGGGACAGTGATCGAAGTGGTTGGGGCAAGTCTTTCCTCTGTTGTGGGGGGTATTTTTACCCCAATAGGGGCGGTCATTGCTGCTGTTGTGGCGGTCATACTGGCAGCTGGTTTTGCTTTGTGGAAATATTGGGA
Organism: Bartonella sp. CM31XJBT; assembly: GCF_028618555.1. Classification (GTDB taxonomy): domain Bacteria; phylum Pseudomonadota; class Alphaproteobacteria; order Rhizobiales; family Rhizobiaceae; genus Bartonella. Next base: position 71,613 of record NZ_JAQITD010000001.1, on the reverse strand, counting down.
CCGTTTTTCTTCATTTGTCAAAGGTTTGGCACGGGGGGTATCTCGGGCTTGGGGGCAAGCCTTTGAAGCCGTTATGCGCTTTTTTGGTGCTGATACCACCACCATCACCAAATGGAAAAATATCATTGCTGCTGCTTTTGATTTCTCTCAAGTTTGGCAAAAGTTTAAACAAGAGCTTTCCTCTGTTGCCGAGTGGTTTGGCAATTTGTGGGAGGGCGTTAAACAAAGCTTTTCCAACTTTTGGCAATGGTTGAAGAGTTTTTTTACACAGGAAAAGCTCTCGGAGAGTGCCAAGGCTGGTATGGAACAAGCGGGCGAAGATCTGGCTAATTCGATTGTCGATGGCTTTATGTCGTCTATCTCACAATTGATGGATTATTGTAAATCTTTACCTCATCGCATTAAGGGGTGGTTTGGGTCCATTGATGTAAGAGGTTTTTTGCCAAGTTTTTTGGGAGGCAAAACAACCATTCAACCGATTGCACAATTTGCAGGGGCGGGGTATGCCAATTACTCTGTGAGAGAGCAAAGAGACAAAGAGCGCTCCCCCATCACACACAATCAAAATGTCACAGTGCATGTCAATGGCGCCCGTGATCCTGTGTCCACTGGTCGTGCGGTTGCCCATGCCATTCAACGTGCACGCGCTAATGCTCTGCATGGCGGGACAGAATGAGGGGAGGGAGCCTATGAGAGATCCTTTGATGATGTTAGGTCCGCATCAATTTTATGTGGACTGGCTGAATTTCCAATCTTTTGAAGAAGAGCTTTCTGCCTCATGGGTTTGTATGGAGCGTTTTGGCAAGGCACCCAGTTTGCAATTTACCGGCTATGGCAATGATGCAAAGACCATTCATGGAGTTTGGTTTCCAGAAGAATTTGGTGATCGGGTAGCCATTGATGCCATCACTACAACTATCCGAAGAGCAAAGCCGGTGCAGATGCTTCATTGGATCAATGATACCACCTATAGTGTCCTTCTCCATGGACCCGTGGTGATCACCACGATCAATAAAGACCACGACTATATTAGTCGCTCTGGTCAATCCCAGCGCATCCGCTATTCCATTACGCTCTTGCCCTTTTTTAATGGCGGAAAACCACAAGGACAATATCAGGTGGGACAAACCCAAGTGGGGCAAACTCCATGAAGATACCAGAAAAGCATGTTGTTGTAGAGCTAGAGGATATGAGCCTCGATCTCCTTTGCTTTCACCATGTCATGGCAGTGTTCAGAGACCGGAGGCAAGCTGGTTTACTCAATGGCTATTTAGAAGCTACATTGGAAGCCAATCCAGAGATTGCCAAATATGGTGTGCTTTTACCGCGGGGCTTAACGGTTACTTTGCCTGAATTTGTGTTTTCTAATCCCCAAAGCATGGTGAAGCGGTTATGGGATTAATGCGTACACACCCCTTTATTGTGGTCAAGGTGGGAGACAAACCTGTTCATGAGGTTTTTTACCAGCGTCTTTTAACCGCAACCATCACTGACCATGCCGGTAATGAAGCCGATACATTTGAAGCAGAATTTGATGATGGTGGCAATGATTTAGAGGTTCCCTCAAGCAACAGTGCGCTACAGGTGATCTTTGGCTATGAGAACAGCATCAGTGCATTTATGGGGTGTTTTGTTGTCGAATCGGTTGTAAGTTGTGGTGGCAGTGATGGAGAGATCTTGCGTCTTTGTGGCAAAAGTGCCTCGATGCGTAAAGAGCTCAAAGAACAGGTGAGTGAGCATTTTGATCACAAAACTGTTGGGGAGATTGTTGAGACACTCGCCAAACGCCATGGCTATCAAGCAAAGGTCAGTCCCCAGTTCACTAAAAAACCTTTGCCTTATGTGATTCGTACGGATCAATCGGCTGTTGATTTTTTAACCCGCCTTGCAGACCGTATGCAGGCACGTTTTTTGGTCAAGGACAATAAGTTTTTGTTTTTAAGCGGTGACAATTTACCAGCACTCAAACTTCATAAACACGACTGTTCCAACTGGGAATTTACGTTAGAGCCACGCACGCAATATGGCACTATTGAAGCTTCTTATTTTGATCGCTCAAAAGGGCAGCAATGCCAAGTCAAGCATCAGACAGGGTTTAGCGGTCCCGTGCGGCGTTTACGGACTTGTTACACTTGTGAGGAGGAAGCACGAGCTGCTGCTGCTTCCGAGTCGGACAGGTTGTGTCGTGCTGTGGGCAGTGGCTCCTTGACCTTAGAGGGACGCCCTGAAATCATGGCGGATCAACCTCTGCTTCTTCAAGGGTTCCGTGGGCAAATCAATGGTCCATGGAAAGCTGCGACCGTCACCCACTGCTATGAAAAACAAAGCGGTTATACCACAGAAATCACCTTTGAGGCACCAGACAAGGGAAAAGAAAGCAATGAGAACACTGAACATGCTAAAAACAGAAAATCCAAGAGATAATTTTGCTTCTTCTTTTCGTCAACTTCCCCATAATATTGAAGCAGAGCAGGCATTACTTGGAGCAATCCTGATTAATAATAATGCACTCGATCGCGTTTCAGACTTTCTTAAAGCAGAACATTTTTTTGAAAGGCTACATCAAAAGATCTTTGAGATTGTCTTACAAATTATTCAAAATGGTCATCTTGCAAACCCCATTACAATCAAGCCCTATATCCAAATGGAAGAAAAAGTTGGAGATATTACTGTATACCAGTATGTTGTTCGCTTAACCACAGAGGCAGTCACTATTATTAACGCTGAAGATTATGGACGCGTCATTTACGATCTTTTTATCCGCCGGTCTTTGATTAATCTTGGCAATGAAGTTGCCAATACAGCCTTTGATGCTCCTGTCGAACTTACACCTTCCCAACAAATTGAAACGATTGAAAATCAGTTATTTGAGCTCGCCGAAAAAGGAAAATATGGAGGTGGGTTTGAAAACTTTGATACAGCCATTGCAAAAGCACTTAACATGGCAAGCGCTGCAAAAAAGCGTTCTTCAAAGCTCTCAGGGATAGCTACCCATATCAAAACACTTGATGAAAAAATGGGAGGATTACAAGCATCTGACTTAATTATCCTTGCAGGGCGCCCTGGTATGGGGAAAACCTCTCTGGCGACCAATATTGCTTTTAATATTGCCAATGCTTGTAAGCGTGATAACAGCCAAGAAAATGAAGGGGGCGTTGTAGGTTTCTTCTCACTTGAGATGTCATCCGAACAGCTTGCAACTCGTATTATCTCAGAACAAATAAAGGTTTCTTCTTCTGATATGCGTCGTGGTAATATCTCAGAGGAGCAATTTACCAACATCATTTACGCAATGCGTTCCTTACAAACAATCCCTCTTTATATTGATCAAACGGGTGGTGTATCCCTTGCACAATTAGCCGCCCGTGCAAGGCGTCTTAAACGACAACATGGTCTAGATGTCTTGATTATCGATTATATCCAACTCATGACAAGCGGTTCAAAGCGTTCATTAGAAAACCGCGTTCAAGAAATTACAGCCATTACCACCGGATTAAAAGCACTTGCAAAAGAACTCAATATTCCCATCATTGCTCTGTCACAACTTTCACGTCAAGTTGAAAACCGAACCGATAAACGTCCACAACTCTCCGATTTACGTGAATCTGGCTCAATAGAGCAAGATGCCGACATTGTTCTGTTCGTTTATCGTGAAGAATATTATCTCAAAAATGAAGAACCCAAAGAAAGCACTGCTGAGTATAACAAATGGCAAGAGGCAATGGAGCAAGCCAAGGGTAAAGCTGAGGTTATTATAGCAAAACAACGCCATGGTCCGACAGGAATCGTTCCCCTTGCCTTTCAATCCGATTTTACATGCTTTAGTGATTTGGAAAAATAGGAGCAGAAAAATGCGTTAAAGAGAGCTTTAAAGACCCTTTGAAAGGCATTTGAAGACCCTTTGAGAACATCTTTAAAACTCTTTGAGAAAAAATAAATTGGTACAAAACCTAGTGTCAAAATATACAAAACCTGCTGGCAAGCTACAACTTTGAAAAAAGTAAATTGATACAAAACCGAGTGGAAAAATATACAAAACCTGCTGGCAAGATACATACAGCTACAACAACCGATGACAAGCTATAACTCCACACAAGAACGAATAAATACAAAATTCAATGGAGCGGGCGATGGGATTCGAACCCACGACCCCAACCTTGGCAAGGTTGTGCTCTACCCCTGAGCTACACCCGCTTACCGATTCGATATATGTCTTGTCTGTATGGCGTAGGCTTCTACGAATTGCAACAAAAAAATATCATTTTAGTTTGATTTATTTTGTCCATGTTTAAATAAAATGAAATAAAGATTGATTTTAGAAAATTCTTCAGTAATAAATTATTCCTTTTTTAATTTTTGCATGGAGAGGGGTGGAATATAATGTTGAAGAGAATAAATATATTAGGGATTATCATTGCAACTGTTTTTATGATGAACAGTGTTGCAAAGGCCGATGACCAAGTTAAACACGTTAAAGTTGCAATAACGCAAATTATGGTCCATCCTGCTGCGGATGCTGTTCGTAAAGGTGTAGAAGATGTGCTTGCAGCAAATGGTTATAAGCAAGGTGAAAATTTTCAACTTACCTTTTTATCAGCGCAGGGTAATATTTCAACAGCAACGCAAATTGCACGTAAATTTGTTGGTGATAAACCAGATGTTATTGTAGCAATTACCACGCCTTCAGCACAAACGATGCTTGCGGCAACAAAAACAATTCCTATCGTCTTTGCAGCGATTTCTGATCCTATCGGAGCTAAAATCGTTTCTTCACTTACCAAACCTGGCGGTAATATGACGGGGAGTTCTGATCGTATAGATGTTGCAGAAAGTGTTAGACTTTTACAAGAAGTAAAACCAGATTTGAAAAAAATTGGTTATCTTTATAATGCTTCTGAGGCAAATTCTGTTTCGACACTTAAAACGTTAAAGGATGTAGCAAAAAAAGCTGGAATTGAAATTATTCCCTCATCGGCACCAAAGCCTTCAGATGTGCAGGCAGCAACACGCGCTTTAATCGGTAAGGTCGATATTATTTTTGTTCCTGCTGATAATACGATTTTATCTGTTTTAGAAGGTGCAATAAAGGTCTCAGAGGAAGCCAATATGCCTGTATTTACTGTTGATGCTAATACTATCGGGCGCGGGCCTTTTATGACGCAAGGTGTGAATTTCTATGATGTAGGGGTTGATGCTGGAAAATTGGTCGTGCGTATTCTAAAGGGTGAAAAACCTGGTGATATTGATGTTGTACAGGCAGCTAATAATGACATTCGAATTGATTTGAAAGCAGCCCAAAAAGCAGGGATTGTTATTCCGCAGGCAGTTATTGACCGTGCAACAAAAGTGATTCAATAACTTTTATTGATCAAAGTGTTGATCCTATAAAAATACGTTAAGTTTTCATGGAGATTGTTTTTACATGAATATATTTGCGTTTTCTGGTGCTGTGGAATTAGGCCTTATTTATGCGTTTGTTGCTATAGGGGTTTATCTTTCATTTCGGGTTTTAGATTTTCCTGATTTAACAGTTGATGGATCGTTTCTTCTTGGTTCCTGTGTCTGTGGTGTTTTGATTCTCTTGGGTTTCAATGCATGGACAGCTATGGCATGTGCTTTTTGTGCAGGTATGGTGGCTGGTTTATTAACGGCTATGTTGAATTTGCGTTTTGGCATTTTGAATCTTTTAGCTTCTATTTTAACAATGTCGGCACTTTATACGGTTAATCTTCGTATTATGGGAATTATGGGAGGGTCTAATGTTAATTTAGCTCTTGCTGATACGGCGTTAACGCCCTTTTATAATCTGTTTGGTTTGTCTGATATTTTTGTGCGCCCTCTTTTCGTTGGTATTGTGTTGCTCGTTATGGCGTTTTTGATTTGGCGCTTTTTGGAAAGTGAAATTGGTCTTGCTATGCGTGCAATGGGAGCTAATCCACGCATGGCGACGGCGCAAGGTGTTCATACATCAGCATTGATATATTTTGGAATGGGGCTTTCCAATGCGTGTGTGGCACTTGGTGGTTCTCTTTATATTCAAACTGCGATTGCAACAGATATTACCGGTGGAATTGGAACAATTGTTTTTGGATTGGCAGCCGTGATTATCGGTGAAACTCTCTTTCGTACGCGCAATATTTTTTGGATTATAATCAGCTGTATTGTAGGGTCTGTGCTTTATCGTGTGGCGGTGCAATTTGCATTTGAAGCAAATGGAATTGGTATTGATACGTCGACAGATCTTCAGTTGATTACTTCACTGTTGGTTATTTTAACCCTTATTGTGCCACGCTATTGGAGGAGGCGTAAACGTGATTGAATTTTTTCATGTTGGGGTCACATTTAAACCGCAAACACCTTTGGAAAAACAGGCTTTAATTGATATTAACCTGAAAATTGATCAGGGTAGTTTTGTTACGGTTATTGGTTCAAATGGTGCTGGTAAATCAACTTTGCTCAGTGTTTTAGCGGGTGCAACGCTTCCTTCAACAGGGAAAGTGGTTATCAATGGACAAAATGTTTCTAGGCAATCAGTCAGTGAACGCGCTGGAAAAATTGCTTGTGTTTTTCAAGATTCGTTAGAGGGAAGTTGTGGTTCTTTAACAATTGAAGAAAATTTGGCTCTTGCTGCTCTTCGAGGAAGTCGTCGTGGTTTGCGTGCAGCTTTAAATTATGAGAAACGGCAATTTTTTCGAGAGAAAATTGCTCAATTAGGCATTGGTCTTGAAGCATATATTCATAATCCTATGGATAGTTTATCAGGTGGGCAACGCCAAGCAGTTTGTCTTGTGATGGCAACGTTAGCACATGCGGATGTTTTATTGCTTGATGAACATACCTCAGCACTTGATCCTGGAATGGCTGATTTTGTGATGCGGTTGACTGAAAAAATCGTTGAAGAGAAAAAATTAACGACTATCATGGTGACTCATTCTATGCGTCAGGCTCTTGATTATGGCGATCGCACCTTGATGTTGCATGGTGGAAAAGTGATTTTGGATGTCTGTCATGAAGAGCGTAAGGGATTGAATGTCAATGATTTAATTGGCATGTTTCAGAAAGTTCGCGGGGAAGTTCTTGATGATGATGAACTGTTAATGGATTAATAATGTGGCTCAGAAAAAAGCACATGAAGTTGATCAGTTTTTAACGCGTTTTTCACGTGCTTTTCCTATTGTTCTCATTTATGGGCCAGATCGTGGTCTTGTTTGTGAGCGTGCACAATGTTTTGCAAAACTTACACAGGTAGCAATAGAAGATCCATTTTCGACAATTCGTTTGGATGCTGCTGAAATTGATAAAGATCCTGCGCGTTTGGAAAATGAAGCGCGTACGTTATCGCTTTTTGGGGGAGATCGTTTGATATGGATCTCTAATGCGGCTAATCAAAAAGGTTTTCTTGCTGCCTTAAAACTTTTAATTGAGAAGCCACCAGAAGCTTGTTTTATACTCATTGAATCAGGGGATTTAAAAAAAGGAACAGGGTTGCGCAATGCTGTTGAAACGGCATCAAAAGCGATGGCTTTGCCCTGTTTTGCCGATGATATGCGTTCTCTTGACGGGTTGATTGATGAGGTTTTAGGACAGTTTAAGAAGACTCTTTCTTTAGATGCACGTAGATGGTTGCATGAATGTTTAGGGGCGGATCGCCTTGTATCACGAGGTGAATTAGAAAAGCTTTGTCTTTACGCTGCAAATGTTCATATTACTCTTGAAGATGTGAAAGCTGTTGTAAGCGATGTCAGTGCTCTTTCTCAAGATGAAGTCATTGATGCTCTTTTATTGGGCGATATATCAGGCTTTGAAGCGCATTTTAACCGACATGCAGCAGTGCATGGGGCACTTTTTTTAATTTTGAGTACAGCTCAAAGGCATTTTCAGCAATTACAGCTATTGCGTTATCAGGTAGAGGTTGAAGGAAAATCGCCTTTTACGGTGGTTTCTGAAGCTCGTCCTCCCATTTTTTTTCAACGGAAAAAGATCGTTGAACAAGCTTTAAAATATTGGAAATTAGAACAAATTTCTTATGCAATGGAAAGAATTCAGAGTGCTGTTTTAGACAGTCGTAAAAATCCACTTTTGGGCGAAGCTATCATTCGTCAAGTTTTGTTAGGGCTTACAATTATTGCACGACGCCAGATGGCAGCTTAACAGCCTAGAAATATAATGATTTTTTATTTTTGGTATACCACAGAGGCATTTTCAGCAATTAAAACTGTTATGCTATCAAGTAGAGGTTGGTGGAACTTGTATTTTTGAGGATGCATTTTAGGAGCTTGAAAGCTTGATAGAAATTTTTCTTCAAAAGAAATAGTTTATTTTCAAAAGGCCATTTTGAAACAGTTTTATTATTTTGTTGTATCGTAAAGTACTGTTTTTTAGAGTAGTGATACGAGGCTCATATCAAATTTTATGTATTCGATGTTTTTTTGTGTGGATATTTGGTGAATATTAGGTTGGTTCATAGAGTCTTAATGGAGTAACACCCCCATGTAAAACAGAGTATCTCAAACAACAGAAAACACTTGTATGGTAGATTCATACGCTTTCTTAGAAATATTTTTTAATGCGCGTCATATCTATTTCGCGGCGGTGTTTATGAATGGTGTAGAAGTAAAGTTCCTTGTGAAGAATATAAAACCCATAGAGCAACTCTATCTTTACGCTTAATAAAAGTGCAAGTCGACACTCATTATATACTTTGCTAGCCTCTAATGTTGCTACAGTTTTTAGCATTAGAAAGCGTTTTTCATCATTTTTTCTCACATGTCTTCTTGTGACGTGTAGAAAAGAGATTTTAATTGATAAGAGGGTTTGTGATGGAAGAATTTTACAGTATTCGAAGTTATGATTCAAATTGAAAAAAATTATTATTTTTATAAATCAATATACTATAGATTAATTGAATCACATAAAATAGTGAGCCAGAGGAATCTTTTAGACAAGAAAATGAACGGTGTGCAGATCTGTATGAATTAAGAATCTTCGTGGGATGAGGAGAAGGTCAAAATAGATTATGATGAAAACGACAGCACCTATGGGGAAACTTTTATGTTTGATACAGAGATGATTATCTTAGCAATGAATGTGTCTCATAAACAAAGCTAGCCATTGTTTATTATTAATAATTTATTATTTTTTATATTGAATCAATCAGAACAATGTCTTTTACACGTCATAAGTGGGGGCGTGTGGATAAAAACTGTGCAAGAAAGCACTAAAAATGCCTCTTATGAATGCTCTCAAATTCCAAGGTTTTTTGCAACATTGGGGGTAGGAAAATATAATAATAGTGTTTATTAAGTGTAAAGAGGGTCGTGCTTAATGGATTTATAGTTATAACATTTACGAACATTGTCGTGAGATAGGCTGGGGAGCGAGATGCCTTTTTAAAACAAACGCATGAATTTGTAATCCAAATCTATTCTATTTAGGGCGTTCTATTTTACGCGAGGGGTGTGATTCCATTAAAGGGATGTTCAGTGTTTTTGTTATCAAACTTTTTCTTTATTGAGAGGGCGTGTTTTTCTCATATTTATTTTATTTATGGTATCCGGAATCGGGAGAGGAAAATGTTTTTAATGGTATCTTTTGGTATGCGTTGTTTTACGGTGTTTTCAATATTCGCGAAACTTATGTTGATGTTGTAGGTGGAGTCGTAATACGTTTTTATATAGGTCTAATGTACAAATTAATGAACGTATCGGGATAATTGGAGAAGAGTTAGTGTCTGCTTACGCTTTTGATGTGTTTTTTTGTGAGTAAATTAGTAAGATAAAGTAAACTGATGGGATTTATGTAGAGTCGTTGTTATCCTAATTGAGAGTGCATTTTATTTTGTTTCGGTGATGCGCTTTGATCAGTAATTAAGAGGGAGTTTTAGAGCGTGATGTTAGATTTCTCGTCATTTATTTTTTATGTGTTTTCTAGGTAAATTGATCTGTTGTCAGCTTGCGCAGGTGATAATTGGTAAGCTGCGTTATTCTTTATTCCCTAGTTGTCATTTTTTAATGTTTTACGCATAACTCTTGAACAAACAAACAAGAAAATTATGATTTTACAATTGTCTTTATTGCCATTTGCAAAGAATCTTTGAAGGTGAAAGATGCTCCATATTCAGTTTGAAAAAATAGCACTCATTGGGATCGGTCTGATTGGGTCTTCTTTAGCAAGAGTGATTAAAAAGAAAAATCTTGCGGCTCAGATTTCTATTGCAACACGTCGTCCAGAAACCCTGAAAAGAGCGCGTGAATTGGAGCTTGGGGATTTTTATACGACAGATAATGCAAAAGCTGTTGAAGGAGCAGATTTGGTTATTCTTTCTGTTCCTGTTGGAGCTAGTGCAGAAGTGGCAAAAACTATTCGTGATCATTTAAAACTTGGAGCGATTGTGAGTGATGTTGGTTCTACGAAAGCGTTGGTTATTGCGGAAATGGCACCTTTATTGCCAAAAACGGTTCATTTTATTCCAGGGCATCCAATTGCTGGAACGGAATATTCAGGACCGGATGCTGGTTTTGCTGATTTATTTATGAATCGTTGGTGTATTTTAACGCCTTTTGCGGATAGCGATGCTACTGCTGTCGCACAATTAACAGCGTTTTGGGAAGCTTGTGGTGCGCGTGTCGAAAAGATGGAACCTAAGCATCATGATCTTGTTTTGGCTATTGTTTCACATTTACCCCATTTGATTGCGTATAATACTGTTGGGACAGCGAGTGATTTAGAAAAAGTAACAAATTCGGAAGTGATTGCTTATTCCGCTTCCGGTTTTCGTGATTTTACGCGTTTAGCATCTTCTGATCCCGTTATGTGGCGAGATATTTGTTTGCATAATAAGGATGCTATTTTAGAAATGTTGAGCCGTTTTAGTGAGGGGCTTGCTTTTTTAGAACGGGCAATTCATTTAGGAGATGGTGAGACACTGTTTAACTTTTTTACACGTACGCGTGCTGTACGTCGCAATATTATTGATGCTGGACAGGAAATTGATGCTCCTGATTTTGGACGTCAGAGTGTTTCTAAAAAAGGGTGAATAAAAGCAAGGGGGTTTTGTTGAATTTCGTTGGTTTTTTCTAGAAATCGATAAGAAGTTTTTTCTTTATTCAGTCATAGATTGCAATAAAAAGGAGGGGCGATTGCTCCGATACAGATAATCATGACTTCAAAAGGTTTTATGTGTGCACGATCATCTTGCTTAGCTCTCTATAGGGCATATGATGTACAGAAGAGGTTACTGATCTGTAGAAGTAACAAAAAATGAGGTCGTTGTAGAACTTCATAGAGTGGGTTATTGTTTTTGTTTTGGTATAAAGTCGGGCTTGACCGTATTGATTATTGACCTTTATATTGCAACATTGCAAAATGTTTATTTGCAGAGTTTTGATGATTTTTATAAAACTTGAAATAGACTGAGGAAGAGTTTTACCAGAAAGTATTGAGTTTTGTTAAAAAATATCTTTTGGTATAGCTATCGTATTTTGGGTGACGCAGTAAGTCATTATTGGCGTGATAATGGGAGTGCTTTTGCAAGCCATGTTGCGCTATCGGGGCTTTTAGCATTTTTCCCTTTTTTTATTTTTGGAACATCGTTTGCTCGTTTTCTAGGGGCTTTTACCTATACACCGCAAAAAATTAAAGCACTGGTGCAGTTATTGCCTGATGTTATTGCAGAGCCTTTATCTCAGGAAATTGTCAATGTTTTAACCATTCATCGAGGAGGTGTGTTGACGCTTTCTGTCATTGGAGCGGCTTATTTTGCTTCTAATGGGATAGAGGCTTTGCGTACGGCTTTAAATAAAGCTTACCGTGTTACTGATCGACGGAGTTTGTTATTTTGTCGTTTTCAAAGTCTGTTTTTTGTAATCCTTGGAGCTGTTGGTCTTGTTGTGATTAGCTTTTTATTGATTCTGGCGCCTTTGTTGATCAAAATTATGCAAAATCATTCTTTTTTTATGACTGAATATATTGCTGTTATTCGTGTATGGCGTTATACAGTTGCAATCGTTATTTTGTTTATCAGTCTTTTGATTGTTCATAAATGGCTTCCAGCAGGGCGGCGGAAAATTATAGATATTTTACCAGGAATAGTGGTGACAATGTTTATATGGTTTATGGCTTCTATCGCTTTTGCGCAATATTTAACGATGTTTGATTATATTTCTACCTATGCAGGGTTGGCATCTATTATGGTTGCTATTATTTTTCTCTACATATTGAGTGCAATTTTTATTTTGGGAGGAGAAATAAACGCGGCGATAATGTTTTATCGCAAGGATTTGCAACATTCAGATGAATGAAAGAGCTTATTATTGCTTGAAAGCCAAGGTATGAATATCCCAATAAAGCCTGCTATCACTTTGTTGATTGATGCGGATGCTTGTCCTGTAAAAGATGAAGTTTATCGTGTGATGAATCGTTATCAGCTTAAGACATTTGTTGTGGCAAATCGTTCTTTGTCCCTTCCAGATGAAGCACTCATTGAAAGAGTGGTCGTTGCTGGTGAATTCAATGGTGCTGATGATTGGATTGTAGAACATGTGCATGAGGCAAGTATCGTTATTACCAGTGATATTCCTTTAGCAGCACGGGTTGTGCAAGCTGGGGGTTTTTGTCTTTCGCCAACGGGGCGTATTTTTGATGTAAATTCAATTGGTCAGGCTTTGGCGATGCGCAATTTGATGGAAGATTTGCGTGGACAGGGCAGTATAATAGGTGGTCCCCGTCCTTTTTCTCGTAAAGACCGTTCTGCTTTTTTGTCAGCACTGGATCTTGTTATACAACGTTTAAAAAGACGCGGTTATTAAAGTTATAGGGCTTCTTTAATGACTGCTTTTATAAGTGCTTTGGCATCGTCATTGGCCCATGGAGCTGCACCATTGAAAGAAGCAATGAGATATCCCTCTTTATCAATGAGCAATGTAATGGGGAGTCCTAAAGCGAGCCCCTGTTTTCTAACATTGTTGAAAATATCCATTGTTTCATCGCGATAGTAAAGCAAATTATCTGAATGAATATTCTGTAAAAATTGCTGAATTTTTTCAGGAGAAGCAGTTTTATCGATATTAATAGCTATGACATCAAAGTTTTCTCCACCTAATTCACGTTTTAATTGCGCAAGTTCAGGCATTTCTGTGCGGCAAGGTGCACACCAAATAGCCCATAGATTGACCAGCATTGGTTTTCCAGTAAATTCGCTGAGTGTGTGCTCTTTTCCTAGAATATCCTTGAAAGAGAGTTTATTCATATCTGAGGGCGTATCAGCAAATCGTATGTGGCTAAAAAAGCCTTTTGCTGCTTTTCGTATCGCCATCATTTTTTCTGCTCGTGCTTTATTAATGTTTATTTCTTGTGCTTGTGCTGCTGAAATGAAATTGAAAAGAAAAAACTCTCTTTTGGTATCGTAGTTTATGGTTGCGTATAAACTCAATGCAATGATAAAGAATGCAAGGGAAAGTTGCCTTTTTTTATTGTTTTTTTTGCTGATGAAAATTTGAAAAATCATAATTTTGTCCTTTGGATGGGTGTTTTCAGAATATGACAGATGAGAAGTTAAAGAACCAAATGTGGGGTGGTCGGTTTGCGGCAGGCCCTGCTGCAATTATGGAAGAAATTAATGCTTCTATTGATTTTGATCAAAAACTTTATCGACAAGATATTGAAGGTTCTCTTTCTCATGCAGCTATGTTAGCGCAAACGAAAATCATTTCACAATCAGATTATGAAAAAATTGTTCATGGTTTGAAACTTATTCGCCAAGAAATTGAAGACGGTAAATTTGTTTTTTCACGAAAGCTTGAAGATATTCATATGAATATTGAAGCGCGGCTGAGCGAATTGATAGGTCCTGTAGCTGGGCGTTTGCATACGGCGCGTTCACGCAATGATCAAGTTGCTGTTGATTTTCGCTTGTGGGTACGTGAAGCAACGCAAAAGATAGCACAAGCTTTAAAAGGATTGATAGAGCAATTACTTATTCGCGCAGAACAACATGTTGATACCTTTATGCCAGGCTTTACGCATTTACAATTGGCTCAACCCGTAACATTGGGTCATTATATGATGGCTTATGTTGAAATGTTTGGTCGAGATTTATCGCGGATGCGTGATGCTCTTGAGCGAATGAATGAATCGCCTTTAGGAGCGGCTGCTTTAGCGGGGACAGGCTTTCCAATTGACCGTTTTATGACAGCAAAAGCGCTAGGCTTTCGCGAACCTACACGCAATTCAATTGATAGTGTTTCAGATCGTGACTTTGCATTGGAATTTTTAAGCGCTGGCGCTCTTTGTGCAACACATCTTTCACGTTTAGCAGAAGAAATAATTCTTTGGTCAAGTGAACAGTTTTGTTTTATTCATTTATCAGATGCTTTTTCAACGGGTTCGTCTATTATGCCACAAAAGAGAAATCCTGATGCGGCAGAGTTAGTACGAGCGAAAGCAGGTCGATTGAATGGTGCGCTTATGGGATTGTTAACGGTGATGAAAGGATTACCGCTTGCTTATTCAAAGGATATGCAAGAAGATAAAGAATATGTGTTTGATGGGGCTTTGAGTTTGGAATTATCACTAGCAGCAATGACAGGGATGATTGCTGATTTGAAAGTGAATAAAAAAGCCATGAAACAAGCAGCGGATTTAGGGTATGCAACAGCTACAGATTTTGCTGATTGGCTTGTACGCGAATCAGAGATTCCTTTTCGCGAAGCACATCACATCACAGGGTGTGCTGTGGCATTGGCAGAAAAAAAACAGTGTCGCCTCCATGATTTATCATTAGATGAACTTCAAGCAATTTGTCCTGATATCAATGCGACACTTTTTGATGTTTTGACCGTTGAAAAATCTGTTGAAAGTCGCAAAAGCTTTGGGGGAACAGCGCCTTCAGAGGTTTTTCGGCAAATTGCGTATTGGAAAAAGCGTCTCGTGAGCGCTTGAGTGATTGTATTTTAAAGGTAAAAAAGAGATCGAGATGAGGAAAGAGGACAGATGAAAATTATATTAAAGGGGGTGATGATTGTCCTTTTGGGGGGCTTGGGTATCGTTGGGTGTGGGCGTAAAGGGTCATTAGAGTTACCTCCTTCAACAGGAGTGAATTCTTCACAAGGAACTTTTGTTCCTCAAGGCAAAACAGATAAACCTTTTATTCTTGATAGGTTGATACAATAGGGATTTTTATGCGTTTTTTTTCTTATCATCAGGGTGTGCTCCACGCTGAAGGTCTTTCGCTTTTGGAACTTGCGCGGAAAGTTGAAACACCTTTTTATTGTTATTCAGCTAGCGCAATCGTTGCACATTTTAAAGATTATCAGAATGCATTTCATAATATGCCGAGTTTAATTGCTTATGCGGTTAAAGCGAATTCCAATCAAGCGGTTTTACAACTTTTAGCTAACAATGGAGCGGGAGCTGATGTGGTCTCAGAAGGGGAATTACGGCGTGCACTTGCTGTTGGTATTCCTGCGCAGAATATTGTTTATTCTGGTGTTGGTAAAACAGTGAAAGAAATAGATTTTGCTCTTGCACAAGATATTTATTGTTTTAACGTTGAATCAGAGCCAGAACTTGAACAATTATCGGCGCGGGCTGCTGCGCTTTCAAAAACGGCTCGTATTTCTTTACGTATTAATCCTGATGTGGATGCTAAGACTCACAAGAAAATTACAACAGGTAAGTCTGAGAATAAATTTGGTATTCCACTGTCTTTGGCGGGTGATGCATATAAAAAAGCAGCCCAATTGCCCGGTCTTCATGTGTGTGGTGTTGATCTCCATATTGGCAGTCAAATTTGTGATTTAAAACCGTTTGAAGATGCATTTGTTATTGTTGCAGATTTTGTGCGTCAATTATGGAATAATGGTTATGCGATAACCCATATCGATATTGGGGGCGGGCTTGGTATTTCTTATGGTTATGAGCAGCATCCAGTACCTTCTCCTTTTGAGTATGCAGCACTGGTAAAGAAACATATTGCGCCTTTAGGGATTAATATTATCTTAGAACCTGGGCGTAGTATTGTTGGTGAGGCTGGTGTGTTGGTGACATCGGTTGTGTATTTAAAAAAGGGGGAAGGACGAAATTTTGTTATTGTTGATGCGGCGATGAATGATTTCATGCGTCCAACGCTTTATGATGCGTGGCAAAATGTAATGCCAGTGAAAAAAACACCAGTAGATGCCCCTCTGATTAATGCTGATATTGTTGGTCCTATTTGTGAAACTGGTGATTATTTAGGCTTGGAACGTTCTTTACCAGTGTTGAAAGCGGGTGATGTTTTGATGTTAACAGGAGCAGGGGCTTATGGCGCAGTGATGGCAAGCACTTATAATAGTCGACTTTTGGTGCCGGAAGTTTTGGTTCAGGATACACGTTATGCAGTCATTCGTCCACGCCTTGATTATGCACAATTGATAGGATGTGATCATATTCCAGATTGGATTGAGCCCAAATTAGATTGAGCATTATTAAATATTTTGGGTCTTATTTTTACTAAACTTTGATGAAACAATTTATTTTCTAGAAATTGTTTTGTATGGGGTTTATGATCTTAATGCACCACGATAAAAGGGGATAAATGCTTGTTTATGAAAAATAAAAACATCAAAGGTTTTGCAATGAAGCTTTTGTGTGTGCGCATTTTGATGTGGGGGATCCTTTCATTTGAACGGATGTGGGTACGGTTGTTGCCATTTTTCCTCGTTCTTAGTCTCTTTTGTTCGTTTAGCTGGTTGGGACTTTTTGGCATTTTGGGCTATTGGTCACATTTGCTCTTACTTGGGGTTATACTTGTTTGTGCTGGGGCAAGTTTGTTTTTTCTTATTCGTTTTCGGTTTCCCACAATGCGGGAAGTAAATTGCCGCCTTGAACGCGTCAATGATCTTAGACACCAGCCTTTGAATATTCAGACAGATCGTTTATGTTCTGAAAATGATGAAGATTTTAGTGCTGTTATTTGGCGTGAACATCAACGCCGAATGGCAAAGCAATTATACCATTTAAAAACTGGATTTATCTCTCTTAATAGTGCGGATTATGATCCTTTGGCTTTGAGGGCTTTGTGTGCTCTTCTTTTTGTGTGCGCTTTTAGTTTTTCTTTTGGTTCACAAGGGGGGCGTTTGGCTGATGCCTTTGATTTTCGTCCTGTCGTTGATGAAAAACTCATGCGGATTGATGCTTGGGTAACACCCCCAGCTTATACCGGTGTGGCACCGATTTATTTGACAAAAGATGAGAAAACACAACTAGAAATCCCTGAAGGGAGTAATGTTGTTGTGCGTGTTGTCAATGGAGCTGGTATTACAGTAAAAGCAAAGTCTGTAGAAGATGGGAGGGAAGTTTCGTTTTCAGAGAAAACGGAACAAACAGCTTTGAATGATCCAATCGTTCATTTTGAAACACATTTAAAGCATTCAATAAATTTATTTGTATCATCACGTCGTAAAAAACAGCAGTGGCATTTGCAGATAATTAAGGACAAGCTTCCGACAATTCATTGGTTAGAAAAACCAGGGAGGATTTTAACGGGATCGTTGGAGTTACGATATGTGGTGGATGATGATTATGGTGTGACAAAGGCTTTTGTTGAAATAGAGCCTTTTCTTCCTCAGAATAAAAGTGCTTCTTCTCTTTATAATGCTCCGGAAATAGAGCTTCTTCTTCCGCGTGGTGGAAAGGGGAAAATGCGAATGGTGCAGGATATATCAGCGCATCCATGGGCAGGTTCGCAAGTCAAAATTACTTTGGTGGCAGAAGATGGTGCGGAGCAGAAAGGGCGTAGCAAAACTTTTGTTATGATATTACCACAGCGTGTTTTTTCGAATCCTGTTGCACGCGCAGTGGTTGAATTGCGTCGTCTATTAGCTCTTGATGCTTCTGTGAAAGAGCGTGTATTGGATATGCTTTCTGCTTTGCTTGTGCGTCCAGAAAAGGGGTTGCAAAATGCATCGCATTTTATTGTTCTACAAAGTGCGTGGACAAGACTTTCTTTAGCACAAACAGACGAGGATTTGCGCGATGTGGTGGATTATTTATGGCAAATTGCTTTGGGTATTGAAGATAATCAGCTTGAATCCGTGCAAAAAAAGTTAAAACAAGCACAAGCTGCTTTACGTGATGCACTGCGTTACGGTGCTTCAGCGGCAGAAATTGAACGGCTTATGGCAGATTTACGTCAAGCTATGGATGAGTATATTCGTGCTTTGGCTGAAAAAGCACCGGATAGTCAAGTTTCTAAAAATTCTAAAAGCTCAAAAAGTCCTAATCTTTCTGAATCTACATTACAAGAAAAACTAAATTTAATTGAGGAAATGGCTAAAACGGGCTCTTCTTTAGCAGCTGAACAACTCTTGGCGGAAGTTGAACAGACGCTTGATCATTTGCATGTGCAAAAAGGCAATCAAAATGAGGGAGAAAAAAGCCAATCTGCACAAATGAAAGAAAAGATGGACCAGCTTGGAGATTTAATGCGTCGTCAGCAAGAAATTCTCAATGAAACACATCAGTTAGAGATGGAACAAAAACGCGGAGAAGATGTGCCAGAAACACAAAAAAAATCTTTAAAAAAACGTCAAGCTGAATTGCAGTCTGAATTATCAACATTAGAAAAAGAATTATTAGAACAAGGATTTGAAACAGGGGGCGCGTTGAAAAGGGCAGAAGAAAAAATGAATTCTGCGGAAAATGCTCTTGATAATGGAAATCATCAGGTATCTATACAAAATCAGTCTGATGCTTTGGAATCTTTGAGGCAAGGTGCACAAAATGTTTTGAAAAAAATGCGCGAAACACTCAAAGAAACGGGAGATGATCAAAATGCTGATTCTGGTCCTAAAGATCCGTTAGGACGTCCACTTTCTTCAAAAACAGATGAAGAACAAGAAGGTGAGGCACTACCACAAGAAAGTGATCAAATGCGTACGCGGCAGATTTTGGATGAAATTCGCAAACGTCTTGGTAAAGAGCATCTTTCAGAAGAAGAAAAAAACTATCTTGAAAGATTGCTTCATTTTAATTAACCAATGTTGGCTTTTTTCTTAATTGATGTCAAAAACAGTGTATGAAGAACCTCTATGGAGTTCATCTCCCCAAAAATGATTAAAGTGCTTGTAAGGCAATAATTATCCTGCTGTACTGATTTTTTGATCATTTAAGTTTAAAATATGAAATATTAAAATGTTCGCTATTGCGGAAAAAGAGCAGAAGTCCATATAAGTTTGGTATATGAAAATCTGTAATGTTTGAAATTTGTTTCTACATGGTATGTTGAGTTGGATATCGTTACGCTGAAAGATTTTTATGCTTCTGCACTTGGGCTGCGTGTGCAAAAGACGCTGTGTGACCAATTGAATTTATGGTGGCCTGATCTTACGGATAAACGGATTATGGGGTTGGGTTATGCGCTTCCTTATCTGTCTACATTGCGTGAACGTGCCCAACAATGTTTTGCTTTTATGCCAGCTTCTCAGGGTGCTTCGCCTTGGCCTTGTGCTGAGCAAGTTGCTACAGCGCTTGTTTTTGAAGAAGATTTGCCACTTCCTGATGCGTCAGTTGACTGTATTTTATTGGTACATGCATTAGAATATACAGAAAATTCGTTTGAAACGTTGAATGAAATATGGCGTGTTTTAGCACCCAATGGCCACTTGATCGTTATTGTACCTAATCGCTCTGGCTTTTGGGCGCGCAATATTACTACGCCCTTTGGTTATGGCGAACCCTATAGTCGGCAACAAATTACTCGTTTGTTTGAAAAAACAAATTTTGTTTCTGGGCCAATACAAGAAATTGTACATTATATGCCCTCTACGGGTTATGTTTCGCGGTTGTTCTCATTTTTTTATGAGCCATTTGCACGCTATCTTTTGCCTTATTTTGGTGGACTCTTAATGTGTCAGGCACAAAAACGTGTTTATCAGGGTTTGCTCGTACAGCGTCGTCAGTCGCGACGTATTTTTATTCCTGCGTTATCACCACAAGTGCGAAATATTTTAATTTATAAAGATAATTAATCATTTTGCCTTTGGCATAAGAACCGCAAATATAGAAGGATTCTCTTATTTCAATTTTTTGCATTTACAATTAAAAAATATTCTTTTGTACATTATATGTGGAATTGGCATGTGAATAAAAAATCTCAAGTATCTATATACTGAACCATATTTCATGAATAGTGGAAACATTTTAAGAGAAAAAATGCTGGTATCTTCGTAAGCATAAAAATAGTAGAGATCCAAGGGATCTTGCATAATATGGTTCATGGTGGTTAAAAACTGTACAAGGAAGGATTAAAATGCTTCTTATGAACCATCTCTCAAGTGTCAAGGGCTCCTCTGCAACATTGAAATCTAACATAAGTGTGTGATGGTGTCGGCTTGTTCTTTTATAAGGGTAAAGATGGTGGTGCTCAGTGGCTTTATCGTTAGGATAAACATTTAGCGTTATATCATTAATTATACAACCTCTTAAGAGGAGATAAAATCATAAAGAATGGAGGAAAACTATAAAGATAAAAAACATCTCTCAATTTAGGCTAGTGAATATGAGATAAAGCATTGCGTGGAGCGGTTTTTCTGAAAAAAATAATCATAAATAGCACTCATCTAAAGATGATAGTTATGATCAAGAATGTTGCTAAAAGATATCACGATTATTTATATGCGGAACATATTAAAAATTTTAGAAAGAACAAAAGTATGTGAAACAGAAGTTACAAAGTATATCGTGAGGTTTGAAAGCATTTTTGTTTCTGGTTCTCATGTTGAATATTTCGTTTTTTATTCATAATGTTATATATTTTGTTATAAGAGTACAGATAAGAGTAAGTTTTATGTAATAGCATTTGAATTATACGCGAAGTTTTTTTCATCTCGTTTCTGTTTTCATTTAGGATATTAAAATTATTTTTGAAACAGTAAATCTCGAATTAAAGATTTAAACGGTAACCATTTTGATCTGTCATGAGAATTTGTGCATTGGAGGGATCGTTTTCGATTTTTTGTCGCAAACGATAGATGTGGGTTTCTAAAGTATGGGTGACAATATTTTCATTATATCCCCAAACTTGTTCTAACAATGTTTCACGGCTGACAATTTTATCATTGGCATAATAGAGACATTTAAGGATCGCTGCTTCTTTTTCTGTGAGACAGATTTTATTGTTGCATTGATCAAGAAGAAGTTTTTGTCTTAGTTTAAAAGTATAGGGACCAATATGAAAGGTTGCGTCTTCATTTTGTTCATATTGGCGCAACTGTGCTCGAATTCTCGCTAATAACACCGCAAAGCGAAAGGGTTTTGTCACATAATCATTGGCGCCTGTTTCAAGATCTAAAATATTATCGCAGTCTGTATCATAATTCGTTATCATGATAATGGGGGCACGAAATCCTTGGGAGCGTAATTGTTTAACTGCTTTGCAACCATCAAGATCAGGAAGTTGAAGTCCCAAAATAGTGAGATCAATATTTTCTTCTTGGATTATTCTCATTCCCGCTTCTGCTGTTTTTGCTTGGAAAATTTTAAACTCTTGATGCATTTGCAATTGTTCTACTAAAATGGGGCGTAGATCATCATCTTCAACGATTAAAAGAGTATAGTGGTTCATGTTGTTCCTTATAGGCATGTTGATGCACTGATTGGTATAGTTTCATGAAAAATGAGATTTCATGCAAGAAAAATTAAAAGAGAAAAATTAAAAAAGAGCGTTTCTAAAAAATAAACTTTTATAATTTCTAATGGTTGCTTGCTGAAAAGAAGGTATTCCGTCTGCAGAGTATTTTACGTATTGGTTGGAAGCGTTTTTTATGTTCTAGAACGTGTTTTAGCTATTGAGTGTCATCATCTTTACGCTTTATGGAGAAACAAGCTAGCACTATCATTCACTTTGCCAGCTCGTGGGTGTTGCGGATAGTCCTTGGCACTTGAGACGATTCATAGGAGGAATTTTTAGTCCTTTCTTTCACGGTTTTTATCCATATGGGACTTTCTCCGCTTGTAATGTGCAAGCAAATAGCTTTTGATTGATTCAATATAAACAGGTTGGGAATGAGAGAATCCTGCGGCATGAGGCGCACTCGTCCAACATGCAAAACAATGAACACGCAATATGATGCGTTTTTTAAGCGTGAAGAGAATTGTGCAACACCTAGCACATATGCACTGTTTAGGAGAACTTCACGATCGTTTTTATTGTTTTTATCCACGTTCAGTTTTGTTTTTTTGTTGCATTTGTGTGTGAAGGGGATTGTGTGTTATGTTCGTGGTGGTGCTTATTATAATCGTTGAGCAAGCTTTGCCTTTAGCAATGCCGAAAAGATGCATCATAAAGAGGTTTTTTGTGTAATTTGGAAGGAGACTGTATTGAGAAAGAGTGCAGGATAAAAAATGACAAAAAAATATCATATTTATGCATTTAGCATAAGAATACCTCAACAGAAGGATGTGTTGAGCTTATTCTTCTGCGCTACGAAGCATCTTTTTATATGAGTTAATGAATAAAAAACTATTGTTTTAAGATAAAAGCATTTCCTCCTTAAGGTTGCCCATCAAACAGACTTCTTTCCATTCATCTTCTGTTACGGGTTGCACTGATAAGCGGCTGGCTTTGACCAGCACCATATTTGCTAGTTTGGGATTGGCTTTAATTTGTTTTAATGAAACAGGTGTTGGCATGTCACAAAGTGCACGGATGTCCACACATTCCCAGCGTGGATCAGAGCTTGTAGAATCAGGGTGCGCTTCAGCACATATTTCTACAATTCCTACAATTTCTAAACCTTTATTTGAATGATAAAAAAAACCTTTATCGCCATATTTCATAGCGCGCATATTATTACGGGCTTGATAATTGCGTACACCATCCCATTGTTCGCCATTAACTCCTTTTTTCTTTTGCATCTCCCATGACCATTTATGGGGTTCAGATTTAAAAAGCCAATAAGCCATGAGTTCTCCTTTTTCATAGACTGTTATGTATTTTTATAAGTATCTTTGTAATACCATCAACGATGATTTTTAAAATGGGGTAAAGAACGGCTATTATCTGTTTTTTCTTGTTTCAAAATAGAGAGACGCGCTCCATTGATATTTCATGTTGTATAAAGGTATTTTGCTCTTTTCTTATCTTTTCAGCTATGGTTTGAAATGCGGTCACTATAAGAGTTTTTGGGAAAAAATGAAGAAAATTGGTTCTAAAAAGCTTTAAGATTACAATGATAATGAAACGAATGAATGGTCAAAGATGAAGAGGTCAACGAATGGCATTCATATCTATGCTTCGTGGGAGAGAGTAGATCTTATTATGCTGTAAAATACCGTCATTTGAAATGTAATGATATAAGGCAGTTTCTTGAAACATGAAGGTTTTCAGAATATGTGGTGAATATTTAGGTTTACGTGTCGAGCTTTGGGTTAAGTGAATTGTGTGAATGGGAAGCAGGTTGGAATCTGCTCGATAGAGAATTCGGGCTATCTATAAACCGGATTGAGTAGAAATCTTCATTCTTTAAGGTGTGTGTGGGACGTCAATTTTATTATGCTTTTGTTCCACGGCGTCCCATCCCGATCAAGGGCGCGGCGTTTTCATCTAATGGCCAGCGTGAGCGGGGTGCAATGTCAAGAGAGCTTGTTTCTCCTCGTGCGAGTTTTTGTGCACCGGCAAAAGCAATCATTGCAGCATTATCGGTACACAAGGAAAGAGGAGGGGCTATAAATTCAAAACCATGTTGATGGGCAAGTTCTTGCAACGTAGAGCGAATGGCTTGGTTTGCGGCAACACCGCCTGCGACAACCAAAGCAGGAGAACGCTTTTCTTGATCATGAGAGAGAGGATATTGGTGGGTAAAGTGTTGTAGGGCTAGGTGAATACGATCATGTACTGTATCGGTCACAGCGGCTTGAAAACTTGCGGCAATGTCAGCAATATCATTTTCTGTAAGGGGAGCTATGGCTGTTGCGGCTTGTCGAACAGCAGTTTTGAGTCCTGAAAAAGAAAAATCTAACCGTTTTTCACCTTTTAAAGGTCGTGGAAGAGGGATGCGATTTTTATCACCAAATAAAGCTGCTTTTTCAAGTGCTGGTCCACCAGGATAAGGAAGACCTAAAAGTTTTGCTGTTTTATCAAATGCTTCTCCTAATGCATCATCAATAGTGGTTCCTAAACGTTGGTAGTTACCTACTCCATGAACAATGATTGTTTGTGTATGACCCCCTGAAACTAAAAGTAATAAATAAGGAAAGCTGACGTTGTGCGTTAACACAGCTGTTAAAGCATGTCCCTCTAAGTGATTTACCGCAATAAATGGCTTGCCAGTGGCAAGAGAGAGTGCTTTTGCGCTCATAACGCCTACTAACAATCCTCCTATCAAACCAGGACCACTGGTGGCTGCAATGCCATCAATATCTTTTAATTTTGTGTTTGCTTCTGTTAGTGCTTGCAGAATTAAATGATCAAGAACTTCAACATGGGCTCGAGCAGCAATTTCAGGAACAACACCGCCGTAAGGTGCATGGTGATCAATTTGACTCCAAACAACATTGGAAAGAATTCGGCTGTTTGATTCATTGTTATATTCAATGACAGCCGCTGCCGTTTCATCACAACTTGTTTCTATTCCCAGCAGACGCATTTTAAACAAAACCTTATATTGAAGCTTCTTTCTTGCGTGCGTACCATGAACAGAAAAAGATGGAAAGTATTTCTCTTAGAATTGTTTTTTCTATTTCTTTGAATTTTATGATATCGTTGATTAAAAAATAAAGCTGTATTTTCGAGTATAAAATGCAAATGTTTTTTTAAAAACTTGTCTATTAAAGGCGATACTTGTAAATATTATTGAGAAAAGCTGCGTTTTTAAAACTTTTTTCATTTTATTATTTTATCATTAAAAAAAGTGTGCACGAAAAGTGACAGAGATGGTCGATTCTTCAAAACCAAAAGTTAAACCACATTATGCTGGTACGCGCCGTAAGAAACCAGTTATTGAACATGAAGCTGTTCCCCATGATTCAGAGGGAAAAATCCACAATTCTGTAGAAGCTCATGCGCGAGAAAAACAGAATATGCAAGGTCAGGATAAAAGTACCTCTAGTACAACTTGGCTTTTCTTGTCCCTTTCTGGGATTTTGGGAGGATTCATTGCTTTGGGAATTTTTATGGGGCTTCAATGGGCTGGTTTTTTTCCTTCTCCTTTTGTGGAAAATTCTGCTGGAGGAGAAAAAGCTTTGCAGATTGCTGAAGCCGCAAAAAGTCAAGGTGAAGACACAAAGGAACAATTGAGGCGGGTCTTTCAAGAAATCGATGCGTTAAAAACAGAGTTGTCTTCTTTTTCATCACAACAGTTTAAAACAACGAAAAATGATGAACTATCGAAAGAAGAAAGCAAAAAAGCTTTTGCGATTTTAGAGGAAAAAGTAAAAGCTCTTGAAGAAATTGTACAAACTTTTGTTAGAAAGTCGAAAGATATAGAGACGGCTTTGTCTGTTGGGCAGAGCAATGCAAATGATCTTGCTGCGTTAAAACAACAGTTAGAAGCACTACAGGAAGAAACTGCTGTTAAAAATAGTAAGAAAAAAGAAATAGATACCGCGCTCTTTACTGCAATTAGTTCATTAAAAAATGCTGTAGAGCGTGGTGGATCTTATAATAATGAACTAAAGCTGTTACAGCAATTATCGCCTTCGATTAATGGACTTGATGTGTTGCAAAAAACAGCTACTGTGGGTCTTCCAAGTTCAGCACAACTTTCAGTTGACTTTGCTCATGTTGCCGATGCAATTGTTGGTACGCAAAATCTTGTTGCGTCAGATGCTGGTTTTTTTGACCGAATTTTAGCGTGGATAAAAGGGCTCATTGTTTCGCGACCGATTGGAAATGTTGAAGGGACAACGCTGGGGGCTATTGCGGCGCGCATGGAAGTTGCCATTCAAGCTGGTGATTACGAAAAGGCTTTGAGCGAATGGCAATCATTGCCTCAAAGTGCAAAAGATGTTTCAATGGATTTTGTTAAGCAGCTTGAAAGACATATTGCTATTCAACAGTTGTTGCAGCAATTGTTATTGTCTGTGCAACAAGGATCTTTTAAAGCAACAAAGATGTAAATAGGCCCAAGATGATACGTGTTTTTATTTATATTTTTGTTGTTTGTATCCTCGGTTTAGCTTTCACGTGGGTTGCTAATCACAATGGTATTTTTGTTCTCACATTTTTGCATTTCAGATTTTCTGCTTCATTTCTTACAGTGTTAAGTGTGCTTATTTTGTTTTTTATAACGCTGGTGCTTTTATGGTGGTTATTATCTTTCTTTTTTTCCATACCGAGTGCTCTTTCCAATTATTTTTATAAACGCCATCAAAAGCGTGGTTACGAAGCTCTTTCAAAGGGGATTCTTGCAACTTTTGCTGGTGATAGTATGGTTGCGCAAAAAATGGAAGAACGGGTTGCTAAATATCTTGCAGGAAAACAAGAGCCATTGGTAAAACTCTTACAGGCGCAAACCTTGTCTTTACAAAATGACTCTGTTCGCGCCATTGGTCTTTATGAAGAGATGAGAAAGGAAGATCCGACAAAACTGGTTGGACTTTATGGTTTGTTTCGTGAAGCAATGAAGAGTAAAGCTTATGAGGCAGCGCAACAATATGCCGAAGAGGCACTGACCTTATCGCCAGCACTTTTATGGGCGCATAAGGCGGTGCTTGATCGGTTAAGTGCTGAAGGTAAATGGGATAAGGCACTTACTGTTTTTGAAAGAACGCAAAAAGCTCTCCCGCGTTCTGTTCGCGCGACTCCAGAGCGGCAGCATATACAGGTTTTACTACTAAGTGGGCAGGCACTTTCTTTGTTTGATACACATCCTGTACAAGCACGTGAAGCTATTTTGAAAGCCCATAAATTGGCGCCTGATTTTGTTCCAATAATAGTTATTGCTGCTGATATTCTTTATAAGTTAAATGAAACGCGTAAAGCGGATAAAATGATTATAGCGGCTTGGCAAAAGAATCCTCATCCTGATTTGGGGGCGCTTTATCTTGAAAGAGAAGAAGGAGCCATTGGGCGATTGAAAAGGGCTAAGACACTTGCTTCTTATAATAAAGATGCATTTGAGTCGGCTTTCCTTATTGCTAAAGCAGCTTTGGATGCTGGTGAAACAGCATTAGCAAGAGAGAAGGCACAAAAAGCATTACAATGTCATCCACGGGAAAGTGTTTATTTATTGTTGGCAGATATTGAAGAGGCACAGGGAAACAATCAAGGTGCTGTGCGTCAATGGCTTTCTTTAGCACTTCGTGCTGAACGTGATCCAGTATGGATGTGTGATGGGTCCATTTTTTCTTCTTGGTCAGCGGTTTCTCCAATCAGTGGACGTTTGGGCTGTTTTGAATGGAAGGCGCCTCCCTGTATGCCTTCTCTCACATTAGAGGCGGACAATATTGTGCCGAAAAAGCAAGACAAAGAGTATGTTATGGGAAAAAGTGATGATGTTGAAGATAAGAAGCTGGAAAAATTAACACCTATAGATAATTCTCTTTTGCATAATGTGCAGGTGGAGAAACAAGATATAAAAGAACAAGATGTAAAAATGTTCAGTCAAATTCATTTAAATGTTGATGATCCAGGGGTTAAAACAGAAGAAGAAACATCTTTATCGAGGAAAAAGTTTCGTTTATTTTAAATTGCACCAATGGATAATATGAGTGTTTTCTCAGAAGAACAATTGACCTAGAAGAAAAAATATCGTTAGTCTTGTCCAATAAAATTATTCTCTTATGCTTTAAAAATAAAGTTTTGCTTGGTTGCAGAGGTGATTGGTTAAAAAATGTTTTTAAATCAGAGATGTCTTGATAAAAAACAAAAAAATAACAAACCAAGGATTGCTGTCGTTATTCATCGGCGCTCTACCTATACTGGTCGTTTGGGAAAATTTTTACAACAAAAAGGTTTTGTTCTTGATATTTATCGTCCTATTTTTGGACAAAAACTCCCTGATACATTAGAGCATTATGCCGGTGTTGTTATTTTAGGGGGGCCGATGAGTGTGAATGACAGCGAAGCTTATATTGGTGAGGAAATTGATTGGATTTCGTTATCACTAAAGGAAAATAAGCCTTTTTTGGGTATTTGTCTTGGAGCACAAATGTTAGCGCGAAATCTAGGGGGGCGCGTTGGTACAAGAAGTGATGGGACTGTTGAAGTCGGCTGGTATCCACTAGAAGCAACCCCACAAGGGAAGGAATTGATGAATTGGCCAGAAATGGTCTACCATTTCCATGATGAAGGTATTTATGATTTACCGAAAGAGGCAATGCTTTTGGCAACAGGGAATACATATCCTACACAAGCTTTTCGTTATGGAAACAATGCATGGGGCTTGCAGTTTCATGCTGAGTTTACACGCGCTATGATGCGGCGTTTGGTCGTGCGTTCGGCACATAAATTGACTGAAAAAGGTGCTCAACCTGCTTGTGCACATTTGAAAGGTCGTTTAATCTATGATCGAGCTTTGAGCCAATGGTTTGAAAGCGCATTACACCAGATTTTTTGTACACCGCCCGTACTTGTGTGATTATTGACAACGCATTGATTTATATAAATAATTTACTGTTTTGCATATTGAATGAGAACCCCGAATATCGTAAGGTTTTCTCATTCCAAACCTGTGTATGTTGACTCAATAAAAACCTCTTGCTTGCTGTCACAAGTAGGGCTGGCGTGTGGGCAAAAACTGTATAAGAAAAGACTAAAAATGCTTCTTATGAACTGTCTTAAGTGCCAAGGGCTATCGCAAAATTGTGGGGGTAGCCAAATATAATGATGGTGCTGGCTTTGCTCCTCAATAAGCGTAAAGATGGGGGTGCTCAATGGTTTTATCGTTAAGAAACACTATTCATTATCATTTTTTTTGTGCTGTAAAACAGTATGGTTTAGGGCAGAGGTAGAAAATCTATGTAAAACTTTACACATGAGGTGTTTTTTGTTAAAGGGTGTAAAGGGTTTTTTAAGAAAATCTTGTTTGTTGAGCTTATGAGATACTGTACTTTAGAACGATGTATAGGGACTTCTTGAAGTGACCAGTAGATAAAATCCGGTCGATTAAGAAGTTGGATTGTGTATAAACTGACCGTGGTTGGGAATCTTTATCCTTTTTAGGGTGGGGAGGAAGTTAAGAGATAAAGAAAGTTTGAATATTGTCTAAATCCTTTCAAATACCATCATCACAAAAAAGTTTTTCTTTGAGTTATTTAATTTGTGGGCTCTTTTGTCTTGCTTTGGTATTTATTTATAGCGCGCTCTGGTTTTTTTTTCACGTAAAATAGAAGACTATGTTTCTGATATATTCACAAAAATATCTTCCCATAATATGGCGGCGGTATGTGAGAATGTGCACAAGGATGGTTATCCTTTACGTGTCGGTGTTGTTTGTGACAAGTTTCAATTTTCTTGGCCTTTACATGGGGTTTCTTTATCGACGGGGCGTTTGACAGCTGGTGCACCAATTTATGCACCTCATTTGGTCGAGTTTAATGTTCATTCCCCTGCATTAATTGTTTTTTCTGGAAAAACTTCCATAGTATCCAGTTGGCGCAATTTGATGATTGAAACAGAACCTTATTGGAAAACGGGTAAGACATTGAAGTTTATAGCTGAAGGGCTTGAGATTTCACCTTTTTCTTCTTCCCTTGAAGGTCAAAAGCTTCAAGAAGCGTTAGGAGCACAAACGACAGATAAAAAAACGACACAAGAAAATATTGAAGATCAGGCATCTTTGCAAAATACGCATAACGTGATTATTCAGCCGTTAGAGCCAAAAGAAGCTTCCCCAAAAATAACGGCAGAATTTTTTCGACTTGATCTTAAACATGAAAAGAATGATTTATCGGGACATATAACTTTTGACGGTTTTGATGCTTCTCCCTTTTTAAAATCTTCTTTTGTTGATATTCCTAAAATTGATGGCAATTTGAAATGGATTTTAAATGATGCCTCTCTTCTGTTTGAAAATGAAGGAAAAAATTGGCAACAGCGATTGTATGGAAAAAGTGGACTTTTAAAGCAAGGTGAATTGACTTTTCATACAGGTGGTGCAGTGCGTATTAGTGGACCTTTTTCTTTTGATGATGAAGGATATTTGACAGCAAAATTTGAACTTGTCCTTATTCAGTCTATGAAGCTTCTTGACACTCTGCAGCGCTTATTTCCCACGCAAACCAATAATCTTCAAGCGTTATTTTTTATTTTAGGTGCTTTGCCTAAAAATGCGGACGGCGCTCCCGTTCTTTCCTTGCTCATTAACAATGGGTGGGTAAAATTAGGCTTTTTAAAACTTGGTCGTCTTGCTCCGCTTTAGGTGTTGTACCAAAGCCTTTTTTAATTTTTACCACAAAATTTCGATTTTTTCTGATTTTCATACTTTTTTGCAATTTTAGAGTGTCAAAATCTATTTTAACAAAATGCGTATTTAATGGTAAAAAAAAATAGCTATAAAAATAAAAAATTACCACCTACTCCTAATTCGTCCAACCTCTTTTCACTTAGTACAAAATCTTATATCAAACTACATATAGTAACAGTGTTTGTATGGAAAAAGTGGCATTTTAAAGTATGCTGAATTGCCTTTTTATACAGGTGGTGTGGTGCTTGTTAGGAACCTTTTTCTTTATATATGGAATGAGTATATTGCATATATCTGTTTGGGAGTAACCTCTTAAAACCAGTAAATAGCCTAGTTGGAGGAGAATATGAAGTTGTAAAGGGAAAAATCAACATCCATCTTTACTGTCATTTTTTATTCGATTTTACGCATTTCAAAAGCAGTTACAGTTATATCATTTTAAATGATAGATTAAGCTTATCCTTTTATTTCTGATGTTTTTTAATGAAGCTATATGTCTTCCACGTAAAACAGAATATATTTGTATTGCATATTTACGCATTTGTTAAAAAAAATATTTCTCAGTGCTTCTTATTTTACGATGTCGCCTATGAATGGTATAACGATAGAGCCATTAAGGGCTACCATCTTTTCGGTTATGGAGTAATAAGCTGGGGCAACACCATCATATTATATTTGCTAACTCCCAATGTTACTGCGGATTTTGGCATTTGAGGCGGTTTATGAGGGGCATTTTTAGTCTTTTCTTTACTGTTTTTATCTATTCGGCTTTCCCATTTGCAATATGCAAGGGGAAATGGGGTTAATTGATTGAATATAAACAGATTTTAAATGAGACAAATTTAGAATATCGGATTATCAGTTATCATAAAAATGATAAAATTATGATTGTAAATCAATATATTATATTTTTATGATGAAGGATATTTGACAGTAAAATCTGAATTTATTTTTTATTTTGAGTGCTCTGTCTAAAAATGTAGGATAGGGCTTTCGTTCTTCCCTTGCTGATTAGTCATGGGGGGATAGAACGGAGCAAAAGCTTAGCTGTTTTGTACTGCTTTTAAGTCTGAAAGTTTATGTTTTTAGGGTGAGAAATCAATCCTACTGTTTTTTTGAAATTGTTGCAAACAATTCTATTGTGATAAATAGCGAGATTTTTATTTTTGGTGTTATGTCTAAAATGCAAACTTCTACTCTGTCTTAGTTGGTTTGTTGTGGTGGTGGGATAGAACGGGAGATTGAGAGGGTCGTTTTGTATTTGCTTTAGGTTTGAAAGCCAATATTTTGAAGTTGAGAAATCAATCCTGCTGCAAAAGTAAAACGAGAAATATTGAGATCATTTTCAATAAGGGCGCTAATGCGGTTTGTAATGTTGTGAATATGATCTTCTTCTGTTTTTTTCCAAGTGTCAAAAGGATCTTTTTTCTTTCCATAATTTTTGAGGATTTTCATAACGATTTGCCGAAAGCTTTCAGAAACATTTTCTTTGGCTTGGCTTAAAGCCATACTATCATAATAATCTACTACAGGGATTATACGACTTGCTTCGTTAATGCGGTTTATACGAATGATTTGCGCAAGTGAAAAGTAGATCTCTGCGGTTTTAATAAGATCACTGTTGCTTTTTTTTGCAATTAAAGAAATATCACATATTGTTGAAGCAGCTTCCAAGAGGGCTAATTGTTTCGCTAATGCTTTTGGTGCTCCCTCTTCGCTGTAGTGTAATGCTTTTTCTTCAATCTTTTGCTTAATATCGTTGCCGTGAGAATGCATAAGCTCTTTTTCAATAACGCTACGGGCTTGCTTTATTGTTTTTACAATTTCTTCTAATGGACGTGAGAGATCTATGTTGTGCAAACCCCAATTGGTTGTTTCAAAGAGCATTGGGTTCATTGCTGCGTAGAATTTATTTTGGACAAGACCGGGTATTTTATTATCAAGCTTATCAATTTGCTCAGACAATTGAGGAATTTCGAAACCATCGCGGATAGCAATGAAAACGCGAATAATATTTTCAGTCTTTTGTTCTGTTGCATCGTGTAGTCTATTAACAAAAGTGGGACCTCCACGATTTACAATATCGTTGGCAATCAGCGTTGCGATAATATTACGACGCAATTGATGGTTAATAACTTCCTTCTTAAAATTTTCTTGAATTTGGGTTGGAAAATAGTTCAGCAAGGTTGTATTGAAATAGTGATCATCAACAATGGGGCTATTAGCAATTTCTTCTTTTAAGGTCAATTTAGCATAGGCAAAAATAACGGCGAGTTCTGGACGGAGAAGACCTTTGCCTTGGGTTGTTCTTTGTCGTAAAATTTGCTCATCAGGGAGTATTTCAACTCTGCGATCTAGAAGCTTTTTTTGTTCCAAGTCGTGCATAAAGCGTATTTGATAGGGCAAATCAGCAGTGCTCTGGTTTTCCGCCAAAGAAAGCGCAAGAGGTTGTAGATAATTGTTGCGCAAGACGAGTTGCTCGACTTGAGGCGTCATTTTTTTCAAGAGCTTATTGCGATCTTCGCGGGTTAACGTTTTGGCACGTAGTGCTGATGCAAGAACAATTTTGAGATTGACCTCAATATCAGAACAATTAACACCAGCAGAATTGTCAATGGCATCCGTATTGCATCGACCACCATTTGAGACATATTCAATTCGTCCACGTTGTGTAACACCAAGATTAGCCCCTTCGCCAATAATTTTTGCACGCACCTGCTCTCCGGTAATGCGTATTGCATCATTTGCACGATCACCTACTTGGGCATCGTTTTCTGTTGCAGCACGGATATAAGTACCAATGCCACCGAACCATAAAAGATCAACAGGGGCTTTGAGAAGAGCAGAGATAATTTCAAAGGGTGTTCCTGTTTGTTTTTCGAAACCAATGGCTTGTGCTGCTTCAGGTGAGAGAGTAATGGTTTTTTCTTTTCGTGAGAAGATACCACCGCCCTTTGATAATTTGCTTTGGTCGTAATCCTGCCAGCTTGAGCGAGGCAGTTTGAAGAGACGCGTACGCTCTGCATAGCTTTCGTCTATGTTCGGATCTGGATCAATAAAAATATCGCGGTGATCAAAAGCGGCAATCAATTTTGTTTGTTTGGAAAGCAGCATTCCATTGCCAAAGACATCACCAGACATATCGCCAACACCGACACAGGTGAAGGGCGTTGTTTGAATATCGTGATTAAATGATTCTCTAAAATGTCTTTTGACGGCTTCCCATGCACCTTTAGCTGTAATACCAATGTCTTTGTGGTCGTAACCTGCTGAGCCTCCAGAGGCAAAAGCATCATCGAGCCAAAAGTGATTTGCTTGGCTGATGGCGTTGGCTGTATCAGAAAAAGTTGCTGTTCCTTTGTCTGCCGCGACAACAAAATAGGGGTCAGGGTCATCATGACAGATGACATTGTGGGGAGAGCTTAT
Source organism: Bartonella sp. CM31XJBT (assembly GCF_028618555.1). Classification (GTDB taxonomy): domain Bacteria; phylum Pseudomonadota; class Alphaproteobacteria; order Rhizobiales; family Rhizobiaceae; genus Bartonella. Next base: position 37,804 of record NZ_JAQITD010000001.1, on the reverse strand, counting down.
TTTGCCGTTAATCAGATTGTCTGTGATGGAGAGCAAAGCTGTGATAAAGTCTGTATAAGCTTGTCGTGCTGCTTCTATGATGACAGCACGGTCATTTGTTTGGGGAAGCCGATGGGGATAGAATCCACCTTTTGCACCTGCAGGAACGATAACTGCATTTTTAACTTGTTGGGCTTTGACTAAGCTAAGCACTTCGGTGCGATAATCTAATGCACGGTCAGACCAACGAATGCCGCCACGAGCGATAGGTCCAAAACGCAAATGGACCCCTTCAACTTCTGGTCCATAAACAAAAATTTCTCGGTAAGGGCGCGGTTCAGGCAAACCTTCAATCTGGCGTGGATTTAATTTGGTGGCTAAAATACGCCGTGGATTTCCATCAGGAAGAGGCGTAAAGGCATTCGTTCGTAAACTCGCCTCAATAAGGTTACAATAACGGCGTAAGATCAGATCATCATCTAAACCAGAGACTTTCCGTAATTTTTCTTCAATGCGCTTTTGAATGACTTGTTGGTTTTTTTCCCGTTCTTTTTCTGTATGGCTTTGATGAAATTTTAAATGAAATAAAGCATAAAGATCTTGGGTAATGTCAGGATAAGCATTTAAAGTTTGGGCAACGCGATCTTGCGAATAAGGAATTCCAGCTTGTTGGAGATAGCGCCCATAATGGCGCAAAATAACAATTTCATGCCAATCAAGCTCAGCTGTTTGTGTGAGAGCATTAAAGCCGTCATTATCAGCATTTTGTGCCCAAATGGCTTCAAAGGTTTCGGCGTGTTTTTGCCCGTCTTTTTCAAAATCGATACAGCGCTGGAAAGTACTTTCCAGCTGCATATCATGAAGATACACAGAGCGCCCATTGCCATCTGGTAATTCAAGGGTTTGTTCAGCAATAACGCGAAACCCCATATTTTCAAGGAGTGGTACACGTTTGGAAAGGGCAAGAGCTTCATGGCGGTGAAAAAGCCGAAGAGAAATGTACTGTTTTTCTTTGTTTTGTGCGTGATAAAAGATAACGAAAAGGGGCTTTTCATCATGAAGACTTAGAATATGTCCGGCATCGTTAATAGCGTCTTCAGCTGAAAATAAATCACGATAGCTGTTGGGGAATTCACTGGCTAGACGTGTTTGTTGCTCTGTTATTTTCTGGGTAAGAGCGATGGCTTGAACCCTGTCTTCCCAACTTCGTGCAATCGAACGTACATGTTGTTCAAGTGTGGAGCGCTCATGAAGAGGAACAGTTTCGTTTCCTTTGCGATGGATGATATAATAGACACGTATAAGGGTGCTTTCCAAAAATAGCGGATAAGATTCAAAAAAGTCACCTTTATAAAGCTCAACAAAATGTTCGCCAACTTTTTCACGCAAGCTGCTGCTATATTGGTCACGCGGTACGTAGACAAGGATAGAAACAAAGCGTCCAAAAGAATCAGTGTGGGCAAGAACCCGTAAACGTGGGCGCTCATCTAATTGTAGAATAAGCTTAGTGTTTTCTGTCAATGTATCAACATCAGAGCGAAACATTTCATCTCTTGGATAGGTTTCTAAAGCACTGATGAGTGCTTTTCCTGAATAATCGGCGTGATTGTGTCCAAGTCGTTGAATAATAGTTCGGGCTTTTTCTTTTAAGAAAGGAATTTGCAAAATAGAACGTGTATAAGCTGAGGAGGTAAAAAGCCCTACAATGCGTAATTCTCCACAGAGTTGGTTTTCTTTATCAAAGATTTTAAGACCAATATAATCGAGCCAAACAGAACGGTGAATTTTGGAGCGGCTGTTCGCTTTTGTCACGATAAACAGATTATCGCTTTCCATGAAGGATAAAACTTCTTGAGGAGGTTCTTTCATGCTTTTATCGTCAACAATATGAATAGAAGCATCCGTGAGTATACCAAGTTCAATATTACTGGCTGTAAAGGATTTTAGGGGTTTTTGGTCTTTGATGAAGTTGTAAGTGCGCATACCAAGGAAAATGAAATTATCGTCCATTAGCCAGTGAAGAAATTCAATAGCTTTTTCGCCTTCTTGTTTGTAGTGTGGGGGAAGACTTATTTGGTAGGCATGAATCTGCTTTTCAACTTCTTCAAGCATAGGTTTCCAGTCTTGTACAGCAGCATTAACCTGTTCAAGAACTAAGGTGAGTTCATTTTCAAGTTTTTGTATTTGCTGTTTGTTTAATGACTCGATGTGAATTTGCATCAGACTGATGCGTTTTCCAGAAGCACAATCAATAATGGGGTGTGCAATCAAATAGATATGGTTTTTGTGTTGATTAAAAACATTTAAAATAGAATCGAGAAGAAAGGGTTTGTTATCATTGACAAGCGTGATAACGGTTATAGGTCTGTTACTACGGGTTAAATTTTGCTCAAAGCAGATGGTATTTTTTCCCGTCTGATGGAGATTAAAAGCTTTTACCGCGATGGCTGTGGCTTTTTGAAGTTCTTCATTTTCATAATAAGCAATATCTTCTTTATCGGTTTGGGCAAAAAGGATTTGTTCTATTTTATCTTGGGTGTTTTTTGTCTCTGTTTTTTTTTGTTGCAACACATTCACTCTCCCTTTTTGCTCTTAAGGAGTCTTTTCTTCTCTTTTTAAAAGCAGACCATTATATTTTTTATATACTGTAACACCTTCTTTCTAAAGAAAATAGCTCTTTATTTGGAAAGAATGAGTTTGTTTTTGCTATTTTTTAGTAATATTTTGCACTTTAAAGAAATATTTTGCTTCAAGGAAAGGGCACTTTTAGTATTTTTGTATGTTAATAGTTTGTTTTTTAAAATATACAAAATAAAAGTAAAAAAAGAAGCAAAAGTAAAGAGAGAATGGCGCGTTTACCAGAAAGACTTTTAAGTGGTTACCAAAACTTTATAAACAATCATTTTTTATATAAAATAGCAGATTATCAGCAATTGGCGATTGAGGGGCAGAAACCTGAAGTTTTGGTCATTGCTTGTTGTGATTCGCGTGCAGTACCAGAAATGATTTTTGATGCTAAGCCAGGGGAAATTTTCACCCTGCGCAACGTGGCGAATGTGGTTCCTCCTTTTTCTCCTGATGACCAATATCACGCAACATCAGCAGCTCTTGAATATGCTGTGCAATTGCTTGAGGTGAGACATATTGTCGTTTTTGGTCATGCCCATTGTGGAGGCATTCGTACTGCTCTTAATGAGACATATAAATCTTTATTATCAAATGATTTTATCGGTCAATGGATAAGTCTCTTAGCACCAGCAGCAGAAATCGTTTTGAATAATAAGTCGCTGTCTTGGCCAGAAAAACAGACGGCATTAGAGCAGCTTTCTATTCGCCATTCGTTGAGAAATTTAGAGACGTTTCCGTGGATAAAGCTTCGCAAAGATCAAGGTTTTTTGACATTGCATGGGGTTTGGTTTGATATCTCTAGCGGAAAATTATGGAGCATGGAACAGGAAACAGGTTGTTTTATGCGTGTTGAAGTTGAAAGTTTTGAAGTATAGTATTTGTTGTTTTTATTTCTTCGTATAAAAAGATATTTTATGATAAAACTTGACAAAGCTGGGGTTTTATTGTTTGAAGGAGCAAGCTTTCAGTGACAAAATTAACTTGGAGCCACCGACTGAGACCCCAGTTTAAGGGTATAAAGAGATCTCAGAGGTCAACATCCGACGGCGCGATGCGTTCTCGGATGCTATTTTGGTTTGTTTGTTATGCAACAATGAGGTAAATGATGTTTGAATCCTTGCAAGAGCGACTTGGTTCTATCCTGTCTCATTTGACGGGACGTGGCGCTTTATCGGATCAGGATGTTGTAGAGGCGCTGCGTGAAATTCGTCGCGCTTTATTGGAAGCTGATGTTGCTCTTGATGTTGTGCGCTCTTTTACCGATAGAGTTCGGGAAAAAGCTGTTGGGGCCGAAATCGTTAAATCAATTAAACCAGGCCAAATGGTGGTTAAAATTGTTCATGATGAATTGGTTCATATTCTTGGAAATGAAAGCGTTCTGAGTGATTTAAATGCACCAGCTCCAGTTGTTATCATGATGACTGGTTTGCAAGGTTCCGGAAAAACAACTACAACAGCAAAGCTTGCAAAACGTTTTACTGATAAGCACAATAAAAAAGTTCTCATGGCGTCATTAGATACACGCCGTCCCGCTGCACAGGAGCAATTGCGCCAATTGGGAGAGCAGGCAAAACTTGCAAGCTTGCCTATTATTGCGGGTCAGCTGCCCGTTGATATTGCATCACGTGCCGTGCAGGCTGCTAAATTAGGTGGTTATGACGTGCTTCTTCTTGACACAGCAGGACGTAATCATATTGATGAAGCTTTGATGCTCGAATTGGCTGAAATTAAAGCATGTTCCCTTCCTCATGAGATTATGTTGGTGGCTGATAGTTTGACGGGGCAAGATGCCGTTCATCTTGCTCGTTCTTTTGATGAGCGTGTAGGGATTACGGGGATTATTTTAACACGTATGGATAGTGATGGGCGTGGTGGCGCTGCTCTTTCTATGCGTGCTGTTACAGGTAAACCAATTAAAGCAATTGGAACTGGTGAAAAAATAGATGCTTTAGAAGAATTTCATCCCAGTCGTATTGCTGATCGTATTCTCGGAATGGGGGATATTGTTTCTTTGGTTGAAAAAGCTGCTGAAACAATGGATCATGAGAAAGCTGCTGCTTTTGCAAAAAAAATGCAAGCCGGAAAATTTGATCTGAATGATCTTGCAGAACAGTTGCAGAAAATGAAAAAACTGGGTGGAATGGGCGGTATTATGGGCATGTTGCCAGGAATGGGGAAAGTCAAAGAGCAGATTGCGGCTGCGGGGTTTGATGATCGTTTGTTTGATCGTCAATTGGCCATTATTTCATCTATGACACCCAAAGAGCGGGCGAATCCAGAGCTTTTAAAACATAGCCGCAAACAACGAATTGCTAAGGGGTCTGGTACGACGGCGGCTGATATTAATAAACTTTTGAAGATGTATCGCCAAATGGCTGATATGATGAAAGCCATGGGTGGTAAAGGAAAAAGTGGTTTTATGGGAAAGATGTTGGGAGGCCTTGGTTCCAAAATGGGTTTTGGTGGTATGGGAAACTTGGGAGGGGATTCTCCAGCTATGCCGGATTTGTCGGGATTGGATCCAAAGCAATTCTCAACGCTTCAAAAGCAAATTGAAAATGGTAATGGAGGGAAGCTTTTGCCCGGACTTCCCAAGCGTGGACCTACTTTTCCTGGTCTTTCCAATGGCATTGTCGATGGGGGAAATTTTCCTCAGCATCCTAAGAAAAAATAAGATGTAAAGAGGGAAAGGAATATAATGCAGGAAACAGTATTAAACGAATTGGCACATTTACGAGCATCCATTGATAATTTTGATGCAACTTTGATTCATATCTTAGCAGAGCGGTTTCGTTGTACGAAAGCTGTTGGGCGCTTAAAAGCGCGTTATGATTTGCCTAAAGTAGATCCTCTGCGTGAGCAATATCAGGTAGCGCGTTTGCGGCAATTGGCTATGGATAGTGATCTTGATCCTGATTTTGCTGAAAGATTTTTAAAATTTATTATTAAAGAAGTTGTGAGTCATCATGAAGTTATTGCTGAAGAGCAAAAAACAAAAAAAGTCAATTTAAACGAAAGCCAGAGCTGACAATAGGAGATAAAATATGGCATTGAAAATTCGTTTGTCCCGTGGAGGTTCAAAAAAACGTCCTTACTATCATATCGTCGTTGCAGATGTTCGTAGTCCGCGCGATGGGCGGTTTCTTGAACGTGTTGGTGCATGGGATCCAATGTTGCCTAAAGATGGACCGAGGGTGAAACTTAATGAAGAACGTATCCAATATTGGCTTGGGCAAGGGGCTCAACCAACAGATCGCGTTTTACGGTTTTTAGATGCAGCTGGCTTGAAAAAGCGTCCAACTCGTAATAATCCACATAAAGGTGAACCGGGTAAAAAAGCACAAGAACGTATAGCAGCAGCAAAGCAAGCAGCAGAAGAAGCAGCGGCAGCGGCTGAAGCAGAATCTGCTTCAGCATAAGAAGCATGATTGTTTAATCAATGTGTTTTTAAAAGCTTTAGAAAAATAAATATTATCCGTTTTTGTCTATCAAAAACGGATTTTCATTAAAAAGCTGCTTGTTTAAATTGCGCCGTTTTTTTTAAATCAATGGTTTTAAAAATCAATGGCGCGGCCTTTAATTTCCCAGTCTCCATAGCGGGAAGGGTCTTTGCCGCCGCGTCCGCCGTTTTCTAAAGGTTGTTCTTTTTTTGCTGCGCGTTTTCGTCTTTCTTCAGCTTCTTTAAGGGCGCGTTGTGCTGCGGGAGAAAGAGATTGCTGTTTAACGACAGTTGCATTTTTTTTGCTTGTTTTCTCATCTTTTTTATTCATTTTACACCTATTCCATTGAAGAAGCAGAAAGAAAACACCATCATATAGTATTGATTGACTTTTATCATGGAGTTTTTTGAGTAATGAATATAATGCGTACAGCTATGCTTTTGGCTTTTTTAACTGCTCTCTTTATGGGAGTTGGTTATCTTGTTGGAGGGGGCGGTGGCATGGTCATTGCTCTTTTGATGGCAAGTGGTTTAAACTTTTTTTCTTATTGGAATTCAGATAAAATCGTTTTACGCATGTACGGGGCGCGTGAAGTTGATCAGCATTCAGCACCAGTTTATTATAAGATTGTAAGCGATTTAGCACAAAAGGCTTCTCTTCCTCAACCAAAGGTTTATGTTATTGAGAATGCACAGCCAAATGCTTTTGCAACGGGACGTAATCCGCAAAATGCAGCTGTTGCTGCAAGTACTGGGTTGTTAGAGCGGTTAAGCGCTGAGGAAATTGCCGGCGTTATGGCGCATGAGCTTGCACATATTGAGCATCGTGATACGTTAACAATGACTCTGACCGCAACGATTGCAGGGGCAATTTCAATGCTTGGTAATTTTGCTTTCTTTATGGGAGGACAGCGTAACTCTTCAGAAGATTCTCATGGCGCTGGGGCAATTGGAGGATTTATTGCATTGCTCGTGGCGCCTTTTGCAGCGATGCTGGTGCAAATGGCGATTAGCCGTACACGGGAATATGCTGCGGATCGGAGAGGGGCTGAAATATGTGGTAATCCTTTATGGTTGGCTTCGGCATTGCGTAAGATTGCTGATGGGGGACGTGGGGTATATAATGAAGAAGCAGAGCATAATCCAGCAACCGCGCATCTGTTTATTATTAATCCTTTGAGCGGTGAGGGAGCGGATAGTCTTTTTTCGACACATCCAGCAACTGCAAATCGTATTGCTGCTCTTTATCAGCAAGCAGAAGAGATGAAAGGGGCTCTTGCCAAAAGTGTGGGATGGAATAAAGAAGACGCTATACATGAAAAAAGCAGCGGGATGAACTATGGAGATTTTCATAGTGGTCAGACTCATGCATTAGGTGAGAAAGAAAATAGTTCTTTTCAGCGTGTTAAAAAACGTCCTTCTTGGCTTCGTTATGAAAATTCAAAAAGATCTCGTTCATAGAGTTATTGAGGGAGCTCTTGAGAAAACTGTGATATAAAGGTGGTGGTTTGAAACACAAAAAAGCGGGGCATGTGTCTGAAAAAAATGTTCCAGGATTAGCTGTTCGACAGGTGTGTGTGCGTCTTTTGGGGGCGGTAGTTGATAAGTACACGCCTCTGTCTGGTTTGACGGATAATGAACACGGACATCCACAATATTTGAAGCTTTCACAACGAGATCGTTTGTTATGTCGGGCTATTTTAACAGCTTCATTGCGTCATCGAGGGCAGATTATGGCGGCTCTCTCACGCTTTTTGGCGCGTCCTTTGCCTTCACAAGCACTTTCACTTCAGCATCTTTTGCATATCAGTGTTGCACAAATTCTTTATCTTGATATTCCCGATCATGCGGCTATTGATTTAGCTGTGCGTGTGGCGAAACTTGATCCTCGAATGCGCCGTTTTTCAGGGGTGGTGAATGCTCTTTTGCGCAATGTTGCACGTGAGGCAGAGCCTTTACGTCAACAAGTTCCTACCATTGAAGGTGTGCCAGCGTGGTTTGGACAGCTTTTAATATCAGCTTATGGAACAGAAAAGGCACATCAGATTATCGCAATTCAAAGTGTGGAACCTCCTTTCGATTTGACAGTGAAATCTGATAGTGGTGGATGGGCTGAAAGGCTTGGCGGTGTGGTATTGCCCAATGGTTCTGTTCGATTGAAGCGTCTGGAGTGTTCTGTTTCTGATTTACCAGGCTATCGTGAAGGGTCTTGGTGGGTCCAAGATTTTGCAGCAGCTTTGCCTGCTTGTTTACTTGGGAGTATTGAGGGTAAACGCGTTGCTGATCTTTGTGCGAGCCCTGGGGGAAAAACAGCACAATTGGCTTTGCAAGGGGCAGAGGTGACAGCAATTGAGCTTTCTGCTAACCGCGTAAAGCGTTTAAAAGAAAATATGGAACGGCTTCATTTTTCAGTTCACATTTGGCAGGGCGATGTGAGAAATTTCTATCCCACACAGCTTTTTGATGCAGTTCTTCTTGATGCTCCTTGTTCTTCTACAGGAACAATCCGTCGTCATCCGGATATTTTATGGACGAAATCGAGGGAAGATATCGTCAAGTTAGTGGCGTTGCAATATGATTTGCTTGTCGCAGCAATTTCTTTGGTAAAGGAGGGGGGACGGATTGTTTTTTCCAATTGTTCATTGGCAAGAGAAGAAGGTGAAGATCTTATTGAAAAAATTTTATCGACACGCAATGACATTGTTTTAGACCCTATTTATCCAGAGGAAATGGGAGCACTGGAACATTTGCTTTGTGGGGGGATGTTACGGACAACGCCTGCGGATTTTTGTCATAAAAATTTTGATGCTGAGAAAACCGTATTTTTAGGAATGGATGGTTTTTTTGCTGCGCGCTTACGAAAAATTGCTTAATTAACGCTTCATTTACAAAAATGGTCGAAATTGTATTTGATTCAGCATAAATGGAGATAAAATTTTGGCGGTTGCGGTAAAAGCTCCTCAGGTAAAAGTGGCAGCCTGTATCGATACGATACAGAATGTTATGCGGCGTTTATGGGTTGGACCATTGTTTCGTTGGCGGTTTTCAGGGTTTCGTCCTCATAAAATTTTAGCGCATCCCATGGATTTGCATGTAGCTGATCCGATGATGGCGCATGAATTTTATCATGGTCGTTTTGCTTTTGCTGGTCACATTGTTCATTCTGGTGCTGTTTCTCCGTTTTCATTGGTTCCACCAACGCTAGAATGGGAAGCGGCTCTACATGATTTTCATTGGTTGCGCCATATGGAGGCAGCAGGAAGTGATTTAGCTTCTGCACATGCACGCTCTCTTTTAGAAGACTGGTTTGACCATGCTGGTAAGAAGGTAAAAGGGCTTGCTTGGAGTGATCCTGTTGTGGCGCGGCGCTTGATTTCATGGATTTGTCATTCGAAAATGTTGTTAGAAGGGGCAAGTGAACGGTTTGAAAAACGCTTTTTACGTGCACTTGGTTTGCAATTTCGTTATTTGCGCGTAACAATTTGTAGTATGGAGCACAATGATCAACGTTTACAAGCAGCAGTGGCTTTGACATTCGCATCTCTTGCTTTGCCTGTTTCTACGGCAGTGAAAAAAAAGGTACAAACCACACTTATAGAGGAGCTTTCCCGTCAAATCCTAGTTGATGGTGGGCATATTTCCCGTAGTCCTGTTATTTTGCTGAATTTGTTATCGGATTTATTGTCGTTACGGCATCTTTTTATGCGTAGCAATGAAACAGCACCCCGTATTTTGATTGATTCTGTTGAGCGTATGTTGCCAGCTTTACGATTCTTTATCCATGAGGATCAAACGTTGGCCCATTTTAATGGGGTTGGTCCCCTTGTATCGGAACGGTTATCATCACTTTTGGAGCTTGATGAAACAGGAGGCCATCCTTTTAGTTATGCCCGTTATTCAGGATTTCAGCGCTTAAAAGCCAATCAAACAACAGTGCTTGCAGATACAGGAAAGTTTCCACCCCGCTCTGTAGCACAGCAGGCTTGTTCGGGGTGTTTGTCTTTTGAAATGTCTTCACAAGGGCACCGTTTTATTATCAATACCGGTGTTAATCCTGATGGGCGGGAAGATTATCGACATTTAGGGCGTGTTACTGCAGCACATTCAACAGCTACGCTTAATGATTGTTCAGTGGGTGCTTTTTATCATAAAAAGAAAAATGGCGCGCCATTTTTGTTTGATGGACCAACAGATGTTCAAGTGTGCCGTATAGAGGATTCAGAGAAGACGGGTTTTATTGCGAGTCATAATGGTTATATGCGACCCTTTAATCTTATTCATGAGCGTGGTCTTATTTTGGCGACAAATGGAGATATGATTGAGGGTTTTGATCGCTTTTTTATGCCCAATAAAGGGGGAAAGAGACACAAGAGTGTGCAAAATGAAAAAAATCATGTTGCTGTTCGGTTTCATCTTCATCCACAAGTTGAAGTTAACTATGATGGCGAACGTGTGTGTTTAGCCGTAAAGAATGAGAACGTGAAGAGCGAACAAGTATGGTATTTTATATCGCCTGATGCAGATATTTGTCTTGAAGATTCGATTGATTTTGCAGAATTAACAGGTCCACAACGGACACAACAGATTGTTTTATATTTTCGTCCAGCATTTCAGGAAAAAGTTCGTTGGCGTTTTATCCGTAAAGCGTTTGATAAAAAATTAGAACATTATTCCAACCCATAGTATATTGCGTTTTATCTTGCGTGTCGCAAAACATTATCGTTTATTGTGGTAATATTCTCAAAATTTGAAGATCATATCAATTTTATACATGAACCATTTTGTTAGAGTATGGGTTGGATGTTTTTAGGCAAGGTTTGCTCATAGAATCTCATGAGGTGATGCTAAAAGGGATTGGCTCCAGAAAAAAAGTTTTTGGAAAGACCATTGTTGACAGATGAGTACTGGTTAAGGATCTTCATATCTTTAAAGATATGGAGAGAAAATTAAGCTGTTGCTTATCTTCGATAAGTTTTTAAGTGTGCTGTTGGGATCAATATTTATCTCTGAGAGAGTTGCATTAATAGGGCTACACTCCTCACGAAAAACAGAGCGCTATTGTATTGTATATTCACGGACTTATTTTAAAGAAAAATCCCTTAACGCTTCCAAGCCTATTTTGCGACGATGCCCGTGATGGGTATAACGGTAAATCCATTAAGCACCCCCCATCTTTACGCTTATGAAGGAGCAGTTCGGCACTATCACACTATTTATCAGTGCCCAATGTTTGTAACAACTCTTGGCACTAGAGATGGTTCATAAGAGGCATTTTTAGCCTTTTCTTAATAGTTTTTATCCATACAGCTCTCCCCGCTTGTAACGTGCAGGCGAATGGTTTTGGTTGATTCAACATACATAGATTTGAAATGGAAGAATCTCACGGTATTCGGAGTTCTAATTCAATATGAATAACGCTAAATTATCATTATAAATCAAATGTTGTATATCACAGAAACACTGAAAATTTGAGAAACAATACACAGCAATGGCTGAGAAAAACAACTCTTCTGCTCTTTATTATTATTATACTACAAATGAAGGCGTAATAACAAATCACAAAATGCACGCTTTTTCAGAGCAAAGCATTCTCTCAAATATCTCAAACAACTTTCATAAAGATTTACGCGAATAACGTCGTGCAATTGAATCAATATCACCTCGACAAATTCCAAGATCGCTGAGTTCATATGTTGAAAGACGACTTAACGCATTAACGGTTCGACGATAACGGCGCCAATTACTATAAAAACGTAGAATATTCATATCCTCTACTCAAACTTTTCATTACACTCTTTAGTTTAAGAATAGAGCATATTACTAAAAAGAGTTGTGTTATAATATCATAACAGGTATGCATCTACATACAAGATAACATCCCTTTAACATTTTCCTCATGTGAAAGGGCAACCATTAAAAATATCAACAAGAACAATATTCTTTCCCTAAACAATGGCTAAATTATGTGCATTTTCTTCGGTGATAAACTTCTTCACGTGTAGATTCTTTGGATTGAATAACTTCTTCCATTTCAATAGTTATCAATAGTTATACGATGATTATGAAAAATTCCTTGAAACATTTGTCTTATACGAAGAGGGAATCAGCAAAATTATTAATGGCGGAAGTGTCGTGTTCCTGTAAAAACCATTGCTAAACCCTGTGCATCAGCAGCGGCGATAACTTCTTCATCACGCATGGAGCCTCCTGGTTGAATAATTGCTGTTGCCCCTGCTTCAGCTGCTGCTAATAAACCATCTGCAAAAGGAAAAAATGCATCTGATGCAACAACAGATCCTTTTGTAAGGGTTTCTGTTAAGCCTGCTCTTTGCGCACTTTCTGCTGCTTTACTTGCAGCAATTTTTGCTGAATCGATGCGGCTCATTTGTCCGGCTCCAATTCCAACTGTTGCGCTATTTTTCGCGTACACAATAGCATTTGATTTAACGTGTTTTGCTACACGAAAAGCAAATTGAAGATCACGCATTTCATCTTGAGTTGGTGCCCGCTTTGTCACTACTTGCAATTTAAGATCATCCACCACCACGTTATCACGTGATTGCACTAAAATGCCTCCTGCAAGTGTTTTCGCAAGAAGTCCTCCACAGCGTGGATCAGGAACTCCACCTGTAATGAGCAAACGAAGATTTTTTTTCTTGGCAATAATTTCACGTGCCGCCATTGTGGCATCAGGAGCAATAATCACTTCTGTGAAAATTTTAACAATTTCTTCAGCACATTCCTCATCAAGGGTTTGATTTAAAGCAACAATTCCACCAAATGCCGATACATTATCACACATAAGAGCTTTCAAATAAGCGTCTTTCAAATTTTCTCCTTCCGCAACACCACAAGGATTGGCATGTTTAATAAGAGCGACAGCAGCGGTTTTTTGCGGATCAAATTCTGCCACAAGCTCAAAGGCTGCATCTGTATCATTCAGATTGTTATAAGAAAGCGCTTTGCCTTGTAAAAGTTTTGCTGTTGCAATACCAAAACGTTTTTCATTATTGCGATAAAATGCTGCCTGTTGATGTGGATTTTCCCCATAGCGCATAACACTTTCAAGATGACCGGAAAAACTCTGCCATGATGGAATTTCAATTTTTAAATCCCGTGCAAACCACGATGCTATTGCCGTATCATAGGCAGCGGTGTGTGCATAAGCGCGCATTGCTAGCTGATGACGCATAGATAAGCTTAAACATCCATTATGCTGCTTTAATTCAGCTAGAATCGAATCATAGTCGTTTATCGCTGTTACAACACCGGTATAAGCATAATTTTTTGCCGCGGCGCGAATCATCGCCGGTCCACCGATATCAATATTTTCAAGAATCGTTTGCCCATCGGCTCCCGATAGGATCGTCTCTTCAAAAGGGTAAAGATTCACCACCAAAAGATCAATTCCATGAATGCTGTTCTTTTCCATAGCTTCCCTATGGCTAGGATCTTCTCTTACCCCTAACAAAGCACCATGAATCAAAGGATGGAGTGTTTTTACACGCCCATCCATTATTTCAGGAAATCCGGTAACTTCAGCAACATCTTTTACGGGTAAACCAGCTGCTATGAGGGTTTTTGCTGTTCCTCCTGTTGAAATTAATTCAACATTGTAAGTAGCATGAAGGGCTTGTGCAAAAGCAACCACACCCGTTTTATCAGACACAGAAAAGAGAACACGACGAACCCGATGAAGATCAGGTATGGGAAAATTTTTGGCAACAACACCCATAACAGAAGCCTTAAAAATGAAAGAGTTAAAATTCTAGTAAAACACGCTTATACGTTTATAGCATAAGCCTTTAGCAAAATACACTGAAAGGATAAACTGTCTTTTTAGAATATAGGATGCTCACCTTTTTCTATTATCCTGTAAAAACCTCTCATTTGAGGTGTGGTGATAGGTATAAAAGTCGCGTTGAGAAATTAAATGTTTTTTTGTTGCTTATAACTCAACATCTCATCTTCATAGCAGTTGTGAAACAAAAAATGCTTCCGTATATTCTCTGCTATATTAGCTTTTATACTAGATGAAGGCGAAAGTATTGCGTATATCAATTGGAGTAATCTCTGAAATGGGAAACAATCTAATGAAACAAGAATATAAAATTATAAAGGCAAAAATGAGTGCCTATCTTTCCTATCATTTTTAAATTTGGCTTTATGTTTTTCAAAAGCGTTTATGACAATGTTTTTTAAGAGTGAATTTTTTATAGAGTGGAGATAATGCATTGCTTCACATTTTTGGGCATTACATTTTTAATGAATAAACCCTCGTTTTATGATGATTTTTTAAAGAGTGTCGCGTAAATCTTTTGTGGATTGTATAAAGTTCATTGTATGCCTATGATCTTTATTTAACAAAGGTGAAAGTTGGTAGATTTTATACTCTTTATCAGTTTTCAAGATTCTAAAAATTTTTGTTACTTGAGATGGAAGAGGTATTTTTTTAGTTTTTTTGCCGTAGCAGAAAAAGAAAACCTCCTAACACACCAGCAGCTAAAATAAACCACGTGATTGCATAAACGAGATGATTATTTCGAAAATGAATAATCGTAAGACCAACGACGGGAAGATTTGCTTGTGGAGATGTTTTTCTGGCATCAATGAAATAAGGGGCAACAGTGGACAAACCAAGTTTTTGTGCCATAGCGGGGAGATCGCGCGTATACCATAAATTTTTGTCAGGATTATTTTTACGCGGGAAAAATCCATTTTTTTCACTCATGCGTAATAAACCTATAATCATTGTTTGTTCTGTGTCCGTGGTAGAATTTTGCTGAGATGAGGCATTTGTATGCGATTTCTCTGAGTTTTGAAAATTATTACGTTCATCCATGGGGATAAAGCCACGGTTGATAAAGATCAGTGTATTATCAGCAGTTTGTAAAGGAGTCAAAACCCAATAGCCTGTAGTATTTTGAGCGGCAGCAGTGACTAAGATATTTTTATTTGTTAAAAATTTTCCTGTGATAACAACAGGTTGATATTCATATTTTTCAAAAGTAACATCTGACCATTGATTTTTTTTGGGGGCTTTTATGGGGGGTAAATGAATGCGCTGATTAGCACTGGTGATAAGATTTGTTTTCCAGTTTAACCGTTGTACTTGCCATATACCTAATGCACTGAAGAGAAGAAAAAAACAAATACATAAAGTTCCAAATAAAAAAGAAGAAAAACGGCAAGAATTTCCCTGAAGCTTTGTCATGGGGGGCCCTTTTTTGCTCATGATTTATGCTTCCTTTCGGGACAATAGGCTTTTATTCTAACATGGTATGTATTTAAAAAAAACATTTTGTACGCTTTTTGGCGGAATTTGCACGTCTTATTGAGGAAAAAGATGAAAAATGAGCCAACAAGAGATGAAAAAGGTTTTATAAAAGACTTGACCTTTTGTTGTCGACCCCCTATTAGAAAGAAACTTCCCAATGATGCCCGTTCAAGGTTGCATTGCGCGTGTTTTGCGTTCATTGTGTCCTTTGGGTATGGGGATTTGAAAGTTTCTTAGAGTTTAAGGGTGAAGTTTATGTCTCGTGCATGTGAATTGACAGGGAAAACGGTTCTGTATGGTAATAATGTTAGCCATGCGAATAATAAGACACGGCGTCGTTTTTTACCAAATCTTTGCAATGTGACATTGATTTCAGAGGTGTTACAGCAAAGTTATCGCTTGCGTATTTCAGCAAGTGCATTGCGTTCTGTTGAGCATCGTGGTGGCCTTGATGGTTTTTTAGTTAAAGCAGATGATAAAGAGTTGTCGCAACGTGCGCGTTTGCTAAAACGCCAAATCATTAAGAAAAAAGCTGAGCAAGAAGGTGAGCAAAAGGCTGAACAAGCAGCGTAATTGTTAGCGCTATTCTTTTTGGTTTATTAACGCTTTGATTTCGGTTTTCTGTTCTAGAAGTTAAGTTTTTTGCAGGTTGATCGTTTCATTTTATTGGTTCCATATCCCAGGTTAAAAAAATGTCTTCAAGCGGTCCTTTATTAGAACAGCAAAAGAAAAGGTATGTTGTTTTTTCTATTTTTGCAATGTGCCTTGCTGTTACGGCTTCTAATATTTTGGTTCAATATCCTGTCTATTGGTTTGATTTAAATGAGCTGTTGACTTATGGGGCTTTTACCTATCCATTTGCTTTTCTGATCAATGATTTAACCAATCGTTTTTATGGTCCATCTGCGGCGCGGCGTGTGGTTTATGCTGGTTTTTTTGCGGGGGTCTTTGTTTCTTGGATATTGGCGACACCACGGCTTGCCCTTGCTTCTAGTTTTGCATTTTTATTTGGGCAACTCCTTGATATTGTTGTTTTTACTCCTTTACGACGTAAAACATGGTGGAAAGCACCTTTAGCAGCAGCGTTGGTTGGTTCAGCTTTGGATACAGTGCTGTTTTTTGCTCTTGCTTTTTCTAGCTCTTTTGCTGTTCTTGATAAGATAACAGGGTATGCTGATAGTTCACTGGTGGAGAGTACTGTTTTGGGAGGGATAGGCATGCCAGTTTGGCTATCGCTTGCTTTTGGTGATTTTTCGGTAAAAATTATTATGAGCCTGTTGATGTTGATTCCTTATGGGACAATTCTTAATATTGTAAAGCTTCCTCTTTATCAAAGTCATTCAAAGGATGATTCTTCTTTTGTTTGTCATAAATAATGATTTTTGTCTTTTTTTCATGAAGCCAAGAAAATTGTACGCTATGCTTGGTGTGGCACGTTATTTATAATGGATACTTTATCATTTGCCAACTTAAGTAAGAGTTCCAACACAAAACGCGTTTTTTATTTCAAAATTCTCTTGTGAGGAAAAGATAAAGTCATTTGTTTGAGAAGGGGCTAATATACTTTTTACAAATGATTAAATGTGACAGAAATTGCAACTGATGTTTATTAATAGATTGATTTAAAATGATAACTTATATTTTTCATTTGAGTGAAAGAGCTCAATATCATAAAATTTTACGCGTTTTAAATACTCTTATATTGAGTTAATAAAAATCATTTGCTTGCCTATGTTATAAGAGGAATTGGCGTGCGGACAACGTCATTTGAGAAAGCAATACTCTTATGAAGAGCTTTAATGTAATAGAAGTGCAATATTAGGCGCTGGAAGTATATTGATTTATCTTAAAAACATTGGAAGCTTGAAAGTAGGATTTTGCTTTTGGCTTGTAGCTTGTAAAGTAAAGGATGATTCTGGATTTTGCATTATGCCATATATGGGCGCTGTCGTGAAATAAGCTTGGAAGCAAGGAAGAATGTTTCTTTAAAGTAGGAGTGCGGATAAGATATATAATGGTGTGTTCTTTTTCGTGAATGAAGTAATATTCTTTTTTTCGTGTTTTTCTTATATTTTATGTGAGTAAAGATTTTTTCTTTTATCTAGGAGATGGGAGCTTATGTTGATAGATCACCCGTGGTGAGTACTGTTTTGGGAAGGTTAGGGAACAGGTTGGCTTTCGCTTGCTTTAGCGATTTTTGCCGAAAAATTGCTATGAATCCATTTATGCCGATTCTTTTATAAAATAATTCTTAGTGTTTAAAATATCCTCTTTGGATGATTCTTTTTTTGCGTATAATAAATACAACTTTTATCTTTTTGTGTTACTGAAGGTGAAAGTCTATGCATTATATTTTCTGTGAGAGCAGCACTTTAGAGCTATGTCTAGTGGAGATATTTTTTTATATACGTGTATTTCAATATTTAAATATAATGAAATAACACAAGATCGAGACAAAAACGGGTAATTATTCAGTCTTTTAATTTGAATGGCACTCTGGGATATGAACGTAAATGAAAAATTCCAAGAAAAGTTTTATCAGTTGCACTAAAACCAGAAAGTAAAAACAAACTCATTATAATTTTTGAAGATGGTTGGAGCATTTCTTTTAGAATTTATAATGCATCCAGTAAAGTAGAAGTTTCTTTAAAGTTCGCTATTCAATTTGTGGGATTATCTTCTCAGGTTGTTAGTCATCAAATTCCGATGGTTTAATGATAGAGATAATGTTTTAAATGTAATCGTTGCTGATTTAAGGCAGGTTTATTTCTTATGAAAATGAGTCCTTTTATCACTAAAAAGTATTTCTAATTGTTTTGTTATGGCGTCGGCGAGTTCTTCAGCATTCATAATTGTTACAGCACGTTGATAATAACGTGTGACGTCATGACCAATTCCAATGGCAATGAGTTCGATAGGGGAGTGTGTTTGGATTTCTTGAATCACTGCGCGTAAGTGTTTTTCTAAATAATTGCTGGCGTTGACCGATAATGTCGAATCGTCAACAGGAGCGCCATCAGAAATGACCATGAGGATGCGACGTTGTTCACGCCGTGATAAAAGGCGTTGATGAGCCCAAATCAAAGCTTCTCCGTCGATATTTTCTTTTAATAATCCTTCTTGCATCATCAAACCTAAATTGCGTCGTGCGCGACGCCATGGGGTATCAGCACTTTTATAGATGATATGGCATAAATCATTGAGGCGTCCAGGATTATGGAGTTTGTTTTGGGTAAGCCATTGTTCGCGCGATTTGCCCCCTTTCCAAGTTTTGGTGGTAAAACCTAAAATTTCAACTTTGACACCACAACGTTCAAGAGTTTGTGCCAAAATATCAGCGCAACTTGCGGCAACGCTAATGGGGCGTCCGCGCATTGAGCCAGAATTATCAATGAGAAGTGAAACAACTGTGTCCCGAAATTGGGTGTTGCTTTCCATTTTAAAAGAAAGGGGTTGCATGGGGTCAATAATTAGACGTGGAAGCCGTGCTGTATCAAGACATCCTTCTTCAAGGTCAAAGTTCCAGTTGCGATTTTGTTGCGCCATCAAGCGGCGCTGGAGACGGTTTGCTAAACGTCCAACGATGTTTTGGAGATGATTGATTTGCTTATCAAGATAACGGCGTAAGTGATCTAACTCGTTTTCAGAACAAAAATCTGTTGCTTCCAAAATTTCATCAAATTGACGGGTGAAGATTTTATAATTGCCAAGTCTTTCCATTTGTTCCGAATCAGAAAAAAGGTGTTTGGGTTTGCTCGGCTTTTCTTGCCAAGGTCCATTTTTTTGCTCGCCGTCAGCTTGATCATTGTTGTTTGATTGTGTCGCTTGTGTTTTTCCGTCATCTTGCACATCACTTTCTTGTTCAGTGCTGGTTTGTTCTTCACTTTGAGCGTGTTTTTTGTTTTTACTCTCTTCTTCTCCTTGGTCTTGAGGTTCACACGCATTTTTTAATTTTTTATTGTTTTCACTGTTAGAAGATTCAGCTTGTTGCACTGTCATTTTGAGTGTAACAAGCATTTGGCGAACAATCTGTGCAAAATCTTGTTGGTTGTAAATATGATGTGGGAGTTCATTGAGTTCTGCTGCTGCTTTTTGTTCGAGTTCTTGACGCCACAGTTCTAAGACAGGACCCGCTTCTCTTGGAGCTGCGCGCTTTGTTATTTTTTCACGCAATAAAAGTGCAATTGCTTCTTGGATGGGGGCTTCACTTTGGTTGCTAATCTTATGATAATGGGCTCTTTTGTATTTATCGGCGAGCATGATATCAAGATTTTTTGCAAGCCCCTCCATGGCTAAAGTACCAATTGCTTCAACACGTGTTTGTTCTAAGGCATCAAAGACAGCACGTGCTTCTGATTCTAGTGGAGAAAATTGCATGTGAATGCGGTTATCATGCCATGCTTTGCGCAGAGCCATGGAATCACCTAATCCGCGGGTAATGGTGATGTCTTTATTCGTTGCGTATTGAGGTAATTCTGGTAAACGCGCGCAACTTTCGCTTAAAGATGGTCGGTTATGACTAAAGGAAACTTCAAGGTTGTTTGTGCCTGCAATTGCACGCATACAGGTGGAAAGTGCTTTTTTAAAAGCTTCAATATTAAGAGTGTTGTTGGAAGAATCTTTTGCCGGATTTTTGTTGTCGCCAATATCGGTAGCCATGAGTGACAGATTCCTTAAGGCGAAACACCATGAATAAGTGATTCGGGAAGCTCTTGTCCAAAGGCGCGTTGATAAAATTCTGCAACAGTGGCACGTTCGAGTTCATCACATTTATTGAGAAAGGTTAATCGGAAGGCAAAGCCGACATCTTGAAAAATTGTTGTATTTTCTGCCCAAGTAATGACGGTACGTGGACTCATGACAGTTGAAAGATCTCCATTGATAAAAGATTGGCGTACCATATCAGCAACATGAACCATTTGTGAAATTATCTTTTTTCCTTCAGTCGTTTGAAAGGATTTGACCTTTGAACAAATGATATTAACCTCTTTATCATGGGGTAAATAATTGAGTATCGTAACAATAGACCAGCGGTCCATTTGAGCTTGATTGATCTGTTGGGTACCATGATAGAGACCAGTTGTATCACCAAGACCAATGGTGTTTGCTGTTGCAAAAAGACGAAAGGCTGGGTGTGGAGAGATGACACGGCTTTGATCAAGTAAGCTTAGTTTTCCAGAGGTTTCAAGAACGCGTTGGATGACAAACATAACATCGGGACGCCCCGCATCATATTCGTCGAAAACAAGAGCAATATTATTTTGATAAGCCCATGGCAAAATGCCTTCTTTAAATTCAGTGATTTGTAAGCCATCTTTTAAAACGATAGCGTCTTTTCCTACAAGATCGATACGACTTACATGACTATCGAGATTAATGCGAAGACAAGGCCAATTGAGACGTGCAGCAATTTGTTCAATATGCGTTGATTTCCCTGTACCGTGATAGCCAGAAACCATTACACGGCGGTTGAAGGTAAAACCTGCGAGAATCGCTAAAGTTGTTTGCTGATCAAAAAGATAATCAGAATCGATATCAGGAACATGGGAACTTTTTGTGCTAAAAGCAGGGACTTTCAGATCTGTTTCAATATGAAATAGATCGCGAGCACAAAGTGTAATATCGGGCAAATTTTCAACGGTAAGATTTGTCATTGTGTTTCTGGAAGGGAGAGGATGCTATTTATTCATTAGAAACGATACAAGAGTTAGAGTATTTATGCAATGCTCTATAATGAGAGCCTTAGATATTGAAGAAAGATTTTTTACGTATTCTATAATGTTTTGCAAAAAAAGTAACATTTTGCGCAAATAATGATGGTCTAAATGAAAATAGACTCATATAAGCGCATGTTTTCAGCACAAACCAGACTTTTTTAGCAAATTATAAGCATGTAAAACATCACGAAAGCGCTCTTCTGAAGCACGATTACCACCATTGGAATCAGGATGGTGCTTTTTTACCAACTCTTTATATTTCATTTTGATGTCTTCTGCTGAAGCGTTTGCCTGTAGTCCCAGTGTATCAAAAGCTTTTGCTTCTAAGGGCTTTAATTTTCGTGAGAATTTATTGCTTGAATGCTGCCCAGTAAAAAGCGTAAAGGGATCGCGCATACGATTTTGATAGGCAGCTGTTCCAGAGCGAATCTTTGCATAATTAGCGGCTGTTTTTTTCGATGTACCATTGCTCAGATCTGTAGGCCATGTCGGACGATGCCCTGTGAGAGCATCCTTTTGAAATTTTGCGATATCTTTATTGCTAAGACCAGAGAAGTAATTAAAATTTTTATTATAGGCGCGTACGTGTTCAATACAAAAATATAAATATTGTCCTTCGTGATTTCGACCTGCTGGTGCTTTATGGGCCCCTGTTTTTTCACAACCTTCCCACTGACACTGTTGTGCTTCTGGCTCAGCGTTTTGTTTTTTATTTGAGCTTATGCGAATTGAATCGAATAATTTAGATGTTATTGTCATATTATTGGTTTATGCAAAATTGATTAATTTTACAAGAATTGACTTTTGAAAAATTTGTTTTCACACTTATTCTATTATGAAAAAGGTGTATTTTTGCACGTTCATTTTGTTTGAGGAATGAAAAATGTTTATAGAAACAATAATCCAGAGAAAGCTTCAGGATGCTTTTCATCCGCAAAAGCTTGAAGTGATTAACGAAAGTCATCTTCATGAGGGGCATTCTCATAATGAACATGCTTTTGATGGTAAAGGAGAAACACATTTTCGAGTGAAAATTTTATCTTCTTCTTTTTCTAATATAACACGCGTAGAAATACATCGAGCGATTTATAAAGTTTTACAAGAAGAGTTAGCTACTTGTGTTCATGCTTTGGCACTTGAGGTTGAAACACTCTAATTTTTTGATGAGACACTTTTAGGAACGGGGATGGGCCTTTTGATAAATTTTTAACAAATGGTCTGTATCGACATGGGTATAGATTTGTGTGGTGGAAAGACTAGCGTGCCCAAGAAGTTCTTGAATCGTGCGCAAATCTCCCCCACGTGATAAAAGATGGGTGGCAAAAGAATGGCGCAGTGTATGAGGCGTTGCAGTTTCTGGTAAACCAAGGCTTGCTCGTAAGTTGCGTACAGTTTTCTGAATAATGGCGGGCTGTAGGGGACCGCCTCGTGCCCCGCGAAATATGGGTTGGTTATCCACTAAAGGATATGGACAACATTTGAGATAATTTTGTACAGCTTCGGAAACAATTTTGATGAGAGGAACAAGGCGTGTTTTTCCACCTTTTCCTGTTATAAATAAACTTGTTTTTTCAGGATCAGAAAATTGTTCTGGTGTGAGGCTTAAGGCTTCTGATATTCGCATTCCACAGCCATAGAGAAGCATGAGGACAGCCGCATTACGAGCGCTAATCCAAGGTTCATTTTCTAGCTGGTTTTCTTGTTTGACTATGTGAAGTGCTGATTTGATCGCTAAAGGTTTTGGGAGCGATCTTGGGTGTTTGGGGCTTCGGATAAGTTGAGCCGCCGGAACATTGACGATTCCTTCACGTGATAGGTACTTGAAAAAAGAACGGATGCCTGCTACTCCGCGGCTTAAAGAACGAGCACTTACATTGTTTGTACGCCGATAAGCAAGATAAGCACGCAAGTCACTGATGCGTAAATGAGCAAGATCTGTAAGGGTTGGTGTATGACTTAAGTGTTGACAGAGAAAAGACAAAAATTGCCGCGTATCACGTTCATAGGCTTGCACTGTTTGTGCTGACATACGACGTGTTTGGGTAAGACACTCTAACCAATTTTTCCTTGCGTTTAAAATTGCATGGTCTGCTGGAATGAGAGGAATATTTTCATCTTTTCTCTTGTCGTTTTTGATAGGCATTATCTAGTTGAGAGTTTCTTTCTTTTTAGATTTTTCATCGTTAGAATGATCATTCTTGTTTTGGGGTTGCTCTTCACGATTGATAAGTTGCTTTTCACCTTTGAGAGAGAGTATTTTCACAAGATTGTGCGTTGACATCAAATGCGCAAAAATTAATCCTAAAAAGCCATTTTTATGAAGTTTGGCAAGTTGGCTTGCTGATAATTTATTCAATTTTTCTTCATCAACAACCCAAAAATGTTCTAATTGAGCTGAGAGACCTTTATCGTTTTTCACATTGATAGATTTTTGGCTTAGAAGATCCATTTCTACAAGAGCATCAATAAACTCAGAGGTTTTTTCCATAGCGATTTTAAAACTTTCAAGAAAACGAATACGTTCTTCCATAAAAGGAGAAATAGAGCCGTCGGAATTAAAAAGTTCTGTTCCTGCAACTTCATTAAACATACCTGACTGTTGATCAAAGCAAACAGAAAGTTCTTTTTCATTGCTAATTTGTGCCAAAACAAAAGGATAGCGACGGACAAAAGCGGGAACATAAGTATTGGTTTTCCAACTTTTATCAGAAGCGATATAGTCATTTTCGTCATTAGAAAGACCGACAAGAGCCGCGGATGTGTAGTGCCGTTTTTTTTGTTCATCTTCGGCGCACATAAATAAAATAGGATAGTCTAGTGCTGCTTGAAAATATTCAGTACTTGCTAAAGGAACCCAGTGAGTATCCTTGGCAAAAGACATATCACTTGGAGGAGCAAATTTTAGATTTTTATGGGAAACTTTGTTGATTGGCGTGATATCTTTGTAAAATAGCATAATATTTGCCATAAGACTTTCTCCTTTATTAATTTGTTTTTGTTACCAAGAAAGGTCTTTTAGAAGATTGTCTCATATGGCAACAAGATTGAATAGAAAACTATAAGATTGAAGGGTTCATTTTTGAGAGATAATATTTTCGTATGAAGTATAATAAAGAAAAGCTTAAAAATAAAGTCTATCTTGCCATTATTGGTATGCCTCATGGTATAAAAGGAGATGTTTTTGTTAAAATTCTAAGTGCTGAGCCACAGCGTTTCAAGTTTTACAGCACTCTTTATGATGATATGGGGCGTTCTTATGAAATTGTAACTCTTCGCATACAAAAAAATAAGGCGATTGTACGTTTTAAAGGGATAGAAAATCGTAATGCGGCTGAGTCTTTAAAAGGTATTCGCCTTTATGTGACGCGTGATCAATTAATTGATGATTTGATGGAGGATGAGTTTTATCAAGTCGATTTAATAGGCTTGTGTGTCCAAGATTGTGGAAGAAAAATCTTAGGTGAAGTGTGTGGTTTTTTTAATTTCGGGGCTGGTGATTTGCTTGAAATACGTTTGAATACGGGTAAAAGAGTCCTTATTCCCTTTAGTAAGGCGGCGGTACCAGAAATTTGTATGGATTCTGGTTTTCTTGTTGTTGATCCCATGGCCGCTGGTTTAATTGATGGGGGAGATAATGATAAAAAGGAAATAGCTTGAATCTAAAAATAAAGATGAAGGAAAAAATAACAGATGAATTTCGTCAATAAAAAGTGGAATGTGTGGAAATATTAAAAATGCACTTTTGAGCAGATATTGTAAGCACTTTATCTCGAAATAGTTCTGAATTTTTAGAGTCTTTTTTAGTGCAAGTATTTAGAAGGATCGTATTGAATAAAGCGCAGATCAAGGAGATTCAATTTAACGCTATAGCGTTAAAAATCTTGTTTGTGCTATTTTTGCTATTAAGAGTCTGTTTAAGAAAATAAGGATAAGAAATAAAATGAAGTTTCAGGCGCGCGTTTTAACCCTTTATCCTGAAATGTTTCCTGGTTTTTTAGGGTATTCTTTAGCAGGGCAAGCTTTAGAGCGCGGAATTTGGTCACTGGAGACGGTGCAGATTAGGGATTTTGCTTTAGACAAACACCATAGCGTTGATGATAAACCTGCTGGTGGGGGGGCGGGTATGGTAATGCGGGCGGATGTATTGGCGGCGGCTCTTGATTGTTGTCCACAGGATTCGCCAAGATTGTTGATGAGTCCACGTGGGCGCCCTTTTGACCAAGCTTACGCGCATAGCTTGGCTCGTGATACGGGTGTAACGTTAGTTTGTGGACGTTTTGAAGGGGTTGATGAGCGAGTCATAGAAGCACGAGAATTAGAAGAAGTTTCTATTGGTGATTATATTCTTTCAGGGGGTGAAACAGCCGCATTGGTTATCTTAGATGCTATTATACGTCTTCTGCCTGGAGTGATGGGGAATGCAGCTTCTGCAAGGTGTGAAAGTTTTGAAAATGGCTTGCTGGAACATCCGCAATATACACGCCCTTCTCTTTTCGAAGGGCGGGGTATTCCGCCTGTATTGCTCTCAGGTCATCACAAAGCGATCGCAGATTGGCGTCAAAGCCAAGCCGAATTGTTGACACGTCAACGTCGCCCTGATCTTTATGCGCGTTATGATAAAAATCATCAGAAAACTTGATTCATATGATAAGGTAGTGTATTGCATGGCTCTCTTTTTAGAGAGTTTTTTATAAAAGGTTTTCTGTAGTTCCAAAATTAAAATGAAGGAATGGTGTATTCGCTCCTGTGTAAGACATAGCCTAAAGAGCTCCTTATTCTTAATAAAGGCTTTTTTGGTAAGAGTTGAGCGCTCTGACTGTTCGATAAAGAACATGAAGGATAAAAGAAATGAATATTATCGCACAACTTGAAGCTGAACAATGTGCAAAAATTGAAGAAAAGCGCCAATTTCCAGCCTTTAAGCCAGGAGATACAGTTCGTGTCATGGTGCGTGTGACGGAGGGTACGCGGACGCGTGTTCAGGCTTATGAAGGTGTTTGTATTGCACGTTCAGGCGGTGGGTTGAATGAGACCTTTACAGTGCGCAAGATTTCTTATGGTGAAGGGGTGGAACGGGTGTTTCCTGTTTATTCTCCGTTGATTGAAGGTGTTGAGCTGGTGCGCCGTGGTAAAGTGCGCCGTGCAAAACTCTATTATCTTCGTGGTTTGAGAGGTAAAGCTGCGCGTATCGCTGAAAAGAGAGATTATCGGAAAAAAGCTGAAAAGGTTATTGAGAAAGTAGAAGCAGCATCTGTCAGCACAGATGTTGAAAAGAAAGTTGCTGAGTAAAGATTATATCGGCTAAACTTTATGCAAAAGCGGCTTTTATGCCGCTTATTTGTGTCTTTCGTGATTCGTTTTGCCTTTTAAAAGGCTTGGAGGGGACATAAAAATGTTTAATCTATCAATTTTTTCCTCTTTTTATCCTTAATCATGGGTGCAATTTAAGATACCATTGCATATATCATGGATACTCAAAAGGATAAGTTTAATCTGAAAAAATTCCTGTTTATATTTGAGAAAAGATGTTAGACCTTTGACGTGAAGATAAAATTGTATTAGATTAAAGCAAGTTTTGCGGATCATATCCGTGGAGTAATCGGTTTTTTTATGCGTGACCTTTAATCCGTTATTTGAGACAACCGACCTGTAGTATCGGTATCTTGAGATGCCAAACAAGTGAAAACGAGAGAATATATTTAGTCGTTTTGCGCGAACTCTCTCGTTCATTGCGGTTGCAGTAAAAACCAGGTCAGGATATTTTATGACAGAGACAACTAGGATAAAAGAGCGCCCTCGTTCCCCTCATATAAGTATTTATCGTTGGACAATTACTATGGCTATGTCCATTGCACACCGCATTACGGGTATGGCACTTTATGTTGGAACGGTTTTTCTTGCTGTTTGGTTAATTGCTATTGCGTGCGGGGAGGAGGCATTCAGAACGGTTCACGAGATTTATAGTTCTTGGTTTGGATTGTGTATTTTGTTTCTTTATACTTTGGCAGGGGTTCATCACATGGTTGGTGGTGTTCGCCACATTGTTTGGGATCTGAAACCTTGCCTTTTGGCAAAAGAAAAGGCAACAGTCACTGCTTGGGCGACAGTGTTTATTTCTCTTATTGTTACTTTTGCGATTTGGATTATTGGATATACCGTTGTTTAGCTGGGGGTGAAAAGAGATATGAAAAAAGATTTTCGAACGGAACTTGGAAAAGTACGGGGGCGTGGCAGTGCTCATGAAGGAACAGAGCATTTTTGGCTAGAACGTTTGACAGGGTTTATCAATCTACCACTTTTGATATTTTTTATTGTTCTTATTCTTTCGCTTGTGGGAAAGGACTATAGCATTGTGCGTGCAAGACTTGCACATCCTATTGTTGCTATTTTGATGGGATTGATGACTTTTTCGGTCCTTTATTATATGAAACTTGGTATGCAAGTGGTGATTGAAGATTATATTCCACGTGAAGGTTTCCGGATATTCTTTTTGACGTTAAATATTTTATTTTGTTTTCTCATAGGTGGTATCATTATTTTTTCTCTTTTGAAAATTGCATTAGGGGGTTAAACAAATATGGCGGGTACAGGATCATCTCTGGGCGCTAAAGCAGGTAACGCCCCTTATCGCACTGTAGATCATAAATTTGATGTTGTTGTTGTTGGGGCAGGTGGTGCAGGATTACGTGCAACATTGGGTATGGCGGAACAAGGATTAAAGACAGCTTGTATTACGAAGGTTTTTCCAACGCGCTCACACACGGTTGCAGCACAAGGGGGAATTGCTGCATCGCTTTCAAATATGGGACCTGATAATTGGCAGTGGCATTTATATGATACCGTGAAAGGTTCTGATTGGTTGGGTGATACCGACGCAATGGAATATTTGGTGCGTAATGCTCCTGCTGCTGTGTATGAATTAGAACATTATGGCGTTCCTTTTTCGCGGACGCAAGAAGGCAAAATTTATCAGCGTCCTTTTGGTGGACATACGACACAATTTGGTGAAGGTCCACCTGTTCAGCGTACTTGCGCAGCCGCTGATCGTACAGGCCACGCCATTTTGCATACGCTTTATGGACAAAGCTTAAAGCATAATGCGCAATTTTTTATTGAATATTTTGCACTCGATCTCATCATGACGGATGGGGTTTGTACGGGGGTTGTGGCATGGAATCTCGATGATGGTACAATACATCGTTTTTCTGCTAAAATGGTTGTTCTTGCAACCGGTGGTTATGGACGCGCTTATTTTTCCGCGACATCGGCGCATACCTGTACGGGTGATGGTGGTGGAATGATCGCACGTGCTGGATTGCCTCTTCAGGATATGGAGTTTGTGCAATTCCATCCTACAGGGATTTACGGTTCTGGCTGCTTAATTACAGAAGGAGCTCGTGGTGAAGGAGGTTATTTAATCAACTCTGAAGGTGAACGCTTTATGGAGCGCTATGCACCTTCCTTTAAGGATTTGGCTTCACGTGATTTGGTTTCGCGTTGTATCACACTTGAAATTCGTGAAGGACGTGGTGTTGGACCTAAGAAGGACCATATTCATTTGGTTCTCAACCATATTGATCCTGCAATCTTGCACGAGCGTTTACCGGGAATTTCGGAATCAGCTCGGATTTTTGCAGGTGTGGATGTAACAAAAGAGCCTATCCCCATCTTGCCAACGGTCCATTATAATATGGGTGGGATTCCTACCAATTACTACGGGGAAGTTCTCAATCCAACGGCTGATTCGCCTGATCGTATTCAACCAGGGCTGATGGCGGTAGGAGAAGCAGGATGTGCTTCTGTTCATGGGGCTAATCGCTTGGGGTCAAACTCGTTGATTGATCTTGTGGTGTTTGGTCGTGCTGCTGCCATTCGCGCGGGTGAAGTTATTGATCGGAATGCAGAAATTCCACCCCTCAATGAAGAAGCTGTTGACGAAATTATAGCGCGTTTTGATCGTTTACGTTTTGCACAAGGGGCGATACCAACAGCTCTATTGCGTGAAAAAATGCAACGCACGATGCAAGAAGATGCGGCAGTATTCCGTACAGAAGATTCTTTGCAACAAGGATGTCAGCGGATGAATAAAATCTGGGGGGAATTGTCGGATCTCAAAGTCACAGATCGTTCTCTGATATGGAATTCTGATTTGGTTGAAACATTAGAGCTTGAAAATCTCATGGCGAATGCAATCATGACTGTTCATTCTGCCGAAGCACGTTTAGAAAGCCGTGGCGCTCATGCTCGTGAAGATTATCCAGAGCGTGATGATAAAAACTGGCGTAAACATACGCTTTCACATTTGTCAAAAGAGGGTAAGGTGACATTATCATATCGACCTGTCCATGTGGACCCATTAACATCTGAAGCTGATGGTGGGATCGATTTAAAGCGCATTGCACCTAAAAAACGGGTTTATTAAGGGGAGAATGAAATATGGTACAAATTAAGCTTCCCAAAAACTCTCAAGTAAAACCGGGAAAGGTTTGGCCTAAACCTGAAGGTGCTACAAAGTTGACGGAATTTCACGTGTATCGTTGGTCGCCTGATGATGAGGAAAATCCTCATCTAGATACTTATTATGTGGATCGTTCTGCTTGTGGTCCTATGATTCTTGATGGGCTTTTGTTTATTAAAAACCACATTGATCCAACTTTGACACTTCGTCGATCTTGCCGTGAAGGCATCTGTGGTTCATGTGCGATGAATATTGATGGAACCAATACATTGGCTTGTACCAAAGGTATGGATGATGTAAAACACCCCATTAAAGTCTACCCTTTGCCTTCCATGCCGGTTGTTAAAGATTTGGTTCCTGACTTGAATCGCTTTTATGCGCAACACCGAGTTATTGAGCCTTGGTTACAAACAGTTTCTCCTGAACCTGCAAAAGAATGGTTACAAAGTCACTCCGATCGCCAAAAAATCGATGGTCTTTATGAGTGTATTTTGTGTGCGTGTTGTCAGACTTCATGTCCAAGTTATTGGTGGAACGGTGATCGTTATTTGGGTCCCGCTGTTTTGCTTCAAGCTTATCGCTGGATTGCGGATTCACGTGATGAGATGTGTGGTGAACGTCTTGATAATTTAGAAGACCCTTTCCGCCTTTATCGTTGCCATACGATTATGAATTGTGCGCAAACTTGTCCAAAGGGATTAAATCCAGCGAAAGCGATTGCTGAAATTAAAAAACTCATGGTTGAACGCCGCCTTTGAAAATTTACTGATTGATGAAAATAAAGCGCAAGGTGGAAAATTGTATCTCCTTTTAGCAATTAAATCTCTAAAAGAAGATCGGCTGCTTATGGGGGCGCAGTAGCTATAATCATTCTAAAAGTGAAGTAATCCCTAAAAAGTTAAGCAATTCTTGCAATGGCTGAGCAGAAAACTCATAGTTGAATATTATCTTTGAAAACTGACCTTTTAACGAACAGTAAAAAGAAAAATAGAAAATTGTGCGTGTTTTTTGTGCCTCTTTGAGGCTTAATCTCTAAAAATTTATTGGCTTCTATGAGGCGGTTAGCATAGTTATTATTGCCTTTAAAAAGGCAATAGTCTTTTGGGTAGACTATACTTTAAATAGCGTTCTATGTAAAAACAATAAAATCAATATGTTATGTGTTTTTATTTTTATTAAATTATTATCATAATTTATACTTTGATGCAGATTCAATTAATCATTTTTTATAAAAAATGATAACTCTGTATAAATATAGAACAAAAAATAAATGCTGATACAAATATTAAACGCATGTAAATTATTTAAATGAAATACACAGGAGTGATTATTATGACAGTTCGTCATTTTACGACACATTTATTATAATATCGAAAACATTGCTAATATTCATGGATTAGGAATTTTTGATAAAAGCATTATATATAAAGGTCATATTTTTTATTTTAAAGATTTTATTGTTAATCGCATTAAAAAACAAAATTTATAGTTCTCAAAATGGAGAACGTAAAATCCCTCTCTTTTGTGTAGAGATAATCATACAGTTAAGGGGGCTGTAATTTAAAACTATTGTAACGTCATAGATTTAAATTCATTAAAGAGAAAATAAGACGTTTTTAAAAAATATCAAATTTATAGTTTTTTCCAAAAATTTAGAAAACGCTAGTGAGAATTCTAAGAACACGTGTTGCGAATGTGGAATAGGGATGTTTATAGGTTCGTTTGAGTTGAATGAATTCAATCATCAAAGAAAACATGTTGTGTTTTTATGAGTTTCATAGGTTTTGATTTTATATGTTTTTATCTATAAAAAATAGAGGTTTCTAGGTTTAGGTCTCATTTATTATGTTAGGGGATTTCATTTTTTCTTGTATATATGCTGAAGAAAGTTATTTAAGCAGTAAAAGTGTTTTTTATTTTATTTTTTAGCATAAAAGATATTTCTTAACATGAAAGAGAGGTGTCCAAGTATTAACGGTATAATCGGTCATTGTTTTGATATTTATTCTGTTGTGCTGTAAAACACTATCTTATTTAGGATGTGGTAATTAAAGTGGTTAGAAGGTGAAATCTGCTAGGCGAGGAGGCGGATAATTTGCAGCTCAGTGCGTGTAAAAAGCTTCACCCTTTGAGGTGTGATAGGTGGAGTCTGTTAGCCAATTACGTAAACTAGAGCGAAATCTACGTGGACAGGTTTTCAGACTAATCTCTCTTATATATTGTGATAGGAAACTCACATTAATAAGGACCACGACCGGTTGCAGAAAAAAGAAATCATTGCGAAAAAACAAGCACGCTTGTTTTAAAATTTTTAATGCTTCTGATCATAAGGGTATGCTGAAATCTCCTGTAGTATTACGCAGACCTTTCATATTCTCGAGCCAAGAATTGTCTATATATCCTCTTCAATCTGATCTTCACGAATTGATGTAAGAGATGGGTACGAGCACCTGTAAGAATAAGCAGACGCAAAGCCAGTTGTATCATTATTGTTGCTTTGCAGAGTGTTTGATAAAAATCTGGAACATTTCTCCAATTCATTGCCTGTTCATTAATGACTTTATGGCGTTGTTTTTCTAAAAAAGCTTTTGCTGTTGCAGCTTTTACCTACCAGATGGGAGTTAAGAATATTAGGTATCTCTCTGTTGGCATAATCTCTGAAACCGGTATACAGTCTCCTAATTTTGGGGGGAATATGAAGCTGTAAAGGTGCAAACCAGTTTCTATTTTGCCGTCATTTTTTAGTTCAGTTTTATGACTTTCAAAAGTATCTAGAGTAATGTCTTTTAAATAATAGAGATTATGCATTGCTTCACGCTTTTGTTTCTCTCGTTTTTTAATAAGATCACAATCCTTATACAAAACAGAACGCCCCAACCCAAATACACCTGGCTTGTCAATTTATGCGCTTGTTTTAAAGAAACCTTTCTTTAAGGAGCCCCAGCTCATTTCGCGACAGTGCTCGTGGATGGTATAATGGTAAAGCTCCGATGAATAATATAAAATTTATAGAGCATCTCCATTTTTACACTTCATAAAAGAGCAAGTTGGGTGCCATTAGACACTTTGCAAACTCCCAATGTTGCGACAGTTTTTGGCATTTTGGATGGTTTATAAAAGGTATTTTTAGTGCTTTTTTGTACAGTTTCATTCTATACGGCTTTATTCGCTTGTAATGTGCAAGAGCATGGTTTTGGTTAATAGACAGCTTTGAAATGAGAGAATCTTACGGTATTAAGATCTTTTATCCAACACGCAAAATAATGAACACTCTTTATAAATCAATGTGACGTGGCTTAAGAAGAGGGATTGTATATCTGTGCTTTTAGGAATTTTTGCTTTTTGAGGTGCAGAGAAGAGAGCAGGAATATTCAGAGAGTAGAGCTTACCTGTGTAGTCTATGGATATCCTCTTTAGGATGGGGACATAAGCCACGTGATATGGTTAGCAAAGCTTGCTTAAGAGAAATTTAGTTGTTTACGAACAGCCGTAGGTTAAGAATCTTTCTTCGTCCGAAGAAGACGTCGATATGCGACTATACTTTTTATTACCAAATAGAATGTGGTTTATGGATGCTAAATCGAAATGATAGTTTATTTCGTATGAGGTTTTCCGTATCTGGAGATTGTTTGGTGAAAAAACATATTTATTAATCACTTGAAAATAGCGCTTAGAATTTTTAAACGATAAGTTTTGGTCTTGATTGACGATAATTATTTATTATGATTGAAAGGACCTGTTTTACGAAGCTTTCATTGATATGCGAATCAAAATTTCTTCTTTTCTTTTGTTGAAATATTTATTTTATAGCTATTTTTTTGCATTAAACATACTTTTTCAAAAGATAAATGGGAAGAATGATCAAAGGTAAGAGAATAGAGAGAGCCTTATGTATAATTTGTTTTTCTCGTAGAGTTGTTGTCTATTAACTTTTTTCTTCTTTTATTCATGAAGAGTGTAGAAGATCCATTGGAAAAGAAAAGAGAATAGGAAAAGTTAAATAAATAGCCGTAACAATTAGTTGCGGCTATTGTTTGTTTGTATCATCTTACCGAGAGAGGAAGCTCCCCTTAAGCGATTTTTGATTTAGCAAAAATTGGGTCGTAAAAGACTTCAGAGAGTTTTCTATCTTTAAAGAACAACACTACGTCAACTGTTGTATAGAGAACGATTTTTATCATTTCTAACTCGAGTTGCCGGCCAACTTCTGATCTTTTAATCAAGGTGGCACATCGTTCAAATGTCTGCAAAGCGCTGTTGGCATGCGTCGTTGTAATCGATCCAGGATGGCCAGTGTTGAGCGAATTGAGATATTCCCATGCTTCATTGCCTCGCAATTCAGCGAGAAAAATTCGGTCGGGCGACTGACGCATACACGCATCTAGACACTCTTCAGCTGAAACACGGCCTACATTGTTACCATAAATCATATGTACATGATTGGGATGATTGGGTAGAAAAAGCTCATGAACATCTTCAATTGTGATAATACGCTCCTCTACAGGAACCTTTTCAATTAAAGAGCGGGCAAATGTTGTTTTACCAGATCCTGTTTTACCTGCAATAATAATGTTGCGTTTGTGAAGGACGCATTCTTGTAAAAATTCAAGAATTTTTCCATCACGTTTATGTTGCAAAAGTTGAACTTCAAATGGTTCCAACCGTGTGAAGTCCTGCTTCGATAACAAGTTATTGGCTTCTTTTGCTGAAGGCTTATTAAAACTTACATCAGAAAAATCGTCAAATGCCCCTTCTTCTTTGAGTTCTTCTAACGTCTTAACTACAAGAGAATGTTTACGAATTACAAAGGAAAGAGCACCATCAACAACAGCTGGTGTTTGTATAATTGTACCACGTTGTCCACCAGGCAAGAGCACATAATTAATACTTCTGGGAGCCATACCGTTATAAACGATAATAGCTGTAATAAGCGTTTGCAAAAAAGTGGTTGTTAACTCTGGTACGCTATGTACTTGCCAACCCTTAAAGCTTTTCGTCCATACTTCATAGGGGCGGCAAATCGATAATTCAGTGATCGTGGGATCTTCTAAGAAACAATCAAGCGGTTGCAGAAGCTGAAAAACTGCTTGATCTTTCTGTATCGGGTTAACGTGTGACGAGACTGTAGACATTGCTGAAATCCAGATCACGAGCAACAAAAATATTTACTCGTTCGCCTTGGTTTTTGTAAAGTGTTGGTGTGATATTGATGGAATTTTGAAGAACATCGATTGCTATAGATTCAGCATTCTGAGCATCTTTATTTTGTGAATTCTCTTTATTTTCTTTGCTGCTTTTATTAACTTTTCCTCTTACCCATTCTCCTAAATCACCGATAATGCTTACCATAATTGCACTACCAAATCTCTCCCAAAAATGTCTGTCAACCCAGCCACCAATACCCGCTTCACCTAGAGGACCTGTGCCTGGTGAGTCAAGATTGACAACAACACCAGAAGGCGTTTCGATGCGTAACCATTGCACAAACACGCGCGTTTGTCCTTGTTGTATGCCACTTTGGTAAAAACCAACGACTTTAGAACCACGGTCAAGCAAAACAACACGTCCACTTGTGGAATAAATATCGCGTGTTAAATAGCACGTCGTCATTCCGGGTTGTGATGTAATGATCTTTGTTTCTAACGTACAATCTATTTGCGTTCCTTGTGTAATCAAAAAGTCACGGTTACGAAGTTGCATCGCATGTGATTGACCTAAACGCACGGGCTGAAGGTTATCAAATAATGCGCCATTACCTGTATCATTATTCGATGCTTTATTATTCGTATCTGTAGATCCTTCGCTACCACCGTTGTTAAGGCTAGAACTGAGCATACGTTTGCGTGCTAATTCTTCAGAATCTTGGAGCATATGTGGAGGAATGGCTGTTTGAAGAAGCTTACTCAAGGCCGGTGGAATATCTAGGTTTGAATCTTCTATTTGTGTTGATTTTTCTGCTTCTTCTACAGTCTTTGGCTCTTCTATAATCCGAGGGACGTAGTTTGGTATAATTTGCTGTACTATTTGTTGTGGTTTTTCTTCCTCAACTTCCACGGTATTACGCATTGTAAAAGCTTTCCAAGTCAATGCAATCGGTATCGTTACTATGACAATAAGTCCTACCACTAACAATGCACGGGTACCTGGAATTGTCGGACGACGTTCAGAACCTAGTTCGGACCCTCCATAGGCACCTTCAATATGTTTTTGCTCGACGTTGTCCAGTTTTGTACCTTTTCCCTCTCCTTCCTTATTGTCAAACATCATTTTCCTCCTTTATTGATACGATAAACCACCGAAGATACTGTCCCTGTTGTGTTTGGTACGCCGCCATTGGGGTCATAGGCTTCATTAAAAACAGCTAGAGCGCGTTTACCAAGCCGTATGAGCCATTTAGGATTGACCTTATGAACGGCGATAATATCATTAGAACTGCCGATAACGGTGCGTGGTATTAAGCTTTCATTGCCTTCAGCATCTACGACATAAATCGATGGCATATCCATGTTAGCGGGAAATTTGAAATAAGTAATGCGCCCATTGTCCCAAGCATTTATCGGAGCAATATCTTGGTGACCGCTCATGGTATAACTGAGATTATAGCCGTTGACGCTTTGGTGAAAACCACGTTCAATCGCAAGGCGTCGATTGTTTTCTTCTGACTTTTCATCGTTTGAATCGGGATAATGAAAAGCCAATTCATAAGTTGATCCCGCACGGTCATTCCGAAACTGTAGTCGGAATTTGTAACTCCGTTTGTCAGTTACAACGATGAGATTGGTATTGGCAAGCTCTGCTTTTGGTTTAATAAAAATATGCCGCCCTTTATGAGCAAAGGCATAGGCTTCAGAATCGCCAAAGGCATGAGTTATATACTGTTCACCTTCTTCAAGAATAATATGTGTTGCCACACCAAGAACTGTTTCAATTTGAACCACATCGGCTTCGTTATATGTTATATAGCGAATGCGGTGATCATATTGTGAATTTGATGGACTTTTGAGCGCCTGCACAGGTACCGTATAAAGAGAAGAAAACGAAGACAATAGAACAACGAACGCAAGTTTTTTCATAACAATCAATTCCTTAATCATTCAACAGTATTTCTGGGTCAGAACGGTAACTTGTTACTTGAAAACCAAGGGGGTTAAGCAATCGATCAGATGATTTCATGGGTGCACCGATATAGGTGTAACCAATTGTTGCAATCTGGTGCTGTTTTGGTCCAGTAGCAGCACCGTTGCTGTCAAGTTGCTGAGTCGTAAAACGTACAGTTGCTTGACCGAGTCCATTAGGCTGGATTGATCGTACTTTAACTGTGATACGTGCTTTGTTGGAAAGCACTTTGTCCCGTGCATTTTCTCCATCATAGATTTTATAATATTCTTGTTGAACAGATGCCGCACTTAAAAGTGCGGTTGTGTCATAGTTCAGTTGAATGGTATCATAGTCGTAAGTTTCGCGGTTAAGCACATATTGGTTTAGCCAATACCTATCTACAACTTCACCATAGCTTTCTTCGTGTTCACGCATGATTGAGATAACATCAACTGCACCCGTCGTATTATCAACGCGCAATACTAAGGGAGTTGGAGCTGGTTGAGAAAATCCAACAACTCCACATATCATACCGAATAAGCCAAAAAGACCCACAGTACTCGCGACACGCCATGCCGTTCTGCGCGACCTTATAAATTCATTGATAAGATCACGTTCTAAGCCACGGCTTTCTTCATAATAACTTCTAAGTTGTTCGGCTTTCACTGGTTTTGCTTGTTTTGTTTTCATCTGTCTCCTCGCTTAATTTCGGCAGGGATTGTTTTATTAATAGGCACACGGTTCCTATCATTTGGCTGTTTTAGCTTTGGTGCTAATGCACAAGCCGATAAAAGGTTTGCAATCAAAATTATAAGAATGATCGACTTCATTTTAATATAACTCTTTTTTATTGTTATATACATCCTGATATTTGTTGTCATTATTATTATTTTGAACATAAAGTAAAGTACGTTGTGTGTAATTATTTTACTTTTTTATTCCATTTTAATTTATAAAAACAGCTCAATTTCAGTGCGAATATTTTTTACTGTAGGATTGGATATCCTTGTTATTTTGTCATATGGGTATTAAGGGCGTCTGTTACGGGGACCATTGCTTTTTATCTCATCTAGTTTCTATGTCTCCATAGATGTCCAAATGTAATGCCTTTTGCGAGAGAATTGGCAACGCTTGATAGTTTGAGTAACAGCATGATGGATATAATGGACAAGATGAGAGCTCCCCCAAACATGAAGCTTATATTCTGG